>CAVXDM010000001.1:0-11445 GCA_963760455.1 uncultured Alphaproteobacteria bacterium
CGCCGATTTTGCATTGCGGCTGATCGAGCCCTTGAGATCTTACCAGCTATCGGCCGATCTCCTTCTTGTAGTGGCATTGGCGGTTCCAGTGCTCTGGGCGCTCTCGCGGCGCGCGCTCATGACCCACTCCGGATTGATGCTAGCCGCGGGCGCACTGGCCGTACTCGGTCTCGCGGCCCCGGAGCAAATCGGCTCGACCAGCCACATAAGCGTCCGCCTACTGACGATGTCGATGTTCACCCTCGCCGCTGGCGCTTACCCCGCACTGGATTCGACCCGAAGCTCCCGGATGGCGTTTGTGTGCCTGGCCTTGCTGGCGGTGGGCTTGCGCTCCGTGTGGATCGAGGAGGTGTGGCGGGCCAGGCAAGCCGACGTGGTCTCTCTTTATGCGGCACTCGACCGCCTGCCGGAGGGCTCGGCAGTCCTGCCGGTGGACGCCGCGCCCGGTGCGCTGCCCGGCGAGCCAATCGGACGCCGGATCGCCTTGCTGCCCACCTACCGGCATTTCGCCGCCATGGCCGTCATGCGCCGGGATGCTTTCGTCCCCATCATCTTCGCGGAGAAAGGGAAGCAGCCTTTGACGATCCTGCCGCCCTACGACGAGTTGCTTGGCTTGGACCCTCCAGGCATATCGGAGTTGCGGCCGGAAAAGTCCTCCGTTTCCACGCTGAAGAATTGGAAGCGGCAATTCGACTACGTCCTCGTGTTCAACGCCGGTGTCCCGGGTGCCGGAGATGAAGCCGCCAACGCCGGCCTGACGCCGGTGTCCATGAATGGGTTCGTGGCTCTCTATCAGGTGGTAAAATGATATGAGTGGCGCGCCGGCCCCCGCAGGATTCACCGGTACGGCCCGCGGGAATAATGCCGGCATCGTGAGCCCGCGTTATCGGCGTGGCGATCCAGAAATAGGCGCTGTACTTCCGGCTTCTGGATTGCTTCCGGCCGCGCTGCGGTCGCCGTCGCAATGACGTGTCGAGACTTCCGGCGTACTGTACTAGCTCTTTGACTTTGCTAGTGTCCCTTACGTCTCCGAGTTACCGTGCGAGCGTCCGGCAATCGGAGCGGTAATTGGTGACTGCACACTAGAGTCCGCAGAAGAGCGCTTCCAGGCTTAAGACCGCTATGGCTGCACCGGCCAAAAGGAGCACCGAAAGCAACCCCATTCCAAAAAGGGCCACGGCTGACAGCACAAGGATCGCACCGGCGGCGATAGACGCCAGCTCGACCGCACCGCTGGGCCGCTCCATTGCCGCGTACAAGATCACCATCAGGCTAGCCGCAATCGCATAGAACAGCGTCAACTGAAAGGCGATGGCGCCGAAGCCCAGAGTTGCCGCCACACCGGCAAAAACCAGCACTTCGCCGCGAAGAACCGCGACCACTCCAAACCCTACAGCCACAAAGGCGAGCAGCATTGCGACGGCCGGCAAGCCTTCCCGCCACCCAGCCGGTTCCCGCTTCTCCTGCTTGTGGTGGCCGATTTTCTTGACCTTTGCCACGATGCGTTCCGTGATGGTCTGGTGGACCTCGACGGTGGCAGCCCTGGACGGTTGAGGCAGGGGCAGCACCCATTGAGGAATCGCCACCGCAATCAGAGCCAGGAGGCCGGCGAGACTGCCAGCCAAACCGAAACCTGTGCGCCGCATTGGAACGCCGCTCGCCATCGCCGTAGACTCCCCTCCATCCGCCTGGACGCACCCCGCAGGTTCGCGGCGGCCCTGCTCCGCGCACACGCCCCCTGTACATTTGTCCCTGCTCGTAGCAGAAGGTTTGGCAGATAGATTGTATTGGGACTGGGAGGCCGAAAATGCAAGCGGGCAGGAGCGCCATCGTAACAGCAATCGCTGCTATCGTGCTCGTCGCAAGCCTTGGCGGCCTGTGGTTCGTGCTGCCCGGGAACGGCGAGGTCCGCGTGACCGGCGAGACGCTGACAGCCTTCGCGCGCGAGCATCCGCCCAAGCCCTGGCGCGGCTTCGAAACGAGCATCCTCGACGTGTCGGTTGACAGCGAGGTGCGCATCAAGGCGCATGTCACCGGCTACATGATCCACACCCCCATCGTTATCAGCGGCACGCCGCAATTCGACGCAGGCGCCCGCGCGATGTTCTTCCGCGTGTCGAAGGTGGAACTGCCGCGCGAGGCGGAGCGCCCGATGCTCGGCCGGTTCAACAGCATGCTGAGCCCGCTTCGGCTCGTACATCGCCAAGCATCTGACGGAGGTCGCGCCCGTCAAGAAGATCAAGGCGGAGACGCGGGGCGGGGCGCTGTTCCTGGCGACGGTGAAATCGGTGCGCGTGGATGGCAACGCCTTGGCGGTCGAGGTCCATGGCTACCACGTTGCAACCGCCGCTATCGCCCTCATGCTGGCCGCCCTCCTCTCCGCCGGCTGGCTTATCGCCGGGCTGTTCCGCGGGCGGCCGCGCCTTCCGCCGCAATGAAGCGCCGGCGTAAGCACGCTGCGGGAATCGCCTTTGAACAATCATGTTGAGAGCAGTTTCCATAATTCCGGCCCGCTTTTTCCTATCAGAAGCGCCGCCGAGAGAAGCAGGATCGCATCCACGCAATACTGAAACGTCCGCTCGCTCAAGAGGCGCGGCAGACGGTGGCCGGCAACCGAGCCGGCGATGAACAACGGGATGGCCGGCAGGACGTAGCCCCAGAACGCCTCGCCCTGGAAGAGATCGAGACTGCCCCCCACGCGCAGGATGTTGCTAGCAAAGAAGCACAGCATCAGCGTGGCGCGGAAGGCATGTTTGTGCAGGCGGCGCGTCTTGAGATAGGTGGCGAGCGGCGGCCCGCCGATGCCCAGCATGCCCTGGAACAGGCCGCTGAGCGTCCCCGCGATAACCGGCGCCGTGAGTGCCGGCTTCCCCGGCGCCTCCTGCTCGCCAGCCACGGGCGAGGGCCGCAGCCAATGCCTCACCACGAACACGATGAGATATACCGCGAGCACCCCGGAGAGCCCCGCCTCGTGCACATGAAAAAAGAAGAACAGGCCAACGAGCGTCGCGGCCAGGCTAACAGGCAGGATGGCAATCGCGTCCGGCCAGCTTACATATTGCCGGTGAAACCAGAATTGCGCGCCGGTAAAGACGTTGAAGAACAGGCCGATGGCGATTGCGGTTTTGGTGCCTACGAGCAGGCTCAGGATTGGAATCGCGATCAGCGCGTAGCCAATCGCGAAGGCCACGGACACGAACGCCGCGAACCCGGTTGTCAAAGCGATCGCGGCGTGAATAGCTAGGAAATCCATCTACCCGCCCTGGAGTGCCGCGCCCCGCGATGCTGAAACAATCCATCCTGACCCACATCGACGCCTATCTATCACGCTATCCCGGCGAGGCCGCCTATGTGGAGCCTCTGCGAGCCTTGGCTCTGGCTGGCGGGGACGTAACCTCGCGCAGACACTTCGCGGGCCACGTCACGGCTGGCGCCCTGCTCGTGGACCGGGAGCAGCGCTACCTGGCCATCCATCACAAGCAGCTTCAGATATGGCTTTGCCCCGGCGGCCATCTCGAACCGGACGAAACCGATCCGGCCCAAAGCGCCCTGCGCGAGTTGATCGAAGAAACAGGCATTTCTCCCGCCGGCATCGCCCGCGATCCCCGCTGGCCAGCCACGCCCATCGATATCGACTATCACCCCATCCCCGCAAGCGCGAAAAAGGACGAGCCTGCGCATTCTCATTGGGCGTTTCTCTACGTCTTCACGCTCGACGGCGTTGCACCGGCACTTACCCTCGATTTGACCGAAGTAACCGCGTCCGCCTGGCGCCCTCTCGCGAGCCTCGGACCCAAGGTGACGGGGAGGCTTTCCAGCGTGTAAGCCGCGCGGTTTGCATGCGGTTTGCTAGCGCCCATTTGACATGATGAGACACCATTTAAGCCGGCTGGATTGGGAGACGGCAGCACATGAACCTAAGTCCGGCCGTCGCATTTGCCGGTGTTTTCACAGCGGCTTCGCAACAGGCATTCCCGCGCAGGCGGGAATCCATTTCTGACGCAGGAGCAAGCTCGCATATGGGTCCCCGCCTCCGCGGGGACGACGCTGCGGCGCCGCAAATGCGGGGGCTAAGATGAACGAAATGCCGGACAACTTTCCGCAAGCAGCGAGCATCCTCCGCGATGCCGCGCCAGCACCCGGCCGTGCGCCATGGCCGCATCGGCGTGCTGCTCCTGAACCTCGGCACGCCGGACGCCACCGGCTACTGGGCCATGCGCCGCTATCTGAAGGAATTCCTGTCCGACCGGCGCGTCATCGAGGTCAACCGCGTGGTCTGGTGGCTCGTCCTGAACCTGATCGTGCTGACGAGGCGGCCGTTCAAATCGGGCGAGGCGTACAGGCTCATCTGGAACAAGAAACGCGACGAGTCGCCGTTACGCACCATCACGCGTTCCCAGGCGGAAAAGATCGCAAGCGTGTTCGCGAAAGAGCCGCGCATCGAGGTGGACTGGGCCATGCGCTACGGCAATCCCAGCGTGAAATCGCGCCTCGAAGCGCTGCAGCGGGCGGGCTGCGACCGCATCCTGCTGTTCCCGCTCTATCCGCAATATTCGGCGGCGACCACCGCGACCGCCTGCGACAAGGCCTTCGACGCGCTCAAGGAGATGCGCTGGCAGCCGGCGATCCGCGTGGTTCCGCCCTATTATGACGATCCCGCCTATATCGAAGCGCTGGCCGTCTCGACGCGCGCCAGCCTCGCGGGCCTCGATTTCGAGCCGGAGGTTGTGCTCGCCTCCTTCCACGGTCTGCCGCGCGCCTATTTCGAAAAGGGCGACCCCTATTACTGCCATTGCGTCAAAACCGTGCGGCTGTTGCGCGAGGCGCTGGGCTGGCCGGAAGAGCGATTGCGGCTCACCTTCCAGTCGCGTTTCGGGCGCGCCGAATGGCTCAAGCCCTACACCGCGGAGACCATCGCGGAGCTGGCCAGGAGCGGCGTCAAACGGCTGGCCGTCATCACACCGGGTTTCGCCGCGGACTGCATCGAGACGCTGGAGGAGATGGCGATCCGCGGGGGCGAGACCTTCCGCGAGCACGGCGGCGAGCGCTACGCTGCCCTGCCCTGCCTCAACGATTCGGCACCCAGCATCGCGGCGCTTTCCGCGATCGCCGCCCGCGAACTGGCCGGATGGTCTGGCATTTCCGGTACGATCTCACACCAGCAGCCATAAGTCCCGGCCGCTTCCGTCGTTGCGAGGGGCGAAGCCCCGAAGCAATCGAGAGGCCGGAATTGCGCCGCTAATTCTGGACGCCGGCGGCGGCCGGAGGCCATGACGGACGAGGCTTCCGGAAGTGCCAATCGCAGTAAGTTGCGGCCCCTTCCGGCGCACCGCCCGTCGCCGGGAGGTGCCGAACGCACCGTAGCGATCCACGGCACTCTTGGCGTCGGATCGCTTCGACTTTACCGGAGCCGGTCTGCGCTCGGACCGGCTGTGCGCTTTGGCGCTTTGACAGACGTCCGGGCGCGCGAGACTGCGCTTCTGGCGCCGGGCATCCGGCCGGAATACCGGCCAGCATCGGCTCTCAACTCTTTGTGATGTCGCGCCTTGCCAGGATTATCCTTGCAAATGAATACGTTATTGCTTGAGCGGTTGGCGTTTGCCACCAACAACCAGCCCGCAAAGAGGACGGAGGGGGAAACACATCATGCGCAGTATTCTAGTAGTATCCGCGATTGCCGCGATAGCGGCCATTTCTACCGCGGCCATAGCTGTAGGCACTATGTCGAGCGGCACCCGCACCGATTTGCTTGCAGCGATGAAGGATGAAGCCTTCTCAAATCTGCGGTACAAATTATTCGCCGAGCAGGCCCGGAGGAACGGAAACTCCAAGCTCGCCGCCTTGTTCGAAAAGATTGGCGAGGATGAATTGAATAAGCATTTCAGGGCGCAGGCAGAACTCCTCGGAGTGGTAAGAACTGACAAGGAAAACCTTGCCGCTGCGATCTCGGACGAATATCTGGAGTCCGCGAGGATGTATACTGAAATGGCGAAAAGGGCCGAAGAAGCCGGCGACGGCAGGGCGGCCCAGCATTTCGCCACCGCCGCCGCGGATGAAGCAGAACACCGGAAAGCTTTCAGAGCGATACTTGCAAAGCCCACCGGCCCGGCCGACTGAGCCACCGCAACAGATGGCCGCAAATACAGCACCCCGGCTGTTCGCGATCTGGCGCGCGTGCTGCGGCCCGGCGCTTTGTGCGCTTGGCAGCAGCAGGCCGGCGCGACTGCTAACACATTGATTCCAGAATATTTTTGTGCACCAGCCTCAGCTTTTGCTGTACCATGCCTACCAGGCGTGTTTACGCCCCGGAAAGGACGGTGTCCATGGCCGACAAGGACTTCATCGCTCAGCTTAGGGGCTACTCCCTCACCACGGCGGAGATCCTCTACCACTTGCCCGATCACCCTGCCCTCCTGCAATCCTACCTCTGGCAGGATTACGATCTGGCCCCGCGTTTTCCTAAGCTATTGAATTTCGTGGAGTTCTGGAACGTCAATCTCGACGGCAAGGTGGCCCGCGTCAGGGTTTCGAGCAAGAAGCTTATCGATCCGGCCGAGTTCCGGTACATCGACGGGCGGTTCGTCCTTCACTGAGAAAGGAAAAGGCCGCTTGCAACCGAATCAGCCTCTTGGTACATCCGCCCTGTGCATGGAGCGGATTTCCGCTTGGCAGTTCAGCTAACGGCCCGAATGAATCTGAACCCATTCGTCTACGCCAAGCGTTTCGCGAAGCCCTATTCGAAAGCGCTATCGGTGAAATACAGGGACTTCCGCGCGCGGACGGATGCGCGCGCGCCCGCGCTGGGTCAGGCGGGCGCTCGACTATTTCGACCTCTATTTCGTCGACCACCACGTCTTCCGCGCGGTCTACCTCAACCGCCACGAGATCGCGCCCGGCGTCTGGCGCTCCGCCCAGCCGAGCCCCGGCCAGATCGCCCGCTTCGCACGGCAAGGGCATCAAGACCGTCGTCAATCTGCGCGGCGAGCGCGATTGCGGCAGCTACCGCCTGCAGGTCGAGGCCTGCCGCCGCCACGGCATCAAGCTCGTGAACTTCACGCTCCGCTCACGCATGGTCCCGCCCGTGGAAGTCATCCATGAAGCCAGGAAGCTGTTCAACGAGCTTGAATATCCCATCCTCTTTCATTGCAAGTCGGGCGCAGACCGGGCCGGCTTGATGGGCGCCTTCTTCATGTACATGAAGGAGGACAAGCCCATCGAGGAGGCGGTGAAGCAGTTGAGCCTTAAGTTCGGACACATCCGCCAGTCCGAAACCGGCGTGCTCGACTACCTTTTCGAGCGCTACATGGCCGACAACGATGCAGAGCCGGTGACGCTCTTCGAATGGCTCGAAACGCGCTACGACCCGAACGAGATCAAGCGCACCTTCCGCAGCCAAGGCTGGGCGGACTTCTTCGTCAACCGCGCGCTGCAGCGCGAGTAGTCGCCCACGCCGGCGGGCGCGTGCCCGGATGGGCCGTCATTGCGCGCGAAGCGAAGCAATGCAGATAAGCGGCTGATGCCGCCATGGGTAAGAGGGGCAAAAGTCCGGGCACCCGATAGACTTCCCAGCCTACGGAGCCGTCGGCAGCGTCGTTCCCGCGAAGGCGGGGACCCATGGCAAACATATGTAATCGTTTCGATTTTGGCTGACATGGATGCCCGCTTTCGCGGGCATGACGCACGTGTGGAACCGGCGTCCGCCGAGAAACTTGCCCGCACTTTGCCCTAGCAGGCGGCGGCTTCCTCTCCCGCTACGCCAAGCGAAAAGCCCGGCTCGCCCGGCAGCAGCGCCTGCGATTTGCAGAGCTGCGCGTAGATTCCGTCCAGCGCCAGCAATTGCGCGTGGCTGCCGGTTTCCACGATCTCCCCATCGTCCATCACGCAGATTATGTCCGCGTTTTTCACGGTCGCAAGCCTGTGCGCGATCACAAGCGTCGTCCGCGTCTGGCTGAACGTTGCAAGCGCCTGCTGCACCAGCCGCTCGGACTCGGTGTCCAGCGCGCTTGTAGCCTCGTCCAGCAGCAAGATCGGCGCGTTGCGCAGGATCGCCCGGGCTAGCGCCACGCGCTGCCTCTGCCCTCCGGAAAGTCGCACGCCCCGGTCCCCGATCATGGTCCGGTAGCCCTCTGGCAGCTTCTCGACGAACTCGTGCGCGGCGGCGGCCTTGGCGGCGGCCTCAATTTCCGCCTTGGTCGCGTTCAGCCGGCCGAGCCCGATATTGGCCTCGACCGTATCGTCGAACAGGCTGATGTCCTGGCTGACCAGCGCCATCGAGTCCCGAAGCGATTCAACGGTAATGCCCTTGATATCCTGGCCGTCGATCCTGATCGTGCCGCGCTGGGGATCGTAGAGCCGCGGCACCAGGTTGAAGATGGTCGACTTGCCCGCCCCGCTCCGGCCGACCAGCGCCACCGTCGTATTGGGCTTGACGGACAGCGAAAAATTCCGCACCGCGTCCCGCTCGCCATTCGCATAGGAAAAGCAGACGCCTTCGAACTCGATGGCGCCTTTGACATTCGCGATGGTCTTCGCTTCGGGAGCGCTGACAAGGACGGGTTCCTCGCTCAGCACCTCATAATAGCGCTCGGCCGAAGCGAACCCTTCCTGAAGCCGGCTGTTCAAGGCGCCGAATGCCCGTATGGGCTGGGCCATCATCAACAGCGCGCCTACAAAGCCGGTGAAATCGCCGAGGGTTTTGTGGCCCTGGGTGATCCGGAATGCCGCGAACCCGATCACGCCCGCAACAGCGGCGCCGCCGAAAACCTCCAGTATGGGGTTCAGCGCGGAGCGCGTTCTGACAGTCTTGAGCCTGAGCCGGTTCACGCGCTCGAACTCGCCATTCATCTTGGCGATGGCATAGTTCTCAAGCTGGAACGTCTTGATCAGGCGCGGCGACGAAAGATGCTCGACAAGCACCGATGTCGAATTGCCGGTCTGCTGCGCAGTCCGGTAAGCGTTCTTGCGGATGGCCCGCCCGATGCTCGATATTGGCAGCGCGGCCAGCGGATATACGATTACCACGGCTAGCGTCATCACCCAGTCGATGTAAAACATCGAGGCGACAAAGCCAATCACCTGCAGTGCGTCCCTGATCGCTGTCGTGAACACCGCCATTATCGCGGTCTGAATGCTGCCGAGGTCGTTGCCGATGCGCGACAGGAGTTGGCCCGGCGGCTCGCGCTGCAGGCGTTCGAAATCCGCGCGCAGGATATGTGCAAACAGCCGCTTCTGCATATCGAGGCCCAGATTGATACTAATCCGGCTCGTCAGGACGGACTGCAGATAATCGATCCCCCCCTTAAGGCTCGTCACCGCGACGATGACGCCTATGACCCACCACAGGAAACTGGAGTCGCCGCCCGAAAGCGATTCGAAGGAGTATTTAATGATGAGGGGATATGACCCCGTCGTTGCCGCAAGCAGGGAAAGCAAAAGGAACGCCAGCAGGAGCTGCGGCCAATAGCCCCGGACGTGCTCCGACCAAAGGCGCCGCATGATCCAGTAGGCGCTTTTGTAGTTCGGCCGTGCCAGCTTCGAATTTGGGTCGTTCGTCATTTTGTTCAATGGGCTGCGCCAGGGCGGGCGGCGTTTCGCCAGTGCCCCAAATTGCACAGCCCCTCAGCGATGTCAAACGGCCCCGCCCTTCCGGAAAGCCAAAACAGACAATTGGTTTAACGCAGTGCAGCCGGGCCAGCCGCCCACTGAGGAGAAAGGCGGGCTCTAAAGAAAACGGCCCCCGCGGGGGCCGTTCGAACCGCTAAGCAGAGTTCGCAAAAGTGGCCTTCCCGGTTTTGCGATAAAACACGGAGCGAACGTTTATCGTGAGCGACTTCAAAAGCCACACTAACGTTTATCGTGAGCGGCAAGCGCTCACTCTGCGAAAACAAAGACCTCTAAGCGGGCACTCGCTGGTCTGCCAAGGAATGTCTGCTTAGAACTTCTTCTTCCAGGACTCGGTACGCTGATGGCTCATGTGCCGGGAGTGTCCTTCCTCGTAGCCTTCCGAGCCGTTGCGGCGATGGCTCCAAGTGCGCAAGTGTCCAAACCCCTCATACCCCGACTGCTCTCCGCCTTCCCGCCGCTGGTATCCCTCAGATCCCTGGGACCCCTGGCGGCGATGGCTCCAATAGCGCGAGTGCTCCTCGCGGAGGCTGCCCCAACCGCAGGCCCAGCCGTCGCTCCAGTAACGGCAATGATAAACCTGCTGGGCCTCATGGCCCGCCTGGCCTTGCAAGGCGGGAGCGCCGGGCGCCAGCGGGGCAGCTTGAACCGGAATGCAATCGTGCATGCTATTCAGCAGACAGGCGGAATATCACTGCCGCAGCCATTATCCTGGCAGGTTCACTGGGTACGCTGCTGCTATCCAGCAACATGATGCTTAAAGAGATGGGGTTCGCCTTCGCCTTCAGCATCCTCATCGATGCGCTCGTGGTGCGAACCTACTTGGTGCCTGCGGTGATGTCTACGTTTGGCAAATGGAACTGGTACAACCCGATCAAACGTCTGCAAAGAATCAAAGACTTAGACGACAACAAGCAGCCGCAGAGCAACCAAAGACCGAAGAAAAAACTGAATAAGCAACTTGGGAACCAACGTGTTCCCCAACAATCTTTTTATAACTCATTTTACCCATTCCGTAAAACTTTGTTAAATAATCTACTAGTCTGATGACGTATTATGGTACAGTACAAATGGGTTGCATTATCCAACACAACTCTTGGCACTTTGATGGCATCCATCGACATGACCATCGTTTTGATTGCTTTGCCATCGATTTTTAGGGGCATACAACATTGATCCCTTCACAAGTTTCCAGTATCTGCTCTGGGTGATGTTCGGCTACAGCATCGTAACCGCTGTGCTGCTTGTCACCTTTGGCAGACTATCAGACATCTATGGCCGAGTTAAACTCTACAACTTGGGCTTTCTGATATTCACTATAGGCTCGATTCTGTTGTTCCTGACGCCTAATACGGGCGACGCAGGAGCCATAGAATTGATAGTTTTCCGTATAGTCCAAGGTGTCGGCGCTGCTTTCCTATTCTCTAACAGTGCAGCAATCATAACAGATGCCTTCCCCGAAAACGAACGCGGCAAAGCACTTAGGCATAAACGGTTTAGCTTTCCTTGCTGGTTCACTAATCGGCTTGGTTTTAGGCGGCGTCTTAGCAGTTTCAGATTGGCGTTTGGTCTTCTTGGTGAGTGTCCCAGTCGGCATAATCGGCACGGCATGGTCATACTGGAAACTCAAAGAGCAACATATCGTAGGAAAAAAGCGAAAATCGACATTTTCGGCAACCTTTCCTTCGGCGGAGGCTTAATTCTGATTCTGGTATCCATAACCTACGGGTTAACACCTTACGGGTCTTCGCCGATGGGTTGGGGTAACCCTTGGGTCGATAGCTTCCCTGGTCGGTGGAGCAGCTTTGCTTATTGCGTTCCCAT
>CAVXDM010000002.1:0-23394 GCA_963760455.1 uncultured Alphaproteobacteria bacterium
TTGTGATCTATGCCGATGATCTTGTGATTTTGTGCAGGCGCGGCAAGGCCGAAGAGGCATTGCGGCACTTGCGTGAACTCATGGTAAAGCTAAAGCTTGAGGTCAACACGGAGAAAACGCAGAATATGCAGAATGCCGGACGGCAGGTTCGACTTCTTAGGCTACACCTTCGGGCGTGCATATTCTGCGAAAACAGGCCAAGCCCGTTTGGGTTATTGGCCATCGAAGAAAAAGCATCGGGCGTATGGTAGAGAAAATCCATGTGCTAACCGAACGGTCGAAAAGCTGGCAGGAAACCGGAGAGCTGGTGGATAAGTTGAACAGCATGCTACGCGGCTGGGCGAACTACTTTGCAGTAGGCACCGTCCGGAAAGCGTACCGGGCTCTCGACAACTACGCGGCGATGCGGTTGCGCCAGGTGGTTACGCTTTAAGTACAAGCTCAGGCGGCGAAAGGGCGGGAGCTATCCACCCTCGCATCTTTACGGGCACTTTGGGCTCGTCCGTCTGACCAGGCTTAAGTATGACCAGCCGTGGGCGTAAGCGTGAGAGCTTGTCCGAGAGCCGGGTGCGGGAATCCGCCTGCCGGTTCGATAGAGCGGGGGTGTGGAAACGGAGCCACGGCCGGACTACTGAGGCACCGCCAGACGAAAGGGGCGGCAACGGATATGTCCAGCCTAAAGCCACCGCGCCACATCTCGAACTACCCACTGCAACCTTCTGTGTTGCTGCGCGGTCACTCGAGCGGACTCGGTATAGTCCACCTTCATGAAATAGAGCCCGCAGGCCGGCGCGACGGGGCCGCAAGCCGCGCGGCCGCGGGCTTCGAGTATGCGGCGCAGGTCTTCTGGCTGCCACTTGCCCTCGCCCACGAGCTTCAGGCTGCCCGCCATCGAGCGCACCTGGTGGTGTAGGAACGAGCGGGCGCTGACGGCGATTAGGATGTCATCGCCGTCGCGCGCCACTTCGAGCTTGTCGAGCGTGCGCGGCGGGGATTTCCCCTGGCATTGCGACGAGCGGAAGGTCGTGAAATCGTGGCGGCCGATGAGGTGCTCGGCCGCCTCGTTCATCGCGTCGTCGAGCGGCACTACGACCTGCCAAGCCCGGTCGCGGTCCAGCGCCGAGCCGCGCGCGGCGGTTCACGATGCGATAGATGTAATGCCGTGCCGTCGCCGAGAAGCGCGCGTCGAAGCTTTCGTCCACGATCTCGCAGGCGATGATCGCGATGGGCGCGGGGCGGAGGTGGTGGTTCAGCGCGTCGCGCACCGTGTCCGGCGGGTACTGCCGCTCCAGGTCGATGCGCCACTTGCCCGCGCGCATGCACCCCGGCGTCGGTCCGGCCCGCGCCGCGCGGCACCACGTTCACGCCGCTAAGCGCCTCGATGGCACGCGCCAGCTCGCCTTGAATGGATGGCCCGTTCGCCTGGATTTACCACCGGCGAACGGCGTGCCGTCATATTCGACGTGAGCTTGTAGCGGGGCATCAGACCCCCTCACTCCTGTCCTCTCTCCCCAAGGGGAGAGGGAACGCCATGTCGCGGACTGACAAGCCGCAGCGAATCCCTCTCCCGGCCGGAATCCGCTCGTGGATGCGGCCACCGAGAGTCGCAAGCTCGCCAAGGCGGGCTGCAGGGAGAGGGTTCGGTGGGACTTGCGCCATCAATACTTATACAGACTCCGACTTGAACGGCCCTTCGACCGGCACGCCGATATAGTCCGCCTGCTCCTTCGTGAGCTGCGTCAGCTTAACGCCGAGCTTATCGAGGTGTAGCCGCGCGACCATCTCGTCGAGGTGCTTCGGCAGCACGTAGACATGGTTCCCGTACTTGCCGTTGCCGGCGTTGGTCCACAGCTCGATTTGCGCGAGCACCTGGTTCGAGAACGAAGCGCTCATCACGAAGCTCGGATGCCCAGTGGCGTTGCCCAATTGAGAAGCAGGCCTTCCGACAGAAGCAGGATGCGCTTGCCGTCGGGGAACTCGATCATGTCCACCTGCGGCTTCACGTTGTTCCATTTGAGGTTTTTGAGCGCCGCCACCTGGATCTCGTTGTCGAAATGGCCGATGTTGCAGACGATGGCCATGTCCTTCATCTTGCGCATGTGCTCGATGGTGATCACGTCGATATTGCCGGTCGCGGTGACGAAGATGTCCGCCTTGTCCGCATAGTCGTCGAGCGTCACCACCTCATGGCCGTCCATCGCGGCCTGGAGCGCGCAAATCGGGTCGGCCTCGGTCACGGCCACGCGGGCGCCCGCCCCGCGCAGCGACTGCGCCGAGCCCTTGCCCACATCGCCATAGCCGCAGACGACCGCGAGCTTGCCGGCCATCATCACGTCGGTTCCGCGGCGGATGCCGTCGACGAGGCTTTCGCGGCAGCCATAGCGGTTGTCGAACTTGGACTTCGTGACGCTGTCGTTCACGTTGAACGCGGGGAAGGCCAGGACGCCCTTCTTCTCCATCAGATAGAGCCGGTGGACGCCGGTGGTGGTTTCCTCGGACACGCCCTTGATGGCCGCCTTGACCTTCGAGTACCAGCCGGGGGTGCGCTCAAGCCGCGCCTTGATGGTCTTGAACAGGCTTTCCTCTTCCTCGCTCGTCGGGCTTTGCGAGAACGGACGGGTTGGTCTCGGCCTCGGCGCCGAGCTGCACGATGAGCGTGGCGTCGCCGCCGTCGTCGAGGATCATGTTCGCCGGCACGCCGCCCGGCCATTCCAGGATGCGGTCGACATATTCCCAATATTCGTCGAGCGTCTCGCCCTTGACGGCGAAGACTGGCGTGCCCCTGCGCGGCAATCGCGGCGGCGGCGTGATCCTGCGTCGAGAAGATGTTGCAGGAGGACCAGCGCACGTCAGCGCCCAGCGCCTGCAGGCTCTCGATCAGCACCGCCGTCTGGATCGTCATGTGCAGGCAGCCCGCAATCCGGGCGCCTTTCAGCGGCTGCTCCTTGCCGTACTTTTCGCGGACGGCCATGAGACCCGGCATCTCGGTCTCGGCGATGTCCATCTCCTTGCGGCCCCACTCCGCCAGGCTCAGATCCTTGACGTGAAAATCCTTCGTGGAGGATGCGGTTTCAAAGGCTGTTGCTGACACAGAATTCTCCTTGGTCCGTTCTCTTTTGGACGATAAAGCTGCTGAGTGGTAGCGTGCGCTGTGCGTGAAATGCAATAAAGACATAAACATCGCTTTATGTCTTAGGCGGCAGCGCAGGCCCGCATTGACGTCAAAACCCTAATCTTCTGTGGAGAACTCACAATGGCTTCCTTTGTCCGGCTTCTCTGTCTAGGCCTGCTTGCCAGCTTCGCTGGCCCCGCATTTGCGATGGACGACACTCCGCAAAACCGCGCTCAGGAGGCTGCCCGCTATATGGAGGCAGTCCCGCCCGAAGGTGCCGCCACCGACATGGCGAAAAGTATCGCGCAAAGCTTGCCCGAGCAGCAACAGCAGGCGTTCCTGGCGGCGATGCAGAAGAACATGAATGCGGCCGGGATCAAGACCGCCGCGCAGGCGGGTCTCGTGAAGGTGTTCACCGCCGACGAATTGAAGGCGCTTGCCGATTTCTACGGCGCACCGCTGGCAAAGTCCGCGATGGGCAAGATGGGAGCCTATCTCACCGAGGTCATGCCGGCGGTTGAGAAGGAAGTCGATGCGGCGACCGAAAAGGCGGAGAAGGAAACCGGCGTTAAGCTGGATACGAAGCAAGAGTAGCAGGATGGGAGCTAGGCAGGCCTTGAGGTAATCGCCTTGGGCCGGCCCGGAACGGGCTTTGCGCTACAGCAAATGCCTCGCTTTAACGCGCGGCATCTTCAACTCCGTCGCCAGCCTTGAAGACGCGATCAAGCGCTACATCGCCCATCACAACCGCAGCGCCAAATCCTTGGCCTGGACAACGATGGCGGACGAGCTCCCCGCAAAGCTCAGCTGCATCCTCTGCGTCAGTGCAGTGTAATCGCGAGGCCGCTCAGATCGAGGTTCGCCAGCAATCCGACCTGCCTACCGGTCAGTTCCAGCACGGCGCCCTTCTGGTTGGTCAACACGATTGCGCGCGCGCCGGTACCGGCCGCGAGCCCCGCTCCGCCGCGCCATAGACGCCCGCGACATCCGAGGGCGACGAGATGTTGCTCACCTTTCCGTGCAGCACGGTCTTCGAACCGCCAAAAACGAGGCCGTAATCCAGCCCCCCAGTCGAGAGCGGATAGGATCTGCCGTGGAAGTGGAGGGAGCCGCTGCCGCCGGAACCACCGATGATCCATCCTGCCTTGTAGATGGTAAGCGTCACGGTCCCGCTATCGGCATAGCTGGCAGTGGACACGCCGGCGAAAGCAACGAGCGCGATGAGCGCAGCGCAAGTGGCCGATGAAATTTTCATGAGAACCTCCCGGAATGTTTTCAGAGCCTTGCGGCCCAAAGCAAGACGAACCCCACTCGCAAATCCTAACGGATAGATTGAGGAGGCAATATGTTCACTGCCTCCTGTGCAAGTCCGCTAGCCGCCAGCGCTGACACGACAGGCCGGGAGCAGCCATTCCAGCTAGGGGCCGGGACGTCTCCTGCCTGAAGGCAGACCGGCGGTGCCAGACTTCGATTTTCAGCGAGCCAAGCCCCGCAAGGTGCCGAGCGGGCGCGCCATGGAGCGCCAGGCGGGTATATTTCGCTCTTTTAGTTACCCCGCCGGGCGGCCTTCGCCGAACGGGCGCGGTTACAGTTGCTTACAATTTATTGCGCTTTAGTCACAAGTGTAATTCAATTATATATACAACTGACGTCTTAGCTTGCTGCCCGGGCACGAAGGCTCTAAGTTTCCTATCAACTATCGGACACTATTGAGTTGGGGGTTGAGAGATGAAACTTAGTTACGGCATTCTGGGCTTGACGCTTACTAGCGTTGTGGCTCTCGCCTCTGCAAACGCAGCAGACATGTACCGCGCGCCTGATGCTCTTGGCAGCTACAAAGATGTTTACGCCCCTGTTAACACGTGGACTGGCTTCTATGCCGGTGTTAACGGCGGATATGCCTTTGATGCTCAAGCCCGGCATGGCGGCATTTTGGATAACGGTGGCTTTGGCGGTGGTCAGTTGGGCTACAACTGGCAGGGCGGCTTTGGGCTGGGTTCACATCTTGTACTTGGTGTCGAAGCTGACATTCAGGGCGCGGGCATAGATAATTCGGCCAACAGCCAGCTAGTGTCCCTTACTACCGGTGCCTCCAGTCCTGATCTGCACAACATATCAATCGACTATTTTGGTACTGTGCGAGGCCGCATTGGCTACGCCTGGGAGCAAACTCTTTTCTATTTCACCGGCGGTTTTGCCTATGGCAACGTCAATAATAGCTTCCTTGATCTTGCACCGGGCGGCCATTCTTACAAGACCGACCATCTTCAGTCCGGCTACGTTCTCGGCGGCGGTGTTGAATACAAGCTCAACCCAGCTTGGTCTCTGAAAGCAGAATACCAGTATATCGATCTCAGTCACGATAATGCTACAGACGGGCTGGGCGGCTATGTTGTAACGAAAGATACGGAACTTCATACGGTACGTGGCGGTATAAACTATCACCTTGGTACAGCCGAGCCCTTGAAATAACCCCCATCTGGGTCATCGGTGCGGCACCTTCGGGTGCCGCTTCTGTTTTAGCGAAGTGTCCAAGCGGGGAAGAGGCTGCGCGCGACTGCCGCCACGCTGAAGGCGCATGCTGGCTTCGGAAAGGAGCAAGCTGCGGCCGCCAGTAAGCTGGCAGCCGCCCCTAGGGTCAAGCTTATCGTTTTGGAGCCCAAAATCGAGGGAGCTCGCAGCACGCTCTGAAGCCGATTTCAGCTTTTTGAGGTTTGCGGTATTTCGTTCGAAATTATCGAACGGCCGGTTGCGACCCATAGCAGGCTAAGGTGCCGGGTATCAAGCGTCAGATTCTGACCGCCGGCGCGCGTGCAACGCTTTGGGTCTTAACCAATCCTTCGTTTCGCGTAAGGCCCCATCATAGTAAATGCGCGGATGGTAAACGCCGGACGTTCGTATTTTTTACACGCCACTTTTTGCAAATCTTTTCTCACTTTTGGTCGATTTCTGCGTTTCTAGAATCCCTTTAAATATATTCGCAGTTTCAATATTAACTATAAAACGGCGCATTTGTCTTGGCCGGCGGCGCGCCCCCTCTAAAAACTTCATGTGCGATCAATGCGTTACACTCGCTAACGTTTTAGAAAGGCGCATTTGCCTATAGTTGCATCCTAAAGGAAAGCGCGGTAGTTGCGGCGAATTGGCCAAGAATACCGCCAAGTTGAGGTAAACAGACAGTTACCGCGGGGCCGGCGATAGCCCGCTATGTGAGGCAAAAGTAAATGCTAGAGTTCAAGCCGCAGCAAATAGTACATGCCGCGATCCCGGACAGCCGCAAGGCGGCTTCCGGTATGACGCATCGGGCTCTCGCTATTCCGCCGAGGCGAGCGTGTCGCCGCTATCCCGGCGATAGATATCGCGGCGGAATTGCACCGAGCCGTCGGGCGTTCCCCAGGCTGTGAGGTAGACCCAGAACAAGGGCACGCGCTTCTTGAGGCGGATATTGAGCTTTTCGCCGGTCTCCTTCATGCGCAGAACCTGCTGAACGGTCCAGCCATTGTCCTCCAGAAGCCAGGCCGCGAGCTGGTGGACGTTTTGCACGCGCACGCAGCCAGAGCTTTCGGCGCGGAAACTCTGCGAGAAAATGCTGGGGGCAGCCGTATCGTGCATGTAGACATGATGGGGACTTTGAAAGTTGAGCTTCACGAAGCCAAGCGGATTCTCCGGGCCGCCATTCTGTACATAGAAATAGTGCAGCGGGGCATCCGAGTTCCAGTCGATGGACGTCGCGTTGATGCGCTGGCCTTTCTGATAAGCCGCGAAATCGGCGTAGGCATCGATCTTGTGCTCCGCCAGCGCATCCTGGCCCTTGGCCTGCAATGCGCGCCCCCTGGGAATCAGATCGGACTTCAGCACCGTCGGCGGAACGAACCAGTCCTTGTTGAAATTGATCTCTTCGATGGCCGAATTGATAAGAGGAGAAGGCCGGTCGGGCTTGCCAACAACGCCCGTGTGGCGTGAAACGACCTGATTGTTGTTGATGGCCTCGATCTGCGCCGACGGGATGTTCACGACGACATATTTGCCCGGGGGAACATTGGGCGCCAGGCTCATGAGCCGGGCGAGGTTTATGCGGAGCTGACGCAGCCGCGCTGCCACGGGCACGTTAAGCTCCTCGATCGTATTCTTGTCGAGAAAGCCCGTCGCGGGCAGGCCGTGGCGTGCTTGCACCTTCTTGATGGCGTGCTCGACGTAAGAATCGTAGATTTCGGGATAGCCGCCATAGGCCTGCAAATCGCCCGTCGCCTGCAGACGCTTGCGGAGCTGGACCACGGCGGGATGGCTCATCCCCGTGCGCAGCTCGATGGGCGGCAAATTTGCCCAGCCGCCGCGTGCGACCAGCTCGGCATATTGCTTGATAATGGTCCTGGTTGCGGTGACGTTCTCTCTCGAAATTGTCGGAAAACCGCGCTCAGGCTGCACTTCGGTGTCGCGATCCGCGGCTGCGGGCGCCTGGCGCGATTGATCGAAGGTATCGCCCGATTGATCGAACCCGAGCCAATCGTCCAGTTTGCTTCGTTGAGCGTTCGCCTCGAACGGGCTTACAGCAATCATGAGGGTAGCCCCGCCAAGCGCGGCCAGCCATCCCCGTTTCACGATCCCCATCATGCCTTCCAAACCATTCCAATCGGGAATTGACGCCGCCGTGGACGGTAGCGGCTCCCTCATGCTGGTGATGAAGGTCAATTATGGCCATAACGGGGTTAGGCCAGGCGTTAGCCGGGGCGGGAGGACGCGCGCCGGCCATGACGGAAACCGCAGCGGCGCGCGTATACCAGCCGGCAGCATGCGCAACCCGGTATCAGAGCTGATAGCGGATCTGGTCGCCCCAGAAGCGTTCGAGCTTGACGGAGATCTGGTTGAAGTGCTTGAGATCCGGCACGGTCACGCCGCCGACCTTCTCGATCATGGTCAATTGCCGCTCCAGGAGCTTGTTCACCATTTCCGAGATTGCCTTGCCCTTGTCGGTAAGCTTCACGCGGACGGAACGCTTGTCGGTGCGCGAGCGCTGGTGGTGGATATAGCCGCTCTCAACCAGCTTCTTAAGATTATATGAAACGTTGGACCCGAGATAGAGGCCGCGTGTCTTGAGTTCGCCCGCCGTCAGCTCGATGTCGCCGATGTTGAACAGCAGGAGAGCCTGGACGCTGTTGACGTCGGTGCGGCCCACACGCTCGAATTCATCCTTGATGAGGTCGAGCAGCAGGCGGTGCAGCCTCTCGATCATCCGCAGGGTGACAAGGTAATTGGTTTTAAGGTTCTGGTCGTCTGGCTGGACACGTACGAAATCTGCGATCATGTCACGGAATATCCTCTAGGTTGCGCTTACTACCGGTACACACAACCTAGACGGGAAAAGTGAATGACATGTTAATTCGTCGCAAGTTTTAGCGAAATACCCGAGCACTTGCGCGGCTGCATTATACGAAATCCGGTGGAATAGTCCCGCAGCATCATCGCGAGGCGCCATAGCGCCGTGGCGATCCAGGCACTCGCGCCGCGTTTCCCGCTGGATTGCTTCCTGCCGCGCTTCGCTCGCCGTCGCAATGACGGCAGAGGCGGCCGGAATTAGGATGAACCGCGCAGGAACTTGAAGATCGCGGAAAAGTCGAGCGCGCCCCCGCCGTGGCTTTCGAACAGTGCGTAAAGTGCGGCGGCTTCAGCGCCCAGCGGAGTGTTGGCGCTTACGTCGCGGCTTGCGGCCTGCGCGAGCTTCAAATCCTTCAGCATCATCGCCGCCGTGAAGCCAGCGGCATATTCGCGATTCGCGGGGGAGGCCGGCACCGGCCCCGGCACCGGGCAGTAGCTCGTCATGGACCAGCACTGGCCCGAGGACTTCGAGGCGATATCGAACAGCGTCCGATGGCTGAGGCCCAGCTTTTCGCCCAGCGCAAAGGCTTCGGACACGCCGATCATCGAAATGCCAAGGATCATGTTGTTGCAAATCTTGGCCGCCTGGCCGTTGCCCGGACCGCCGGCATGAATGACGGTCTTGCCCATGCAGGAGAGGATGGGCTCGGCGCGCGCGAACGCGGCATCGCTGCCGCCCACCATGAAGGTGAGCGTGCCGGCCAGCGCGCCGCCAGTGCCGCCCGAGACGGGCGCGTCGAGCATATCGTGGCCCGCCGCTGCTGCCGCCGCACTTACCTCGCGCGCGGTTGCCACGTCGATGGTCGAGCAGTCGATGAGCAGGCTTCCGGGCCTTGTGGCGGCGATCATCCCCTGCGGCCCGAGATAGATGTCGCGGACATGCTGGCCGGCGGGCAGCATGGTGACAATGGCTTCCACGCCCTGGGCGGCGGCGCTTGCGGAGGAGCTGGCAGCCGCCCCTGCGCCGGTAAGCTTCGCCAGCGCCGCCTGCGACAGGTCGAAAACTTTGAGGCGTGTGGCCTGCCTTGATTAGGTTGGCCGCCATTGGCCCGCCCATGTTGCCGAGCCCGATAAAGCCGATCTCCGCCATCCGCGCCTCCTTGATGTTTTAAAGAAGTTTGGCGGCCGGGGCTGGGGGTGTCAAGGAAGTGCTAATGGCGTTCGGGCGGGGCTTCACACCGGAACGGCGCCCGGAAGCGGCGCCACTGAGCCGGTGTGTTTTGACCGTTTCCGGCATTCCTAGGGGCGAGGCCCGAAGCAATCCAGAGGCCGGAATTGCAACGCTAATTCTGGATCTCCACGGCGGCCAAGAGGCCGCCTCGCGACGGATGAACCTCAGCCATGCAGCGGCGGCAACCAGTAATCCTTGAGCGTGAGGTCGCCCTGGGGCAGCGGCTCGAACAGCGCTTGCACGTGCGCGTCGCTCACCTCGCCCAGCGTGGCCGGTTGCCACTTCGGCGACTGGTTCTTGTCGACGATGACGGCGCGGATGCCCTCGGAGAAATCCGGCAGCCGTATTAGCCGCGTTGCCAGCCGGTACTCGACGATCAGCGCCTCCTTGAGCGATCGGTAGCCCTTGCCGCGCAGCAACTGCTCGAAGGCTACTTTCAGCGAGAGCGGCGCTTTCTTCGCCAGAACGGCAAGCGTGTTCCGCGCCCAATCGTGCCAGGCGCCTTGCTCGTTTTCGAGCCGCCGCATGATCTCCTCCACCGAGGCCGCGGAGAAAATCCTGTCGATGGGCTCGCGGTGTTTTTCGAGGGGACCTTCGCCCGGATGCTCGTGCAGCCGGTCGAGCACTGCGTCGATGGGCTCGCCCTCGACCATCGCCGCCTTCACAGCGCCGAACTCTGCCGCCGGGATACAATGCGTCACAGCACCCGCGTAATAGGCATCGGCCCGGTTACAGATATGCCCGGTCAGCCCCAGATACAGGCCCACCATGCCTGGCATGCGCGGCAGGAACCAGCTCCCGCCGATATCGGGGAAGAAGCCGATGCCGGTCTCGGGCATGGCGAACGACATGGCCTCGCCGGCAACGCGATGCGTGCCGAAAATGCTGATGCCTACGCCTCCGCCCATGGTGACGCCGTTCATCAGCGCGACATGGCGCTTCCGGAAGCACTGCAGCAGCCAATTGTGCTGGTATTCCTCGGCGTAGAACTTGTCAGCCTGTGCGAGATCGTTCTGTATCCAGTCGCGGATGGTGCGGATATCGCCGCCCGCGCTGAAGGCCTTGCCCTCCGCCTCCATGACGGCGCCGTAGATATGCGGGTTCTTCGCGCAAGCGTGATACAGCGCGGAAAGCTCGTGAATCATCGCCAACGTGACCGCGTTCAGGGCCTTGGGCCGGTTCAGGCGCACAATGGCGGCGCGGTTCTCAATGACGGTGACGATCTCGTTCTTGGCTTCGTGCATGGTCATATCCATAGCGCGTTACCCCTGTCCCCCACGGGAGAGGGGACGCCCTCACAACGGGCACCCCCCTGACTCCCTCTTTCATGGGGAGAGGGCTGGGGCAAGGGGTAATGCGCGCCGTTCGAATCACTGTCCCCAGCACTAGCTCTCGCCGCCGCCATTGTGGGTTTTGTAGACCGCGACGTTTGCGGGAGAAAACAGCTTCGCCTTGATCCGGTTCAGGATAGGCATCGGCACCTTGCGAAACAGCCGGATTTGCTCAAGCCCGCGCTCGGGGCCTGAATTCTCGAAAATCAGATAGACCGGGCGCGGATGGAGCCTGAGCGACGCCGAGAGATGGCTCAGCGCGATATCGATATGCGCCAGGTTCATGCTGTACGGGAAGAATAGGACCGCCGGCTGCATTGGGATAGGGATGCCGTCGCGATCGCCGCGAAGCGCGCGCACATCCCGGCAGCTCATATAGGAGCGGGAATATTGCGCGAGGTTCATTTCGAGCATCGCGCAAGCCTCGTTGCCGTGCGTATAGCCGATGGCGTGCTCGAAGTTCCTGCGCGCCGCGAGCAGCAGCGTGCGGCCGTTACCAGCCTCGAAATCCACAAAGGCATAGCGCTTCAAATCCGTGGGCAGCGCCGAAAGCGCCCAGCCGAGCACCTTTTCCGGAATGGGTCCCCGGTAGCGGAACCGCTTCTGCCCGTCCGCGCCGGTTTGGAGCCAGGAATGCGGCGTTGCCGTCTTGAAAAAGAGGAGTTGCTCGATCCCGCGGTCGAAAATGCGCCGGTGGGCGATGCCGAGCAGGGCCTGGTAGCGGCTGTGCCAACTGCGAAGGATGCCGGCCATGCCTGGCGCGGGAACAACGGTCGCGGCGGCGGGCCGTGATGCGTCCGCCGGAGCGTCGGGGAGGCCGGCGGGTTCCGATGGCGCCGGCGGCGGTTCGACGCGCATCTGTTCTTGAGCGGCGCTCAGCTCCTCAATGAGGCGATCCGGGAGCAGCGCTTCTGCGAGCCCGCCTGCCGGGGTGCGGGTTCTATGCTGAGCATCCGCCGGGTGCCCCGCAATTCCAGTAGGTGCTTTAATGGCTTGCTCGATCAAGCTGGCAAGTTCTTCGCGTGCCGGTGCATAAGACCGGTCCTGCGCCGCGCTATCTTTGTTCATGCTGCCTTCAAATAATAGAGCGCTAACATTCCGCATTTACCGGGAATGGCGTTCTTCCGCAATCCGTTGTGGCTATTTTACGTCGCGTCAACCTTTCCGTGTCAATGTTTTCCCACTGCAGGTGCAATTCAATGTTGTGAGGGAGGCCGCGTATTATGGCAGCTTACGGTCAACTTTTCAGCCAGCAACGCGACACAATACACAAGTCTATGCCGCGTCTCTACAAATTCGCGCTCGTGCTCACTGCAAACGAGGAGCTGGCACGCGGGCTGCTGCGCGGAACGGTCAGGGCCATGCACATTCGCAACGAGTGGCAGGACGAGGATGCGAGCCGCCTTTCGGCCGGTTTCCGCCGCATGTATGCGCTTTGGTCGGCGAAACTCGATGAAGATCCGGCACTGCAGAAAAAATGCCCGCCCGATCCGCGGCTGTTTGCGGCCGCCTTCGCCAAGGGGGCGATGGCAAGCAACGCACAATTCGGGCGGTTCATCGCAAGCCTGCCGGCGGCGCAACGGGGCGTGCTCTATCTCGTCTACGGCGAGGGCGCATCCTACGACGAAGCGGCCGAAGTCGCTGCCCTCAACATGCACGCCCTTATGAACCTGCTCGCTCAGGGGCATTCGGCGCTTACGAAGTGGCTCGATCAGCGCGGCGCCGTCGATAGCGATCCCTATTTGCATCGAGAGCGTGCCGCATGACCCATCTCAGCGATGAGTTCCTGCTCGCCTATCTCGACGGCCAACTGGAGAAGGGCCAAACCGGCGAGGTTGCGCAACTCGCAAGCTCGAACCCCGAGGTCTCCCGGCGCGTCGCGCGCTTGAAGCGAACTCAGGCGCAACTGATCGAAACGCTGGGCGGTTTTGCCCGCGAACAGATCGAAGTTCCGCGCAGCGCCCTGCAAATGGACGGCAGCGTAGAGCCCTACCCTATCGCCAAGCCTGCGGCTCGGGCGAAAGCGGCCCCGGCCGCGAGCAAGCGGCCAAGCGCCGTCAGGCAGTTCTTCTTCCTGTGCGCGGTATTTGCGAGCGGCCTGGCCGGCGGCTATGGCGCGACGCTGCTCGCTCCCCAGCGTGCGCCTTTGCCGCCGAAAATCATGGACCGGCCGCCCGCCGCGCTGTTCACGCCAACCGCCTGGCCGGCGGACATCGCAAAGTTCCATAGCTTCTTCCCCAAGGAGATGCTGACGCCGCACCCGGATGCCATCGCAAATCCGGAATTCATTCGCTTCCAGCTTTCGAAGATCACTGCGAAGGCGCTGACGCCGCCCGATTTCTCGCATCAGGGCTTCACGCTTTATCGCGGGCAGACGCTCAAATACATCCAAGACAACATGATGCAGCTCACCTATTCGTCCAAGACGGAGGCGCCGCTGACGCTCTATGTGCTGCCGGCGGACGGATATACGGATAGTCCCGTCCACGCCCAAGCCTTCGGCTCCTATAAGGCGGTGAGCTGGGTCTCGGATCGCGTGCGCTTCCTGCTGACGGCCGAGAAGAACGAGGAAGACCTCAAGGTGCTCGCCGTTATTGCGCAGAGCCAGATGCCGCGCAGGCCATAAGGCAAATCGTCTGGGTGCCGTCTGCCGATATGCTTTTAAGCAGAGACCAGGGTTGATGACCGGCGGACGCGCGGGAAGCATAAAAAAGCGGCAGAGCATTGGCTTAGCGGGAAGGGGAACATGTTTGATCCCAGAGAGGTCCAGCACTCGTATAAATCGGCTGGGCCGTACATGCACACTCAATTGTGCAGTAATTTACGTATAAACGCTGTATTGAGTATCGTTAAGTAGCGACAGTCTAAAAGGGAAGGCGCTTCGGTGGATCAGACCGAAGCGCCCTTGCTACATGCTTCTTAGGTTAGGTCTTAGCGGGACCTTGGCCAGCGACGGATGTGAGAGCAGACGTGCTCCCACTTTCCGAGCCGGAACCGGACGTACTCATGTACGAACACGGTGGGTGCGTATTCCACGTTCTCATCACCTCCTCCCCGGCCGCGTTGCCCGGGTCGTTTCAGGCTGAGCGGTTCGAGGTCGGTGGAAGACGGTTGTGAAACTTACCGTGGCCATACCGTATGCGATTGGGGGGCCGCAGGTGTGGCCTGAGAGCAACAACCAGAGGCTCATCATTAGAATTTTGATTTAATGTGGGACGCCCCCTCGATGTTTCGGGCCGATGCGCCTCGCTATGGCGAACCGCAATTAAACGTGCTTCACCTTGGCCTTCGCCTTGCCGGGCTGAGAGGCGCGCTCGACCTCGGCGGTGGAGAGCCTGAGTGCCGCCTTCGCCTCCCTCAGAATACTCGCGTCCATTGCGGGCGGCTCCAGGGTCACGCCATCGCCCAGCCGGTCCGCGAGGATGCGGAATGCGGCGATCCGGCCGTAAGGCTTGTTGTTCGCGGGGATCAGATGCCAAGGCGCGTGCCCTGTCGAGGTTTCCTCCATCATGTCCTCGATGGCCGTCTCGTAATCGGACCAGCGGGCACGATTGCGGAAATCCTCATAGGAAAGCTTCCAGCGCTTCACGGGATCGAACAGCCGGTCGCGGAAGCGGCGCTCCTGTTCCTCCGGCGTGATGTGCAGGAACAGCTTCACGAGGCGGATGCCCGAGTCGACCAGCAAAAGTTCGAAGTCGTTGATTTCGCGGTAAGCCCGGCGCCATTCCCGCTTGGTCGCGATGCCCTCCACGCGCTCAACCATCACCCGGCCGTACCAAGACCGGTCGAAGGCTGTGATTTGCTTCTTGGCGGGCAGGCGGCACCAGAAGCGCTGCAGATAATGCTGGGCGCGCTCGTGCTCGTCGGGAGCGGCGATGGGGTGCACCTTGAAACTGCGCGGGTCGAGCGCCCAACCCAGCCGCCGCACGATGCCACCCTTGCCCGCGGTGTCCCATCCCTCCAACACGATCAGCGCCCGGTCGCCGCTGGCGAGATAGGCCTGCTGAGTGAGTTGAAGTACGCCCTGCAGCGAGGTCAGGCGGCGCTCGTAATCGGCGAACTCCATTGCCGGATGGTCCGCAATATCCTTGAGCCGCGGGCGGCCAGAGACGGCGAAATTCTCTTTGTTCATACTCCCTGACATAATCGCTCTAGCTTGTACTGGACTTGCGGCCGGCTTATGGCGGCGGACGGCAGCTACTCGGACGGCTGACGAAGCGACATCCCCCCTCACCCGTCTCCCCATGGGAGAGGGGACGCCTTCTCGACGGCCGCGACCGGATTCCCTCTCCCATGGGGAGAGGGCTAGGGTGAGAGGAGACGCCCTCGCATATTGCGCGGGCGGCGGTCGACGTTGCGCATTTTCTAAGCGCCTCTCATAAGCAGGAAATACGCAGCGGCGGCAATCGCGGCAGCGCCGGCTGCCCAGACCCACCAGGGGATGCCTGCCTTCGCAGCCTGCGACGGGCGGACGAGGTCCGGGCTTGAGACAACCTCGTTGAACCGCGTGAAGAACTGGCCAGCGAGCATATTGGCGGTGCCCTGGATGAGCCGCGAGCCGAGCTGGGCGAACTTGCCCGTCACGTCCGCGTCCACATCGTAGGTGAGCTTGGTGCCCTGTCCGTTGGGCGCGAGCTGCACGCGCGCGCTACCCTTGGCGCTGCCCATGGGGCCTGCCGAACCGCGTCCGGAGAGGGTGTAGCCGTGCGGGGGATTAAGCTCCGAGAGCTGAACGTTGCCGTCGAACAGGGCTTTGATCGGCCCAACCTTGGTTTCGATCGTCGCCTTGAAGGCGTGCTCGCCCGTGCGTTCGAGGCTTTTGCAGCCGGGAATGGATTGGCGCAGTACGTCGGGATCGTTCAACGCGAGCCAAACTCTGTCCTGCGCGGCGGGAATGGTCTGCTCCCCGGTAATCTTCATGGCGGTCCTCCTCCGGTCCTATAAGTTGGCGGCCGGTTTCGTTTTTTTGCCGAACGACGCAAAGTCTTCCGGCGTATCGATGTCGATTATGAAGCGTTCATGCGCCGCTTCATATTGTTCGATAAGCTGAGGGTTATTGTCGATGAAAGCGCGCGATACGGCGTTTTTGCCGGCGGCGCGCATGGCGGCGGCGAGGCGGGCCGGGAAGGCCACGGGGTTGCCGCGGAGCCCCTCGAAGAAGGGGACGACGATGCGTTCGCCCCCGCATGATGCAAAAGCGTCCAGCAGGCTCGTAATGTCCGCGGGGGTAAGGGCCGCCTGGTCGGCAAGCGCCACGAGAATGGTATCGTAGCCGGGCGCCAGGCTTTCGACGCCGGCGCGGACCGAGGTTTGCTGGCCTTCTTCATAATGCGGGTTCGTTACAAAGGCGATGGGCAGTCCTTCGAGCGCGGCGCGCACCTCCCGGGCCTCGAAGCCCAGCACGGCATGCACGTCGACGCCGGCCGCGAGATAGACTTTCGCGGTGCGGCGCACCATCGGTTCCCCGCCGATTTCGATCAAAAGTTTGTTACGCTCGCCCATTCTGCGCGATAGTCCTGCCGCGAGCAGCACCGCGACCGCTTTGAGATCCTGAGCTTTCACAGCCCGGCCCGCCTTTGTCCCGAATCCTGGCCCCTGACGATTTGCCGCTCCCCTGTGTCTACCGTTTTCCAACTTCTTGGGTAAGATATGGGGTCATTTGCGGGGCGGCAATATGCCGCGCCGCGGCATAGTTTCAAAACAAGCCAGGAACCAGGAGGGAATAAACCCATGGCCTATGAATTCGAGGGTAGGACGATCGAGAGCACGGCAACGGGATATCTCGCGAATCTAGACGATTGGAGCAAGGGCTTGGCCGAGCATATCGCGGCCCTTGAACAGGTTGCCATGACGCAACGGCATTGGGACCTTATCGATTATCTTCGCGACGAATATTTTAACAATAATGAGAACACGCCGAATACGCGCGCGATTCTCAAGGCTATGTCCGAGAAGTGGGGCGAGAAGATCGACCAGAAAACGCTGTACGACCTGTTCCCGCTCGATCCGTCGAAGCAGGGCGGCCGTATCGCAGGACTGCCCGAAAGCCGCCGCAAGGGCGGATACTGAGGCCGGCCTGCTTCCGGGCCTATGGAGCGCGAGGGGCGGCGTGGAGTTCCGCGCCGCCCGTATGTCGAGCTGCCAAAGCGCCGTCCCCGCGAATGCCCACGCGCGCTATCATAAGGCGCCGCAGCGTCATCGCGAGGCGGCGTCTTGGCCGCCGTGGCGATCCAGAGAAGCGCACGGCACCCGTTGCTTTCTGGATTGATTCGGGGCTTCGCCCCTCACAATGACGGAGACGTCAAGCCTTAAGTTAGAAGCGCCTATGCCCGCAGGCGGAGACACATGTAAGGTCTTGCCCCTGCGGAGTATCAGGAGGCGCCCTTCCCGCGGCTCATCGCCTGCTAGCCAGGATTTCCTCGATCCGGTGGGCAATCGATTTCGGGGGCAGGGTTTCGCAGGCGCCGCCAGCCTCGATAAGGGATTTCGGCATGCCGAACACCGTGCAGCTTGCACTGTCTTGCGCAATCGTCCAGCCGCCTGCTTTCCTGATGTTGGTGAATTCCTTGGTGCCGTCGCGGCCAAGCCCGGTGAGCATCACGGCAAGGATATGTTTGCCGTAGGTCTCAAGCGCGCTGCAGGCCAGCACGTCGGCGCTTGGCTGGTACAAGCTTTCCCCGGCATCCGGAGAGACATGCACAACGCCCTCGCTCATCCGCAAATGCAGGCCGCCCTGCCCGATATAGACCCTTCCGTTCACAATCGGCTCGCCGTCCTTCGCCTCGGTGACGTCATGGCGGCTTTGGGATGAAAGCCGTTTGGCGAGCGCAGCGGTGAACGGGGATGGCATGTGCTGGGCCACGAACACCGGCACCGGCAAAGGCGGCACCATGTTCATGAACAGCTCGGTGAGCGCCTGCGGCCCGCCGGTGCTGCTACCGATCACCACGGCTCTTGCGCGGAAATCTCTTGGAACTGCGGATGGCTGACTGGGCCGCACCGGAGCGGCCCTTGCGGACGTGACCGGCGCCCCGCTCCGTTTCTGGCGGACTTGCGCTGCCGCGAACAGCTTTTCGTGGAGAAGAGCCATGCCCCGGGATTTCGGGATGAAGTCGATGGCGCCCAAACCCAAGGCGTCCAGGGTGATTTGGGCGCCGGCTTCGGTCGAGGCGCTCACCATGATGACCCCGGCGGGACATTTCGGCGTGAGTTGCCGCAAGGTCGCGAGGCCGTCCTGGACGGGCATCTCCACGTCCAGCGTAATGACGTCCGGCTGCAGCTCCAGCGCCATTCGAACGCCTTCCTCGCCGTTGCAGGCCGTGCCTACGACGGTGAAGCGCGCATCGGCAGCGATTTCCTTCGAAAGGGCCTTTCGCATGAAGGACGAAGTCGTCGACTACGAGTACCCGGATGAGATCAGCCAAAATGTGACTCCATAGGATCGAAGATGCCGGGATCAACTCTTTGTTGAAAATGCTTTTGTGAGGCTTACCGCTTGCAATCAATCTTGGTTGATTGCCTCCATGCGGTGCACGCGGGCACCTGTCTGCCACGCGCAGACGAGGCCGGCGCAAGTCGAATCGGTTGAAATTGGCTTACAGTATCTTTGCGCCCTTGGTTACGACATGACCCAATCCAATGCTCCCCCGCCTCATCCTTCCCAACTCGCGCCCCATCCAGCCCAGCCTCACCCCTTACGGAAATTGAGTGGCACCGAGAAGGCTGCGGCCTTGCTGCTGGCGGTGGGCGCGGAGAATGCATCGCGGGTCCTGGCGCATCTCAGCGAGGAGGAGATCCGGGCAATCGCGCGCTCCGCATCGGACCTCGGCGCCATTCCCGGGCCGGTGCTGGAAAGCATCGCCGGCGAGTTCGTGTCTCTTGCAAGTACGGATGGCGGTATCAGGGCCTCGTCCGAGCAAGTCAAGGACCTTCTTGAGAAAATCCTGCCGTCGGAACAGGTCCGGCAGATTATGTCCGACGTGAATTCCAGGATGAATGAGGCCGTGTGGCCGAGGCTTTCGGAAACGCCGCCGCAAGTCACCGCACAATTCCTGAGCAAAGAACATCCACAAGTCATTTCATTCGTTCTGTCGAGAATGTCCACGATGGTTTCGGCCGAAATTGTGGCTCATTTCCCCGCCCCCCTCCGCAACGAGGTGATGCGCCGGATGCTTTCGAGCAGGCTTATGACGCAGGAGGCTTTGCGGCTTCTGGAGCAGGTCTTGCGGGACGAACTGCTGCTCAAGGTGGGGAGGTCGAGCGGCCAGGACGCCCACGCCCGGATTGCGAAAATCATAAACAAGCTTGATCGCAAGGAGATGGAGGAGGTGCTTCAAAGCCTCGCCGCAACCCGCCCCAAGGAGGCGGAGATCGTCCGCAACCTTTTGTTCACATTCGACGACATTGCCAAGCTGTCCGTGAGGACCAGGACGACTCTTTTCGAAAACATGGAAGCCGAGCTTATTATTCCCGCACTTAACGGTGCGGACGCCGCTGTCAAGGATCTCATTCTGACGACGGTGCCGTCCCGGACGCGGAAGGTGATCGAGCAGGAGCTGGCAGCGGCGGCCCCGATGAGCGAGAAGGAGATCGAGAAGGCGCGCAGGGCGGTGGCGGACATGGCCTTGCAACTGGCCGACCAAGGCGTCGTAAATCTATCCTTCGAAGAGGTATAACCTGGAGCCCGCATGACCACCGCGTCAAATCCGCCCGACGGCGCCTCCATTGGCGAGCGGCTAAAGGCGGTCGCAAAGCTTTCCATCGACAAGCTGCCGGTGCTCAATACGGTGATCGAGCGGATGGCGGTTGGCTGTGTCGAGGAATTTCACGAATTTTGTTCGCCCATATTCAGCGCTTTCGTGAATCAGATCGTTTCCGGCAACTCCTGGGATTTGCTGGAAGCTCTCTCGGATAGCGTCGCGGTCATCTTCTATTGCCGGGAATGGGACTCGAGGATCGTAATTGGCCTGGAGCGGCGCCTGATGTTCGCGATTGAGGAAGCCATGTTCGGAGGAGAGGGCACCGAGCCGCCATTCGAAGCGACCCGGCCGTTCACCTCGCTGGAAACGCGGATCGGGAGGACTGTTTGCGAGTTTGCGGCAAAATCGCTCGAAAAAGCGATAGCCGGCATTTCCGATATTTCGCTCGACCCGGAAAGGACCGAGACAGCGCTGGAATTCACAACCTTGGGCCAAACCAGCATGATGATGATTCATGCGCAGGTACTTTTTCAGGTTTTGGATCAAGGCGGGCTGATGTTCGTGCTCATTCCGCAAAGCAGCTTGAACCCCATCCGTCAGAAGCTGGAGCGGGAACGCAAGGCCGCGCCCGTTTCCTCCGATCCGCGATGGACGACTGCGATGCACAACCGGATTTCAACGACCGAAGTCAAGGTGAGCGCTTTGCTTGAGGGCAAGGAGATGCAGCTCGGCGAACTCGTGAAGCTCACGCCGGGCGCAACCATCGAGCTTGAGGGGACGGGGCACGACATCGTGCTCGAATGCGAAGGCGACAAGCTGTTTCGCTGCCATCTGGGCCAATCGAAAGGATATTTCACCATCACGATCGACGCGCCAATTACCGCGGACCCTGGCGCTCCGGCCAATACCGGCAGCCATAAGTCTTGACTGCTTCCGGCCGCCTCGTCCGTCATGTGTGGATGCTGCGCCTAAAGCGCGCTGTCAGGTGCTTAGTTTTTGATAAATAGTGCGGCCGCTCAGCTTGAATTGCTTCTGATGGTCGTGAAGCGATTCCGAGTGCCCGACGTAGAGCCACCCGCCGTCTTTCAGAACCGAATGGAACCGGTCGATGAGCGAAGCCTTGGTCTTTGCGTCGAAGTAAATCGCAACGTTGCGGCAAAAGATCACATCGAAGCTCATGCCCGAGGGCCAGGGCTTTGTCAAGTTCAGGTGCTTGAAGGTCACGAGCGCCTGAACCTGCGGGGAAATGCGAAGGCCGCCGGTTGTGATGTGCGTAAGGGTTTCGAAGAAGCGATCGCGCATCCGCGCGGGCACCAACTCCAGCGAGGTCTTTGGATAAATGCCGGCCTTGGCCTGCTCCAGCATTGCTGTGTCGAGGTCGGTCGCGAGGATGTGGAAGTCCCAATCCCGGCCGATTTCGGCGCGCGCAGCAAGGGCCGTCATGGCGACGGAGTATGGCTCCTCCCCGGAAGAGCAGCCGGCCGACCACACCCTGACACGTGGCATTCCGGCAGACGCGGATTGAGCGGCCGGCAGGACATGGGTCCGCAAGTGCTCAAAATGGTGGGCCTCGCGGAAAAACTTGGTCAGGTTCGTGGTAATGGCATTAATCAAATAGCCAATCTCGTCGACGCCCTTGCTGCTGTTCAAGAGCGAGCAATAGTCGCGGAAGGAGCTTAGCCCCAGGGCTCGCAGGCGCTGGACCAGCCGGGCATAGGCCATGTCGCGCTTGTTGGCGGAAAGCACGATGCCGCTGCGCTCGTAAACAATACTGACGATGGTCTGGAAATCCGCCGGGGTGAACGGGAATTCGAGAGCCGTTACGCTTTTGGGAGACTTGGCTGGCCGGATACACGGTTTTCTACCTTACAATGATAACCGGATACCCTTTTAGCGTGTGAGAGCTTAACAGTGTCTTATTTTACAGCTCACGGTTGTGCTGACGGGACAGAATTCGAACGGCAGGCGCATACCGGCGAGCTGGCATCAGCGATGCGCGGCGCCAGTGCCGGCGCTCGGCGACGTGCCGAGGTTAACGCCAGCTTCCTGTTTGTTGAGATAATGAAGCTCCTGGATAAAAACGTTCTCCACAGCCGGGCCGCCGGCCCTGGCGTTGACACTTTCAAGAATAGTTTTGGACAATTTGTCCAGGTCTTGTTTTGCCAAATGCTTGAAGTCGACTTGTTCCTCCGCGTAGATCGTCCTGAAAACGGCATCGGCTACCACGAGATCTGGCGGCTGCGGCAGCGTCTTGAGCAGGTCGCGCTTTACGGTAAGGGCGATTTGGGCCAGCACGTAGCCTTGCATTGCACCATTTGCGATGATTGGCACGGTCATGGACTTGAGCGTTATAGTCGCAGGCCCCTCCTCGCCTGGAGGCGGGGTGTGAGCGGAGTGAAATGAGACGGTTGCGCCGAAGTAGGCCGAAACCAGCGTTAGGGTTGCGATCCAGATTGAGACGGCAAGGCTGCGTATCACCCGTACACCCTGGCGGCGCCCGAATACCTCGAATAGGTCCCGTCGGATTCGTCCTCGCGGATCGCGGACATAATCACCGACGAGACTTCCTTTGCGGCTTCGAGATGAAGATGCAGGAGCCAGCGGTTCAATTCCAGCTTCTGCTGCAGCACCTGCAAGCGGGCCTGAACCCGGGTCCCGCGCAGGGTTTCAGCCGGCCGGCCTTTGCAGCTCCAGCATGCACTGGGTCTTGATACGGCTGAACTCGGCAATGTTGCTGGAGTTGAATTTGGCAAGCGCCGCGTTCTCTTCATCCAGCGCCTTTTCCAGCCTCGCAAGTGCGACTTTGGCAAGCTCGGGCGATGTTGGCAGTTGGTGCTGCATCGTTTGGCCCCTTTCCGCCGGGTATTCCACAGCTAAGATTTTGTGCGGCGCGCTTTTTCTTCAATCTTTCGGGCGATGCCCGAACGCCTTTGCCTTTGCTAACCTCCGTACCAAGGGCTTCAGCAAGCATCGACTTCCAAACTTCGCCAGCAAAGCCCGACCCGTGAAACGTTTTTCGCACCGTGGAGGCAGTAGCTACATGTCGAAGAAGGATTTCAGCATCGTGGCTTCGAACAGCCTGTACGGGTCGGCGGGTTTGCGCACATAGGTTGCCTGGCTCCTTATGGTTACAGGAAAGCGGACCTTTCGACATCGCTGCCTGGGAAATGCCCTGCTGCGCTGCCATCGTGTCATCGAACGCCACCGCCGCCGCCGGGCCGTCGCTTACGGCCAAGCTCGCAAGCCTTTCAGCTGCTGCCTTTGCCTTCTGCGGTTCAGCGGCCGGGAGTGAGTCTTGTTAGAAGATCGGAGCCTGGATTTATTGCCGATGAGCGAGCCTTGTCCACGGATTCGTACACGCAATGCTATACGATTCGCCTTGTTTCGCGCTTAAGTGGTAATATGTAGGGATTGAGAGTTTCGACGCAAAGCGGCGGGCTAGGCTCCTGCTTCGACTGATGGCCGGATCGCCCGCAACCAGGGGTCGCATATCTGGTGTTCGCATTTCCAGGTTGTTAACGGGATGTGTGCTAGACTCAAGCTGGTCGCTTAGCCGAGGTGGCAACGATGACTTCAACCCTCAGCACATACCTGCTAGTATCGAACAACATGGCCAAGTGGCAGAATATCACCGCCGCTCAGCCATTGGTGAAGGCGCGAAACCGACTACTACGAGAAGAATATCGGGAGCATCAAAACCCCTTCCGA
>CAVXDM010000003.1:0-47052 GCA_963760455.1 uncultured Alphaproteobacteria bacterium
CTTCGGGCCGGCCGCTGTTTGCGCGTTCCACGCGGTTTCTCGCCAAATGCTATTTGGCCACCGAAGGCAAGCTGCCGCTGATCGGCGTTGGCGGCATCGAGTTCGCGGAAACGGCGCTCGCCAAAATCCGCGCCGGCGCCTCGCTGATCCAGCTTTACACGGGCCTCGTTTATGGCGGGCCGGCACTTCTGTCAGACATCAAGGGCGCCTTGCTGGCGGAGGTCGCCAAGACTTCCTCGCTGGCGAGTCTGGTGGGCACCGAGGCGGAGCGCTGGACTAAGAGCTAAAAAGCCCCCCTCACTCTGTCCCGCTCCCAGCAAGCTCGCCTTGGCGAGTTTTCATCGCAGCGTGGCCGTATCCGCGAGCGGATACGGCTCGGAGAAGGGACGCCTGAATTGTTCTCGCAGTTAGCAAGAAGGCCGCAGCCTGAACTCCCTGCTTGCCTTGGCAAGCTGGCATTCCAGCGTGTCCGCATCCGCAAGCGGATGCGGACGGGAGAGGGCTGGGGTGAGGGGGTCTTAAGCCCCGCCTAGCAGCCTGTCGGACTTAACACGCGGACGGCGGCAGGGGCTAGAATCACCGTATTGATTCGCCCCAGCTTCGGACCCGGCGCCCATGAGCAACTTCCGCAACTTCGACCGCGACACCGCATTCCTGTTGCCGCCGTCGGTTGACGACTGGCTGCCAGAGAAGCATCTGGCACGCTTTATCGTGGACGTCATCGACGGGCTGAACCTATCGGCGATGAGCAACAGCTATCGCGGCTCGGGTTCGGCGAGCTATCACCCGAAGCTGCTGTTGGCCGTTCTGGTGTACGGCTACGCCACGGGCATCTTTTCCAGCCGCAAATTGGAGCGGGCGACTTACAATTCGGTGGCGTTCCGCTTCATCGCGGCGAACGATCACCCCGATCACGACACCATCGCTACATTCCGGCGGCGAAGTAAAGCCCCCGCCAGCATCGCATGAAGGCGTCATCTGAACCCTTCATGCACCTTCCAGCGGCTTGAGCCTTAGTCTGCATCCCATGCCGCCCTGCCCTGCTTCGCCGCTTCCGCCCGAACTCCTGGCCGCCGCATACACACGAGGTGCGCCAGTTGCCGAAGGGCAGGGCAATCGCTCCGCGGAACTACCTGGAAGTAAAATACGCTGTAAAATCGGGGAATTTCGCGATTGCCCGGAAGTGTCTGGCGCTTATTGGAAGGGGACTTGGCTGGGGTGCCAGGGATCGAACCTGGGAATGGTGGAATCAAAATCCACTGCCTTACCGCTTGGCTACACCCCATCGTCCGGTGGTTTTGGTGGGTTTTGCGCCATTTTGCAACTGTTTTGGGCCGCGCAGGGGCATTTATCGCCGGAATGCTTGCCATCGGCCGCAGCGGGCGCGTGATAGCGCACTACGCGAAACCGAGCCTGCGCCGCACGCTGGCGGCGTCCTCCCCGGCGTCCCGCAAACTCTTCAGGCTTGGCGATTCCTTCGACTTGGAAAGCTTCTCGCCCTGCCCGTCCAGCAGCAGCCGGTGATGGCAATAAACCGGGGACGGCAAGCCCATCAGGCGCTGCAGCAGCACATGGAGGTCCGTCGCGGCGAACAGGTCCAGGCCGCGGGTGACGTGCGTGACGCCCTGCGCCGCATCGTCGGCGACAACGCTGAGGTGGTAGCTGGTGGGCGCATCCTTGCGGATCAGCACGGCATCGCCCCAGCGTAGCGGATCGGCGGGCCGGTAAGCGGTTTCGGCCCAATGCGCATCGAGCCCGCGCGCAGGCGCCTCCGCGATGGCCAGCGGCCCGGCTAATTCGGCGGCCACATCGATTTTCAGCCGCCATTGCGCAGGTTCGCCGCGCGCCAGCCGCTCCGCCGCCGCAGCTTCGGAGAGCTGCCGGCACGTCCCCGGATAAAGCGGCGCGCCGTCAGGATCTGTGGCCGCCGATGCCGACGCAATCTCCCGGCGCGAGCAGAAGCACGGGTAAAGCAGATCCTTCGCCTTGAGCGCCTCGGCCGCCACGGCATAGGCCTGCATCCGCGCCGACTGACGCAGCACAGGCTCGGGCCACTCTAGGCCCAGCCAGCTCAGATCCTCCAGAATGCCCCGGTCGAATTCGGGCCTGCTGCGCGCGGGATCGATGTCCTCGATGCGCAGCAAAAAGGTGCCGCCAATTGCTGCGGCCGCGCGTGCGGTGAAGAGCGCCGAGAAAGCGTGGCCCAGATGCAGGCGCCCGTTGGGGCTCGGCGCAAATCGCAAAATCGGACCCGCCGCCATCGTCATCCTCAGCCTCGATTACCCCGGAGGTTTCGCAGGTGCATTTGAGTCCGCTTGCCGCTCCTCATGGGTGCAAAGTAACGCTTGATTGCGCACTGAACAGGGGGAATTACCCCTAGCCCTCTCCCAATGGGAGAGGGGACGATATCGCAACCGTCGTGCAAGCGTCCCTTCTCCCATGGGGAGAAGGACAGGATGAGGGGAGCGAGCTTCGAATGTGCCGCGATCCCACATCCCGCGACTGCGCTTCCCGCCGCCGTCAGCGCAAAAAAAAGGCCAGCGCAGAGGCTGGCCCGGTTCCGGTCGATGCCCGGCCTACTTCTTTTTGCCGTCCGCGCCGAACTGCTTCAGGTAAGCAACGAGGTCGTTGACCTTCTGCTGGTCCTTGAGACCGGCATAGGACATCTTCGTGCCCGGAACCTTGGCCTTCGGGTCCTGGATGTATTCCTTGAAGGTGGCCTCGTCCCAGGTGATGCCGGACTTCTTGTTGGCGTCCGAATAGTTGAAGCCCGCAACGGTACCCGCGGCGCGGCCGATAACGCCGTTCAGGTTGGGACCCACAAGGTTCTTCGCGTTTTCGCCGATCTGGTGGCAGGCTTTGCACACGGCGAAGACCTTCTCACCCGCGGCGGCGTCCTGCGCATAGGATGCGCCCGTGGCGGAAACCAGAACGGCAGACGCGATCAAAAGATGACGGATCATAAAACCTCCATTGATGTCGATGCTTAGGGATGAATTTGGGTGGGTGGGAGATACAGAGGGCCTCCTATTGACAGCACAATCTTGGCAATAAGATGCCGACGGAATGCGCGGCATACAATCACATGGGGAAGGCGCGCAAGAATACGCAAAATCCATATACTAACATGTTTATCCACGGCAATCGCTACGCGCCGGCGCCGGCTTTTTCCGTTGACTGCGGGAATTTTGCACAATGCCCATAATGCAAAAAGTTGCGGCGCCGGCGCCCCCCGCCGCGAATTTGACGTTTTCGTGCAAATTCATGGCCCCAAAGGTTGAGAGCCAATCGCACAAGAGGCGGCCACATGGTGCACGAACGCAAAGACCCGAGGTTTTTCAAGAGCTACAGATTGCTCTGGCAATGCGCCATCGGCGTCTTGATAGGTGCCTGCTACGTCCCGCATGCGTTCGCTGAGGGCGGCGAGACCGAAGTCACCAAGACGAGGCCATCCAATCCGCCGGCGGTTGTCACGGCCCCCGCACCTCAAGCGCCCGCGGCGCCTGCACAGAAGCCGGCGAGCCCCATAGGGTCCGGCGCTACCTGGCAGGCGAAGCCGCAGCAAACCGCTCCCGATCCGGGCGCTGCCCCGGCGCCGGCGGCCGAGCCCGCTGTGTTGCAGGAAAGCGAACAGGAGATCGTTGGCAAGGTAAACGCCTACTTCAATAATCTGACCGACATGCAGGGCGAGTTCGTCCAAACCGACCCGGACAGCAAGCAAAGGCATGGCAGGTTCTATCTTCAGCGGCCGGGCAAGGCCCGCTTCGATTATGCCTCGCCGAGCAGCCTGCGGATCATCTCCGATGGCAGGAACTTGGTGATCGAGGATCACAGCCTGAACACCTCGGAGCGCTATCCGCTGGATGTCACGCCGTTCAAAGTGATCCTGTCGGACAAGGTGGACCTTGCGAACGACGCTCGTATTGTTGGCGTCGAGCAGGGGCCGGACATGTTCATTTTGACGGTCGAGGAGAAAGACTCCAGCGGCTCGGGCCGCATCCGGCTGTTCTTCAACAAGGCCGATACGAGCTTGAAAGAGTGGATCATCACCGACGCGCAGGGGCTCGACACGCGCCTTGAGGTCTCGAATCTGGATCTCGAAACAGAAGATCGCCGAGAACCTCTTTATCATCTCGGCGTTCGCTAACGATCGCGATCAGTAATAGCGCGAGACCGTCATCCCGGAAGCGCCGCAGGCGCTATCCGGGATCGCGACAAGCGCAGGCGCCTCTTCCGATCCCGTGTCTGCGTAGCACCGCTTGGCGATGCAACGCGCACGGGATGACGCTTTTTAAAGTATCCGTGCGCCAGAATGCCGTTCCCGGTTGTTTCAACCTGGGACTAACCGTTTTCGCCAGCAGCGCATGGCACCGCATGAATGTACATGAGTGAACTCGCTCGCGCGGATGTCGTCATCGCCGGCGCCGGACCGGCCGGGCTCGCGGCGGCTTTCGCCTGCCAGAACGAGGGCCTGAAACCGGTTGTCGCGGACACATCCAAGACCGCCTCGGAGGCTGCGGCCAAAGGCAGGAGCGCAGCGCTTTTCAACAAGACGGTCGCCTTCCTGCAGAGGCTTGGCGTCTGGGAAGCGTGCCAGGGCGCGGCCGAGCCGCTCAAGGTCCTGCAATTCGTCGACGATACCGGGCGGCTTTTCCGCGCCCCGGATTGCGCATTCCATGCCGCGGAGATCGGCGAAAGCGCGTTCGGCTACAATATCGCCAACGCGGAGCTTGTCCGGGTCTTCAAAGCCGAAGCGGAGCGGCGCGGCATCCCCGTGATCGCACCGGGAAGGCTCGCGGGGCTAAGCTGCGGCACGAGCGAAGTTCAAGCCGCCTTCGAGGACGGTACAACGCTTAGCGCGCCGCTCGTCGCCGGCGTGGATGGCCGCAACTCCGCCGTCCGCGAGGCCGCCGGCATCCGAGCCTTTTCATGGGCCTACGACCAGATCGCGCTCGCCGGCTCGTTCTCGCACGAGCGCCCGCATAACGGTGTCTGTATTGAATTCCATCGCCAAGCGGGGCCGTTAACGCTCATCCCGTTGCCGGGCAATCGCTGCAGCTTCGTGTGGAGCGAACGCAAGGCCGATGCCGGGCGCCTGCTTGCTCTCGACGATGCAGGCTTCGCCGCCGAGGCCGGGAAGGCCTCGCGCTTCGCCCTGGGCCGCATTTCGGATCCAAGCGAAAGAGCCGCGTTTCCTCTCTCCGCCCTCCTTGTTCGCGACTATGGCCGGGGCCGCGTTGCGCTCGCTGGAGAGGCGGCCCACGCCGTGCCGCCAATAGGCGCGCAGGGGCTGAACCTTGGCTTCCGCGACGTTGAGGCCCTTGCCGCGCTCGTGGGCGAGGCAAGGCGCTGCGGCGAGGATATCGGCGGCGATAAGCTGCTTCGCGCCTATTCCGCCACGCGCCGGGGTGACATCCTAAGCCGCACCCTCGGGTTGGACCTGCTCAACAGAAGCCTGCTTTCCAGCTTCTTTCCCCTGCAGGCGGCGCGCGGCCTGGGGCTGTACGCGCTAGGCACGATGGGGCCGCTTCGTAGGGCGTTCATGCGGCGCGGCATCGCACCCTCAAGTTTCTCCTAGCGCTGGCTTGGGGAGGGCTTCGCGAAGTCCCCCCTCACCCTGTCCCTCTCTCCCTTGGGGCGAAGGGACGTTCAAACTACCCGCAGCGGAAGTTATAGGGGCCTCTCTCCCCTCGGGGAGAGAGACAGAGTGAGGGGGCCTTCTCCCCATCGCGCGAGCCACCCTGGTGGCCCCTGTTTAATGCCTTGACGCCGCCGCATGCGGCTGCAACACAGGCACACCTCCCGCCCAAGGGTTCAAAATCAGACCCATGCTCCTCGATCTCCGCCAACGGCTTGAATACGGCCTCCTGCTGGCGATTGTCCTGTTCATCCGGGCAATGCCGCTCGACATGGCCACGGCGGTGTCCGCACGCATGTGGCGCTTCATTGCGCCCAAGACCCGCCGTCACCGGCGCGCGCTCAAGAACCTTCAGAAAATGCTGCCGGAGAAAACGCCGGAGGAACGCGAGGCCATTGCGCTCGCCATGTGGGAAAATCTCGGGCGCGTCACCGCCGAGACCATCCTGCTGCACCGCATCTTGAAGGAGCCGTGGCGGATCGAGTTGGAGAACCCGGCCTTGATCGAGCGCTACCGCGGCAAAACTGGCGCGACGGTCCTTGCCAGTCTGCACATGGGCAATTGGGAGGTCGGGATCTCGCCGGCCGGCGCTTTCGGCGCACAGGCGGCGGGCGTCTACCGGATCGTAGAAAACCCTTACGTGGACGGCTTCCTGAACAGGCTGCGCGCGCCGCTCTATCCCGCCGGCTTGTTCGCAACCAAGAGCGGCGACGGCTTCAACACCGTCATGCGCATCGCCGCCTTCGTGCGCCAGGGTGGCATGCTCGGAATGCTGGCCGACTTGGCCGAATGGAAGGGTGTTCAGGTTCCGTTTTTCGGACATATGATGTGGGCCACAACCGCGCCTGCCTGGCTTGCACGCCGGGCGGGTGCTAGTCTCTGGGTTGGGCGGGTGATCCGTATCGGCAAGCAATCGCGCTTCAAGATCGCGATGAAGGAGCTGAAGGTCCCGCGCACGGACCGCCCCGACGAGGACATCAAGGAGCTGACGGCTAGTATACAGCGGCAGTTCGAGGCTTGGATTCGCGAGCATCCCGAGCAGTGGATGTGGGGGAACAAGCGCTGGAAGGATCACGAAATGCCCGGAGGCACGCAAGACTGATGAGGATGGCGGTTCTACAGCATGTGGCCTTTGAAGGGCCTGCGGCGATTGCCGGCTGGGCCGCCGCTTGCGGCGCTCCAGTCGCGTTTTCTCATTTGTACCGGGGCGATCCGCTGCCCGCGCTGGCGGATTTCGATATGCTCACCGTGATGGGCGGCCCGATGAGCGCCAACGACGAGGCGAAGCTTGCCTGGCTCGCCCCCGAGATCGTGCTCGTGCGAGAGGCCATCGGCGCCGGCAAGATCGTGGCCGGCGTCTGCCTTGGCGCGCAGATTATCGCGAAGGCGCTCGGCGCCAGGGTCTACGCGGCCCAGGAGAAGGAAATCGGCTGGTTCGAGGTCAAGCGAACCGAGGCGGCCGGCCCAATTTTCAACGGCCTGCCCGCCGCTTTCCCCGCATTTCACTGGCACGGCGAAACCTTCGACTTGCCCGCGGGCGCCGTGCGGCTCGCCGAAACGGCCTCGACGCCCAATCAAGCTTTCGGCATTGGAGCCCGCGTCCTCGGGCTGCAGTTCCATATGGAGGCGACGCCTGCGAGCGTGGCAGGCCTGCTCGAAAATTGTGCGGACGAAATCGGGGCAGGACCCTTCCAACAGAGCCCGGACGCGATTCGCGCCGGCGTTGGCACTTGCGCGAGCCTGGAGCCGCTACTGGGCCGCGTGCTCAGCAACTTGACCCGCACGGCCGGCGAAGGCAAATAAGGCGCTCAAGCGGAGAAACCCATGATACCGGCACGCCCCCCCTCAAAGTTCTTCAAGCCTCTCGCGGCCGGCGCCCCCGCACCCTTTGTCGAAAAGCCGGTGCGGCTTGAGCGCATGATTCACTTCGTGGCGCCGCATGTGGAGAAAATCCGCGCCAAAATCCCCGAGCTTATAAAGCAGGTCGATGTGGTGCTGGGGAACTTGGAGGACGCGATCCCTGCCTCGGAGAAGGAAGCCGCGCGGAAGGGTTTCATCGAGCTGGCGCGCGCCAACGATTTCGGGCGCACCGGTCTCTGGACGCGCATCAACGCGCTGAACAGCCCCTGGGTGCTGGACGACATCGTCGAGATCATGGGCGCCATCGGGAACAAGCTCGACGTCATCATGCTACCCAAGGTGGAAGGCCCTTGGGATATTTACTATCTCGATCAGTTGCTCGCTCAGCTTGAGGCTAAACATGGTATTAATAAGCCTGTGATAATTCATGCGCTTTTGGAAACGGCCGAGGGGGTCAACAACGTCGAGGCGATTGCCGCGGCAAGCCCCCGCATGCATGGCATGAGCCTGGGGCCGGCCGATCTCGCGGCGAGCCGGGCCATGAAAACGACCCGCGTTGGCGGCGGCCATCCGTCTTACGGCGTGCTGGCCGATGCGGGCGCGGATGCGGCGGCTCCAAGGGCGTTCTACCAGCAGGATCTTTGGCATTACACGGTCGGGCGCATGGTCGATGCTTGCGCGGCGCATGGCATCAAGCCGTTCTATGGCCCGTTCGGCGATTTCTCGGACACCGCGGCTTGCGAGGCCCAATTTCGCAACGCCTTTCTGATGGGCTGCGCCGGGGCATGGACTTTGCATCCCTCCCAGATCGGGATCGCGCGGCGCGTCTTCACGCCCGATCCGGCCGAGGTTGCGTTCGCAAAGCGGATTTTGGAGGCCATGCCGGACGGCACCGGAGCCGTGATGGTGGATGGAAAAATGCAGGACGACGCGACCTGGAAACAGGCGAAGGTGATCGTCGGCCTGAGCGAATTGGTCGCGGCGAAGGATGGGCCTTCGTCTTGACCTATATCGGGGTTCTAGTTGAGAGAGTGACGGCTGTTGCGCAACTTACAGGCTGATACGCGGAACGCCATGGCAAAGGAACGGCGCGCCAGGTATGCGATTGGGGATGTGGTGAAGCACCGCATCTTTCCCTTCCGCGGCATCATTTTCGACGTCGACCCTGAGTTCGCCAACAGCGACGAATGGTGGGAGTCGATCCCCGAGGACATGCGCCCGGCAAAGGATCAACCATTTTATCACCTGCTCGCCGAAAACGACGAGACGGAGTACATCGCCTACGTCTCCGAACAGAACTTGCTGCCGGACGATAGCGGCGAGCCGCTCAGGCATCCGCAATTGACCGACATGTTCGACGAGCTTGAGGATGGCGGCTACCGCATCCGAAGTTCCGCCGCGAATTAGGGCAGCTGCGGCGTCGTCCCGGAAATGCCGCAGGCATTATCCGGGATCGCTATAAGCGCCGGCAGCGGCGTTTACCGGTGGTCAAAATCTTAGCCATCATCGCGAGGCAGCCTCAGGCTGCCGTGGCGATCCAGAAACTGGCACTGCCTTTGCGGCTCTGGATTGCTTCGGGGCTCCGCCCCTCGCAAAAACGCCGAACAGTCAAAATTTTGGCCGCCGGTATAAGGTCCCGTGTCTGCGCGGCAGCATTTCATGCCGCAGCGCCCACGGGATGACGGCGGGCGCAGCTCACGCACCCATGGCCATATCGTGCATCGGCCGCGCGCGCTCGCGCGAAATCCGCACGCCGCGGTTCCGCATGTCGCGCAGGATCACGTACATCTCCGCCGTCATGAGCGCGTCATTCAGTGCATTATGCTGCCCGAGATTGGGTAAGCCCAGATCCTCCAGGATCGAGGTAAAGCGCAGGTCGATGGCCGTGCCCGGCGGAGCGTTCCCATATTTGCGCTCGTAATAAAGCTCGGAAACCTCGATGCGCTTGTTCGGCAAGCCGATCTGGATGAACGGCAGGATGTGCTTGTCGAGCATCTTGGTATCGAATTCGAGATAATAGCCAACGAGCGGCCGCGAGCCGATGAAATAGAGAAAATCCCGCAGGACTTTGCGGATCGGCTTCTCCTGCTCGACGTCGGCCTCGCGCAGATGATGAATTTTCATCGAATCCGGCGCGATCCTGGCTTCGGGACGCACAACCACCTCGAACGCCTCGCTGGTCAGGATGCGGTCCCCTTTGATGCGAACCGCGGCGATGGTGATGATGTCGTCTTTGGACACGTCAAGCCCGGTCGTCTCGCAGTCGATTGACACGGCTTCGCCTGCGGGCGGGGCCTTGAACATGAAGCGATAGGACTGGTCGCCAATGGAGGCCTGGTAGAACAGCCGGCGAAGCGTTTGGCCTATCATGGCAGCCGCCGTGAGTTTTGACCGGTTTCCATCATTGCGAGTTTCGCACCGGCCGGATCGGCCGGCCGTAATGGATGAAACTGCGAAGACCCCCTCACCCTGTCCCTCTCCCCAAGGGGAGAGGGAACGCCTTCACAACGCCAGCGGCCTGACGTTCCCTCTCCCAGCCGCATCGGCTCGCGGATGCGGACACCAAGAGTGGCAAGCTCGCCGAGGCGAGCTTGCGGGGAGAGGGATGGGGTGAGGGGGTCTTGCGACACGAGTATCTTGTTAGGGGCTTCAGCCCCGAAGCAATCCAGAAGCCACAAAAGCAGCGCTGCGTCCTGGATCGCCACGCTCGCCAAGACGGCCTCGCGATGACGGCGAGTGTACCGGAACGGAAAAGGCTTTCGACGCTTGCCATCATCAGAAATACCCGAGATTGAAGCGATGGCGCACGATTTCGCGGAATTCGCGGACGACGCGGATCGCGTTGCGCAGGATGTCGCGATCTCCTGCTGTCAGCTCGTTCATGTGAACGATGGTTTCGCCCGCCATGTTGCCGAGCCGCCTGGCCTTGAGCTGCGAACGGAGCCGCAACTCCATGAACACGTGCAACGCGCCGATTAGGTTCTGGGCGAAATCGGCGTCGAAGATGCGGGTGTTCACGAGCGCGTTGATCCGGTCCACGGTGCGGGTTTCGAGAATGCCCTTCTCGATGGCGAGCGTGCGGGTGCCGTGAACGATTGGGAACGTGCCGACCTTCTTTATATCGACGGCATCCGAGCGCGCGCCGACCGAAACCATGAGATTGGCAAAAGCGCCGATATCGGAGCTGGCGAACTGGTCGATGAAATTGGCGAAGTGGGCTAGGTGCGCCCTCTCTCCGCGCATCGCGTCCATGAACGCCGTCTTCGCCCGCAAGAGCAGATCGCTTTGTCCCGCGATTGCGACCGAATCGCAGAAGATCCCGAGGTTCATGGCGCTATCGCCGCCGCCCAAGATGATCCAGGTCTTGAGCTGCTTGATGAAGTTGTCGACCGGCTGGGACCAGACCGGGTTCCGTACCATGACATTGCCAGGACAGGGCGGAAAACCGCACGCTTCGAGCGATTCGGCGAAATCTTGGCGGAACTTGAGGAGATCGCTTTCAAGCACCGGCCCGGCGAGCAGCAGGCCGTTGTCCTGATCGGTTCGCACGGTCTGCTCGGCGCGCGCCTCCGAGCCCATCACGAACAAGCAGCCGTTTTCCTTGATCGAGGGCGGCGCGGTAAGCTCGAAGAGCTTGGAGATTAGATTGCGGTTCAAGTCCGAGGTAATCTCCGCGATGACCTCGACCTTGACGCCCTGCTCGTGCAGGCGTTGTACCTGAGCCTGGATATCGGCTGCGCACGGGATAAGGTCCGCCACGGTTTTCGAGCGGTCGACACGGCCTGGAATAAGCTGCGAGTTGCCGGCGAACAGCTCCAGTATGTCGATATCCTGAAGCACGCCGGTATATTCGTTTCCGGAACGGATGGCGATGCGCCGCTTCTTGTGACGTGTCATGGCTATGAGCGCGTCGAACAGGAAGTCGTCCGGCGTTACCGCGACGACATCGAAATGCGAGATCTCCCGCACCGGCGTTTCAAGCGGCAGCCGCTTCAAAATGGCGGCTTCGCCCAAGTCCGTCCATGTGACGATGCCGATGCGGCCTTCGTCGCGGACGAACAGCGTAACGCTATTGTGCTCGCGCATCGCGTGGCCGGCCTGTTCGATGGTACAGGCGCCGTCGACAAAATGCGCTTCCTGGCACCGGGCTTCCTTCACCCGCTGGCGCAGCACCGATTCCAGGCCGCTCGGGTTGCGATGTTCCGCGAAGGCGTCGAGCCTCCGCGACAGCTCGGAATAGAAGAAGGCTGCAAAAGCCTGGTTTTTCTGGACAAGCTCCAGGATCAGGACGCGCGGCAGCAAATAGCAGAGCGTTTCCTCTTCCGCGACGAAGCTAGCACTCGCCGAGCCGTGCACGACGGCCTCGCTGTCGAAGGTATCCTTGGGGCCGAGCAGTGCTTCGGTTTCGTCACCAACTTTCTCGGCGACCGCGCCCTTGATGATGACGTGGAGGAATTCGGAGCTTCCGCCCCGCTCGACAATCATGCTGCCGGGCGCGAAATAGCCGATATCGACCGCGCCGCGAAGCGCCTCCGTCTCGGCATGGGTCAAGCGGTCGAAGGGCGGATTGAGCGCGTCGAAGCCCTGCATCGTGGCGCCTCGTGTAAATTTATTCGAGCATTATACCAGTCCCGGCTGAATGCTCCACGCCGGTCTTTGTCATCCCGTGCGCACCGCAGCATCCAATGCTGCTGCAAAGACACGGGATCGTATAGGGCGCCGGCGTTTGTGACGATCCCGGATAACGCCCTTCGGTGCTTTCGGGATGACGGCCGGAAACAGGAAAAAGGGGCGGGAGAAAATTCCCGCCCCTTAAGCGTCTTAGTGCATGTGCGCGGCGGCTGCGCCGATGCCGGTTTCCGAGCGCACGAATTGCGCGTCGAACGACTCGCGCTCCGCGTTGGCGCTCTTTGACCGGTCGAGCATCGAGAACAGCCAGATGCCGCCGAAGGCAATCGCCATCGAATACAGGGCCGGGTTGTCGATGATGCCATAGCCGAAGATCTTCAACGGTTCCGGGTGGCCGAGAGTTTTGACCCAGACCTGATCGCTGATCACCACGCCAACAGCCGAGGTAAGAAGCCCGAGGATGCCGCCAACGAAGGCTCCAAAGGTTGTTGTCCCACGCCAGAACATCGACATGACAAGCACAGGGAAGTTGACGCTCGCGGCCACGGCGAAGGCGAGGCCCACCATGTACGCGACGTTGATCTTCTCGAACTGATACCCGAGGTAGATGGCCAGGATGCCGATGGCGATCGCCGAGATCCTGGAGATGTTAACCTCGCTCTTCTCGGAAGCGCGTCCACGTGCGATCACCGAGGCGTAGAGGTCGTGGCTAACCGCGGAAGCGGCTGAGAGCGTCAAGCCTGCTACCACCGCAAGGATGGTCGCAAACGCCACGGCAGAGATGAAGCCGTAAAGCAGCGAGCCGCCCGTGGCCTTGGCTAGATTGATCGCCGCCATATTCGTGCCGCCGAGCAGGCCCGTGGCTACAATCTTCCCATCCTTGAAGAACGACGGATCGTTCATCAGAAGCGCGATGGCGCCGAACCCGATGATGAAGGTCAGGATGTAGAAGTAACCGATGAAGCCGGTCGCGAAGAAGACCGATTTGCGGGCTGCCTTCGCATCGGCAACGGTGAAGAACCGCATCAGGATGTGCGGCAGTCCGGCCGTGCCGAACATCAACGCGAGGCCAAGCGAGATCGCGGAGATGGGGTCTTTGATAAGATTACCCGGCCCCATGATCGATACGCCCTTCGGGTGGACCTTGGTTGCCTCGGTGAACAGCAGTTCGGGGTTGAAGTGGAACTTAATCAGCACGAGGAGCGCGATGAGCGTTGCGCCGAACAGCAGGAGGCAGGCTTTGATGATCTGCACCCACGTCGTGGCTTTCATGCCACCGAAAGCCACGTAGATGATCATCAGCGTGCCGACGATGACAATGGCATGGAGGTAATCGAGGCCGAACAGGAGCTGGATCAGTTTGCCGGCGCCCACCATCTGGGCGATCAGATAGAATGCAACCACGGCAAACGTGCCGATCGCGGAGAGGATGCGGATCCAGGTCTGGTCGAGCCTGAAGGAGGCAACGTCTGCGAAGGTGTATTTGCCGAGATTGCGCAGACGCTCCGCGATCAGGAACAGTATGACAGGCCAGCCCACGAGCCAGCCGACGGAATAAATCAGCCCATCGTAGCCCGTAGCGAACACGAGGCCCGAAATTCCAAGAAACGACGCGGCCGACATATAGTCGCCCGCCATGGCAAGCCCGTTCTGTAGGCCTGTGATGCCGCCGCCTGCCGCGTAAAAGTCGGACGCCGATTTCGTCCGTTTAGCGGCGATGTAGGTGATGACCAGGGTCAGCCCCACGAACACACCGAACATGACGATAGCTTCGATATTCAAACCCTGCTTTTCGGCAGCGCCCGAAATTGCGTCGGCGAAGGACGGAGATATGGATGCGGCGCTGGCGGCAAGCGCGAGCGCGAGGGAAGTAATGCCTTTTTTCAAATTCATTTCGTGATCTCCTGGATGAGGTCGCGAGTCATTTCATCGTAGCGGCTGTTCGCCCGGCTGACGTAAATTCCCGTGACGATAAAGGCGAAAACAATGACGCCGAGACCGATCGGGATGCCGATGGTTGCAACCGAGCCCTGCCAGAGGGGCTTGGCGAGAAAGGTGGGCGTGTATGCGACGAGTAGAATGAACGCTTGATAGACGACAAGCATGAGGATGGACAGGGTCCACGCGAAGGTGGTGCGGCTTGAAACCAGCGCCTTGAACTTCGGGTTTTCCGCTATGGAATGGTAGTCCGATTGCTGCATCGGTTTCCTCCGGGAGTATGCAGTTAGCTCTTTCTTAAGATGCCGGTCAGTTTTGGTTTCGATCGCTGTTAAATGCAATCCAACTAAAGGTACAGCTCCCGCGGCACATCCCCGCGATTTGGGCGCGGACCCATTCCGGGGTGCAAAAACGGTGAAGCGTTAATGCCCGGGCCTCGGACAGAGTTCTGCCAAGGCACTGAAAATATTGGTTCTTTTTCGTGGAGGGAGGCCAGGTCGAGCAGGCCCGCGATGGCTGGCCGGCTTTGGTAGGCTGGCCATAAGTCTTACTTCACCGCTTCGCCGGGATACACGCCCCACAGGTTTTTTTGCGGTACCCAGCCCTTTTGCTGGCCCGCATAGACCTCGCAGGATTCCCCGTCGCAAACCATGATGTCCACAATAGCGCCGGGCTCAATTTGGGCCACCGCGGAGGAGCCGCCGCGCGCTGAGGTCAGCTCGAAAACCGTCCGTTCTTTGATCCAGGGCGCGACCATGGCTGTGCGCCGGGCGCTTAGAAGCGGCGCCGCGACCCAGCCAGTGACGCCTTCGCTGTCGCGCACCTGCCGCCAGGTGTCGAACTCTGCCAAGACCTCCACGGGCAGCCCCGCGCGCTTGAACACCCAGGCGATTTGATAATCGGGGCCAGGGCCGACGCGGGCGTTCACCTCGCCCGCCTTCAGGCTGACGAATCGTGGGATAGGCAGCCCGGTGACAGTGCCGGGCTTGCGGCCGGCACTGTCCTGAGCGTGGGCCGCAACCGTGCAAGCAAGCGTGATCGCGGCTAAAACACCGCAGCTAATGGGAGCCTTTGTCATCCTGAGCCGTATCTGGTAGATAAACTAGAGCGAAATTACGTCTCCTAGACCCATGCAGGCTGAAACGGCCAATCCAGGCACACATGACAACACAAAATGTAAAAGTCGTCGTCACCCGTAAACTGCCCGAACTGGTCGAGGCCCGCATGCGCGAGCTGTTCGACGTGACGCTCAATCAGTCCGACGCAGCGATGACACGGGACCAGCTAGCGGCTGCCATGCGCACGGCCGCCGTGCTCGTTCCTACCGTAACCGACAGAATTGACAAGGCGCTTCTTTCGCTGGCGGGGCCTCAACTGAAGCTTATCGCCAACTATGGCACGGGCGTTGATAACATCGACCTCGAAACCGCGCGCAACCGGGGCATCCTCGTCACCAACACGCCGGGAATCCTGACGGAGGACACCGCGGATATGACCATGGCGCTGATCCTCGCGGTGCCGCGCCGGCTCGTCGAGGGCGCCGATTATCTGGCTGCCGGACACGAATGGCACGGCTGGTCGCCGACCTGGATGCTCGGCCATCGCATTTGGGGCAAGAAGCTTGGCATCATCGGCATGGGCCGCATCGGCCGGGCGGTTGCGCGCCGTGCCAAGGCTTTCGGGCTTTCGATCAACTACCACAACCGGCGCCGCGTGCCCGCGGCCGTGGAGGAGGAGTTGGGGGCGAACTATTGGGAGAGCCTAGACCAGATGCTCGCCAATATGGACATTGTCTCGGTAAACTGCCCGCATACGCCCGCGACCTTCCATCTGCTCTCGGCGCGGCGGCTCAAGCTGATGAAGCCCACCGCCTACATCGTCAACACGGCGCGCGGCGAGGTGATCGACGAGAATGCCCTGGCGCGCATGGTTGAAGCGTGCGAGATCGCGGGCGCCGGGCTCGATGTGTTCGAGAACGAGCCGGCCATCAATCCGAAGTTCTTGAAGAACCCGAAGGTGGTCGTGCTGCCACATTTGGGTTCGGCGACGCTCGAAGGCCGCCTCGACATGGGCGAAAAGGTCATCATCAACATCCGCACCTTCCTCGACGGGCACAATCCGCCAGACCGGGTGCATGCGGCGATGTTCTGATGAAGTAAATGCGGCAGCGGACGCGGGTGTTAATCCGCCTGCGCTGCCGCATTTCGCCCTTTGGGGGCGTTCCGGAAGGAACCGCTTAAATCGGAATTAGGCGTCGCATATAAATAAGTGCGTCAGACAGCGCCGGAATTTTAGCCGGCTGCAAGGCGCAAAAAGGGGCGCATATCGAGACACGCAACCCTCTTTGCAACGAAGCAGGCGGGCGAAAGAACAAGCCGGATGACGCAGCTATTTATCGGCGATGCCTTAGTATGAGGCGGACGCGCCGGACCCGGTGCGCCCGCCACTGCCCCCCAGCTATCTCAGCTCGGCGTCGTCGCTAAAGTGGTAGTTGATGCCGATCTTAACCGCGTCAGCGGTGATCGAAACGTCCGTCTTGCCGTTTGTAATGGTGGATGTGTAATGGTTGTCGAATTGCGAATTACCAGCCGGGCAGACACCATAGTTCTTTCCAGTTGGATATTGGTGAGCACTGCCTGCAGTAGTCTGGATGCCGTAACAGCCCTTATACGAATACGACATCTTACCAAAGTCGAAGTGCTGGTATTCCCCTTTGATGGACCAAGAGGGGCTCAATTTATATTCGACACCTGCTCCCGCGGTCCAGCCGATAAGCGTATCGCCGTGGTCGAAATTAAACGTGGAGGCTGCCCGTGTAGTTTGATAATATGGGTTGCCAGCTTGTCCCGGTTCCGCAGCTATTGTCCATCGTGCAGTTCCCGCCGGAATAGTTTGCCTTGAAATCTGCTTCCAAGACCGCGCCGCCGCCCTTTACGTAAAACAGAGTGCGGCCCATCAAGTAGCCAAAGCGGGCAGTAAGGTCTCCATACAAGTTGCTAGAGCCAGAGTATTTCGCGTCTACCGCGCACATCTGCCCATCGTATGGATGCGGATCAGCCTCATCCGCGTAGTGAGCGTAGCAGTGGCCGGTCTCGTCTGCACTTGAGAGGCCGTTGGCCGATTTGCTAGCCGTTATGCCAAGATACCCAACATCGCCTTCCAGGCCGAACACAAAGTGCCCGCGCTGGTAGTTGTACCCTAACTGCGCGCCGCCAATTGCGCCAAAGTTGCTAGCTGTGCCCTTGTACTCCGGATCGCCGACGTAATCGAACTTATCGTGGATGCCGGTATTGCCCAGTGCGCCGCCGCCGTGCACGCCGAAATAGAGCCCCGTCCACAGCGGCACAAACTCATAGGGTGTATCCTTCGAGCCCCCGAAATCCGCCGCCGACACCGGCAGGCTCAGAGGAGCGAGCTGCATGGCTGCCCCAACAGCCAAGAGCAGCGCGTACCGGAACTTCAGCATTACTATACCCCACAATGCATTACCGAAGGTAGCAGAGCAACATTGTTGCAATTGAAGCGTGTGTTACTCGAAACGCTCTCCGGAAACCTTCCGTAATCTGTAGCATTTTATGTAGGGACCCGCCGCATCATAAAATATTCAGAAGGAAACGCTTTGATGCGCGTGATTTTTTTGCCGCAGCTTCAACGGCCAAGCTCACGGATAGCGTGTTGCAGGTTGTCTGACTCAACGAGGATTTTTGCGAGATTGGGATGCTGCTCAGAGCAACGAAGGACGCTTTCCGCAATAAGGAGCGGCGTCAGTGCGCCGGGGGGGGCAGTTCGCCACGGCTGGCGGCGCTTACGCTATCGATTTCGAACCAAGTACGTGTGCTGACGGAGGCTTACGAATGCGGACGCGCGTAAGCAGCGCGTCCGCTCCCCCTCATTGCCCCCTGCTATTCCTTGCCGAGATGGTAGTTGATGCCCAGCTTAACGGCATCGGCGGTGATCGAAACGTCCGTGTTGCCCTTGAGAGTGGACGTGTAATGTTAGCGGCCGGGCCATTCTTGTCAGCCGGACATGTGCCACCTATAGATACGCAGTCGTTATAGGAATACGACATTTTCCCGAAGTCGAAGTGCTGATATTCGGCTTTGAGAGACCAAGAGGGGCTCAAAGCATATTCGGCGCCAACTCCAACGGTCCAACCTAGCATCGTATCGCTGTGGTCGTAATTGAAGTTCGAGGTGCGGGTGGGGTCGCCACCGATCGTCCAGAGTATGTCACGCAGTTCTGGCCTGCGTAATTTGCCTTGACGTCTGCGTTCAAGAGTGCGGCACCGCCCTTCGCATAAAAAAGTGTGCGCTCGGTAGCGTAGCCGAGACGGCCGGTAAGATCCCCATACAAATCGCTAGAGACGGAATACTTTGCGTCAGTTTGACACATCGTTTTGTCATCGTAATCCCATGATGTGGGTCGCTAGGTCCGTAGTTTTCCCAGCACTCGCCTTGGGTTGGAGAGCCCTTCTCCGACTTGCTTGCCGATATGCCGAGATAGCCGATATCGCCTTCCAGGCCGAACACAACGTGGCCGCGCTGGACATTGTAACCAGCCTGCGCTCCGCCAATAAAGCCTGTGCTATTGAAGTTAAGGGGGACCGTGGGGTCTCCCACATAGGTGAATGTATCCGAGCCACTGGTGTTGCCCCACGCGCCGCCAGCATGTCCGCCGAAATAGAGGCCGCCCCAGGAGGGGACCACCACATAGGGTGTGTCCTTAAGGCCACCACCGCCGCCCATATCGGCAGCAGAAGCCGGCTGGCTCAGAGGTGCGAGCATGGCTGCGCCCGCCGCGAGGGCCAACGCAAAGCGAAACTTTATCATTACTGTGCCCCACATAGCTTACTTAAGGTTGCAATGCGCAATAGATGCAACTAAACCGCGTATTCTCACTCCCCCAAAGCGTGGGAATACTGTATATCTATTACACCGCTGAGCCAAAACTGGCTGTGTCAAAAAGTCTTCATACGGAAATGCATCAGCGGCGTGACTTTTTTGCTGCAGCTCCATTTGCGGGCATTTCGAAAGCGGCTGACGGCAGCGACGCGAAATGCGGGTTCGTCAATGGATTGGAGCCAGCGCCTTGGCGAGCGCCGCCTAATGGTTGGCCGGTTCGCGTCATTCGCGCTTTGCTCCGCCACCGCCGCGCAAAGTGCAGCGCGCCTATCTGGGCTGTTCGAGATACTGAGCGCTGGAGGGCGCAGCGCACCTTCCGGGAGATGATTGAGGAACACTCGCAAATCCGGCCGGACAAGCGCGCACCTACCCGGAGGCGGAGCAGACGCCGCGAAGCAATCAACCGAAATTTCTGATAATGTCTTAGGTCGTCACGGAGGCTGAAGCCGCCTCGCGACGACAATTGCCGGGATACGGCTGGGCGCGCGCGGTGACATTTCGATGCGGACGCGCAATGCGCGCGTCCGCTCCCTCTGTCCCCTGCGATTTCAGCCCGGCTTAGTTGTTGATACGATAGTTCAGGCCAAGCTTGACGGTGTCAACGGCAATCGAAGTATCAGTCTTGCCGTTAAGATGTGGCTGTCCGCCCAGGAGGCAACATTGACGCAATTGACAGCCTTGCAGTCGCTATATGAATTGGACATGCTTCCGAAGTCGAAGTGCTGGTATTCGGCTTTGATAGACCAGGATGGGCTTAATCGCAACTTCGGCGCCCGCTCCGATGGTCCAGCCCACCAGCGTTTCGCTGTGGTCGAAATCGAACGGCACGGTTCCGCTGGATAGCGTTCCGACGTGGTATTGCCGTCGTAATGTGTCTTGAGATCGGCGTTCAGGAATGCAACGCCGCCCTTGCCGTAAAAGAGCACTCGATTCGTCGCGTACCCGACACGGCCGGTGAGGTCGCCATATAAGCCGCCGGATGTGTCATACTTTCCACTTATATTACTGGTAACTCGATTCCGACGAGCAATTTGGATAATCGCTGACGGTGGTTGTCGGCCCCCTGCGCCGATAAGCCAAGATAGCCGATATCGCCTTCAACGCCGAACACGAGGTGGCCCTGCTGCACGTTGTATCCGGCCTGTCCGCCGACGATCGCGCCTGTAGACTTGCCGCTCCCATCCATATGGGGATCGCCATAGTAGTCGAAGTTATCGTTCACGTTGGTGCTGCCCCAGGCACCACCCCCGTGCACGCCGAAATAGAGGCCCTGCCAGGGCATCACCACATACGGTGTGTCCTTATAGCCGCCGCGTCCCAGGTCGGCCGCGGAAGCCGGTTGGCTCCAAGGAGCCATTTGCGCAGCCACACTCGCTGCGAAGACAAATGCTAAGCGAAACTTTCTCATTACAGTACCCCACGTACTAACTTAAGGTTGATTTTTGTGGATTATGCGCTGTGTACGTGTATTGCGCCCCCCCAAGTGTGCGAAATACAGGAACTATCTAGTCCTATCTTTGGGCAGGGGTGGGTGTGTCAAAAAGTCCTTGTCCGGAGATGCATCAATGGCGTGACTATTTTGCCGCAACTTCTGTGTAAAACTTCAAGATGCAATGCGTGTACTTCGGCCGGAGTATGTAATTCCGGTTGAACTCGCTTCCGCCGATGCTGAGAGGACCGCCCGCCAGACGGCAAAATGCGCTCACCATGGCCGGGCATGGCGTGGCCGTTTGAGATAATAGTTAATGGTCTTAGTGCGTTGCCAGGGCGGCACGCCTGTGTGGCGCTTGGGACGCCGCTCTAAAGCCCGAGGGTTTCGAGCAACAGCGTGTTCACGCTGCTCACATCGCAGAATCGCAAGGCGAGGCGCCGGCTTTCCTGCGCCATCGAGGGCAGAAGGTCCGGCCGCTGCAGAATTTGCGTCATGGCCCGCGCGATGGAGCCGGGGTCGCGAACCGCCACGCGATAGCCGTTCAAACCCTGCCGCACGAAATCGCGGCAACTTCGCGTATCGGTGGCGATGACCGGCCGCCCAACCGCCAAGGCCTGGTACAGAGAGCGCGGCGCCCCGTTGCCGTAGGACGGCGCTACAACCGCATGGCAGCGCGCAATCGCGGAAGCCGAAATCCGCAATGGGGCCGATATACTGGACGAATTCCCGGTAGGGCTTCAGATCGGCGGCTGACAGAGGGGAAACCGCGCCGCCCGGCGTGCTTGCCAGGAAGAAGCGGGCGCGGCGCGATTTTTGCCGCATGGCCCTGGCCGCCTCGCAATATTCGAGCACGCCCTGCAGCCGGTCGAGCGGCGCGGCCATGATGAAGAGCAGGCCCCGGTCCAGCGGCGGAAGCTCGCGCTGCATGTTCCGCCTCAAATCCTCTCCCCAGCCGCCAACGATGAAGTGCGTCTTCGACTTCGAGAGAAGATTGCGCTCCCGCACATAGTCGCGGTCGTGCGGGCTGTGAAAGATCACGGCATCGCTCCAGGCGAAAACCGCCCGGTACATCGCCTTCATCGCCTGACGCTCACCCCAGGCCGAGGCGCCCGCGGCTTCCATGAATGCCGGCCCCAGCTCGGGCACAACGGTCACAACTTTCGGAATGCGAGCGATTTTAGCAGCCGCAACGCTGGTTGCGCCGTTCCGCGCCGATTGCACCAGCACCACGTCCGGGGCGGCATCCGCTAGGATCGTGCTCAGCTCGCGCATGCGCCGGTATTTGTCGAGGAATGCGAGCTGGGTGGGGAGGGAATAAGGCTCCACGCCCATTTGCGCGAGGAACCGCAAATCTTTGCTGGAAAGCCCCGGCGCGAACGCGAGCACACGGTGGCCCCGCTGAACCATATCGTGGATAAGACCGCCGCAAACGCTTATCAGAGCCGCGCCCGACGGCGCAGTGATGGCCGCGCGCTTTCGATGCGCGGGCGAGGGGAGATACTCTTGATAGGCGTCGGATTCCCGGCCGGCATAACCGTCTTCAGAGATCGCGTCTAATATAGCCCGCATCGGGAACGAAGCACCCCAGGACTGCATGAACAAACACATGGCAGGCGGCCTTTTTAGCCTGATCGCGTGGCTTGGTCAAAGGCTTCGCTCAAGTTGCCGGAGTTAAAGAAAAATTAATCGGTAACACACTATTGTTTAACTGGCGCTTTGCGCTTTGGCACCGAATGTGCATCCTTTAGATTAAGACTAACGATCGAAACCATAAGCAAGAGCAAATTTGGGAAACGTCCATGATAAATAAGGAAACGGTAACTGCAACAGAAGCTGGCCATGGCGCTTACACCGGCCGGCTGCCTCTCTTCGACCAGATTGCGCAAGGCTTTTTGAACACGCTGGCCAGCCATGAGGCGAGCAGCGATGCTCCCGCCTGCCTGAGCTACCTCGATGGCAAGGTCAAAATCGACGGCGCCTCGTATACGCGCCGCGTGGTGGTTTTGGCCATCGAGGACTTGAAGCAGCAGATCGATGCGCCGTTACCGCTCCGCAGCGAGGCTTATGCGCTCATGAAGCTGCTCAAGCTCGATCCGATCCCCGAGCTGAAGCTGTATCGCGATGTGGCCACCGCCATCCTAAGGATCGACGCGGCTTTGCACCTCTCCCGGATCAGCGGCACCGCCTGGCAGCCCGTCTATCACTGATCGAGCCCGCAGCGCCTGCGCGCGTACGACGGCCGGCTGGTATGCGCCCGTAGCAGTGTGCTGTCATTGCGAGCGAAGCTAAGCAATCCAGGCCCGAGGTGCCAGCATTGCTCTGGATCGCCACGGCGGCTTTGCCGCCTCGCGATGACGGTTCTGCATGACGAAACGCATGCCGCTAGGCCTCGATGGTCTGCAGCCACGCTACTGGGGCCGCCTTTTCGGCAAGGCGCAGGAAGCCAATCGAGATGGGCAGATAAAACCGGCGCGGGCCGGCGCTGCCGGGATTGATATAGAGAATACCGTTGCGTTCTTCGATAAGAGGCTCGTGCGTGTGGCCGGATATGACAGCGGTTATTCCGGCTGCCTTGGGGTCGATCTCAAGATCGTTCAGGTTGTGCACAACATAGATGTCGTGTCCCTTGACGGAAACTACGGTATCGGCGGGAAGGGCTGCGGTCCACGGGCCGTGATCCACATTGCCGCGAACGGCAGTAACGGGAGCGATGGACGAAAGCGCGGCCAAAACCTCGGGCTTGCCCACGTCGCCCGCGTGCAAGATCCGGCAGACGCCGGCAAGGGCCGCCGCCACTTTGGGCCGTACAAGCCCATGGGTATCGGAAATTAGCCCGATCAGGGTCATTCCGTTTCCGCCCGTGTTATTGTTCTTCGTAATTAGGTATTATTATCGTAATTCGTTTCGCCTCAAGATCGACTTTGGGTACATGGGCGCTTTCGAACGGGATCAGCAGAGTTTGTCGCCCATTCGCGAGGCGCAACTCAAGCAGATCGCCCGCGCCGTAATTTTGCACGGTCACGATTTCACCGAGCGGCTCTCCATCCGGAGAGATCGCGGAAAGCCCAATCAAATCGGAATGATAATACTCATCCTGATCCGCTGGAGGCAGCACGGAACGAGGCACGAAAAGCTCCGTCCCGCGCAGGCGTTCGGCGGCGTCCCGGTCCCCAACGCCACGCAGGCGTGCGATTACCGCACCGCCGCCTCCGTGTCGAAGTGACGCGATCTCGAACGTAACCGAGCCATCCGCGCTCGTAAGCGGGCCATAGGCCGCGACATCCTCCGGCTCCGCCGTGAACGTCGCGATCTTGACCTCGCCTTTGAGCCCGTGCGCGCCCCCAATACGGCCAAGCAGCACGCGCTCATTGTTGCCGCCCTGCGGCGCGGACATCGCTCGCTACCGGGCTTAGGCCGCTTCGCCGCCCGCGGCCTCGGCCTTCTTGGCCTTCTCCACGGCCCGCTCCTGGGCCTTCTTGCCGGGCTCGGCCTTCTTCAGGTTGCTGCGAGCTGGCCGCGTGGCAAGGCCGCGCGCGTCGAGGAAGCGCAGCACGCGGTCGGTGGGCTGTGCGCCGACCGAGAGCCAATGCTTCACGCGGTCTTCCAGCAGCGTGATGCGGTCCGCGTGATCGCGCGGCAGCAGCGGGTTATAGGTGCCGACCTTTTCGATGAACCGGCCATCGCGCGGTGCGGTGGCTTCGGCGACGACGATGCGGTAGTAGGGGCGCTTTTTGGCTCCGCCCCGCGCGAGCCTGATTTTCAGGGACATGCTCTTTTTTCCTTAGATTAGATAGGCGATGTTTGGACGATTGAAGTACCTAAATATATTTCTTGACCACCACAAAGGCGAAGGCCACGCCCGCCACAAACTGGATCAAGAAAAGCGCTTGGAAAATTCTGCCAGCGCCTTTAGCCCGTCCTTGCTTGCAGAGTTTCCGGTAGAAATTCTCCCAGCCAAGTCCGTCAGCGGCAACACTATCCTCGATTGTGAATAGGTATTCGTAAATAATAGATGAGCGCCAAAGCAAAAATCGATAGAACGTATACGCAAATACTGTAAGCAGTATCGGAATTGCTGCGGCAATTTGAAGGACAATCGGAGAGAAAGCGTCCTTGCTTGACTGCGCGACCCAGGCCATGATGAACCCGTTGGCAATCAAAGCATAAACGGTAAGCTGAAAAGATAGACGGAAATTCTGTCCGATCTCGGAGTAAAGCTGACCCCACTCCGCGGTATGGAAGTCGGCGTCGCGCTCCCGGCCGATCTGTTTTACCTCAGTCATTGCGAACGTCTTCCTCAGCCGGCACGATTACACCTTGCGCGATCAATTCTTCCCGGCGCCGGGCATCGCCTTCCGCCAGCCGCTTCGCCAGCAGCGGAATGAAATGAATCCCCAGGCCGAGCAGCACAATCGGCAGACTTACGAGATACACCCACCACGGAACCGACATGTTTTTCCCCCTCTACCGCTGCCCGGTCATTTCTGCGATTTGCGGGGCACCGGCGGGCGCCAGAGCCGTCATCGCGAGGCCGCCTCGGCGGCCGTGGCGATCCACAGTAAGCAGCACCGCGCTCGAATTTGCGGCCCCTGGATTGCTTCGGCCTTCGGCCTCGCAATGACGGAGGCTGCGCACTCCTCTGCGGAATGACGGCGCCAAAGTCCTCATTTCTTCTTCCCCGGCAATCCGGGAAACCCGCCGAAACCGCGCTGCCCCGGAAGGCCCGGCAAGCCCGGGAATCCGCCGCCCGCGCCGCCAAACCCGCCCGGCAGCTTCATCCCCTGCGGGAGCTGCCCGGACTTCGCCGCCTCGATCATCTCCGGCGTGGGCTCCGGCATCTTCCCGCCACCGCCGAGGCCGAACATCTTGGCGAGCCCGCCCTTGCCCTTGCCGATGGTCTTCATCATGTCGGCCATCTGGCGGTGCATCTTCAGAAGCTGATTGATCTCCTGTACCGTGGTGCCGGAGCCGGCCGCGATGCGCCGCTTGCGGCTCGCCGCCAAAACTTTTGGATTGCGGCGCTCCTTCGGCGTCATCGACGAGATGATCGCGCCCTGGCGCTTGATGATCTTGTCGTCGAGGTTCGCGGCGTCGAGTTGCTTCTTCATTTTGCCGAGGCCCGGCAGGAAGCCCAGCACGCTCGACATGCCGCCGATCTTCTGCATCTGACGGAGCTGCTCAGCCAAGTCTTCGAGGTCGAACTGGCCCTTGACCATCTTCTTGGCGATGGCCTCGGCCTTCTGCTGGTCGATGGTCTCGGCGGCCTTCTCGACAAGGCTCACCACGTCGCCCATGCCGAGGATACGGCCCGCGATGCGCTCGGGGTGGAAGTCTTCGAGGCCGTCGAGCTTTTCGCCCGTGCCGAGCAGCTTGATCGGCTTGCCCGTGACCGCGCGCATGGAGAGCGCCGCGCCGCCGCGGCCGTCGCCGTCGATGCGGGTCAGTACGATGCCGCTGATGCCGATGCGCTCGTTGAAGGTGCGCGCTAAGTTCACCGCGTCCTGGCCGGTGAGGCTATCGGCGACCAGCAGCGTCTCGTGCGGCTGGGCGATGTCGCGGATTTCTTCGGTCTCGCGCATCAACTCGTCGTCGATGTGCAGGCGCCCCGCTGTGTCGAGTATGACCACGTCGTAGCCGCCGAGCCGCCCGGCTTGCATCGCGCGCCCCGCGATCTGCTGCGGCGTCTGGCCCTTGATAATGGGCAGCGTATCGATGCTGGCCTGCTCGCCCAGCACCTTGAGCTGCTCCTGCGCTGCCGGCCGCCGCGTGTCGAGCGAGGCCATCAGCACCTTGCGCTTGTCGCGCCCGGTTAGGCGCAGGGCTAGCTTCGCCGTCGTCGTCGTCTTGCCGGAGCCTTGCAGGCCCACCATCATGATCGCGAACGGCGCCGGCGCATTCAGGTCGATAGGATCGGCCTCGGCGCCGAGCGTGCGCACCAACTCGTCATGGACGATCTTGACGACCATCTGCCCCGGCGTGACCGAGCGCACCACTTCCTGGCCAACCGCCTTCTCGCGCACCCGGTCTGTGAACGACTTCACGACCTCAAGCGCCACGTCCGCTTCGATCAGCGCGCGGCGAACCTCGCGCATGGCTTCGGCGACATCGCTATCGGTCAGCGCACCGCGGCGCGTGAGCTTGTCGAAAATGCCTGAGAGGCGGTCCGAGAGGGATTCAAACATGGCGATGCCTTAGTGAAGTTCCGGCGGAAGGGCCGCTTGTAGCATACACGGCGTGGTCGCATTCCACCGCGCAAAAGCGATCCGTTTCCTCGATTTGCAATGTCGCGTGCTCGATGCCGAATTGGTCGTGGAGCGTCCGGGTGGCCTTAGCGAGGAAGGCGTCGCCCCGGTGTCCGTCTTTCATGATGAGATGGCAGGTCAACGCGGTTTCCGTGGTGCTCAGCGGCCAGATATGAAGGTCGTGCACGTTCGCGACTTCCTCCAGCGCGATAAGGTGCTCGCGGACGGCGCGGGGGTCGATGCTGACCGGCACGGCCTGCAAGGCGAGGCGCGTGGATTCGCGCAGCAGCCCCCAGGTGCCCCAGATGATGATGCCTGCAATCGCAAGGCTGATCGCGGGATCGATCCAATGCCAGCCGGTGAGCAGGATGACGGCCCCGGCTGCGACGACCCCAAGCGAAACCGCCGCGTCCGCCGCCATGTGCAAGAAGGCGCCGTGAATGTTGAGATCGTGCTCGCGGCCGCGCAGGAAAAGAAGTGCTGCGGCAGTGTTGACGGCGATGCCGATGGCGGCAACCATCATTACCGTGCCGCTTGCGACCGGCTCTGGGCTGACAAGGCGCTCGATGGCGCCCCACATGACCGCGCCCGATGCCAGCAGCAGCAGCATAGCGTTGGCAAGCGAGGCAAGGATCGAGGAGGAACCGAAACCGTAGGTGTACTGGATCGTGGGCGGGCGCTGGGACAAGACCGCCGCCAGCCAGGCCGCGCCGAGCCCTACGACATCGCCCATGTTGTGGCCGGCGTCGGCGAGGAGCGCGACCGAATTGGCGCGGAAGCCGTAGATCGCTTCGGCAACCACAAAGGCGAGGTTCAAGCCGATGCCGATGGCAAAGGCTTTCGGTCCTGCGCTGTTGCTATGTGAGTGTCCGCTGTGCACGCTTTCTCCAACGCCAAACACACCCGCGGGCGAGCCTTCGCTGGCGGGTGCTTTTATCGCGGCGACGATAGCTGGGAAATGCCACGAGTACAAGCGCAACCCCAGGGCAATCAGGTGAAAAAGGAGGCGACATAGGGAGCGAATGCGCCGGTTCCTGCCGTTCCGGGACGGGACGGCTCCGCACGACCGGTTCAGCTCTTTCTCAGCGGCGCCGGACGCACCCGCGCCGAAAGACTTGCCCGCGCGGGTTCCGGGCGCTTCTCCTGCTGCGACGCTTGCCATTTTTGATAGGGCTCCGACGCAGCGATCAACACCCATTCCTCCTCCGGGCAAACGGCCGCCAGGATCTCAATGGCGGCAATATCTTGCTCCTCAGGCGTCAATCGAGTAAGGCGCGAGATTGCCTGAGTAAGCAACTCCGAACGAATTTGACCCATACAACGTCCCCCTACGCGCGATCGAAGCGGCCGCGTTGTTTGCCCTTGCTAACAAGGCTGCATTTTATGGTTGAGGAGCATTTTAACCGATATGTAATAACACTAGTGTCCCAGTGTTAATCGAATAGATTCAATTGGTTACCGGCCTCCTGGTGGGATATTTGTGGCGGGATACCGGTAAATAGTTGTAAAAGCTGTGTTTTCTCGAAAAGGGTGAGGCTCAAAATCTGTAGCATTTCGTAGAGGCTGGCCTTAATAGCGAGGCGCTTTTTGACGATGGCGACCAAGACATAGACGCATACCGCGGACCAGATTTGCGCTTTGACCGCGTTCTCGGATGTGCCGAAGAACGCCTTGATCCGCAGGTGCTGCTTGATCCATTTGAAGAACAGCTCGACCTGCCACCTGTATTTGTAGAGTCTGGCAATCGTTAGGGCAGGCAACGCAAAATTGTTTGTCAGAAAGACCAGGGCCTTTCCCGTTTGCGGATCGTTGAACTTGACGCGCCGCAGCGGACGGTCAAAATCCTGGCGAGCATAAAAGCCCGTCAAAACAATCGTTTGATCGCAGATCAATCCTGTCGTGCGATCGACAGGCCGCGAATATCGCCGCTTGGCTTTCATGTTCGACTTGGCGCGGGTCACGAAGAAGCTCCCAGCATCGCCGAGCTTTGCCAGCCGTCCATAATCGACATAGCCTCGATCCATAACGTAGAAGGCGCCTGCTTCCGGCACGAGGTGATCGAGAATGTTCACGTCGTGCGTTTTACCGTCGCTGATGTGGATGAACGACGGAATGTTGCCGCGCAAATCGAGCAACGTGTGCAGCTTGATCGCGGCTTTGGTTCGAGCGGAACAGAGCCACGGAAAAACGGTCAAGCACAAGTCTATCGGTCGAAGAATCCAAGGCGTAAACGGTGTCGAGACCTTCAAGGCCGGGCAAGGTCTCTCCAGAGTAAAGCTCGCGCGCCATTCGTATAAGATGCTGCGCAAAGTCCGCGTAAATCCGCCAGTCCCGCTCGGCGTTGGCGTTCGCCATTGTGTTGCGCGAGATTTGCGGGCAACGAAAACCAAGATGATAGAGCTTGCCTGACTGCGCCCGTAGACACGCTCGATGTCGCGCAAACTTTCTCGCCACGTCAGTTGCGCGAACGCAAGACAGCGGAATTGGTCGAGGCCAGGAAAAACTCTTGATTTTGTGATCGCCGCCGTCTGGCCACGCACCGGCGGAGCGTCGTCAGCGGGACATGCTCCATCAATTGGCTGAATACATAGTGCCCCTGCAACATTGGCATCCCCTGCGATTATGAAAATCACAGGCATCTCTCCGAAAAAATTCAGATCGAGACCAGCCCTGAAACGCTAATCCACTAGCTAACTCAATGCGCTAGCGCTTGATGCCGTTACAACGTTGGGACAGCAGATGTAATAACTGTTTTAAGCGATTTCCACAAGCGCCTACCGGTTGCGGCGCTATTTCAGACCTCAACCGCGCGACTTGGTGCCACACCGGGATTGGGAATCGAGGAGGCTGGCCCAGCGCTATCGTAGTTGAACCTGACATCAGACCGAAGCGGGCAGGCGTGGCGTCACGGCCAAGTGTCCCTGCTTGATCCAGACGCGGGCGCCGGCTTCGAAAGTCCTGACTTCGGTTCGCGCCGTTTTGGGCAGCCGCAGCCACGACATTGGCTCGAAGATTTCCCCAGCCTCGGAAAACGAGCCATCCAGCACAAAGATTTCCATGCCACCGGCCGCGTCGATGGGAATGGCCGCCCCAGCGGGCCAGCGTTCGATGCGCACGTCCTCGCGGGCGTCGCGGAACAGCGGCATAACCTCGACGCCCCCGCGCCCCGGTGCGGATTGAATGGCATCTTGTCCGTGGCGATGGAGACATGCGTGCGGTCGGCAAGATCGAACTGCCAGAGCTTCACGAAGAGTGTGCAGCCGGGGGCCGAGGCGGGCGTGTGCCGGGACTCGGGCGGATTGCGGATGTAGCTGCCCGCCGGAAAGTCTCCGGATTCGTCCTGAAAGACGCCTTCGAGAACCAGGATTTCCTCGCCGCCGCCGTGGACGTGGGCGGGGAAGCGGCTGCCCGGCGCGAAGCGCACGATCGTCGTCGCGCGGGCGATTTCGTCCCCCAGCCGGTCCAGCATGCGGCGCTCCACTCCCAGCGCCGGCGACGGCAGCCAGGGAAATCCGTGCCGCGTGAACCGAGGCCCGCTCGTCAAAATCCGCATTCAGCTTCATACCGCTGCCCATTGCTGGCTGCCCCAGACTTCGCAGTAGAGAGACACTCAAGCTGCCCGCCGGTTCCATCTCCAGCTTGACGGAATTACATGCCGCTTCGGCATCATTGCGAGCTTACACGCGGCAAGGCCAGGCCCTACTGGATGAAACTGTTCGCCGCTGTCATGGCCGGACTTGATCCGGCCTTCCAGGCAACACACTGAAAACGCAAGCTATTCCTTGCTGCATGGATGGCTGGGGCCAGGCCCGGCCATGACAACCTGTGCGTCACCTGCCGGGGGTGTGCCAGCAAAACGCCGGAACACGGTAGGCCAACTTGCATTTTCCCCACCGGCGCGGGCTCAACTGCCATTCTTAGGCTCGGCGCCGCTGCCAGCTACTCGCTGAACCTTTTCTTCCTTGCTAGCGAAGCGAAGAGCAATCCAGTAATTGCGGGCGCTGAGCAAGCTGCCCCCTGGATGGCCACGGCGCTGAAGCGCTTTTCTATGACGAGCGCATTTGCCCCCCAAAAAGCAACGAGGCGCGAAACCGCGCCTCGCAACCCCGCAATACTGTTATTTGGGCGTTACTTGCCCTTTTTTGCCTTCGGAGCAGCCTTTGCCGGAGCGGCGGCAGCGCCTTTGGGAGCTGCCTTCGCGGCGGGTTTGGCTGCTGGTTTCTTCTCTGCCATGGTATTGCCCCTAGCTTTTCAGTATTGACAAATCAATCGAAAGCCAGATTCGCGCGGCTTGAACAATTGGAGGCATAGACTTTCCACAGCAAAGTGACGACTTTGCCTCATGCCCGCCACCCAGAACGACTGTTTCTGCTCAATTTGCGGCCCTTGTCCCCGGAGACGCACCGGCGCGCCGCTGCGCGCACGCCGCTGATAGTCGCAGGTGTTCAGGTACGCTCCCCCTCATAGCGGAGCCGCCTCGGCGGCCGCAGCCGTCCAGAAACCGGCGCTCCGTCCGTTGCCTTCTGTATTGCTTCGGGACTAACGCCCCTCGAAATCACGGAGAACTCTATTTCCCTTCAGCTCGCGCCTTCGCTGCTGGGGCGGAAAAATCACCCTACCGATGAGCGACGGCGCAAGGCTCGCCCGCGTGACGTAAGGGCTTGCGCGTTGTTGGGCAAATCTCCAGTTTGCCGCAATTGGCCAACCGTCTCTGGCCAACGGCCCTAAGTCTTGACCGCTTCCATCATTGCGAGTTTTACACCGGCCGGGACCGGCTCTACCGGATGAAACTGTTCAGCGCCGCTGCAGCTACGCGCTGAACTCTTTCTTCTTAATTCCGCACCGGCCGCGGCGGCTGCCCCCGTGACTAAAACTGCGCAGCGACCCGCGCCAATTATGGCATCTTTGTGGCATTTTTCTTGCCGGCGCAGAACGCTCAAAACCTTCGCCGGTAAGTATTAGAGCGCGCCCAGAACCTGCTTGAGCACGGCGTCGAGATCCTGGCCGGACGCCTCCCGGGCGGCTCCGGAGCCGGTGTCGAAGATGGCGGCGCGCACGTCCGCGTCCGGATAAAGGCGCTGCAGGGCGAACCTGTAGCAGGCAAGTTGCGCGAGATGCGCGGGTTTTACCGGCCCCTCGGCCGGGAGGCTGCCGGATTTGTAGTCGAGCACGGAGGCAGCGTCCTCGCCAAGCTCAATGCGGTCGGCCTGGCCGAGGATGACCGCATCTTGCGCTCCCCCGGCACCGGGCACCGTCACAGCAAGGCCCGCTTCCGCCAGCATGCGCCCGCCCTGTGGAGCGAGGGCGCCCTTCGCGATAAGCGCGAGCACATGCCGCGCGGCCTCCTCCCTCTGCTGCGGGGCAAGCTCACCGGCAAATGCGGCTGCGGCAAGCTTTGCGGCTTTCGCACGATGCTCCGCGGGCAGGCCGGCAAAATCTCCAGAAGCCGATGGATCAGCGAACCACGCGCCTGCGCCGTCTTGCGTTCCGCCTCGGTCAGGTGCGCAAAAGTGGCCTGCCCCCGCTCCGGCGGCCTCCATGAGCCGTGACGGCGAGAGCACCGCATGCGGCTGTTGCTTCGGCGCGGGCGCGGCGAGCCATGCTGGAAGCCCCTCGTCCTCCGCCTTGGCCGCGTGCACAGCCGGAGCGCTGGACGCCTGCCACGGACCCGTCCGCCAAACCGGCCGGCCCTGGAAGTCCCGCGCCTCCCGCAGCACGGGTACCAGCGCATTATGGATAGTGGCGTACCAACTCGACGCAGGCAGCGCGCCGTTGTGAAAGCCGGCGATGTCGAGCCGGTCGCGGGCGCGCGTCATGGCCACGTAGAGGAGCCGCCCCTGCTCGCGCTGATCGCCGGCCTTGATGGCGTCCTTGGCGTCCGAGATGGGGCGCAAGCCGCTGGTTCCCTTCACGGCCCAGGCTGGAATCGCCGGCGCGCCGCTGCCGTCCTCCAGGAAGTAGACAGGAACCGGCGAGGCGTTCTTGTTGCCGCAGGTATCGGCCAGGATCACGATGTTCGCTTCGAGGCCTTTCGCCCCGTGCACCGTCATGATGCGGACCTCGCGCGCCGCCTGATCGGTCTCACGCTTCACCTCGGAGGCGCTGTTGCGCGCGAACGAGACGAACTCCGCGAGGCTTGCCAGCGGCCGGGCGCTGAAGGTTTCGGCCAGCGCCATGAACTCGTCGATGGCGTCGAAGCATTCCGCGCCAAGCCGCGCGCCGAACGCCTTGCGGCCGCCCTCCGCTTCCAGGATCTGCGCGTAGAAATCGAAGGGGCTGAGCCTCCGCGCCAACTCGCGCCACTCCGCCAGCTTCTTCGCGTGCGCCCGATAGAGTGTTTCCGCAGCGTCATTCCCACGTAGGCGGGAATCCATTTCCGATGCTGGAACAAGTTCTTCCGTAGATCCCCGCCCGCGCGGGGACTGCGCTGCGGAATCGCACTCGCCCCAGCCGGAATCGCGCTCCAGAGCCTGCCAAAGCGATCCTTCCCGGCCATGAGCCAGCTTGTAGAGATCGTCCTCGCTGAGGCCGAGCAGCGGGCCTTTCAGGACGGTCGCGAGCGCCAGATCGTCCTCGGGCTGCAGCAGCGCATCGCCAAGCACGAGCAGGTCCATCACCGCAAGCTCGTCGGTGAGCGCAATGCGGTCCGTACCAGCCACCGGGACGCCCTCGCGCTTAAGCGCGGCTTGCAGGAGCTTAGCCATTGGCGCGCGCTTGCGCAGCAGAATGAGAATGTCGCCCGGCTCGATGGCCCGGCCGCAGGAAACAAGCCCTTCCCCGCTATCGAGCCAATGCCCGATCTGGCCAGCGATGCGCGCCGCCAGCACTTCGGCGGGCTTGGGCGCGGGCGCGGCTTCCGCGTCGGGCTCCCAGACGCTGCCCTTTTCCTGTTTCTCGCCCTGCTCCGGTTGCCATAGCTCGACAAGCCCGCCAGCCGCCGCGCGATAGGCCAGATGGCGGACGCCATCGCCCTGCTGCAGGCCGGGCAGTGCGCCGGACACTCCATCGACAGCGTCGAGGACCGGCGCGAGCGTGCGGAACGAGAGGTTCAGATCGGAGGTGCACCAGGTGAAGCCCGCCTCGCTTACCTGCTCCTCGTAGAGGGTGCCGAAAGCCGAAAGTAGCTCCGGCCGCGCGCCCTGGAAGCCGTAGATCGACTGCTTCTCGTCGCCCACAGCGAACAGCGTCGGCACGCAGTCGCGCTGGCCCTGCCCGGCGAAAAAATCCGAAGTTAACCGCTCGACGATTTGCCATTGCTCCGGACTCGTGTCCTGTGCCTCGTCAATCAGTATGTGATCGATCCGCGAGTCGAGTTCGTAGAGCACCCACTCGGTCGCCTCCTGGCGGGAGAGCAGGCGCAGGGTTTGCGCGATCAGGTCGCCGAAATCGAGCGCGGTGCGGGCGCGCTTCGCCGCCTCGTATCGCTCGAAAATCGCTTCGCTCAGGCGAAGCGTCGCGGCGCTGGCCTCGACCAGCTTTACGCCGGCAATCTTTGCGTCCAGAGCCATAAAAGCATCTTGCGCCGCCGCCAGCCGGTCGTGCAACGCCTCGGCGCGTTTCTGGAGCGGCTTCGTCATTAGCGACGCTCTTGGCTCGCCCTTGCCGGTGGCGAACGCTTCTTTCAGCGCAGTGCATCTCGCAGCGTCGCCCGCGGCCTTCAAAGCCGCTTCGAACCGCGTCGCCGACTTGGTATCGTCGCCGAGCCGCCATTGAGCAGAGCAATCGCTTCCGCCAGCGTCTGCAAGTCGAGCACCGTGGCGGCACGCGCGAGCAGCGAGTTTTTCGTGTCCGCAGCGACGTCGGAAACGGCGCAGCCTCGCCCCGATGGCGGGAAGCGGCTCCTCCTCGGGCGTCAGGCTGAACAGATGCGCGATGTCCCAACGCTTGCCCAGCATGGCGTCCAGCACGCGCGCGAATTCGTCCTCGCGGGCATAGGCCGCCGCACATTCGAGCGCCACTCGCAGCGGGCCATCGGTCGCGGCTGCAAACGCACTGGCGCAAGCTTCCTTGAGCGCCTCGCGCGCCTCCTCCTCGGTCAGTACGGTGAAGCCCGGCGGGACGTTCGCCTCCAAGCTATAGCGGCGCAGAACGCGCTCGCAGAAGCTATGAATGGTCATAATGGCAAGGCCGCCCGGCGCGTCGATGACGGTCGCGAACAGGCAGCGGGCCAGCGCGATCTCGTTCGCTTCGGGCGCGCGCGTCAGCGTTTTGGCAAGCAGCGCGCCGAGGTTTGCATCGCTCGCCGTGGCCCATTCGCCGAGCTTGGCGAGCACCCGCGCTTCCATCTCGGCGGCGGCGTTCTTGGTGAACGTCAGGCACAGGATCGAGCGCGGCTCGGCGCCCGTGAGCAGGAGCCGCAGGATGCGCTGCACGAGCACATGCGTCTTGCCGGTGCCGGCGTTTGCGCGGACCCAGGCTGAAACAGCGGGATCGGCGGCGCGGCGCTGCTTCTCCTCAGCGACGGCAAGCAGTTGCGATTGCGCACTACTCATCGCCGGCCTCGCTATCGTCCGCCTCGATGGACCACTCGCGGACGCGGGCGAGATGCGCGAACGGATCGTTTTCCGCCTTCTCGCGGAAGATCGCGCGCGTTTCGTAGGCGTAGGGCGTCGCCTCGTCGTCGAAGCGCACAATCTGGCGGAGCGTGCCGGCATAGGCCGCCTGGATCGCCTCCGCGCACGGCGCTTTCAGCCCGACGATCTCACCTGGCGGCTCGCCTCCGGTCGCGACGATGTAATGAAGCTCAGCGGATGCTCGGCGGGGATGCCCGCGAACGCGCCTTCCTTCGCAAGCAGCCCTTCGAGCGCTAGCTGCGGCGCGCCCCGGCCCGCCGAAACCTTGGCCGCGTTGGCGCTAGTCTTGAAATCGTAGATATGCAGCCGCCCGTCGTCCAGACGGTCGACGCGGTCGGCCCGCGCCGTGATCTCGAATAGCCCCGCCGGCGCGTCGACGCGGAGCTTGCCGCCCACCTCGCTCTTCAGCATTTGAACACCAGCGCGCCGCCCACCCTCGCTGTCCGCGAACCACTCCGCAAACCGGGCGAAGCGCGGCCTCCAGAACGGCGCGTTTTCGAGGTTAAAGCCCAGCTCCGCCGCCGCCTTGTCCAGCTTGTGCACCAACTTGGCTGCGGCGTTCTCCGGCAACTCGCGCGGGAATGCTTGGAAGAAGCCATTGAGCGCGGCGTGATAGAGAATGCCCTTGTCGCGGGCGTCTGCGGTCTCGCCTGGCGCGCGCAGCGAGTCGAGGCCCAGAATGTGGCGCGCGTAGATCGCGTAGGGGTTGGCGAACCAGGTCTCGATGGCGGTGACGCTCAGGCGGCGCGGGCGGGCGGCGAGCGGAGGCCGGGGCTGCGGCCGGGAGGCGGGCGCCATCCGTTCAGTGACGCGCTGTGCGGCGGCCCAGTCGAGCCACGGGCGGTCAGGCCGCAGCGTGTCCTGCTTGCAGGCGCCCGCCGCAAGCGCCTGGAGGTCGCAACCCAGCGGCTCGGCCGCGTAAGGCTGCCGTTTTCCTTTTTGGCGCGTGTGAGGATGACGCGCGGCGCCGAAGCGGCAAGCGCCATGAAGTCGTGCGCGGAACGGCCGATGCGGCGCTCAGCGGGCGGCAGGCCCACGAACTTGCGGTCGTTGCGGCTGAGCCAGGGATCGGGTCCGGACATTTGCGGCCAGCGGCCCTGCGGTTCAGGCCGGCCAGCACCACCACGTCCGCCGAGAGCAGGCGCGCATCAAGCGGCTTCCATATGAAAAGGTGCGGATGCGGGTGGGCCGAAACTTTCGCCCGCCGCGCCGCAACAACCTGCGCGAAAAACTCCGCATATTCCGCAAGATCGAGCGCGAACGAATGTGCCGCCGCCTGTTCAAGCGCCACCAGCGCAGGGCTTTCGCCGCTCGAAAAACCAAGGCTCGCGAGTTGCGAAAGTGCTGTGCGGTGCAGCGCCAGCCAGTCCGGCAGAGGCGTGCGCTTGGCCGGGGCCATAAGCGGCGACAGCGCCTCGATAAGCGCCGAAGCAAGGCTGCGCGCCGCATCCCACTCCGCCGCGCCAATTCGTTTCATCGCGGGGTGCCGCGCCTCGCCCGACGAAATGGCGTGTTCCGCGCGCGACAAGGCCGCCGGGACGCCTTCGAGCGCGGAAGGCCGCCACATTTGCCGCAACACGCCCACGTCGACGATTTCGGCCGCACGCAGGAGCTTGGCCGCGCCCTCTCCCTGCGGTGCCTGCCGCAGCAGCTCGACGAGGCCGCCGGGCTTGCCGCTTGCGGCGCAGGACACGGCGCGAGCCGCGAGGCTGTCCGGGCCGCCGGCATCGGCGCATGCGTCATCGCCAAGTCCCCACTGCGCGAGCGCGTGGCGGACGCGGCCGATGGGGTCTTCGCTTGGGGTGATTAAAGCGGCGGTCTGGCCGGGCGTTTCCAGGCTCTCGCGCAAGATAAGCGCAATCGCCGCCGCTTCGTCCTGGACGGTCGCGGCCTCGATAATGGAGAGCCCTGGCGCCGGGCTTCCGTCTTCGCGCCGAAGGCGTTCGATGAAGGGCGCCCATCTGGCCGTGGCGGGTGCGGGGCGAAGCGCTTCGCTTAAAAAGCGCGCACGTCGCTCCGCTTCCCTTCCCCCAGCCCAGACTTGGGTTTGCGCGCGGAGAGGGGGAATACATCCTCTCCGCGCATGTCAAAACGGGCTAGGAGCAGTTTTAATCCATGCTGCGGATGCTCTGGATGCAATTCTGTTTCTGTCTCGGCATCGTCGAGCCCATATAGCACGATAGCGGACTGCGGACGGCCAAGCGCGGCTTCCATGAGGCCAACGGTTGCGGCGACGCTGCCGGTCGAGCCCGCGATGATGACCGGCGCTTCGCCGTGCCGCACAAATCCGGCCTCGATAGCCATGAGGCGGTTGCGCCGCTCCTCGCTGTCGAGCCAGCCTTCGCCTTGTGCGCCTCCCAGCCGCGCAGCACCTTGCGCAAAAGCTGAAGCGAAAGCTGCTCGCTGCCCGACGCGCGGCTGCCGTCGAGCTGGCCGATGAGCGCCAAATCGGCGCCCGCCTCATGCGCCTCGCCGATGAGGGTGGCGATTTGTCCGGCGATGGCGAAGGCGCTTGCCGGCGTGAGCGGCGTGCAACAGGGGCTCGTGCGCGAGCCTAAGATTTTGTCAGCCTGGTAGGAAGGATAGCGGACGATGGCCTCGACCGCCGCCAGCGTGTCCTTCGGATAGACGCCCGTTGGAGATGTCGCGACATAAAATAGACTGCTGCAGGCATCGGACCGCACTTGCGTGACGCAACCGGCTAGGATGTTGGCCAGCGTGCCGAAGTTTGCCATCGTCGGCGTCTGGGCGCTGTTGAGGCCGTCCAGAATGACCGTCCCCCAGCTACCGGTTTCAAGCTCGACAAAGTTTGGCACGTTGTTGGCGGCAATCCGCAGTTGAAGCGGCGAGCCCTTGATTGTGGTGTTATCGATAAGCTGGGCGTGCGTGACCACCGACGCAATCGTGGTGAACTCATTGATGACGACGCGCGACCGGGGCTTGCTGCCCACCACAGCCAACAACGCGATGCCGGAATTGTTGCCGCTCGCCTTGTTGGCCGCGGGGATGCCACCCGTGGCGACGAGGTAAAGGCTTGCGTCCTGAGCCGCTGTTCCATGCACTGAAAAGTTTTCCGTCGGCGTCTGTCTTGGTTTGTGCGAGTTGTTTTCGGTGCTTCCCGCGCTCGCCGCCCATAGGGTTACGGTTGATTGCGCAATGGGCGCGCCTCCGCCCAGTACCTGACCTGCGATGCTGTCGGCAGCGAAGGCTGCTCCTGCCAGCAACACGTAACCAGCTAACCACGCTAGTACTAAACCTCGGAAGCGACTCACGGAATCCATGCTTCTTTCTCCTTTTGTTGGCTTCGCCGCGACCGTTGCTGGTTTACGTATGAGTTGCGGGGAGAGTCTTCTCGCCATAGCAGACGAGGCCAATTCTTAACGAAGCTCCAGATTACGTAGGGGACGAGCCGACCGATGTGATCTGAGTCACAAGACGATTGCCCATTGGATGGGTGGTTGACTTCAGTGATTACTGTTGGCTACAGGCCAAGTCGCACGGAATCTCAAACTGCAAGCTGACGGCCGATTGTGAACGACTTGGCGATTTCTCACTCGCTATCTTAAGGCTGGCGGAAAGAGCCGGTTTCCAGTTGCCGACCAACCCGAAACTATTTAGCAGACGGCCACCTCAGCGGGTAGAGCGTATATACGGCCAGACGACAGGAAAGCATTCGAAACACTGGCCCACTTTTTCGGGAGTAATCTACGCATAAATGCCGCATTTCTGCCAATGTGACAACGAATGCTGCTCGGGGCGTTGTGTTCCTTGTTTTCGGTTTCAGATTTACGTTTGGGCTATTCACGCCAGCTTAAAGGTCAGGCAACTTCCGTGTTGCCCCTGCTCCAGGCACCATCCGCTTATCCTGTGACGTCCATCACTGTGTATTTGCGGTAATGCATTATTCATAATTAGGCTCTTACTCGGTCTTAGAGGCCCTATAGAGGGAGCCCCCGATGAAACAGGCAACTACCCCTGCGACGTCAAGGTCCCGGAAAGCCGTCAATCCCAAGATCCCGGCATTCGAGAAACACCTCTCGCGAACTGAACTGGCGGCAATGGGCAAGGCTTTGCGCGACAAGTGTCCGCGCGATTCGCACGCCGTATGGAAGCCGCCGCACAACCGGCCTGATCCGGTCAGCGTGGTGCTGAAGGCCGACGCGGGGCGACTTCCCGATCTCATTCCCCTTCGCCACGGGCGCATGGTGCAGTCTCCCTTCACCTTCTACCGGGGCTCGGCGCTCGCCATGGCGGATGATCTGGCGGGCACTCCTTCCACCGGCGTCCGCGTGCAATGCGGCGGAGACTCCCACCTGGTTAACTTCCGTGGTCTCGCCACCCCGGAGAGGCGACTCATCTTCGCCATCAACGACCTCGATGAAACCCTCCCTGCGCCCTGGGAGTGGGACCTCAAGCGTCTGGCGGCGAGCACCGTGATCGCATGTCGCGACAACGGGCTGAGCGAATCCGCCGCCAAGGATGCGGTCCTTGCCTGTGTCCGGTCCTACCGCACGCACATGGCCGAGTTCAGCAAGATGAAGGTGCGGGATTTGTGGTACCTCGAGGTCGAGCTTGAAATGCTGATCTCGGGCGTCAAAGATGCCGGGATTCGCCACAAGGCTATAAAAAGAGTTGCCGAAGCGCGTGAGAGCAGCACCTCAGAAGGCCTTTTCCCGAAGCTCATCGACGATGCGGGTGGATCGCCGATCATTAAAGACCAGCCACCGACGATTTTCCATGGGAAAGATCAGTCCCCGGGAGAGATCCATCGGAAAATCTTGCAGGTTTTCGCCCGCTTCCGTCAGTCCTTAGCACCTGCCACTCGCGTCTTGCTCGATCGCTACGAAATCAAGGATGCCGCGCACAAGGTCGTCGGCGTCGGGAGCGTTGGCACCTCCTGCTGGGTGCTCTTGCTGACGGACGCGGAAGGAGATCCTCTCATTCTTCAGATCAAGGAGGCTCGCGCCTCAGTCCTTGAGAACTACGCGGGGAAGAGCGTCTATCCCAATCACGGAGAACGCGTTGTGAACGGTCACCGGCTTATGCAGCCGGCCAGCGACATCTTCCTCGGCTGGACCGAGGGTGGGATGGGAGGACGTCACTACTACGTCCGCCAGTTGCGGGACGTCAAAATCAAGCTTCCCGTCGAGACGTACGACAAGTCAAGGATGATCATTTTCGTCGAGTGTTGCGGCCACTCATTGGCGCTCTCCCACGCGCGTTCCGGGGACGCTGCGGTGATGAGCGGTTACATGGGCAAGAGCGACGTGTTCGACAAGTCGCTGGCCGCGTTCTCCGTTGCTTACGCCGACCAGAATGAGAAGGACCACGCCGCGTTCAAACGCGCCATTCGCGCCGGAAAGGTTAAGGCTGAATTCGAGGAAGCAAAGTGAGTCGATCGCGGTATCGGTCCATCGTAAGTTGGCTCTCCGGAGGCTTGGGTCGGACTGACGTCCGGGAGTCAACGTTGGTACGCTACCGCCGCTCATCTTCGGTGCGGAATCGAATCTCTTCAATAAGGGGACTGCCATGACATCAGCACACGATCATCCCGCTCGCCACCGCTTCCCGGTCCTTCAGGGGGTGCTGCCGATTACGACCGCTCAGATCCCGGCCGAAATTCTTGCCGGTATCACGCTTGCCGCAATTGCCGTCCCGGAAGTGATGGGCTACACCAAGATCGCCGGCACCCCGCTGATCACGGGTCTCTACACCATGCTCATCCCCACGGCATTGTTCGCTTTGTTCGGCTCCTCGCGGCACCTTGTGGTGGGCGCCGATTCGGCAACGGCGGCGATCCTTGCCAGCGCCATGGTGGGAGTCGCAGCCATCGGTTCGGAACAATACATGGCATTGGCCGGCGTGCTGGCGCTGATGGCTGCGGGTTTCTTGATTCTGGCGCGCCTCATGCGCCTGGGATTTCTGGCGGACTTCCTCTCGCGCACCGTGTTGATCGGATTCCTGACCGGGGTCGGTGTTCAGGTCGCACTTGGGGAGATCGCTGGCATGTTGGGATTGAAGGGTGGCGGCCATGGCGCCTTGGGAAAGGTCTGGAACGACCTTCAACAGCTCGGGCAGGTCAGCCGCTACGAACTGACAGTGGCGCTGTGCGTCTTGGTGGTCATCGTCGGCTTCAAGAAGGTTTCGAAGAAGATTCCGGGAGCTCTTATCGCGGCGATCGGCGCCGGGGTCGTAACCTGGGCGTTCGGACTCGATAAGCAAGTGCATATAGTGGGGGCTGTTCCGAGTGGTCTGCCCCATCTCGGCCTGCCCAGGGTGGACTGGAACTGGACGGTCATGGCGGCCTTGCTTCCCACGGCTTTCGCGATGTTCGTGGTAATCCTGGCACAGAGCGCGGCGACCTCCCGCGCCTTCGCCACGCGCTATGACGAGAATTTCAGCGAAAACACCGACCTGGTCGGCCTGGCCCTTGCCAATATTGGCGCCGCACTTTCTGGTACCTTCGTCGTCAACGGCAGCCCAACGAAAACGCAAATCGTCGACGAAGCCGGCGGCCGCAGCCAACTCTCGCTGCTCGTGATGGTGGCGATGGTGGCCCTGATCCTGCTCTTTCTCACCGGAGCGCTGACTTACCTGCCAGAAGCGGCTTTGTCGGCCATCGTGTTTCTGATTGGCGTCGGCTTGATCGATGTCGCTGGGATGCGGAGGGTCTTCGATCAACGGCGATCGGAGTTCTGGTTGGCACTGATCACCGCTTTGACGGTCGTGATCGTCGGTGTCGAACAGGGGATACTGCTGGCCATCGCGTTGTCGCTCATCGGTCACACCCGCTTCGGGTATCGACCGAAAAACGCGGTGCTTCAGCCGAGCGAATCGGGCGGTTGGCAGCCCGTGCCGGTGGCCAAGGCCGTTTCGGCGGTACCGGGACTGGTGGTCTACCGATTCACCCACAGCATGTACTACGCGAATTGCCAGCAGCTCGCGGAGGAGATCTCATTTCTCGCGAACACCGTGGAGCCGCCTTTGCGCTGGTTCTGCATCGATGCGTCCGCGGTGGACGATGTCGACTATTCCGCGGCGGAGACCATCCGGTCCGTGTACGCGAAGTTGAACGCGAGAGGAATACGGCTGGTCGTTACGGAAACCATGGATGAGCTCAATACCAGAGCACGCTACCGAATGTGGGAGTTGCTTGGTGCGGATGCCCACTACGACCGGTTGGAGGACGTCGTGAAGCAGTACCGGCAGACGTTCAACATTGCTCCTCCACCTAAGCAGTCAGACCCGACTCTAGGTTGAGTTAGGGGTTCGTGTTCGGCTGGCGAAGAGGCACATTTGATCTCGCACCGTTGACGATCTGTTTAAGCGTCGAGATGGAGAGGGAGGATCGTGGTTCATTCTCATCACACATGGTTAAAGTTTGTACGGGATTACTTAGACCTGGCGAACCGATTGGAAGAAGCAATTGCTGGCTTGATCATGGTGCTTGGGTTCACCCTCATCGCAGGGTTTACGGCGGCCTCGGAAAAGCAGGGAGTGCGCACCTTGTTGCTCGGCGCGCTCGGATGTAATACCGCCTGGGGAATCATTGACGGTGCCTTGTTCGCGTGGGGCAATTTAACCGATCGTCGGCTGCAGCTGCGCTTTCTTACTAACCTAAGGAGCGCGCCCAAATGAAAGCGAGGTTTTCTCGGCAATTGGCGGTCGACTCAACCCACTGCTTGAACCGGGAGTCGGCGCAGAAGAGCGCACACGCCTTTGCAAGGCAATTTTACCTGTAGTGATGCGCGTCCAATTGCCCGACCCACGACCTGTACTAAGGATGATGTCGATGGGATGATTGCCATCTTTATGATCGATGTCGCGGCGGTGATCCCCGCGGTGATACCGTTTCTATTCTTTACGGAACCGCGCATCGCTCTTCGCGTTTCGAATGGAGCATTAATCGTATTGCTGTTCATTACGGGGCTGCTGTGGGGGAGACGCACGGGCTTCAATGGCTATCTTGCGGGGTGCTGCGCAATGCTGCTTGGCTTGGCGCTCGTCGGCGTAGCCATCGCCCTGGGCGGATAGGAATAGCGGAATGCATACTTCGTGCGAGGGAAACGCAAAACGGCGGCCCAACCACGGGAGAGGCATCGGGAACGTTCCATGTCATCTGGCCGACGGGACGGAATAATGAAGTTGCTCAACAATTCGGGGCGATCCCAGCTACGGTTCTCTTTGGAGCCTTAGTGTTAGCCCAAGAATCGCCCAGCGCCGCGCCAGCCAAGTCGGCTGACACCCATACAAACACTTGGGCTCATCGCGTTCCGAGTTCCTGGCGTTCGGGGGCGGAGGAATTGAGAGCGGCTACTTTATGGGCATAAATGCTGATGCCCGGCATTGCACTCAGTCCGTGGAGGAAGATGCTCAGTACCACCGTCGCCATTACGGCAGCTCGAATGGCAGGTTCCCCGGGAGATGAAGTTCCTGCTCCAGGTACACCAATCCCAGGACAATCGACGCCAACCCACGCGGGCCAAACCAGCCCATAAAGATAACGGAGGGTCGGCTGAGGTGTGTCCCAATCAGCGCAACTGCGACCGGTAACATCCGGACGATCGTCAGACTCAGTACGGCATAGACCCAGGTGGCTGGCGTGAGTTGTGGCCAATTGCGCACTACGACCATGCCGAACATAAAGAACACCGCGAGATTAAAAATCTGTCCCAACTCCTCAGCGAACTCAACGCTGTGCTTTCCTGCCTCCTTGAACGGTATCTGTAGGGCGAGGCCGGCGACGAACGACGCGATGAACATACTGGCGTCCACCATTTCCGCCAGCACCAGGCAAAGCAAGGGCAACGTGACGACGGCAATCTGTTGAAACGATTCGGCCAGCCAGCCTCGGCGAATGGCCGTGCGCAGCAACCAGCCACCGATCAGGCCGACCGCGATCCCTACAATCACACCTAAACCCAATTGCTCTCCTATGAACTGCAGCAAGCTGGCAGCCCCGCCTTCAATCTTGGCCGCTGCAATCGCCATGAAGAACAGCAGAAACGGCACAGACAGTCCGTCGTTGAGTCCTGCTTCGACGTTAAGCCCCTCGCGAACGCGCATGGGCACGCGCAGGCTGGTCACGACAACCTGACCCAACCCCGCGTCGGTCGGGGCAAGAATGGCGGACAGGATGCCTGCCTCCCAAATCGACAGGCCCGGAAACACCAGTCGCGCAATAATGCCTCCCAGAAGTATGGTCAAAAGCATCCCGGTGCTCAGCAGGCGACCGGGTAGCGTTTCCACTTTCCGCAACACTGTGAGGTCGGTTTGACTGGCGTCAGTGAAAAGCAGCAGCACCAAACCTATCTCAGCAAGTCGGAGGAACACATTGTTGGTCACACCAGCCGCGGCAACACGCATCCAGTGCGAGGACAGTACCATTCCGGCAGCAGTGAAAAGAATAGGGGCGGTGATCGGCGTCTGCGATGCCCTGTTTGAAAGCAGGGCATACCCAAAGAGAAGTAAGACGAAGATAGCAGCCGTGATCATTTCATTCCTCGCTCGATCCCCTAGGGTTGCGTTTTTTCTGTGATGGGAATTGCTGCAGCTTCAAGGGGCCGCCATTGATGGATGCGGCTCACGACGACGAAAAAGTAGCCTGTGGACAAGCCGACCATAGTGACGCCAACCAAGGCCTCAAGCGGTGTGAGCACCCGCCACGGTGGTGCCAGCACCACATCGCCGTAACCAAGGCTCGTGTAAGTGACCCCGGAAAAGTAGAACGCCGTTTCGGCCGTGGGCAGGCAGCCACGCCACAGATAGAACCATGCCCAGATCGAAACTTCCGTCAGATGGAGCAGGAGCAGCCACCAGATAAGGCGGAGCAGCCTGCGGATGACAGGCCAAACGTTGTTTGGCGGCAGGGCATACAAACCCGCTAAGTGCCGGAGCAATACCGCGATACCCGCAGTGTGCACCACAACCGTGAGGGCAGCCAGAACGCACGCGCTGAGGATTATTGAAGTCATCTGCTTTTAGCTTCGTCGGTGGGATGAATCTTGAACTGGATTTCCATCCAATTCTCTCCGGAGTCTATGCCGTACTGCTTGCTTCTTCAATGTGTAAGCGAAGACGGCACACTGTTGATAACGGGCCAACTCCTACCTCCTGTTGTGAATTGCCGAGCCGTTATCCTACTCGGCGGCGGACCATCTTATTAGTCTTGTTCGGGGAAGTCACTTGGACGTATTGTCGCCGTTCCGTCCTTGTGGCCGCGACCTGGCGGAGTTTTTCAAGAGCACGGGATGGGCGTTATACGACCATGTCACCCCCGGCCAGTGACAGCCGCCGGTACCGCCGCCGCGGTATTCCTTGAATTGCCAGGCTGGCAGCAGTTCTGCGCAATCCGGTTGGCTTTGGGCTCTGCTCTTGAGCGAAAGAAGTCGCGATTAATTGAATAAAGGCGCAGGCTGCCACGACTGCGATGCAATATATAGATGCGAATTAGCTCGCTACTGGAGTCCATATCTCCTCCTAAAGATGACTTGATGACTTCTAGCCGAATAGCGTTTGATTCCAGCTCGCCATGACAAGAAGCTCCTTGAATGTGCGACTGAGTTGGCAGAAGTCATGTCCGTCCGATTAAGATCCCTGTGGCTCCCAGCAGTATCCATCCACTCCAGATAACATCACGCCTCGCGACTGACCGTGATGGCCGTCACAGGTCAATGTAAGCAATTCAACGTGGATATCTCGCGATTTCAGGCTATGGCCGACGTATTCGCTAGCGCCCTTGCGCGCAAGCAAGTCGACGAAAGGCTGCAAACATGTTTTGGCGGTTTGACGCGCGCGAAAAAGTTCGGACTTTTGCCCGACAGGCTCATATCCGCTCCTTCAGCAGCGGAATTCCCGATTCAACTCACCCCCAGGAACTGGCTCAACTTCGTGGTGCGCAACAGTTCCTTCAAAAGCGGGGAGAAGTTGACGAACTCCAGGCTGCAATACGCGGCTGAAAGGGCTGAGGTTTTGAGACCGACCAGCGTGCCCAGTCCGGAACTGTCAATGAAGCCAACATTGCTGAGGTCGACTACGATGCGACGACACTTCGGGATCATAGGTTTGATGAGCTGCTTTAGTTCCCCGGCAGTCTCGCTGACCACTCTGCCATGACACTTCACATCCGTGGTGTCGCCGGACATCTCCACTTCGTACCAAAAGGGAAGCGATGCTTGTGTCGCCAAAGTAGTCTCCTCGGGCCTGGATCGTGTCAACCGGAATTTCCTTTTTGACCTCGAAAACGGCACCATAATACACCCGTCTGGCCTGTTCGCGACACCGTAAAACGATTTTTCATCGGGAGCACTCCCGACGGTCTGCCAGCCGAGCAGCACAGCCCAAAATTGCCCCTTTGCGGACTACTTTTGCAACACCTCTCCTTACCCCAACCAGCTTATCGACGGATTCGGCTGCTGACTGGACCACGATCCACTATCCCGTCGGAAGCGACAGGACTGCGATCCGCCGCACCATACTCCCAAAGAGCCGCCTCGTCAGATGGCTCTCCGCCAACAGCAGCCAGTAATAGCGGGCGTGTTTCACCAGCCGTCCATACGCCTCGAGCGACGCCAGCGTCGGTTTTCTTCACGAGCTACCGTCAACCCCCACTTCCGGATGGTTGCCGCCTCCACTGACTGCGGCGCGAGCCCTTCACTATGCTGTGTGATCTCCCACCTGGCGGCACATCATACAAAAAAAGAGATCGCCATTACACTCACGGTCCCCAGAATCGGCAACTCACCATCGAGGTCGGAAGACCGCCGGACATCCCATTTACGGCGTTCGCGGAACTATCGTTCGCTGCGACTTGGACGTATAGTCGGCTATGGTGAGAAGT
>CAVXDM010000004.1:0-138067 GCA_963760455.1 uncultured Alphaproteobacteria bacterium
CAGCTCACGAACTCATCGCGGGTGTAGCCCTGGAAATAGAGCAGGGCCGTAAGATCGGTGTGGTTCACCCTTGCGTCCGCTTCCGCGGCCACAACCGGCTTCGCGCGGTAGGCGACGCTCAGGCCCGCCCATTTCAGCATGTCGAGGTCGTTGGCGCCATCGCCCACCGCAATCACCTCGGCGGGCGAAAGGCCGTGCGCGGCGGCCTCCTCCCTGGCGGCGGCGAGCTTCGCCTCCCGGCCAAGGATCGGCTCGGCGACACCGGCCAAGTGGCCGTTCTCCACAGCAGAACGTTGGCGCGGTCCTTGGCGAAACCGGCGCGGGCCGACACGGTATGTGTGAAGATGGTGAAGCTGCCCGACACCAGCACGGTGTGGGCGCCGTTGGCCTTCATGGTTTCAACCAGTGTGCGCGCACCGAAATTTAGCGCGATGTGCTCGTGCAGCACATGCTCGACATCCGCCGCCCTCAAGCCCTTGAGCAGGCCGATGCGCTCGCGCAAGCCCGCCTCAAAATCGAGATCGCCCAGCATCGAGCGCTCTGTGATCGCCGCTATCTCCGGCCTGATGCCGCGAAGCTCGGCCAGTTCGTCGAGGCTTTCCTGGCCGATGATGGTGGAATCCATGTCCGCGATGAGCATGCGCTTCTTGCGGCCGGCCGCCGGTTGCACGCACCAATCGAGAGGACGGTCCGCAACTGCCTGCGCGACCATTTCCTTAACGTGAGAAAGAGCCCCCTCACCCCAGCCCTCTCCCGCCAGGGGAGAGGGGGTAGGTTGCGACGGTTGCGAAGGCGTCCCCTCTCCCCCTCCGCATCCGCTTGCGGGCACGTTGAGTTGCAAGCTCGGCAAGCCGAGCTTGCTGGGAGAGGGTTGGGGTGAGGGGGGCTTTTCCCCGGTAGGCAGGATCAGGTCGATAGCCTCGCCCTGGCCCAGCCAGCGAAATTCCAGCGCGCCGTTCAAATCCCGCTGCAGCGCTGCCGCGACATCGAGCAGCAAATCTTCCGAAGATGGGACGGCGGTAAGGGTGATCGCGATTTCCATGGCGAGCTTCGATCCGGTGATGAACTTGCGCCCAAGTGGCCCACAGGGGCGATAGCGCCAACGGCGTGCGCTCAAATAGCGCGAAGCGCGGCAGCGCCAACAAAATGGAGCATGACCTGATTGCCGCTCTTATTGCAAGCTGCGGGGAGCGGCGCTCATTTAGGCCCTGGGGCGCTGCCGGCACGATTTGGCCCGTTGGGGCTTTCCATACCCGGTGCCGGTGCGGGAAGGGGGCCGGGATGCAAACCATTGGCCGCTCGGCTGGTCCGGTATCGTTCAGCCATCCAGCGCATAATGGGCCGATCCTTCCAGCGTTCGAAATCGGCTATGAGCGCTTCCGGCAACGCCAAGCTATGATAGGTTTTTATCTGTTCCGGCGGCGCTAACGGCGCGAGCAGGCTCGCCACAGCTATATCCGCCCGGCTGAAACGGCCACCGGCAAGATATTGGCGGCCATCGGCGAGCAGGCTATCGAGCCAGTTAAGCTCCACGTTGAGTTTGGCGCGGCTCTCTTGCGCGGCGCCCGGCCCAATCTCATACTTCTTCTTTATGACTCTGGCGTGAATGGCCACGTGATGTTGCCGACGAGCCGATGCAATAGCGAGGTATTGACAAGGAATGCAGGCTTGATCGCAAACGGCGCTTCAGGAAGAATTTCGGCGTAGAAAAGCCGGCGGGCATTTATGCCAATACCGTCGTCAGCACGCCGCTCGATTTCGAGCGCGCCGGGAAATGTCAGCCGCCTGGAACGATCTTGCGCCTGTTCATCTGCCCAATCGATAATGGCGCCGCTTCCCTGAATGACGCGCTTGCCATCCAAGAGGAGTGGAACTGTCGTATGCTTGGCGCCATGCCACTTGGCCAGAATGGCATGGAAGCCAGGTATCCAACCAATCTCGCCGTAGTCCACTCCGTGCCAATCGAGCGCCCATCGCGCTTTTTCGCAGTAGTGCGATATCCCGAATGTAATGAGCTGTGGTTTTGTCCCCGCCATCGGTTTCGCCTCTCGCCCGCAGGAGTGAAATTCTTGAGACTAAGTAACATTCTACTACAGTTTGGCGCTCTCGTCTTGACGTTCAAACGTTTTCAGACGTTGAAGTGCCGGCTGAGACAAGCGCCTGCGAGCCAACTGTTTCCATTCCCGCTCTTACCGATTTTCAGTCATGCTACAGTCGGCCGGCGAACCGCAAGCCCATCTTCGACGGCATGCGCACGGCAGGACCTGCCTCCAGGCGGCCGAACGGAAGAACGGCCTTAACCGCAATTTGAACGAAGCGCACAAACGCGGGCGAAGCCTGGCAACTATGCCTGGCGCGGGTGCATGCAGTTAAACTGCGGCCCAGGGAAGGGGGTTTCGTTTGACCCGGCGGGGGCTCTAGTTCTAATACGCTGCCTTAAAGCCTCTCAACCAGGAACCCGTCCGATGCCGCTGATTCGCCCCTTCCCGGGCCTGCGCCCTCTTCCCGCCAAAGCCGCCGAAGTGGCTGCGCCCCCCTACGACGTCCTCGACAGCAACGAGGCCCGCGAACGCGCCAAAGGCAAGCCCTGGAGCTTCCTCCACATCTCCAAGCCCGAAATCGACCTGGCCCCAGGCACCGATCCCTACAGCCCGGAGGTCTACGCCAAGGGCAAGGAAAACTTCGAGCGCATGCTCGCGGAAGGCGTGCTGAAGCAGGACGGCGCCCCCTGCTACTACCTGTACCGGCTCGTCATGGGCGATCACCAGCAGACCGGGTTGGTCGCCGCCGCCAGCGTGGCGGATTACGACACCAACCGCATCCGCAAGCACGAGTTCACCCGCCCCGACAAGGAGGACGACCGCGTGCGCCAGGTGGACGCGCTCAACGCCCAGACCGGGCCGGTGTTCCTCACCTACAAGCACAACGCCGCGATTGACGAACTGGTGGCCACCGTGACCTCGGCCGCGCCCGAGATCGACATCGTGGCCGATACCGGCGTGCGCCACTCCTTGTGGGCGATGCGCGACGCGGCGCAGATCGACCTCATCACCCGCACCTTCGACGCCATGGATTGCCTCTACATCGCGGACGGCCACCACCGCTCCGCCGCCGCGTCGCGCGTGGCCGCGTCGCGCAAGGCCGCCAATCCAGGCCATACGGGAGAAGAGGCCTACAACTATTTCCTGTCGGTGATCTTCCCCGATAACCAGATGCAGATCCTCGACTACAACCGCGTGCTCAAGGACCTCCACGGCAATAGCCCCGAGCAGTTCCTGGCGAAACTTGAGGACGCCTTCACCGTGGAAAAGGCCGGGGGCCAGTGCAAGCCCGGCAAGACCGGCGAATTCGGCATGTACCTGGGCCGCCAGTGGTACCGGCTCACCATCAAGCCGGAGCTGATCCCGCAAGCCGACCCGGTGAAGCGGCTGGACGTGAGCCTCCTGCAGGACAACCTCGTCGGCCCGATCCTCGGCATCGCCGACCCGCGGCGCGACAAGCGCATCGATTTCGTGGGCGGCATCCGGGGCCTGAACGAGCTGGAGCGGCGCGTGGATAGCGGCGAGATGGCGGTGGCCTTCGCCTTCTACGCCACCTCCATGGCACAACTGATGTCGGTGGCGGATGCGGGCGAAGTGATGCCGCCCAAGTCCACGTGGTTCGAGCCGAAGCTGGCCGATGGCTTGGTTTCCCACCTGCTCTGACGGCCACGGCCCGCGGCGCTGCGAGCCGCGCCGTTATGTCTGGGCGGCCCGAGGCCGCGAGAACGAGGTGCTTGCACGCAATTGGGCGTTTATGGCTCCGAATTACCGTGCGAGCCCTCGACGAATGGGGCGGTAATTCGGAGACGGGACACTCGCGCAAGCCCTGCTCTATGGCGTCAACGCCCTGACAACCACTTTACAACTAAATGTGAGCAATAAAATCGAGTCATTTTTCGTGGCGAGCTGTAACAGCGGGAAGCGTGTCTGCGTACTCCTTAGCATGAGCCAATAACGGACTCGTAACAGACGGAGAAAATACCATGCGCAACCGGACTTTCAAAGCAGCCATGGCGGGCGCTATTGCGGCAGTTTTTGCTTTTACTGCGGTTCCCGCCCAGATTTTTCTCGCTTCGAGCGCGAATGCACATGAAAGTTACGAAAAAGCGGCCGGCAACGAGACCTATTGGTTCCGTAACCAGACCGATCACAACGGCGCGCCCTGCAAGGTCAATGTTTGGGGGCATCCAATCGATTGCTAAGCGATTTGGAGGGAGGCCGGTAGCGATCCGGCCTTCCCTTCCTATTCATTGCGGAAGCGCGCCTTCCATCCCGAAACGGGAACCAACTCCCTCATATATGGCGGGTTGCCAGCCGCTATTCCGAGCCTGTAAGGCTGCTATTGCCTCCACGGTCTCGCGCCGGCCGCGCGCGGCGTCCGCCCTGGTAGCGGCCCCCCCTCCCCAGCCGTCAACAAAATTGCTGGATTAGGCCGCCGCGGCGACAGTTGATCTTGTCATCGTTCCACTTCGTCCTGTATAGCAACTGCAATCCAACGAACGCACGGCGCATACGGCTACGCGGAAGGAACCCGCCATGAAGAAAGATATTCATCCCGATTATCACAAGATCACCGTTGTGATGACCGACGGCTCGCAGTTCGAGACCTATTCCTGCTATGGCGAGGAAGGCAGCAAGCTGAACCTCGACATCGATCCCAAGACGCATCCGGCATGGACGGGCGGCAACCAGCAGCTCCTCGACCGCGGCGGCCGCGTCAGCAAGTTCAAGAAGAAGTTCGAAGGCTTCTTGAAGTAGGCCACAGCGCCGCGCATCGGACTGAGGGCATTACCCCTCACCCTGTCCCTCTCCCTATGGGAAAGGGGACGGTGTTGTACGCTCGGCGTTCTGTTTAGGCGTCCCTTCTCCCATCTGCATACGCTTGCGGATGCAGATACTTTGAGACACAAGCTCGCCAAGGCGAGCTTGTTGGGAGAAGGAGGATGAGGGGTAACGCCGGTAGTATAGATCCGCGCCGCGCGACAGCCGCCCCGACTCCCCACGTCAATCGCCGTTCCTGCCGTTCCGCCGGGCCGGGCGCGCATAGGGGCGCAGCTCCTCGGCGTGCTCGCTGACGAACGCGATCACATGCCGGCGTTTCTCCTGCCCGCGCGCGCCATCGGTGGCTTCCTCGAACCGGAGCGCCGGCGGCGCGCCTTCCAGGAACCGCGTGTAGATCGACCGCCAGCGCATGGACACCGCCGCAGCGGAGACGCAGAGGTCTTGCGCAATCCTCGCATCGGTCAGGCCGTCCGCGGCGAGCGATAGAACCTGCTGCTCGGCGCGAGTGAATCCGCATCGGGGCGGCTCATGCGCGAACAGTAGCCCAACCGCGGTGCCGGGCCAGTTCGCCTCGACTTCCTGCCTTGTTACCGTGAAGATAAGGTGATCGCGTCCGAGCGCCCTCTCGGGGTTGAAGCTCAACGGCGTGCCCGCCGGAATGCGGCAGTGCTCCTGGAACCCTCCGCCCTGGAAGGCGAAGGCCCTTTCCGCCCAGATTTCCTTTACGATGCGGGTTAGCCGGTAGCCCCGGTGCCTGCCCAGGAAATTCTGCTGGCCAAGCCGCAACAGAGCGTGCGCCTCGGGGTCGTCGTAATCTTCCGTCACCTGCAGCCAGAGCAGCGGAACGAGCGTGAGGCTGTCCCCCGCATTGGCCTGCGCGATCTCATCGAAAGTGAGGAAGGCCGGCTCGTGCGCATCGCGGGAGGCAAGGTCCAGGAGCACCAGCTCGATGTGCGGCGCCGGGGAGGCGAGAAAGCCGTCCGCCCAGGTCTCGCTCACAAAGCCCGAGAGGCCAACGGCCGCAAACTCAGGCCGGGTGTCGCCGTTGTGAATATGCTCGATTACCACGCCGCTCAATATCTCCTCCGCAATCAATTGCTGGAGGAGCCCCGGCAGCACACGCGCTAGCCGATCCGGAACCGGGGTGTAGCGTGTGATGAATTCGGCAGCTTTGGACGCGTCGCCTGCGTTGATCGCACGGGCACGCCGGACCAGGGATTCTCTCACGCACGCCCCTCAACACACCCGCAACCAAGACCACTAATTATCAGTGTTGTTAATATTGTATACGCGATGCACGATGGCGCGGCAAGGGCGTGTCTGCATTGCGCCCCGGGACACATCGTAAGGCAGCATTTTAATTGTATTTTTTTTCGTGCCGTTGCCTGGCGGGGGCGTCTTTTCACTGCGGGGCCAGGGGCGCCGTTCCCGGATGGCAGTAGCGCAAGCGCGGGCTCGCTGCTCCACCGGGCGGCGCCGGGCGGGCCGCGAAGGAGGAAGCGGATCGTATGCCACCGCTTCCATCAATCAGCCGCCAGAGAGGATTGGCGCGTGTGCCCTCGATGAAAATCGGCCGCGCAAATCCGACGCGATCCGGTTGTTACCTCGCGCCCGCCGGCATTGCCATCCAGGAACGGTGCCCTACGCCCTGCATCCAGAACCCGGTTGCCTCACAGCGTCATCACGCGCGCGGTGTGAGCCGCGAAGCGGTGCGCCTCAGACGCGGGATCGTAAAGGGCGCCGGCATTTGTGACGATCCCGGATAAACGCCGGGGCGTTTTCCGGGATGACGGCCGTGGATGGCAAAGTACCCGCCGGATGGGGCGTTACTGGCCTTTCGTGGGCGACGGGGTTGCAGGCGGCGCCTCGGTTGCAGCTTGCTCGCGGCGGCTGGGCTTCATGGTGGCCAGGAGAACGCTGGAGCCGCCGCTCTTCCACTGGTAGCCGATATTGAATTCGATCGGCTTGGCATGCTGCTCGGTGAAGAAGCTGACCAGGTCGCGCTGGTAGTTGCCGGAGAAGACCGGTATCGGCCTCACATAGTTGCCGAAGGGCCGCAAATCCCAATCTTTCTGATCGTAATTCTTGAGCGGAATGCCGGTGTCGTCCTGCACGATGGCGGCGCTGCGGGCCAGCAGAAAGTCCCGCACATGCGAGAAATTGTTGGCATGCAACAAATAGGATGCGCTCTTGATTAGCGCGTCGCCGCGGCGCCACTGCTCGCAGAACTTCAGGAAGCCGCTGCTTGCCGTGCCGCTATCCGAGAGGTCGGTCGCGAAATAGTAGAGCGTTTGCTTCTGCTTGTTCTCGCCGGTAAACGTGATTTTCACGGCCCGGGGAACGGCGGTCTGCACATGCCGTCTGCGGCCCTGCACCTGCGGCTGGGGCTCCGTGCCGAAGGGGTGCAAGCCGCCATCCTTGTCAAGCTCGACAAAGTCGACGCTCTCGACGGTTTTACCGGAGCGTGCCAGGAAGGCGTACAAGACGGGCAATGTGCCGGTGAAGTAGCGGCGGCCATAGAGATTGCTGTTCATCTGGCTGGTGATGAAGAAGCTGTAGTTCAGGACGCTGTTGAGCGAGGTGCGCAGCGCCGACAGCTCGCGCGGAATCCACTGCTTCGGCAGCTTGGAGATGTCCGGCACCTCGCCGGGCAGCTCAAGGCCGACCATCACGTAGGTCTCGGCCTTCGGGAAAAAGGCATTCGCGTAGAGGAAGTCCGGCCCGCTGAACATGTAGAACAGCGTGGGCATCGGCGCCTTCAGGTTTTCGCCGGCCCAGGCCTTGACCTTGGCCATCTGTCCGGAGTTGAGCTTGGCCCAGGCCTTGTCGAAGAACTCGGCGTGCTCGGTGAACGGCTTTTCCTTTGCCAGCGGCTCCAGCGGCGAACCGGGCTCCGGCGGCAGGCCGGCCAGGAAGCGCGCCGTATCGTTGGGTGTTGCGTCCGCGGCGTATGCAGGGGCCGCGGCGGCAAATGCGACGGAGATAAGGAGGAGGGCGGCTGCGCGCCAAGCGGGAATTCTCATCATGGCGGCCAAGCTAGCGGAAGCTTTGCGTCTCCGCGAGAGCCTCGCCGCGGCTTGTCGATTCTTGCCCGCAACCTGTGTCAGAAGCGCAACGCTGGGGTATTTGTGTGCGGCTTGTCACGGCGAATTGACGGTGCGCCCGGTGCGGCCACTTTCGGGCGCGTGGGCAAACTGGGGGCGAACTTGCCTCCGGCTATTCTAGTACGCCCCGCGGGAAATCCTGACCCATTTGCGGCTGCCGCTCACAGGATTTCCCGCGGATAAGGCGTACTAGCAAGCCATTGAATCTAGCACAGCTTATCCGAGGCAAGTTCGCTCGGACGTGTGCGGCAAGCGGGTGCGAACTTGCCTCGGGCTGTACTAGCCGCTAGGCCGCTCACTGCGCTTGCTTGGCGTGCGATCCGGAAGTGTTGCCGCTTTGGCCCTGATCGCTCTTCTGCATCTCCTGAAGCGCCTTCTGACGCTCTTCGGGCGTCATGACGTTATCCAAATCGGAAATTTTGCTGAGGCTTGGCCAATCCTGGGTTGAGGCGCATCCCCCAAGTCCCGCGCTGAGCGCAAGCGCAAATGCGACGGCAGCGGCAGAAACGGCCTTCCGCCGCGCCGTGTTTTGCACTGTCAATGCACGCAACGCACCCAGAGGATGGTAGGCCATTGGCACCCCCGAATCATGTATCTAGCCATTCTTTAGCGTAGCGCCAGGAAAAGTTCCAGTGGCCGCCCCCAAAGAAATTGTAACAAGATCGCACCGCTTTGCTTAATCTGGAATGCGGCGCAATCGCACGGCGGTTATAGTTCGCTCCTCTGTGTTACAGAAACGCTAATAACCGGCGGCTGAATTAATTGCCGCGAATGCCGGGCCAGGCTCGGTTTGGAAGTAATGGCTGGCTGCCACAAGTTTTAACCGAACCCCATCGTTGTAATACCAACGGCCATAACTCTTGACCGTTCCGCTGCCTCGTCCATCATCGCGAGGCGGCCTCCGGCCGCAGTGGCGATCCGGAATTAGCGTTGCAATTCCGGCCGCTGGATTGCTTCGGGGCTTCGCCCTCTTGCATGAGGGAAGCGGCCAAGACTTATGGCCCCGTTGAATGGCATTTGGGCTCGAACTCTAAAAGCTCTTCATGAACAGCACGATAATCTGATCGCGTTCGAAATTCGCAAGACCCGGGCTGCGCGGCGTATCCTCGGCGATCTCATGGGACCACGCCACCTTGAGCGCCGAGGTCTTGGACAGGTTCACATAAAAGCTCGGCCCGGCGAACAGCCCCCGCGACAGCGTGGAATTCTGATCGTCCCAGGCGATGTACCGAAGCTCCGCGCCAACGAAGACGTCCCGCGTCACGGCATAGGATGCAGCGCCCGAGACCTCGACCTCTGTGCCGCGCTCCCACCTGCCCTCGGCGCGAGCGATGCCCGGTTCGTAGGCAAAATTCACCGCCGCGAACAGTTTGTCCGGGATCAGCGCGGTGTCGAATGCCGCAACCATGGGCAGCAAGTAGGCCTGCACGCTGGCGCCGGAGAGATCGTCGATCCAGCGAAACTCCGGCACAAGCGAGACCGCAATGCCGATTGGGATCTTGCTGCGATCCGAAAGCTGCCAGCGCAACTCGCTCGCCACGCCGCTGAAATTCAGGTTGTTGCGATCCGCGAGGCCGGGCATGCCGTGGATGCTGTGATAGTCCGGCAAGGCCTCGAAGGAGAGCCGGAAGCCGTCCCAAAGCACGTTGCGATAGGCGGATTCGTTGCTGAGCGTGGTGTAGCCGCCGGTCTTGCCGAAGCGGCCCACGGTGGTGCTCTCGAACTCCTGCTCGCCCTTCTCACCGATATCGGTGCCCTCGGTGAAGCCGAAAATGTGCTCGATCTCGATCTTTTCCTTGCCGCCCTCGCCCTCCTCGTGGGCGGCGGACGGCGAGGCAAGCAAGGCCCCGAGCAGCACGCTCAATCCCGCGCTTGCAGAAAGCCGCGGCGGAGCGGGTTCGCTTTTCGCGCTTCACAATGGCGGCTCCCCTCGATTTCATGCCCGGAAAGCTAACATCCTTTCCGGCGCCAGAAAATCGACGAAACAAATAGGCCGCTTCCCCTGTCCGGAGCTTGAGCCGCGCAAACTGCGCCGGCCAGCATGGGGCGGAAAGGACGGAGCGTCTTTCGCGCCGCACCTCACGGTAAAAAGCCGCACCTTATTGGAAAACAGGTGGAATTCGCCCCCTAAAGCTGCGGGCGAGGTGTACACGCAACACCCGGCAAGGTATGGAAAAGGGACGGCGAGTATCCACACTGCAAACTTAGGTGCGCTGTTAGGCGTACCTACAGATCCTTGTGGGATATTTATCCCGCTTCACCCTGGAATGAACATCGAGAGAGCGGCTTGCCCCCCCGGTTCAGTTCCATCGCTTTATCGAGGTTAGCATCATGCAACGCTTTGCCGCGTACACCCTTCGCTTTTTTTCCCAGCTGAAGAACGCCTACCTGCGCAGGGAAGGGGTATTCTTCGAATGGATCTCCTCATAACGGCGTGCCGGAAATATTCCCGCTTCCCAAGATAATTGGCGCCACAGCCCAAGCCGGTTGCCTGGACGGCAGCACGATGGCTGCTGCCGGGCTTTTCTCGCGCGGCTGCTCTACGGCAGCGCGCGCCGGCTTGGACTTAACGTCACTGCACGCGAAAGCGGCCGTGCTTGTTTCGGCGCGCCGCTTTAACCGCCAACCTTGAGATTGGAAACCGCCGCCTGAACGGAGTTCGAACTCAAATTCTGCGCGGTTGCCAATGGCTTGTAATCGCCGTCAGAGTCTTTGACCGGCGCGCGCCCGGCGCCTGGGGTTGTAAAATCGCCATCTGCCGGGCGCTGGCTCGGGGCGGTAGCAGGGCTTTGAACATTCGGAACGTAGGCCGAAAGGCCAACCATTGAAACCGGCACAGGACATCCGCCAAGTTGCACATCACAGTTACGCAATCTATGGTGGCTGGCAGGTGTAAATATCCGGTTAACGCGGAGCTTGGGCCGGCCTAAGGGATAATACGGGACGCGCGCTTCTATTGGCGGGGAGATTTGCGCCGCGCGGTGCTGCTGCGCGCTGGCGCTGCTGCCTCGGGCTCGCGGCTTTTCCCGCCCCGCGCCTGTGGCCTCAAGCTCGCGTTCTCCGGAACCGCCTCGTCCCAAGGCTCCATCAGCACGTGATAGAGGAGCTGCTCGTATTGGGGCCGGAAGTGCGCGACGATGGCCTCCGGGTCGGGCACCAGCGCCGCGTCGGTTAGCAAGCCGAACTGCACCATACCGTTGAACGACAGGATGGAAACGCCCATGCCGATGTCGCCCGACTGCGGCACCCAGAACATCACCTGCTTAACCTCGTGTCCAGCCAGGTAGAGCGGGTGACTGGGGCCGGGGACATTGGTCATCACCGCCGTCGCGCGGGAGAGCAGTAGATTGAACAGCTTGTCCTGCACGATCTGCGGTGCATAGCCGAGTGCCATGAGAAGGCCCAGCGTCACCGGCGGTTCAAGCGATTTCTTTAGCTCCTTCATCCGCCGGTGCACCTCCGCGAGCCGCGCCAGCGGGTTCCCGATCCCTGCGGGCAGTTCGACCGCGATAATGCCGAAGCGGTTGCCAAGCTCGCCCGCGCGAACCTCCCCGCGCATATCCACCGGCACGAGCGCGCGGATTTCGACGCCCTCCACTGGATCGCCCTTTTCCCTGAGATACGCGCCGAGCGCACCCGCGACCGAAGCCAGCAGCATGTCGTTGATGGAGCAGCCCAGCGCGTGGCTGACCGCGTGGACTTCCGGCAGCGGGACGGGATCGGTCCAGGCGACGCGCTTGTTGCCCGACGGTGTGCCCTTGAAGCGCGTCGGACTATCCTGCGGCATGACCAGCAGGTAGGCCAGCTCCCCGGCAATCCCAGCGCCCGTCCGGATGGTCTTGGCCGGATTGCCCGCAAGTCCCTTCGCCTCCTGCCAGACGTCCTGGGTGAGCGCCATGCCCTTGGCCAGCGTTTCGAGGCCCGGGATCGATGGCAGCCCGGTTCTCTTGCCCTGGCGCGGAGCCTGGTCCCAATTCCTGGCCACGCCGTCGCCGTCGGTGATTGAGAGTATGACACCTATCAGCGCCATGCCATCGCCAATGGCATGGTGGATGCGGATGACGACGGCGGCGCCACTGCCCTCGTAATGCTCGACCAGGCGCAATTGCCAGAGAGGGCGCGTTTTATCCAGGGGCTCGGAAGCCAGCTCCGCGATATAGCGCTGCAGTTCCTCCTTATCGCCCTTGCCAGGCAGGCGAACGCGCCTGATGTGCCTCTGCCGCTCGAAATGCGGGTCCCCGGCCCACCAATATTCGGCGCCGCGCGTCTCGGCACGCTGCCGGAAGCGCGGTATCGCCAGGAAGCGTGCGGCGAGGTGCTCCTCAAGGCGGTCGAGATCGACCGGCCCCTCCACGATGAGAACGCCGGTGATAACCATAGGGTTCGCGGGCCTGTCCATGCGAAGCCAGGCCGTATCCAATGGCGACATGCGTTCCGCTTCCGGCATTGCCTCGCTATCCATTCCCGCATAAGCGTTTAACTATAACAGGATCCGCGCATAGTCTCAAAGCCGGCCGCACTTGACTTCGACTACGGATGCGCCCATCCCGGTAAATACACCATAAAGGGAAACACTTGACTACCAAGACTGAGATCGCCAAACGCATTGAAGCGCAGCTCGATGCGGCAGCAACGGCTCGCGATGTGCTCGCGGGCGATCCCGATGCTCCCGCGAAGCGCGAGGCGCTCCGGGTGTGGCAGGCAGCGAGGCTCGCGCGCACGCATGCCGATCTTCTGCAAAGCCCGCGCTTCAAAAACACCGCCTCATTTTTCTTAACCGACATTTACGGACCCAAAGATCTGAGCCGGCACGAGCAGGCGGTCCGCCGCATCATGCCGCTGATGACCTCGGTGCTGCCGGCTGCCGGGCTTGAGACCGTCGCGGACGCTTTCGAGCTGAACGCCCTCTCGGAGTCGCTCGACGCGGCCATGCTCGTAGCGCTCGGCGGCAAGGTCTTCAGTCTGACGGACGCCGGCTATTCGGAGGCGTACCGCGCCGTGGACCGCCGCACGGAGCGCGAGCGCCAGATCGAGCTTATCGTGCATCTCGGCCAGTCGCTCGACCGCCTGACGAGAAAGCCGCTGATTGGCACCACGCTGACCATGATGCGGGGGCCAGCCGCGGCGGCGGGTCTTGGCGATTTGCAGGATTTCCTTGAGCGCGGCTACACCGTGTTCCGCAAGATGAAGGGCGCGGACGAGTTCCTCGAACGGATCGCCTCGCGCGAGAGAGCGCTGCTGGAGGCTACGTTCGGCGATGAGGGGAGCGATCTTGGATAAGGGGGGCGCTCGATTGTTTTCCAAGCGCTGTACTCGCTGGGATTTGGCATGACACCCGCACAAAGTGAATGGGCACAGTTCGCGGCGGCGCTGGTGGCGTTTCTCGCCTCGCATAGCGTGCCCGCACGGCCGGCGGTTAGGCGCATACTCCGTGAACGGCTCGGCGGGGGCACCTACACGATCCTCTATTCCATCGTATCGCTGGCGGTGCTCGCCTGGCTGATCTGGGCGGCGGAGCACGCGCCCCGGATACAACTCTGGAGCTTCGAGCCTTGGCAGCTCTGGGTTCCGAATATCGTCATGCCGTTCGTTTGCCTGCTCACCGCCTATGGTTTTGCGTCGCCGGACCCGTTTTCGCTCACCGGGCACAACGCCGCCGCCTTCGATCCCAACCGGCCGGGCATCGCAGGGCTCACCCGCCATCCAATCCTGTGGGCGGTGACGCTCTGGGCCGCCGCGCATCTGGTTCCCAATGGCGACATCGCCCATGTCATTCTGTTCGGGCTGTTCGCGTTGTTCGGTCTGGCAGGCATGGCCCTGTTCGACGCCCGCAAACGGCGCGAGTGGGGGCCGGAACTCTGGGCGAAACGATCCGCACACACATCCCGGCTGCCCTTCGCGGCGGTTCTCGCCGGCCGGTTCAACGGAGCAGGATTGCGCGCCCAACCGCTGACCCTGCTCGCCGCCCTCACCCTTTACCTTTCGCTCATCTTATTACACCCGCATGTCATAGGCGTCTCGCCGCTGCCCGGCCTTTAAGCTTAGAATAAGCATCAATCGCTAAGCTGATGCCTGCATTCATTAAATTACAAATTATTGCCAGCGCCGAACAAGTGCTATACTTTATCTTTGCGCTGACACTCAGGAACATAGTCTTTGCAAGCTGAGACTGCATAGGCTCCAACCTTAACAGCGAGCGAAATTGTTTCAAGCGAGCGGGTGCTCAATTATGAAGCGCGTGCCCAGCGACCGTATCGAAGGCTTACGCGACGCCGCATTTGCTGCCTTTGGCATCCGGCGGCGGCCGGAACTCCCCGCCGGCGGACGCCGCCATTCAGGCAGCCTTGAAGGAAAGCGAGGAGCGGTTGCGCCTGGCCACGGCCGCCGCTGGCATAGGCACCTTCACCGTCGATCTTGAAGCCGGCCGCGCCTCCTGCTCGCCCGAGTTGCTCGCGATGCTGGGCCTTCCAACTTGCAGCGCCAACATCAATGACGCCTTCTCGCGGGTGCACAGAGACGACAAGGCGCTCTTCATGGCGAAGTACGAGGCGGCGCTTCAGGGCGTGGACGGCGGCCAGCTCAAGATGGATTTCCGCTTCGTGATACCGGGCGGCGAAATCCGCTGGATGACCTGGATCAGCCGCGTGGATTTCCTCGATCGTCCGGGTGGCCGTGTGCCGTTCCGGGTGGCGGGCGCCTGCGTGGACATCACTGAACGCCAGCACGCCCAGGATGCTCTGCGCGAAAGCGAGGAGCGGTTTCGCGGCATCTTCGACCATGCCGCCATCGGCATTGCCATCACGGACCTCGAAGGCCGCGTCCTGTCCTGCAACCCGGCCTGTTCGAGGATGCTGGACTACGCCCAAGAGGAGCTTCAGGCACTGAATTTCTCCGACTTGGTTCATCCAGAAGACCGGGAGGCCTACAGCACCAATTGCAGTCAGCTTGCACAGCACCGGATCTTCTTCCTTCGAGGCTTCGACCCGCTATGCCGGCAAGGATGGCAGGCTCATATGGGCGCACAGCCACGCTTCGCTGCTGAGGGACGCGGCAGGCAAGCCCGGCCGTATACTTACGCTCGTGACGGATGTGACCGGGCACAAGCAGCAGGAGGAGAAAATCCGCCTGCTTGCTCGCGAGGTCAGCCACCGCAGCAAGAACCTGCTCTCGCTTGTGCAGGCGGTAGCCCGGCAGACTTTCGCAACGGCTCCCGAAGATCTTTTGGACCGCTTCCAGAGGCGTATTCAAGCGCTGGCCGCGGGCCACGACCTTCTGGTCAAGAGCAGGTGGACGGGAGCGGATCTCGGTGAGCTAGTGCGCTCGCAGCTCGCCCATTTCGAGGACATGATCGGCTCGCGCATCGCGATCGAGGGGCCGCCGGTTCTGATCGCGGCGTCCGCGGCCCGCACCCTCGGCATGTCGCTGCACGAGCTGGCGACGAATGCGGGCAAGTATGGAGCGCTTTCCAACGCCGCCGGCAGGGTGCGGATCGAGTGGCGGACCGTAGGTGAAGCTGAAGGCGTCGCAAGGTTCGAGCTGCTCTGGACGGAGCATGGCGGGCCGGCTGTGGTGCCGCCGGCGCGGACAGGCTTCGGCACGGTCGTGATCGAGGCTGTGCCGCGCGCCGAGTTTGACGCCGAGGTCACGCTGGCTTACGCGCCGGAAGGCTTCCGCTGGCACCTTAGCTGCCCCGCCAGTTGCGTCCTGGAGCCCCCCGCCGCAAGCGCGGACGCCGCGCCTCGCGCGTTTGAATAGGGCTTGGTTGATCGCATTCCCGCCCGTTCGCGTCATAGGAGATCCGGTTGCATGCCTGCCAGCCCGCCGTTCTGGGAGAGGGATACGAAATCCGGTTGAACTGTTTGCAAAGTCCCCCCATCCTGTCCTTCCCCCGCAAGCCCGGCTTGCCGAGCTTGCAACGCAGCGTGGCCGCATCAGCAAGCGGATGCGGCTGGGAGAAGGGATGCTGGAACTACCCGCCGCGGGAATTCTAGGGTCCTCTCTCCCATCTGCATCCACTTGCGGATGCAGACACTTGGAGTTGCAAGCTCGCCAAGGCGAGCTTGCTGGGAAAGAGACGGAGTAAGGGGGAGACTCTGCAAATGGGACGGCGGCCCAGAGCCCTATCCAACCGCGGAGGACAAGGACACGGCTTGCACGCCGTTGGCCTTTCCGCCCAGCTTTGCCCTGGATCGCACCTCGAAAAACAGCGCCTGCCCGATCACCGCCTTCAGCGTCTCCGTGTTGAACGGCTTTGCGATCAGGAACGCGGGCTCTGGCCTGGCGCCGGTCAGGAGCGCCTCCGAATGCCCTGTGACGAAAATGACGGGCGCCTCGTAGCCGCGGAGGATTTCGTTCACGGCATCGAGGCCGGAACTGCCATCCGCCAGCTCGATGTCCGAGAGGATGAGCTGAGGCCGGTGGCGCTTCACGAGCGCAAGCGCCTCCTTGTGCGTGCGGGCCAAGCCAACGACGCGATGGCCAAGGCTTTTCACCAGGTGCTCAAGGTCGAGAGCCGTGAACGCCTCGTCCTCGATAATCAGGATATCGGCTGGATCGAGCTGGCTCGCGATTTCCCGGTCGGCCGCGGCAACGAGCTGGCCAACCTCGTCAACGCCGCAATCCAGGACCGAAGCGATTTCCTGAGGCTTGAACCCTTCGAGCGTTAGCAGCAGAAACGCCTGCCGCGGTTTGGGCGTGAGCGTCTGCAGGTTGCGCGACGCGCCGTTCCCCTTGGTGCCGAAATTCGGGAAGGCATTGGCGTCCACCGAATTCCAGATTTTGAGGAAAAGGCGATAGAGCGCGATCTTTGGCGGCAGCCCTGGCGGGAACATGGCGGCGTTTTCGAGGATCGCCTCAAGCAGCGCAACAACGTAGGCGTCGCCGCTCTCCTGCGAACCGGATAACGCCCGCGCAAATCGCCGCAAAGATGGAAGGTGCGGTTTGAGCACTTGCGAAACTGACATCGTCTTCGCCCCACGAAGTTTACGATCTTATGGCCCAGCACGGCAATGCTAAGCTCAGGCGCACTGCTTAGGCAACACTTCTCTAAAGTTTCACGAAGGCTTGATCCAGGCGGGAGACCGTCTCGTGGTTTCTGTATCCATTTGTAACATCTAGTGGTGCAGTGCGCAGCCGGCGGCTTAGATTACTGGAGCAACGAAACCCGCATTACCCCAGCCGACAACATTCCCAAGCGCGCTCCGTCATTACAACGGCGAGCGAAGCGCGTCCGGAAGCAATACAGGTGCTGCTTGGCTCTCATTCTTGGATCGCCGCGGCCGCCAAAGCGGCCTCCCGATGATGGGCGTTGCCGCGGCGCCGGCATTAGACTGCACCGCGGCGTGGCGGCCTCTGCGTGCCGCTCAACGCGAGGGAAAGGCCGCGAGAACCAGGGGCATCGGAGCGCCGGACAGGATCGCAGGCGGAAGCATTTTCGCGGTGCTGCCATCGGCTTGGATTTCCCACAGCCCATACTGCTTCAACTGAACCGGGCCGAGCGCGACACCCTGGCAGGCGACCGGACCTCCATCGAGATTTAGCGCGGCCTTGAGGCGTAGCGGCGACGCCTTCAGGAATACGGCGAGCCGGTCGAGGGAAAAGAACGCCGACGCAGTCGTGCCGATGACCACTGAGCCCTGATCGTCCACGCCCACAAACGAGCGATTGGCCAGCCAACGGCTTTGCACTGGCCTGCCAGTGGACCCATCCGGTGCGATAAGCAGAGGATAGGAAACGATCCCTGTGTCCGCGTCCTTGAATGCGGCCTGCCAGTCTTCTTGCGTCAGGTCGGCGATCCGGGCCTGGGAACCCTTGACGATGAAAGCCCCGTGCTGGGAGGTGTAGGTTGCGGGACCGGCGGGGACGCCTTTGTTGACGACGGGCGTTGCGGGGCGGCCCACCCGGTCGTAGTAGCTGCCGTTGACGATCAGCGCGGCGCCAGTCTCGCGGAGCCAATCGGCGAGCCGTCTTTTGCCGTTTGGCTGGTTCAGGACCTCGAACCGGAACTTTGCCGGGTCGATCCGGGCGAGGACGATTTCATCGACCGTCTCGCCATCCACCAGCGCTGCAAGCCGCCCGGCTTCGAAGCCTTCGCCGGCCGTTGTCCATTCGACAGGCCCAGGCGTTGCCTCGGGCGTGTGATTGCGCAGCGCAAGGGAGAGCGAGTGCGGCAGCCAAAACGTGTCCGCGCTCACAGGTATCCAGATCGCGCTACCGAAGCCGATGGCGATGGCGCCGGCATATTTCCAATAAACAACGCTAGCCAGCAGCAACGCAGCCGCCGCGATCACGGACAGTCTCTTAAACAGGCGACGCATTCTCAATTTGTCGTCCCCTCCAGTTCGGCGGTAAATTCCTCCCGCAAGCTCTCCAGGCGGCCGAACTGCCTTATCTTCCATTCGCGCACCTGAATTGCTACAAACCCATTAAAGCAATTTTTGGTTCTGCGCCGGGAAACTCAAAGATAGAAGACCATCTTGATTCAATTCGCGTCCATCTTCAGCGCGGCGATGAAGGCCTCCTGCGGGATCTCGACGCGGCCGAACTGTCGCATCTTCTTCTTGCCTTCCTTCTGCTTGTCGAGGAGCTTGCGCTTGCGGGTGATGTCGCCGCCGTAGCACTTGGCGGTCACGTCCTTCCGAAGCGCCGAAAGCGTCTCGCGCGCGATCACCTTGCCGCCGATGGCCGCCTGGATCGGGATTTTGAACAGATGCCGCGGGATCAGCTCTTTCAGCTTTTCGCACATCATGCGCCCCCGCATCTCCGCGCGCCCGCGATGGACGATCATGGAGAGCGCGTCCACGGGCTCGTCGTTGACGAGGACCTGCATCTTCACGAGGTCGCCCTCGCGATGGCCGATGATCTGATAGTCGAAGCTGGCGTAGCCGCGGCTCACCGATTTCAGCCGGTCGTAGAAGTCGAACACCACCTCGTTCAGCGGCAGCTCGTAGACCACCATGGCGCGGTTACCGGCATAGGATAGGTCGAGCTGCCGGCCGCGGCGGTCCTCGCAAAGCTTCAGCACCGCGCCAAGGTACTCATCCGGCGCGAGGATGGTCGCCTTGATCCAGGGCTCCTCCATCCGGTCGATCTTCACCACGTCGGGCATGTCGGCCGGGTTATGCATCTCGATCATCTGCCCGTCCGTCATGTAGAGGCGGTAGATCACGCTCGGTGCGGTGGTGATGAGGTCGATGTTGAATTCGCGCTCAACCCGCTCGCGGATGATTTCGAGGTGAAGCAAGCCCAGGAAGCCGCAGCGGAAGCCGAAGCCCAGCGCGGCGCTCGTCTCCATCTCGTATTGGAAGCTGGCGTCGTTGAGGCGCAGCCTGCCCATGGCTTCGCGCAAGTCCTCGAATTGCGCGGCGTCCACCGGGAAGAGGCCGCAGAACACCACCGGCTGCACCGGCTTGAAGCCTGGGAGCGCTTGCGTGGCCTGGCGCTTTTCCTCGGTCACGGTGTCGCCGACGCGGGTGTCGGCCACCTCCTTGATCGCGGCGGTGAAGAAGCCGACTTCGCCCGGCCCCAGCAGCTCCAGCATTTCCTGCTTGGGGCGGAAGATGCCGACGCGGTCCACGAGGTGAGAGGCGCCCGTGGACATGAGCTTGATGCGCATGCCTTTCTTGAGCAGGCCATCGACCACGCGGACAAGCACCACGACGCCCAGATAGGGGTCGTACCAGCTATCGACCAGCAGGGCCTTGAGCGGCGCCTTGGCATCGCCCTTCGGCGGCGGCAGGCGGAGCACGATGGCCTCGAGCACCTCGCCGATATTGAGCCCGGTCTTGGCGGAAATCTCGACCGCGCCGCTAGCGTCGAGGCCGATTACGTCCTCGATCTGCTGCTTGACGCGATCCGGCTCGGCGGCGGGCAGGTCGATCTTGTTGAGAACCGTGACGATCTCGTGATTGTTGTCGAGCGCCTGGTAGACGTTGGCGAGCGTCTGCGCCTCCACGCCCTGGCTCGAATCCACCACCAGCAGGGAGCCTTCGCACGCGGCGAGACTGCGGCTAACTTCGTAGGCGAAGTCCACATGGCCCGGCGTGTCCATGAGGTTGAGCTGGTACACCTCGCCATCCTTGGCCCGGTAGTCCAGGCGCACGGTTTGCGCCTTGATGGTGATCCCGCGCTCCTTCTCGATGTCCATATTGTCGAGAACTTGCGCCTGCCCGGCCATCTCGCGGTCGGTCATGCCGCCGCAAGTCTGGATAAGCCGGTCGGCGAGCGTCGATTTGCCGTGGTCGATATGGGCGACGATGGAAAAATTGCGGATGCGCGCAAGCGGCGCCACGCCCTTGGGGGTGGCTTCGCGCACTGCTGCGTCTGGTGTTGACGATGTTGTTTCGGTCATGGCGCATACATAGTCGAAAAGCTTTGCGCCTGGAAGCGCCTGATGCGCTGCCCGCGAAAGATGGTGGGGCGATTTCCTTCGTTTGAGCGCTTGCGCGCGGCGGCCACTTATCCTGGACTGCCACCATCGTGCCAGCCAGCAGAAAGGGCGATAGCTGCTCTTCTGCCTTTTTCAGATCGCTCGCCGAACTGATAAATTCGATACTTACCTTATCCGCGATGGCAAGCTGCGAGATGAAGGAGGTCGATTTTCCGTCAGGAGCAACCTCTCTGCGTGTCGTTTTGTATAGACCGAATACCTTCCGCTATCGCATCAGGCGGCGGCCGCCGTTCCCGCGAGCCTTTCCGCGATGGCATTCAGGGCCGCCTCGGCGCTGGCGCCATCCGGGCCGCCGGCCTGGGCCATATCCGGCCGTCCGCCGCCGCCCTGGCCACCGAGGGCAGCAGCGCCAGCCTTGACGAGGTCCACGGCACTAAATTTTGCGATTAGATCGTCGGTGACGCCGACCACGATCCCGGCCTTGCCTTCTTCGGTGATGCCGACGATGGCGACGACGCCGGATTTGATCTGGCGTTTTCCGTCGTCCACCAGGCCGCGGAGATCCTTGGGCTGAATGCCATGCACCGTGCGCGCGAACATGGTCACTGCGCCCACCTGGCGCAGCGCGTCGTCTGCGCTCGCCTGCCCGTCGCTACCCGCGCCGAGCGCCAGCTTCTTCTTCGCCTCGGCAAGTTCGCGCTCAAGCCGCTTGCGTTCCTCGACGAGGCTGGCCACGCGCGCGGGCACCTCCGAGGGTTGCACCCTGAGAATATCGGCGGCCTGCCGGAGCGCGGTTTCCTGGGCGGCAAGGTATGTACGCGCCGCGTTGCCTGTCAGCGCCTCCATGCGCCGGACGCCCGCGGCGACAGCGCCCTCCTGAACAACCTTCACAAGGCCGATTTCGCCGGTCGCGCGCACATGCGTGCCGCCGCAAAGCTCGACCGAAAACGTGCGCGCGCCCTTATCGTCTTGGCTCGCCTCGCCCATGGAAACGACGCGCACCTCATCGCCGTACTTTTCGCCGAACAGCGCCATCGCGCCCGCCGCAATCGCATCCTTCTGGTCCATGAGGCGCGTCACCACGGGGCTATCCTTCAGGATAACCGCGTTGGCAAGTTCTTCCACCTTCGCCAGTTCCTCTTTCGACAGCGGCTTCGGATGCGAGAAGTCGAAGCGCAGCTTCTCCGGATCGACGAGCGAGCCCTTCTGGGTGACGTGCGTGCCGAGCGTCTCGCGCAAAGCCTCGTGCAGCAGATGGGTCGCGGAGTGATTGGCGCGCGTGGCGGTGCGCCGGGCCGCGTCCACATGCAGCTCGACCGCGTCTCCTACCTTCAGCGGCCCCTTCTGGACCACGCCGACATGCGCGAAGATTTTCCCGAGCTTCTTCTGCGTATCGGTCACGTCGAAATGGATGCCCTTCGGCCCCATGATGACGCCCTCGTCGCCAACCTGCCCGCCTGATTCGCCATAAAACGGCGTCTGGTTGACGATGACGATGCCTTCCTCGCCCTTCTTGAGCTGCTTGACGAGCTTGCCGCCCTTGATGAGCGCAACCACTTCGCCCTCGGCGGTCTCGGTCTCGTAGCCCAGGAACTCGGTTGCCCCGGTCTTGTCCAGGACGTCGAACCAAACCTTATCGGTCGCCGCCTCGCCGGAGCCAGCCCAAGCCTTGCGCGCGTCGGCCTTCTGCTGGGCCATGGCGGCGTTGAATTGCTCGACATTGACCTGGATATTCCGCGCCTTGAGCGCATCCTGGGTCAGGTCCAGCGGGAAGCCGTAGGTGTCGTAGAGCTTGAAAGCCACGTCGCCGGCCAGAGTGTCGCCGGGCGTCAGCGTTCCAGTGGCCTCGTCGAGCAGGTTCAGGCCGCGCGCCAGCGTCTTGCGGAACCGAAGTTCCTCCAGCTTCAGCGTCTCACCAATTAGCGCCTGCCCCCGGATCAACTCCGGGTAGGCTTGGCCCATCTCGCGCACGAGAACGGGCAGCAGGCGGTAAAGCAGCGGCTCCTCCTGGCCGAGGAGATGCGCGTGGCGCATGGCGCGGCGCATGATGCGCCGAAGCACATAGCCGCGGCCTTCGTTCGACGGCAGAACGCCGTCCGCGATGAGGAAGCTCGCCGCCCGCAAATGATCGGCGATCACGCGGTGGCTCGGCAGCGCCGCCCCTTCCGCGGCAACGCCCGTGATCTCGACCGAGGCGCGGATCAGCGAGAGGAAGAGGTCGGTCTCGTAATTGTTGTGGACGCCCTGCAGAACCGCCGCGACGCGCTCCAGACCCATGCCGGTGTCGATGGAGGGCTTTGGCAAGCTGAGCCGCTCAGTCTTCGAAACCTGCTCGTATTGCATGAACACGAGGTTCCAAATCTCGATGAACCGGTCGCCATCCTGGTCCGCGCTGCCGGGAGGGCCGCCGGGGATTTTGTCCCCGTGATCGAAGAATATCTCGGAGCAAGGTCCGCAGGGGCCAGTTTCGCCCATCGACCAGAAATTGTCGGAGGTCGGTATGCGGACGATCCGGTCTTCGGAGAGGCCGGCGATCTTGCGCCAAAGCGCAAAAGCTTCGTCGTCCTCCGAGTAGACCGTTACCAGGAGCCGCTTCTTGTCGAGGCCGTAATCCTTCGTGACCAGCGTCCAGGCCAGCTCGATGGCGGTGTCCTTGAAGTAGTCGCCGAACGAGAAATTGCCCAGCATCTCGAAAAACGTATGGTGCCGGGCCGTATAGCCGACGTTATCGAGATCGTTGTGCTTGCCGCCCGCGCGCACGCATTTTTGCGAGGTGGCCGCGCGCTTGAACGGCAGCGTCTCCATGCCGGTGAAGACGTTCTTGAATTGCACCATGCCCGCGTTGGTGAACATAAGCGTTGGATCGTTGCGCGGCACAAGCGGGCTGGACGGCACATGTTCATGGCCGTTCTTGCGGAAGAAATCGATGAATGTTCCGCGGATTTCGTTGAGGCTGCTCATAACCAACTTCTTTTTCAGTGAACCCGCTTGCTTCCAGAACTTCTGGAAGCAAAATTATGCGGGAGGGAAAATAGCTTGCAGGGCAGTGATACGGATATCTCATTGCCGCCATTTTGCAACAGCCGCCGCGCCGGCTTGCACAATATGCAGCCCTTTTTCCGCCGGAGCGTGGCAACCGGCTACCGGCGGCCTTTGCGGGTGGGTGCCGCCTCGGGCGTTGCGGCGCCAGCCATCTCACCGTCGCCCGCATCCTCGCCATCCTCGCCGCTTTCCCCGCCTTCGAGGATGCGCGCCGCGATGAGCCCGGCATTCGCCCTGATCTCGCGCTCAAGCGCTTCCGCCGCCGGCGGATTGTCGCGCAAATAGGCCTTGGCGTTCTCGCGGCCCTGCCCGATGCGCTGGCTGTCGTAGGTGTACCAGGAGCCCGACTTTTCGACGATGTTGGCCTTCACGCCAAGATCGATTAATTCGCCAGTCTTCGAGATTCCTGCACCGTACATAATATCGAACTCTACCTGCTTGAACGGTGGAGCCACTTTGTTTTTGACGACCTTCACGCGCGTTTGATTGCCCACGACCTCGTCGCGTTCCTTGATCTGCCCAATGCGGCGGATGTCGAGGCGCACGGAGGAATAGAACTTGAGCGCGTTGCCGCCCGTCGTCGTCTCCGGATTGCCGAACATGACGCCGATCTTCATGCGGATCTGGTTGATGAAGATCACGAGGCAGCGCGACCGCGAGATCGAGCCCGTCAGCTTGCGCAGCGCCTGGCTCATGAGGCGCGCCTGCATGCCGGGCAGCACATCGCCCATTTCGCCCTCGATCTCGGCCTTGGGCGTGAGCGCTGCGACGGAGTCGATGACGATTACGTCGATGGCACCCGACCGGACCAGCGTATCGGTGATTTCAAGCGCCTGCTCGCCGGTGTCGGGCTGCGAAACAATCAGTTCCTCCAGGTCCACCCCGAGCTTTCTGGCATAGCCTGGATCCATCGCATGCTCGGCATCCACAAAGCCGCAGACGCCGCCCTTTTTCTGAGCCTCGGCGATGACATGCAGAGCCAGCGTGGTTTTGCCCGAGGACTCCGGCCCGAAAATCTCGATGATGCGTCCACGCGGCAGCCCGCCGATGCCAAGCGCGATGTCGAGCCCCAAAGATCCTGTGGAAATCGCCTCAACCTCGACCGGGTGCTCGTTCTTTCCGAGCCGCATGACGGAGCCTTTGCCGAAGTTCTTCTCGATCTGACTCAACGCCGCTTCGAGGGCTTTCTGCTTGTCCATGTTATTGAAATCCCCTTCAATCACCCGGAATGGCGACTGTGTCATGAATCATTATCCTTTGTTATTCCATAGCGCCGGTAGACTTGCAACGGCGCGAATGTACATGATTTGTTCTAAAATGCAAGCTTTTGCTCAACCGGAGGGCGAACCGGCATGCGCGCTCGCCTGCAACGGCTACGCCTGGAACCTGTCGAACAAACAACTGGGACCCGTTCGTCCGTCATCGCGAGGCGGCTCTATCGCCGTGGCGATCCATCGCGGTATCAGAGACTTAGGAGCTGGATTGCTTCCGGCCGCGCTGCGCTCGCCGTCGCAATGACGGTGCCTTAAGGCGCGACGGCCCTGGCCACCCGGAAACCGTAATTATTGGCGCGGTCCACCGGATAGTTGGTGACGCGGTAGGCGGCGCGGAGGTCCACCGGATCGTCCACCCAGGAGCCGCCGCGCAAGACATGGGCGCCGCAGTCGCCGGACATCCAGGGCGAGCCATCGGCAGGCGCGCCGTCATAGGTGAGGTTGCGGCAATCCTCACCCCATTCCCAGACATTGCCGTGAACCTGATGGAGCCCCCAAGGGTTCGGCTTGAAACTATCCACCGGCAGGGTTGCCCGCCGGTATTCGCCGCGCTCGCCGCCGCCGGCGTAAATGTAGTTGCCATCGTAATTCGCGTCCACCGGCGTGATCGCGGAGCCCCACCAGAATGGCGTTTCCGTCCCGGCCCGCGCCACATATTCCCGCTCGGCCTCGGATAGGAGCCGGTAGGGCTTGCCGGTCTTCTTCGAGAGCCATTGCACGTAGGCCTTGGCGTCGTTCCAATCGACGTTGACGACCGGCCGGTTGCCGCGGCCCCAGCCTTGATCGCCGGGCTTGTAGCCGCCACAGCCGCCATCGGCCGCGCATGCGTCCCATTCCGCGAAGGTCACGGCGAACCGGCCAACCGCGAAAGGCTCCGCGAAAGTCACCCGATGCTGCGGGCCTTCCTGAGCCATGCGGTCCGGCTCGGCTTCGGGCGAGCCCATGGCGAAGGAGCCCGCGGGGGCCACGACCATCTCGGGGCAATCGGCGCAGTCCCTGAAGCTTTCGCCTGAGCCGGGCTTGACCGGAATTTCGCGCACGCAGCCGGCAGCGCCCAAAATCCGGCGCCCCAAGCCAAACACCAAACGATCAGCCGTCCTTGCCTCATACTCACGCCCTCCGGTGGCCGATCAATAATCGTGAGCATGTGGCAAATTTTAAGCGATACTTGGGCGAAACTGTCTAGTCGTCGAGACCTGACGCTTGGCACCCGGTGCAGGTGGGCCCCTTTCGCACGCTTCCGTGGCTGGGAGGCGTAACCGTCGTGTTAAAGTCGCTCACGAAACTCCAGGCTATGACCCGCGCCGCTCAAACAGCTTGGGCCTCACAAGCGGATATTCCTGAGCCTCAGCGAGTTACCGATGACGCTCACCGAGGACAGCGCCATAGCTGCGGCCGCGATGACGGGCGAAAGCAGAATGCCGAAAAAGGGATAGAGCACGCCTGCAGCCACAGGCACGCCCGCCGCGTTGTAGGCAAAGGCAAAGAAGAGGTTCTGCCGGATGTTCGCCATGGTGGCCGAGGACAAGCGGCGGGCACGCACGATGCCATTGAGGTCGCCCTTGAGAAGCGTGACCCCGGCGCTCTCCATGGCGACATCCGAGCCCGTCCCCATGGCGATGCCGATATCGGCGGCGGCCAGGGCCGGGGCATCGTTGACGCCGTCTCCGGCCATGGCCACGACCCGGCCTTCCCGCCGCAAGCGTTCGACCACCTTGGCTTTGTCTTCAGGAAGCACTTCGGCCTCGACCTCGGTTATGCCTAGCCGGTTCGCAACCGCGTTGGCCGTCGCCGCATTATCGCCGGTCAGCATCACGACCCGGATGCCTTCCGCCTTTAAGGCTGCAAGGGCGCCAGGGGTGGTCGCCTTGATGGGATCGGCAATGCCGGCAACGCCTGCCATCCGGCCATCAATGGCCACGAAGATAGCGGTTGCGCCCTCGGCGCTTAGCCGCTCCGCCTCGGCCTCCAGCGGCCCGGGCTCAATGCCGGCCTCCCGCATGATCCTCAAATTGCCGATAACCACATGCCGGCCATCGGCATCGCCTGTCACACCTTTGCCAGCCGGCGCGTCGAAATTCTGCACGGCCGCCAGAGGCAGGCCCCTCTCTTTGGCCGCCTTCACGATGGCTGCGCCAAGCGGATGCTGGCTTCCTCGCTCCAAACTCGCGGCAAGCCTCAGCACATCCGCTTCCGCAAATCCTGCCGCCACCTTGAACGCAACCACCTTCGGCTTGCCTTCGGTGAGCGTGCCGGTTTTGTCGGCCACAATCGTATCGACGCGCTCGAAGCGCTCAAGCGCTTCGGCGTTTTTGATGAGGACGCCCGCCTGAGCGCCACGGCCAACGCCGACCATAATCGCCATCGGTGTCGCGAGCCCCAGTGCACAGGGACAGGCGATGATGAGAACCGAGACCGCAGCCACCAGGCCGAAGGTGAAGCGCGGTTCCGGTCCCCAGGTGGACCAGGCCAGGAACGCGGCAACGGCAACCGCAATGACCAGCGGCACGAACCAGCCTGAAACCTGATCGGCAAGCCTCTGGATGGGCGCGCGGCTTCGCTGCGCATCGGCCACCATCTGCACGATCTTTGCGAGCATGGTCTCACGGCCCACTTTTTCGGCCCGCATCACAAGGCTGCCGCTCTGGTTCATCGTGCCGCCGATGAGCTTCGAGCCCGGCGTTTTCGTGACGGGCATGGATTCCCCCGTCACCATGAACTCGTCGATCGCGCTTCGGCCGTCGACCACCTCGCCGTCGACCGGCACCGCCTCCCCCGGCCGGACGCGAAGGCGCTCTCCGGCCGCGACGGATTCAAGCGGGACGTCCCGTTCGCTGCCATCGGCCGCGATCCGGCGGGCTGTTTTGGGTGCTAAATTTAGGAGAGCCCGGATGGCACCGCTTGTTTGCGCGCGTGCCCGAAGCTCAAGCACTTGCCCCAGAAGAACAAGGACGGTGATGACGGCGGCCGCCTCGAAATAAACGGGCACCGCGCCGCCGCTCATGCGGAATGCGGCTGGAAAGGCGCCGGGAAACAGAGTGGCGGCGATACTGTAGAGCCAGGCGACGCCGGTCCCCATGGCAATGAGCGTGAACATGTTGAGATTGCGCGTCTTGAGCGACTGCCAGCCGCGCTCGAAAAAGGGCCAGCCGCCCCATAAGACAACCGGCGTCGCCAGAGCCAGTTGCAGCCAGTTCAGCCACTGCCCCTCTAGCCAATGTCCAAATCCCAGATGAGAGGACATTTCGAGCAGAAAGACAGGGATCGTCAGAGCTAGCCCAATCCAGAACCGGCGCGTCATGCTCTCAAGTTCTGGGTTTTTCTCCTCCGCCGCCGAAGCCAGAACGGGTTCCAAAGCCATACCGCATATAGGGCATGAACCGGGTCCCACCTGCCTGATCTCGGGATGCATTGGGCAAGTATAGATGGTGCCTTCCGGGGCTGGCCGTGCAGGCTGGGGTTCTTTTTCAAGATAGCGTGCCGGATCGGCCTCGAATTTCGTCAGGCATCCCGAACTGCAGAAATAGTAGGAATGCCCCTCATGGACCGTCCGGTGCTTGGCCCCCTTCGGGTCCACCGTCATACCGCAGACGGGGTCGCCGGCTGCGCCTTCAGGCGAAGCCGGGGGCTTTTGTTCCTGGTGGGAATGCATGTGGCTTTCTTTGTCCATTATCCTCTCCACCCTTCATTTGCCTTAACCATATACCCCAACGGGGTATGCGTCAAGAAATGCCCAGAACCGTTCGGCCCCTCAGAAGGGCCAAGCCCGCGCTGCAGTAGCGGGATACCAGCTTCCGCCAATTCGCTTGCTTCTGCTTGATACGCATACCCCTTAGCGGTATAAGGAATGCATGGATGAGAAGACAAAAGAAGTCCTGTTTGCAGCGCCTGAGCCGCATTGAAGGCCAGGTGCGGGGCATCGCGCGGATGGTTGGCGAAGATCGCTATTGCATCGACATCCTTACGCAAATCGCAGCCGTTCAAGCCGCAATGCGCAAAGTCGAGGGCGAGTTGTTGCGCAATCATGTGAGCCACTGCGTTGAGCACGCGATTGCCAGCGGCAATGCCGACGATCAGCGCCAAAAGGTAAACGAGCTGGTTGAAGTGCTAAGCCGGAGGTCCTGACTATTCCTCGGAGTATAGTACGGCCGAAGGCAAGTTCGCACCCGCTTGCCGCACCGCCGAGCAGAACTCCTGCGGCTGCTGGAATCGACCTAGTTCCGCAGTTGGAAGCTATCGCTGCTGGAAATGGCCGCAGCGTCGTTCCCGCAAAGGCGGGAACCCATGGCATGTATGTAAAGACTTGTGTTTTTGGCTGACATAGATTCCCGCCTTCGCGGGAATGACGCCGCGGCGTGCTGCCGGTATTGCCTCACCCAATGGGTGGTGCAGCAAGACCGTAAGGCGTGCTGCTCTGGCTCAAGTTTTCCGCTCCGGCTTAGCCTCAACTGCTGGATCTAGGATCAGGCGTACTAGCCCGGGCAGGGCTGTGGCTTAATATTGCGGCAAGGGTGGCCGCGGTTCCGGATGCGACCGGAGAAGTCCCAATGAGCCATCATGGCTCGCCACCCGTTCAGGCAGCGGCGGCTTTCACGGTCTCGGCGAGCTTCTTCAGCGTGAAGGGCTTGGGCAGGAACACGAAATCCTCATCCGGGCCAGATTCTTGCGGAACGCCTCCTCGGCGTAGCCCGACATGAACACGATGCGGATATCGGGATTGCGCTCGCGCAGGTGGCGCAGCAGCGTCGGCCCGTCCATCTCGGGCATGACCACGTCGCTGACCACCAGGTCGATCTTGCCCTCCGCGCGCTCCATCACTTCGAGCGCCTCGACGCCGCTTCCGGCTTCGAGCACCTTGTAGCCGCGCGTGGAAAGCGCGCGCGAGGCGAAGGAGCGCACGGCTTCCTCGTCCTCGACCAGGAGCACGGTGGCGCTGCCGGTGAGGTCGCCGATCTTATCCGGCGCCTCGGCCTTGCTTTCGAGCGCCTTCAGGTCCTCCTCGCTCTCGACATAGCGCGGCAGGTAGATGCGGAAGGCGGTGCCTTCGCCGATCTTGCTGTCGACGATGACGGTGCCGCCGGTCTGCTTCACGATGCCCAGGACGGTGGAGAGGCCGAGGCCAGTGCCCTTGCCGACCTCCTTGGTGGAGAAGAAGGGGTCGAAGATCTTTTCGAGGTGCTCGGGCTTGATGCCCGTGCCGGTGTCGCGCACCTCGCAGAGCACGTACTCGCCGCGGGGAAGCCCCCGGTCCTTCAGGTCGAGCAATTCGCGCTCGCTGACATTCTCCGTGCGGATCGACGATCTCGCCGCCAGCGGGCATCGCATCGCGCGCGTTGCCCGCGAGGTTCATAACCACCTGGAAGAGCTGGCCCTCGTCGGCCTTTACGAACCAGAGATCCCGCCCGTGCTGCACCTTCACCTTGACCTTCTCGCCAAGCCCCCTGCTCATGGTGGCCAGGTATTGCTCCACGACGTCGGTCAGCTTCAGAATGGCGGGGCGCAGCGTTTGCTTGCGGGAGTAGGCCAGGATTTGGCTGACAAGGCCGGCGGCGCGGGTGGCGCTGCCCTTGATGTTCATCACATCCTTGAATGCGGAATCCGAGGCCCGGAACCGGCGCAGGAGCAGGTCCGAATGGCCGATGATGGCGGTGAGCAAGTTGTTGAAATCGTGGGCGATGCCGCCCGCAAGCTCGCCGACCGCCTGCAGCTTCTGGCTTTGCACGGCTTCCTCGCCGCCAAGCGCCGCGGCCCCGGCCTCGATCGCGGTCACGATGAGATTGCCGCCGTTCGGCGTGGGAAAGACGCTCAAGCGGACACCGCGGCCACCGGTGCCCTTGAGCACGGCCTGCAGCTCAATGGCGCTGTCCGGGCTGCCGCTGCGCTCGCCAAGGCTGGCGATCCGGTCGCGAACGTTTTGCGAGGAGGCATCGGCGACGAGCAGTGCGAGCGACTTGCCGCAAAGCTCGGTATTGGCATGCTCGACGGCATCGCCCAGAAACAGCGCGCGGAAGGCATCGTTCGCGGCCAGGATCACGCCCTTGCCGCTGGTCAGCGCCATCGGCTGCGGCGCGCGCGCGAGCAATGCCTCGAAGGCTTCGTCGAGGCTTCCGGCCGCCGCCGCGGGCGTCACGAGGCAGAGGCAGGGATCGCCCGTGCCGCCGAAGTGAACGAAGCCTGAGCGGGTGGCGCCGCTTGCGGTGACGATCTGAACCGCGACCGGCTCATCGGCCTTCGCGATCAAATCCCTGAGCCAGGTCCGGGTGAACGGCTTGCCGCGCCTGGTACGGAACAGCGTCCAGGCCTGCGCGCCAACGGGAGAACTGCCGTAGAGCTTTTCGAAGCGGCGGCTCGCCGCCTGCACCGACAAATCCTTGGCAATCGACAGCGCCGGCACCGGCAGGCTCGCAATACCGCCCCAAGCCTCGCTTGCGTCCGCGGCCTTCGCCTGCTCGAATTGCCAGACGAGGTATTCCACGCGGCCGGCCCGGTCCAGCCTTGGCGTCACCGTCAGGTGAACGGCCGCGCCGCCCGCAACATTCGGAACCGCCAGGGTCTCGGTGAGTGCGAGCCCCCCGCCGGCGGCGTGGATCAACCGGAATATCGCCGCGGCGGCCTCGGGCTGGCCCTCGCCGAGCCGCGACAAATCTTTGCTCGTGCCCGAGCCCGCCAAAAGCTTCAGAAGGGCCTCGCTGCGCCAAAGCACCTTGCCCCTGCGATTGGTGACGGCGACCGCCGAGGGCAGCACGCCAAGCACCTGTTGCAGGCGCGCATCGATCTTGCTTTCCTCGCCGCCCAGGCGCAGCTTGCCCGCGCCCCAAAGCGCCGCACCCGCCGCCCCGCCAGCCGCGAGCAGCGCAAGCGCCGTCTGTCCCTGACCGGCAAGCGCAAGCGCGGCAAGGCCCGCCACACCGCCTCCAGTGGCTGCCACACTCCACTTCGGACTCCAACGAGCGAAAGGCTTAGACCGAACCGCCATCTGGTAAACCTCATCCGTGGCTGCGACTATGCAACGATTCGACCGGCGCGGGAGAATCGGTCCACATCATGGATCACCGCACGGGAAAAGTTAAAAAAGGGTTGCGCGAAAGGCTGCGCTCGCATCTTTTGACCCTGGTCAGAACGCGGCCCTGCTGGCATGGTAGGCACTGCTGCTGTTTAGAAAGAAGGGGTTAGCATAAACATGGGCTCGCTCTTCACGATTGGCTTGATCGTTGCGATCCTCGCTATCGCCGCGGCAGGTCTGTACTTATACACAAGATCGAACAGCGAGAACCCCCTGTTCGCTCCCCGCGAGCGCCGCCTCGCCTATGTGGAACGCGCATCCCTGGATGGCGGCCGCAAGCTCGTGCTGATCCGGCGCGACGACGTGGAGCACCTGCTGCTGGTCGGTGGCCCCATCGACCTTGTGATTGAAACCGGCATTCCGGCCGAGTCGCAGCCCCGGCGCGAGGCTGCGGGGGGAGATGTGTTCGGCGCGGTGCAGTCCTATGCCGACAGCGCCAGGACTTGGCAGCGCGGTTTTGGGCTGGGCGGGGGCAAGGCTGGCGGCGCGGCGGAGCCTGGGCTTTCGCTTGCCGTGGATGGCAAGGGCGGCGAGGCGAACGCGGAAGACGCGCTGCAGCTTACACCGGCGCACGAGGCGAAACGCTGACGGAGCGGGGGCTACGTCTTCTGCCCGTTATCGCTTTTTCTGACGGGGCTACTCCCGTTCACGCCGCCGGCTTGACGGGCTCAAGGGACGCGGGAACTGCCGTATAATCAATTGGTTATGCGCGCTTAACGTTTCCTAGAAGCCCTTGTGCGAAATTACTTCGATATTGGAAAGCGCCTCCGGCACAGGCTAATTCGGCCCCTGGCGCCTTTCGCAGCGTTACTGAGCGGTTACAGTCCGGCGGCGCTTCACCGGTTCTTGCCTTGTGCCGGCACCGGAAGCACCGCAAGATCGAAGTGACCGGCGGCCAGGCCTCGAACGAAGGGCTTTGGACATGGAACATGCGCCTGGTTTAGCTCCGAGCAGCGGCGGTACGGCTGGGGACGGCGTGCAAGCCGCTGTGATCGAGTTCCTGTCGAAGCCCGAGGCTTATCCGGGCGGCGTAACCGGCGTGAGCCGCATCGGCACGCACGCCGCTTTGGTTTTCCTGGCCGGCGACCGCGCCTACAAGCTCAAGCGCGCGGTGAAGCTTCCCTATCTCGACTTCTCCACATTGAAGAAACGCCAGGCCGCGCTCCTTCGCGAGCTGGAGGTGAATTCTCACGCGACGCCAGAGCTTTACCTCTCGGTCCTGCCTGTGACGCGAGCGCCGGCCGGCTTCGAACTGGGCGGCAGCGGCGAGCCGGTGGAATGGCTGCTTGCGATGCGCCGCTTCGCGGACGATGCCCTGCTCGACACAATGGCCACCCAAGGCCGGCTCAAGCGCGAGCATGTGGTAAGCCTTGCCCATACGATCGAGCATTTCCACCGCCAGGCGCAGCGCGAGCCCGCGGCAGGGTTCGAGCAGCATCTGGAACAAGTCGCGGCCAGCCTTAAAGATGCCCTATGCGGCCAAGCTGCCAAGGCGAAGGGGCTGCACCTCGACGGATACATGGAGCGTCTCTGGCGGGTGCTCGGCGAACGCATGCCACTGATCGAAGAGCGCGAGCGCGAAGGCTTCGTGCGCCGGTGCCATGGCGACCTGCACCTCAAGAACCTCGTGCTGTGGGAAGGACGCCCGCGCCTCTTCGACGCCATCGAGTTCGACGAGCGGCTTGCCACCATCGACGTGCTCTACGACCTCGCTTTTCTGCTGATGGATCTGTGGCATCGGGGCTTGAGGCACGAAGCCAACACGATCCTCAACCACTATTTGGAGCGTGCCGCGATCAGCGAGCTTGTGGGGCTCGCGCTCCTGCCCCTGTTCATGTCGGTGCGGGCGGCGATCCGCGCGATGACCGGCGTGCATGCGCTAGGCTTTGAGGATGCCGCCACCCAGGAGCGATCTCTGCGGGAGATAGAGAGCTACGCCGCCCTGGCGGACGAGCTGCTGCAGCCAGTCCTGCCGGTGCTCGCGGCAGTTGGCGGGATTTCGGGGACGGGCAAGACCGCCGTGGCGCTGCGTGCGGCTCCGTTTATCGGCCCGGCGCCCGGCGCGCTGCACCTTCGCACCGACGTGGAGCGGAAGGTCATGCAAGGGGTGGCACTTGGCGAGACGCTTCCCAAAGAGGCTTACGCGATCGAGGCACGCGACGAGGTATACCGGCGCGTATTCAAAAAGGCCGAGGTGGCCCTCGACGCCGGGTATTCGGCAATCGTGGATGCGGTTTTCCCCGAGGAGGGGGGGCGTGCGGCGCTTCGCGAACTGGCGCAAGGTGCTGGCGTCGAATTCTGGGGCTTCTGGCTCGAAGCGGACGCAGCCGCCATCCGCGAGCGAATCGCGGTGCGCAACGCGAGCGCCGCGGATGCCTCCGACGCGGATATCGCAGTGGCCGAGGCGCAGATGAAGAGCGTGGAGCCCCCGCCGGACTGGACCAAAATCGACGCATCCGGAACGCCGGAGAGCACCGCCGCCGCGGTTATCGGCAAGTTGAGTGGACAGACTCAACCGGACGGTGCACTTGAGGGCGCTCCGATGACCGGCGCATCAAAATTCCGCCACGCTTGCGCCATTCATCCGTACCGGAACCTTTCCACAAGCATCGTGTCTTTAGGCCGTGTCCCGATGCACGGTGCAACCAGGGAGTTTTTTCGATGAAAGCCACTCTTGCGGCCCTGACCGCCTTGATGATCGCCGTGAGCCCCGCCGCGGCGCAGGCCCCGCTCACCTTCATGGATAAGCAGAACAACACCGAGGTGCTCGGCTCCGACTTTTTCGGCACGCCGGTCAATGACAAGGCCGGCCAGCAGGTCGGGAAGATCTCCAATCTCGTTTTCGACCAGAACGGACGGATCGAACTCGTGGTGGTCGGCGTTGGCGGTTTCCTGGGCGTTGGCGAGAAAAATGTGGCCGTGGCGTTCGACGCCTTGAAGCCGGATGTGGCGGCTGGCAAGCACGTCTTCATCATCGAAGCGACCAAGGACCAGCTCAAAGCGGCACCAGCCTACAATACGCTGAACGACCAGGCGCTCGCCGAACGGATGAAGGAATGGCGCGAGAAGGCGCAGACGAGCTGGACGGATATCAAGGGCCGCGCCTCCAAAGCCTATGAGCAGGCAAAGGAAAAGGTCGAAGAGGCAACCAAGCCGAAGCAATAGCAGGTATTGCAACCGGGGGCCGGAGAACATCCGGCCCTTATTACATAGATATAGCTTGACGGCGGCATCCAACCCAGCTCAACGTAGCAATTTGTTGCACAAGCGCTTCGGCTAGGAGGCCCAAATGCACTATAAGAACTCTCATGGCGAATGAAACTCTGAAGGAATTCAGGGAATTCATCCTCAAGGGCAGTGCGTTCGATTTGGCGGTCGGCGTCATCGTCGGCGCCGCATTCGGAGCCATCGTGACCTCGCTCGTCGGGGACATCCTCATGCCCCCAATCGGCATGCTCTTAGGCAATGTCAACTTCTCCGATTACTTCGTCGACCTGACCGCGCTCAAGGCCAGCGCCTTGGGTAACGGGCCGGTGCAGGTGCCCGCCTCCTACGAAGCCGCGAAACAGTCCGGCCATGCCATCATCGCCTACGGCAAGTTCCTGAATTCCCTGATTAATCTCCTGATTGTCGGCGCCGTGATCTTTTTTCTTGTGAAGCAGATCAACCGCCTCAAGAAGGAACCCGAGATGCCCAAGGAAAAGCCTGAGGATGTGCGCCTCTTGATCGAAATCCGCGATCTCTTGGCGAAAAACGCGCAGCCGCGTTCCCAGGAAGAGGCTTAGTGCCTATTCCTGGCGTGGGAACGCGGTTGAGCTGGCTTAGGAGTCGAGCTTCCGGTCGAAAAAGCCATCCAAGGACGGGCTGCCTTTGCCGGCCGCCTCGTCGGCCTTCGCGGCCTCGAACTTGCGCCCAAACATGTTCGAAAGCAGCTTGAGTTCCTCCGGCGTGGCGCTTTCGGGCTTCTGCAGCGTCTCGGCGAGCATATCGAAAGCCGCTCCCCAGGCATCGGCCGACTTGGCATCGAACTTCTCGCCGAGCAACGCCGCCAGCGAATTCAGGATGGCCCTGCGCATCATCCCATAGTGTTCGGCTTTCACACCGGCCGCCATATGCCCCGTGCGCAGCCGGTTCATGCCGGGAACGACCGCTTCGCCGCGAGAGCCGGTCACGGGCAGAAAATGCTGCGACCTCCTCCTCAGCTTCACGAACTCGACAATGACGCTGATGAGCTTTTTGTGCTGGGCTCGCATGTCGCCCTTGAACATGGCGCGGGTTTCCGGCGCGATATAGAAGAGCCGGTCATAGACCGCCGCCCCAAGCTCCGGCAGCCGGGGCTCAAGTTGCATAAAGCTGTCCGCTACGATCTTCGCTTGTGCAGGAGTCATTCCAATACCAGATGTTACAAACCACGTTCCTAGCTGTAGTCTACTACAACGCTCAGGATTTCTCTAGGTTGTACAGGTTACGGTTGTCACAGAAAAGCCAAATTTTCTGCGACTTAAGCACTCATTTTAGCGATTGGCGCGGGCATAGGGAGCGCGGGTGAGGGAGGCTTAGAGCCCCGGCTTCCGCTCGAAAAAATCGTCCAGCGTAGCGCTGCCGTTGCCGCTCGCCTCATCGGCCTTCGCGCTCTCGAATTTGCGCCCGAACATGCTCGAAAGCAGCTTTAGTTCCTCGGGCGTCGCGCTTTCGGGCTTTTGCATGGTTTCGGCCAGCGTATCGAAAGCCGCTCCCCAGGCCTCGGCCGCCCTGTCACCGAACTTTTCGCCGAGTATTGCCGCCAACGAGTCCAGGATCGCCTTGCGCATAAAAGCATAGTGCTCAACTTTCACGCCCGCGGCCATGTGCCCCGAGCGCAAGCGATTGATGCCGGGCACCACCGCTCCGCCGCCCGTGCCAGTCACCGGCAGAAAGTGCTGCGACCTCCTCCTGAGTTTTACGAACTCAATAAGAACGGCGACGAGCTTTCTGTGCTGAGCCTGAATGTCGCCCCGGAACATCGCGCGGGTTTCCGGCGCTATGTAGAAGAGCTTATCGTAGACCGCAGCGCCCAGTTCTGGCAGCCGGTTTTCGAGTTGGGAAAAGCTGTCTGCGACGAGCTTGGCTTGTTCGGGAGTCATTGCAATCCTAGAGGTTTCAACTCACCCGGGGCTTGTCCGGAAGCCACCGGGATTCCTCAAGGTTGTACACACTCCCGTTGCCGCAGAATAGTCTGATTTTCTCCAATTTAATTTCACATTTTGATGAGGTCCGGCCGCTGCGATCACGCGCCGCCGGTACGGCCTCTACTGCGCGGCCTCAAGAACGCTGTCCGCCTTCCGGGTATGGCCGAAGCGCTTTTCGATGTATTCCTCGACCATAACCATGAAATCCTGCGCCAGCGTCGGGCCGCGCAGGGTGGCGGCCTTCTGGCCGTCGATGAACACCGGCGCCGAGGGCGTTTCCCCCGTTCCTGGCAGCGAAATGCCGATGTCGGCATGCTTGGATTCGCCCGGCCCGTTCACGATGCAGCCCATCACCGCGACGCTCAGCGTCTCGACGCCGGGATAGGTTTTGCGCCATTCCGGCATCTTGGCGAGGAGGTGGCTTTGGATATTCTGGGCCATCTCCTGGAAGAGCGTGGACGTGGTGCGCCCGCAGCCGGGGCAGGAGGCGACAATCGGCACGAAGGTGCGGAATCCCATGGTTTGCAGGATTTGCTGCGCGACCTCGACCTCCTTGGTGCGCGCGGCGCCCGGTTCCGGCGTAAGCGAGACGCGGATCGTATCGCCGATGCCCTGCTGCAGGAGAATGCCCATGGCGGCGGACGAAGCCACGATGCCCTTGGAGCCCATGCCGGCCTCCGTCAGGCCGAGGTGAAGCGCGTAGGTGCAGCGGGAGGCGAGCAAGCTGTAGACGCTGATGAGGTCCTGAACCGCGCTGACCTTGGCCGAGAGGATGATCTTGTCGCGCCCCATGCCAAGGCTCTCGGCCAGCTCCGCGGAATGCACCGCCGAGTACACAATCGCCTCGTGCAGCACCTCGCGCGCGTCCTTGGGCTTGGCGCTCGCCGAGTTCTCGTCCATCATCCGGGTCAGAAGCTCCTGATCCAGGCTGCCCCAGTTCACGCCGATGCGCACGGGCTTATCGTGCTTCATCGCGATCTCGATAATGTCGGAAAATTGGCGGTCGCGCTTGTCGCGGAAGCCGACATTGCCGGGGTTGATGCGGTATTTGGCGAGCGCCTCCGCGCAGGCCGGATATTCGGAGAGGAGCTTGTGGCCGATATAGTGGAAGTCGCCCACCAGCGGCACGGTCACGCCCATTTTTTCGAGCTTCTCGCGGATATGCGGGACGGCGGCGGCGGCCTCCTCGCGGTCCACGGTGATGCGCACAAGCTCGGAACCGGCGCGGGCCAAGTCCGCCACCTGACGGGCCGTCGCCTCCACGTCGGCGGTGTCGGTGTTGGTCATGGACTGCACTACGATGGGCGCAGCCCCGCCGACCGTCACGCCGCCCACCTTCACAGCGGTTGTGATGTGCCTTGCCTTGCGCATGTCCGTCATAAGCTCGTCTCCAGGATCGGCGGTTCGTTGCCGCTTACATAGGCGAAAAAATCTGCGGTGCGCCAGTTGCCGCCGGAATGCCACAGACCAGCGAAATCAGGTCCCACGCCGGGCTCACACCGGGGCACGGCGTTCCGGGATACGCCGACTGCGTGCGTACGAGCCGTGTGGTGGCGCTGCCTGTATAACGAAAGTGTGTTCGCGAAAGCGGCAACGCTTTTGAGCCCATAGAGGCGCAATGTTGTCTGGCTAACCGGCAGGCGCGCTCCGGCATGGTCGACGATCAACTTCTTGCCGCCGAAGGCTGCGTCCTTGAGCGTCAGGCCGGTGATCTGTTCCCACGCCAAAAAGTCGACGTTGGTGCGCTTAATCGGCTTGGGGAGCCCTATGCCCGCGTAAGTCACGGTGAATTGCTTCCCGCCGCGCAGGCTGAATGTCACCTCAGGGAAGTGCTTGAGGACAATCGCTTCTTCTTCCGCGTTGGCGGGCTGGTAGCGGTAGGCCAGCGCGCGCTCGTGCTCCGCCGCGAACCCCTCCTCGTATTTCCGCCAGAGCCTTCCCTCGATGGCATCGATGGAGGCGATATCCGTGGCCCAGGTCCTTCCCGGCGCTGCCGCCACGATGCCGGGGTACGCTGCTTCTTCAACGGGATAGCCTACATTCGCCATTCGATCCCCAATGCTCGGGTGGGAGTCGAAGGGGTGAGGAATGTTCGCGAGCCGCATGTTCTCAGCGAATTGCGACGATGCCGCGTAGGGAGGAAGCCCAGCCGCAACCTGCCCCGCGATGCTCAGCGCACCTTCGTGCCGCCGCTCCTGCGCGAAGAGCTGGCTTTCCACCGCGTTGCGATAGGCGGCATAGCCCTGGAACTTTATCAGCGAACTCACCAGCGCTTGGCCGGAGGCGATTTTCGCGGCCACGCTGTCGGCGATGAATTCGCGCTGGCGGCTGCCGCGCTTGAGGGCGAACTCGAAAATCAGGCGGTAGAAGCGCAGGATATACGCCGCGACGTAAACGCCTTTGAGGCGCATGACGTAGCAGTAGAGGTCGAACTGCTGCAGCTTCGGGCCAAGGAGCGAGGTCCATTTGGTGTCGCCGCCGCGAAAATGCGCAAGCTCATGGGCGAGCACGGCGTCGGCTTGCGTCTCGTCGAAAATGCGCAACAGGGGCAGGCTGACGAACAGGATGCGGCCGCGAAGCTCCTGGCCGTTCAAGGTCATGGGAACCTGCGTTACGAAGAAATTGGTATCGATCCCGCCTACGATGTGATCGGGAGGGGCGCTTCCCACCTTCTGCGCCAAAGCTTTCACCCTGGCCCAGAGCCTTGGCTCCTGCTGCTCGGTTAGAAGCTCGCCCCCGATTTCGTTATTGGGGCGGACCTTCTTGAACATCCAGATCACGGCGTAGATGGCGGCGAGGCCCGCCATGGCTCCCACGATGAAGATCAGCTTGGGAACGTAGACTTTGAAGAAGTAGGAGCTGACCCAGTATGAAAGCCAGGTGGCAAAGACGCCTTGGACGATCACTTCGAGCGTGCTTGCGAGAATCAAGAGGCGCCAGCCCACCAGGAAGCTGAGGGCGGGGGCACGGGACGTGAGGAAGGCGGCGGCGCCCAGCAGAAAAATCGCCGCGAATACGCCTGCGCCGGCCACCAGGGTCCACCAGGCCGCGGTCCGGACGGTGTGGAATTGCCAGAGCGGATTATAGGGCTCGCAGGATTTCAAGCGCCTCGGATTGCGATTGCTGGCCTAGCCGGCTTCATGTCGCAGCGCCTCGAAGGGACGAATGCCTCGGCAGCGGCTCGAATCGACGTCCTTTTGCGCAGCGGTTCCGGGGGCGGTGGCGATCTTGCTTTGGATTGCGGCTCTATAGTCCGAATCCATGTGGTGGAAGACGTAGGTTACGAAGCCGTAGGTAATGCCCGGCACGAGAAAGAAGGACAACAGAGAGAAGAACAATGCCTTCGCAAGCCCTGCACGCAACTCGGAGTGTGACGCCATAATACATGCCCCATGATATAGAGCGAACTGCATAGAACAAAAGTTGCGCGGGCGCTAGAGCCGGATCGCCCTCACCGGAGCCGCCCGGTGTCATCCCGGAACGGCGCTTGCGCTGTATCCGGGATCGTTACGAACACCGGCGCCCTTGAAGATCCCGGATAGCCGCAAGCAGCTTCCGGGATGACGATGAGCGCTAGCGCTCGTCTGGCGCAGCTCGCTGCCGGATCAGCAGGAAAACCCGGATCGCGGCGGAAAGGCTCGCCGGCTCGCGGGCCGCGTCGATGGCGGAGACGAGCGCCGCGACGCTCAGCTCCATTTCCGCGGCGGTGGCCTGCAACTCGCGCCAGAAGGCATCCTCCAGGGTAATCGAGGTGCGGTGCCCAGCGATGGTCAGCGAGCGCTTCCGGGGCAGGGCCGAGCCGGGGTCGAGCGGCAACGTGAGGCCGCCTTCCCGCCCGCCAGCGCCCCCGGCCGCTTTGCTTGCGCTACCGCCCTTCGGGCTACTTGAGCGCGGGTCCCGCACCACCGGCTTATGCGCCGGGCTTAATCATCAACTCGGCACGCACAGTCGCGTTGAAGTCCTCCTCCGATACAAAGCCCAGCGCCAATGCCTCCTCGCGCAGCGTTGTGCCATGCTTGTGCGCGGTCTTGGCGATCTGCGCGGCCTTGTCGTAGCCGATCTTGGGGGCGAGCGCGGTGACGAGCATGAGCGAGCGCTCCAGAAGCTCGCGGATGCGCTTCTCGTTCGGCACGATGCCCACGACGCAATTGTCCGTGAAGCTCACCGCCGCGTCGGCGATCAGGCGGATCGACTGCAGCAGGTTATGGATGATGACGGGCTTGAAGACGTTGAGCTCGAAATGGCCCTGGCTGCCGGCGACCGTGATCGAGACGTGGTTGCCCATGACCTGGCAGCAGACCATGGTCAGCGCCTCGAACTGGGTCGGGTTGACCTTGCCCGGCATGATCGACGAGCCGGGCTCGTTCTCGGGCAGCGACACCTCGCCGATGCCGGAGCGCGGGCCGGAGCCCATCAGCCGGATGTCGTTGGCGATCTTGAACAGGCTCGCCGCGAGCGTGTTCAGCGCGCCGGACAGCTCGACCATCGGCGTCGTTCGCGGCCAGCGCCTCGAACTTGTTCGGCGCGGTCACGAAGGGCAGCCCGGTTTCGCGCGCGACCTCCTCGGCGAATTTCTCCGCGAAGCCGATGGGGCGTTGAGGCCCGTGCCGACCGCCGTGCCGCCCTGCGCCAGCATATAGATGCGCGGCAGCGCCGCCTTGACGCGCTCGATGCCGTAGCGCACCTGGGTCGCGTAGCCGGAAAACTCCTGGCCCAGCGTGACCGGCGTGGCGTCCTGCAAATGCGTGCGGCCGATCTTGATGATGCTCTCGAAGGCCCGCTCCTTGTCCTCCAGCGCGCGCGCGCAGATGGTCGAGCGCCGGCAGCAGGACCTCGTGCACCTGCACGCCAGCGGCGATGTGCATCGCGGTCGGGAACACATCGTTCGAGGATTGCCCGCGGTTCACATGGTCGTTCGGATGCACCGGCTTCTTCGCGCCCATCTGCCCGCCGAGCATCTCGATGGCGCGGTTCGAGATCACCTCGTTCACGTTCATGTTGGTCTGCGTGCCGGAGCCGGTCTGCCAGACCACCAGCGGAAACTCGCCATCGTGCTTGCCTTCGATCACCTCCTGCGCCGCCGCCACGATGGTCTCGGCGAGCTTGGCATCGAGGTCGCCCAGCGCGTGATTGGTCTTGGCGGCGCATTTCTTGACGATGCCGAGCGCCCGGACGAGGGGAAGCGGCATGCGCTCGCCGCCAATCTTGAAGTTGCCGAGGCTGCGCTGGGTTTGCGCGCCCCAATATTGGCTGGCGGGGACTTCGAGGGGGCCGAACGTATCGGTTTCAATGCGGGTGGCGGGGGGCGTCTGATCCGTTTGTGTCATGTCGCTCTTTCCGGCTGATTTTGGCAGGCCCGTCCTAGCATGGCGGTGGCGGCAGCGCTACCGCGTCCGGCGCGAACCGGGTATGCGGGGTTACAGGCCGGACAGCGCGGCTACCGGCGTGGGCTGCGCGGGTTCATCGGGTTTGCTTAGAATTGCGGTTAACGCGGCGCTACCAGCCGCGCGGTACGGCGGTTACGGAGCGAGGCTCGCGCCCCGCCCCGGCTTATGCGTTACGCGCCCGAAGCGCCCGACTGCGCGTGCACCTGATTGCGCTTGATGGCGAGCTTGTTCAGCGCCGAGACATAGGCCCGCGCCGAGGCCACCATCGTGTCGGTGTCGGCGCCACGCCCGGTGACGGCCTTGCCGTTCTCCTCCAGCCGCACGCTCACCTCGGCCTGCGCGTCCGTGCCCTCGGTCACGGCGTGCACCTGATAGAGCGGCAGCCGCGCCTCATGCGGCACGATGGCCTTGATCGCGTTGAAGGTCGCATCCACCGGCCCGTCGCCCGTGGCCTCGGCGGTGTGATGCTTGCCCTCGACCTCAAGCGTGATGGTGGCCTTCTGGTGCCCGCCCGTGCCCGCGATCACCGTCAGCGACAGCAGCTTGATGCGGTCGCTCGCCGTGGCGATCTCCTGGTCGACCAGCGTCTCGATATCCTCGTCGAACACATGCTTCTTGCGGTCGGCCAAGTCCTTGAAGCGCGTGAAGGCATCCTCGAAGGCGTTGTCGCCGAGGTCGTAGCCCAAATCCTTCAGCTTCTCGCGGAAGGCGTGCCGGCCGGAATGCTTGCCCATCACGAGCGAGCTGGCGCGCACGCCGACGCTTTCCGGCGTCATGATCTCGTAGGTCTGCGCGTTCTTGAGAACGCCGTCCTGATGGATGCCGGACTCGTGCGCGAAGGCGTTTTTGCCGACGATGGCCTTGTTGTACTGCACCGGGAAGGCGCTCACGTTGGAGACCAGCCGCGAGGCGCGGGTGATCATCGTGGTGTCGATGCCGGTCCAGTAGGGCAGCACGTCGCCGCGGGTCTTGATCGCCATCACGACCTCTTCCAGCGCCGCGTTGCCCGCGCGCTCGCCGAGCCCGTTGACGGTGCACTCGATCTGGCGCGCGCCCGCACGCACGCCGGCGAGGCTATTGGCGACGGCCAGGCCCAGATCGTTGTGGCAGTGCATCGAGAAGATCGCCTTGTCCGCGTCCGGCACGCGCTCGCGCAGCATCTGGATCGTCTCGTACATCTCCTCCGGTACGGTGTAGCCAACGGTGTCGGGCACGTTGATCGTGGTGGCGCCGGCCTTGATCGCGGCCTCGACGCAGCGGCACAGGAAATCCGGCTCGGTGCGCGTCGCGTCCATCGCCGACCATTCCACGTCGTCGGTGTGCGAGCGGGCGCGCGTCACGGAGGAGACCACGATGTCGAACACCTGGTCCGCGCTCATCTGCAGCTGGAATTGCCGGTGGATCGGCGAGGTGCCGATGAAGGTGTGGATGCGGCCCCGCTTGGCATGGCGGACGGCCTCGCCCGCGCGGTCGATGTCCTTGTCGTTGCCGCGCGCCAGGCCGCTTACGACCGCGTTTTTCACGAGCTTCGCGATTTCCGCGACGGCCTCGAAATCGCCGTTGGACGCGGCCGGGAAGCCCGCCTCGATGATGTCGACGCCCATCGCGTCCAGCAAGGGCGCGACTTCGAGCTTCTCGTCATGGGTCATGGTCGCGCCGGGCGATTGCTCGCCGTCGCGCAGTGTGGTGTCGAGGATCAATACGCGATCCTTTCCGGATCGCGGGGCGGGTGCGTTCGCAGCTTCGGAGTGCGGAAAATCGGTCATAATCTAAGGTTCCTTGCCTGATGTGCGGAAGATATCACGAACCGGGCAAGACCTCTATGGAGCGCCCGGGCTTTAACCCCCAAGCGCTCCGCAAGCCGGGCAGCCAGCGCTCAGGGGCGAATAAGGAGAAGAAGCAGGCCGCGCAACGCGTTCGCCGCCGCTTGTGTGCGGGCGGGAATGGGGGCGGTAATGGAGGGGCGCGCGATGGCCATGGGTCGATCCGTTTGCTTCGCAACCGTTACAGCACATTTTGGCGGTTTGTACAAGACGGCGGCGCAGACAGCGAACGCGGAACCTGCATTGCAGGCCCGGCAGCCGCCGCGAGCAAATATGCACTCGGACGCCCGATGCTGGCGAAGTGTTGCGTGGCTCTTAGGCTTCGCGATCCAGCAAAGGAGGAAACACCGGCCCAAAGCTAAAATCCGCCGTGGACTCTATTGCAAATCTCCAAAGTAAATATAAGATCGCGCGCGCCATGGATGCCGTTACCGCTGAATATAATATAACGATCAAAACGATAATCGGCCATGACGATCTTGCCACTATTAGATCGAGAACCGGATTAGTTGGAATGACCACGGCAAGGACGGCAATAATCTCTAACTTTTGCGAGGGCGCTTGCGAAGGCACATTCTTCCGCGAATAAACCCAAACGCCCCGCTTATCCGGGGCAAGATCGATAACATCCATGGCAATTATCTCGTAAAACGAAAATCACTTTAGTCATACGAGATATGAACGGCCTGTCAATGGTGCCGATTGGGTTCCCTGTGGACATGACGGCTGCAGCCAAATCCGGGCAGTTGCGCCGCAGCGTCGTCTCCGCGAAGGCGGAGACCCATCTCAGGTCTTGTTCCAGCGTCAGAAATGGATTCCCGCCTGCGCGGGAATGACGCTGCGGAAAGGCGGCTCCCTGCCGCACCGCGTCACGCGCCGCGGTTCGCCCCGTGCATCGAGGCGCGGCTTTTCACAGCACCTCAACTTTAATTGTTTCCATCCGTGCGGGCACGAACCGCGAACATAATGTTTCCGCCCGTATACCAGCGGGTTGGGAGGCGGCCAATATCAGCGTCTTGCTCGCCGCAGGCTGAGCATATGCCGGAAAATTTAGCTATTTCGACAATGTTACAATATAACATTTGACACTCGGCTCTACCTTGGTCTTCAACTGACGTACACACGAAGGCTGGACGCAACATGGAAAGTTTGCCGTTTTTCGATCTGATCATAAATTCCGGCCCGGTGGTGAAGGGAGTGCTGTCTCCTGCTCGCCGCCGCCTCGGTCGCTTCCTGGGCGATTGCGTTTGAGAAGCTCTTCCGCATCCTCGCTTTTTCGAGGCATGTGTCCGAACTTACCGCCGGAAGGCATGGGGCAAGCGCCGAGAACTGGCTTGCGCAACGCTTCCGGGCGGTGGCGGATGCGGAGCCCGCGCCTCGGGGCGAGACCCGTTCGGAATTCAATGCGCGCCTCGAACGGAGCCTGCAAATCGAGGCCAATGCGCAAATCCAAAGGTTGCAGACGGGGCTTCCGTTCCTCGCCACGGTGGGCTCGACGGCGCCGTTCATCGGCCTGTTCGGCACCGTATGGGGCATCATGCACAGTTTCAGCGGCATCGCGTCGGCCAGGGACACGAGCCTTGCGACCGTAGCGCCCGGCATCGCCGAGGCGCTTTTCGCGACGGCCATCGGCCTTGTCGCCGCAATCCCCGCGGTGCTCTTCTACAATCAGGCGAATGTCGCACTGAGCCGCGTCGCCTCGCGGCTTTCGGCGGCGGTGGTTGGCATCGCCAAGCAGCGCGCCTATGCGCCGTCCGTCACCGCCGGTTTCGTGAACGGACATCCGATGGAGCAAGCTGAGCAAGGATTGGGCTATGGCAGTCTCCACACCCGGTAACGGGGCACAAGACCCCGGCGAGACCAAGCTGATGGCGGAAATCAACGTCACGCCGATGGTGGACGTGATGCTGGTGCTGCTCGTCATCTTCATGGTGACGGCGCCGCTCCTGGTCGCGGGCATGCCGGTGGAACTGCCGAAGACCACTGCCCAGCCGATCCCCCAGACCAAGAAGCCTGTGGTCGTGACGCTCGCCCTCGATAGAAGTCTTTCCATTCGCGATGAGCGTGTCGATGCGCGCGTCGCTGGTTCCCCGTTTGGCGGCGCTTCGGACCTCGCAGGGGGATGCGGTTGTTTACGTCCGCGCCGACAAGAAGATCGCTTATGGGGATGTGATGGAACTACTAAGCCGGATCGGCGCTTCGGGCTATCAGCGGATCTCGCTCTTGGCGCAGACGCCCGGCGCCGAGGCCGGTAGCTCTTCTCCTCGAAACTGTGGCTCCAGGCGTTCCGGAAGAAAAATGAGCTGGGTGCGGACAGGTGCAATTATCGCTGCGTTAGGGGTGCATGCCGCCGCCCTGGGGGCACTCACGGACTTCGGCGCGCGCGAGGAAGCGCTGCAGACCGGGGCGGGCCGTGACGATTTGAGCGTCGTGGCGACCGTGACGATGCAATCGGAGGACAGCCTTGGCCTCGACGCGGCAACGGTGGAGCGCCAAGAGGCGTCCGCCGCGGCAAATCCGGTGCCCGAAGTAAAGCCGCAGGAGGCAAAACGCGAGGACGCCATCGAGATGGACCCGCCTCCGCCCGAGGAAAGCGCCCCGCCTCAAGCGCCAATCCAGGCCAAGCCCGTCGAAAATCCGGTTGAGAAGCAAGAGGTCCAGCCCACCTCGCCGTCGCTTGCAGCCATGGCCCAGCAGGAACAGCGCGCCATGGCCCGTGACTTGGAGGCCAGGCGCAACCAAGCCTTCTCGCTCTATAACGCGGAAATCTATAAAGCCATCGTGAGCCACGCCATCCGGCCCAAGGAAGTGATGAAAGGGCGTGTTGGGGTCGAGCTGACGCTGTCGCCGGGGGGCAAGCTTCTCACGCGCCGCGTGGTGAAAAGCTCTGGCGTCCACCTGCTGGACGAGACCGCCATGGCCAATCTGGAGCGCGTGCCGTTTCCGTCTCCGCCGGCCGGGCTGGTCAAGGAGCCGTATACCGTAACCTTTTCTTTCGATTATTCAGTCAAGTAACCGGGCCTGCCTCGCGAAAAAGTGTTTAGAAAACCGGAACTTGGTTGAGCTATACTACCAGCAGTCATAAGTCTTGACCGCTTCCGTCATTGCGAGGGGCAAAGCCCCGAAGCAATCCAGACTTCGGAATTGCAACGCCAATCCTGGATCGCCACGGCGGCCGGAGGCCGCCTCGCGATGACGGACCAGGCTGCGGAACAGTCAAAGCTTTTGAGCGTTGGTATAATTGTTCACCGGGCGGATTTTTGGCCGCCGCAGGCCCGGCTGCGCAGGCCAACTTGGCGTTTATCCTTGTACTTTCGTAGCCGCCCGGAAGTCAGCTCTTGCCAGAGTGCCAAGCGGCAGTCAGGCTATATGTAAAACCAAGCAAAAGCCTTGGGACAATAGGAGGAAACGAAATGAAAATCTGGACAAAACCAGCCGTCGCTAGCGTCGATGCGGGCTTCGAAGTGACGCGCTACTTGCCGTCTACGCTGGATGTCGCCGCAAAGCGCACCTGTAAGAAATAGATAAAGCGAAAATACAGGCTTTGCTCGTCAAGGTTCTTGGCGCGGGCGCTGGTGGCGGCTTTCCGCAGTGGAACTGCAATACCAGGCTTTCGCGCATGGCGTGGGATGGCGACGAACGCGTCATTCCGCGCACTCAATCCAGCATCGCGGTCTCGGCCGATGGAAAAAGCTGGGTCATCGTCAACGCTTCGCCGGATATCCGCCAGCAAATCCGTAGCACCCAGGAACTGCAGCCGGTGCGTGGCGGGGGCTTGCGCAACTCGCCCATCGCCGCCATCGTCCTCACGAATGGCGATATCGACCACGTTTCAGGACTTCTCTCGCTTCGGGAGAGGCAGCCGTTCAGCGTCTATGCCACGGCGCGCGTCCACTCGGTGCTCAGGGAAAACAGCGTGTTCCGCATCCTGGCGCCCGATGTGGTCGCCCGGCCTTCGCTGCCCATGAACGAGCCAATCGAGATCGCGGGCACTGGCGTCATCGCTGAGGCCTTTCCGGTCCACGGCAAGATCGCGCTCTACCTGGAAGATCCCACGAAAGAGGGCTTCGGGACCGAGGCCGGCGACACAATCGGGCTCAAGCTCACCGCGCCTGGCTCCGGCTCGCTATTCTACATACCGGGCTGCGCGAAGATCGATGCCGAGCTGCTAGACCGCGTGCACGGCGCCGCAGCCCTGCTCTTCGACGGCACGCTGTTCACGAACAACGAGGCCGTCGACCTCGGCGTTCTGGACAAGACGAGCCTGCGCATGGGGCACGTGCCGGTCACGGGCGAGGGCAGTTCGCTGCACGCCTTCGATGGTGCCGCAATCGCCAGGAAAGCCTTCATCCATATCAATACCACCAACCCCATGCTCGAACTGGGGTCGGAGGCGGAGAAGACAGTGAAAGCGGCCGGCTGGGACATTTCCCACGACGGCATGAGCTTCAGCGTATGAACCCGTAACAACAATTTGGATGCGGCAGGACAAATGACCTTCACACCTCATGCAGACGCAACAACCGACCCCGTGGTTCCGCCGGAAGGCTTCACGCCAGACCAGCTTGAGGCAGCCCTGCGCTCGGTGGGCGTGAACCGCTATCACAATCTGCACCCCTTCCATAAGCTGCTGCATGGCGGCAAGCTGAATAAGGGCCAGGTGCAGGCCTGGGCGCTGAACCGCTATTACTATCAGGCGATCATCCCGCAAAAAGACACCGCCCTGATGTCCAAGATGACGGACCGGGAGATGCGGCGCGAATGGCGGCAGCGCTATTTCGATCATGACGGTATCGGAGAGGACCAGGGCGGCATCGAGCGCTGGCTGGTGCTGACAGAGGCGTTGGGCCTCTCGCGGGAATACGTTACGTCGACGCGCGGCCTGCTGCCGGGAACGCGGTTCGCGGTAAACGCCTATCTCAACTTCGTCCGCGACCGGCCGCTTCTCGAAGGCATCGCCTCTTCGCTCACCGAGCTGTTCGCGCCGGCCATCCACTCCGAGCGCATCGCGGGGATGCTCGCGAACTACAATTTCGTGGAAGAAAGCATGATGGGCTACTTCCGCAAGCGCCTGACGCAGGCGCCGCGCGACGTGACCTTCGCGCTCCGGTACGTCAAGGAGCATGCTAAGACGCCGGACACGCAACAGGCCGTCATCGATGCGCTGATCTTCAAGACCGAGGTGCTGTGGGCGCAGCTCGACGCGCTCTACTGCGCCTACGTCGAGCCGGGCTTCGTTGCGCCGGGAGCGTTCAAGCCATGACGGTGTATCGGCGGCCACCTTGGCGGTTCCGCGAAGACCCCTCACCCGTCCCTCTCCCCAGGGGCGAGGGGCAGCGCGGCCCTCCGCCAAGGAAAGGGGACGTTCGGGCGCTCCCTCTCCCATCCGCATCCGCTTGCGGATGCGGAAGCTGAATGCCAGCTTGCCAAGGCAAGCTGCGGGAGAGGGCGGGGTGAGGGGCTCTTCGTATCCGCCGGGGATTGGATGACCGGGTCCGGCACTGGTAAGCGCCGGTAGCAGGCCCTATTTTCCGAGGGGTGTGCGCATGCGGTACGACACCGTGCGCGAGAGCATCGCGGTTTTGGGGCCTGAGCGGGTCTATTGGCCGGACGCTGTATCGGTTGACATCCTCAATCTTTGCGACGGGCAGCGAAGCGTCTCCTCGATCGCTGGGCAGCTCGCGCAAAGCTACGCGGCGCCGGTAGAAACCATTCAGGCCGACGTGCTGGAGTTCATACAATCATGGACGGATCTACACCTATTGAAGCTGCAGGAGAGCTAGTTCGCGTTGGCCCTCCGCTGGGAATGCTGGCGGAGCTTACGCATCGCTGCCCGCTGCAGTGCCCGTACTGCTCGAACCCGCTGCACTTGCTGAAAGCGGCGGACGAGCTGGACACGAAGACTTGGGCTTCCGCTTTCTCGCAAGCGGCGGATCTGGGCGTGCTGCAAGTCCACCTGTCGGGTGGCGAGCCTACGGTGCGGCAAGACTTGGAGGAGCTGATCCAGGTGCTCAGCTCGCGCGGGGTCTATACCAACCTGATTACCTCGGGCGTTACCGTAACGCGGGACCGCCTCAAGGCGCTTGCGGCGTGCGGCCTCGACCACATCCAGCTCAGCCTGCAGTCCTTGGCTCCGGCAACCGCCGACAAAATCGCCAACTACAAGGGCAGCCTAGCCAAGAAGCTTGAGTTTGCGCGCTGGGTCCGGGAGGAGGGCTTCCCCCTGACTATCAACGCGCCGACGCATCGGCATAATATCAAGGAAACGCCGGGGTTTATCGATCTGGCGGTCGAGCTTGGCGCGGGCCGGCTCGAAATCGCGCATATCCAGTATTACGGCTGGGCCAAGCGCAACGAGGCCGCGCTCTTGCCGCCCTACGAGCTGGTGCTTGAGGAGGCCGCGATTGTGGCCGATGCCAAGGAGCGGCTGCAAGGCATCATGGCCATCGACTACGTCACGCCGGACTATTACGCGCAGTTCCCGAAGCCGTGCATGGGCGGCTGGGCGAAGGACGTTATAAATATTTCGCCCGAGGGCAAGGTGCTGCCTTGCCACGCGGCCGAGAGCCTGCCGCTCAGCTTCGACAACATCAGGGACCGGCCGCTGCGCGAGATTTGGTACGACGGCGAGGCGTTCAACCGTTTCCGCGGCTATCGCTGGATGAAGGAGCCGTGCAGCTCCTGCTCGCGCAAGGAGATCGACTTTGGCGGCTGCCGCTGCCAGGCCTTCGCGGTGACGGGCGACGCTGCGGACGCCGATCCGGCTTGCAGCCTCTCGCCGCATCATCACCGGCTTCAGAACCGCGCCACCGCTGCCTCGGCAAGCGCCGAGCCGCCGGAGTTCGTGTACCGGCGTGTAGGGCAAGGCTGATGCAAGAGACCGTCATCGCGAGCGCGGCGGCGCAATCCAGGGGCAAGGCAGCGGCGGGGTCTGTACGAGATCCGGTTGAGCACTCTCCACCCGTCGTCCCGGAAGCCGCTTGCGGCAATCCGGGATCGCAAAAGACACTGCCCTGCCTTCGTGACGATCCCGGATATGCCCCGGCTTCCGGGATGACGCTGGGTGAGCCAAACAAGCGGCCATGGCCGTCTCGCCATGAGGAATGTACAGTCTTCGTAGTGCTGGAAAGGCTAGGTTAAGCATTACTGGTTCATTGTGCTGGGGCGCAACTTTGAAGCCAGAACGGAAATACTTTGGGGGGATGACATGCTCAGGGGGGCTCTGGCGGGCTTGGCGTTTGCTGCTGCGTTGTTCGAGCCTGCCATCATAAGTGCGGCGCAGACGGCGGGAGGGGACACGCAAACCCCACCGGCCAAGCCAGCGCAACCGCAGGCGCCAGCGGTGCCGGCACCAGCCGTGCCGCAGCCTCCTGCTGCCGCCGCCACGCCAGAAGTGCCCGCCGCGCCAACAGAGCCGCAGCCCGGTGCCGCTCCCTCGCCTGGGGCTGTCGAGCTGCCGGCGGTTCCGATCATCCAATCGCAGCCTGAACGCCCAAAGCCTGCCAAGAAGGCCGCTCCCGCAAAGCAGCGCGTAGCCCGGCCGCAGCGGCAAGCCCCCGTGGCGGCGCCTGCCCCGATTGAGCCTGCTCCGGCTGAGCCGGCCGAGCCGGTGGCGCAGGGCGTGGCCATGACCCCGGTCAAGGGCAGCGAAATCCCTTTGGACAAGGTGCCCGGCGCCGTATCCCAGGTTTCGGGCGCGGACATTCAGAGCGGAGGCTCGCCCGCGCTCCAGGATGCGCTTCAGCAATACGTGCCCGGCGCGGTTATCAGCGACGTCACCGGCAATGGCTTCTCCGTGGATGTCCAATATCGCGGCTTTTCGGCGTCCCCGGTCGAAGGCACGCCGCAGGGGCTGGCCGTCTACCAGAACGGCGTCCGCATCAACGAGGTGTTCGGCGACACGGTGAACTGGGATCTGATCCCCTCGAAGCGCGATCAGTGGCGTCACGGTGGTCAGCGGCAACCCGCTCTACGGCCTCAACGCGCTGGGCGGCGCGCTCAACATCACGATGAAAGACGGCTTCGGCTATCACGGCATCGAATCGGATACGCGCGCCGGCTCCTGGGGCCGTTTCCAGGAGATGGTCCAGGCCGGCAAGCAGGTGGGCAATTTCGCGGCCTATGTCGCGGTCGAAGGCATTCACGACGGCGGCTGGCGCGAGCTTTCGCCCTCGGACGTGAAGCGCATGTACGTGGACCTGGGCGCCAGGGACAAGAACACCGAGTTTCATATCAACTTCACCGGCGCGGAAAGCAAGCTTGGCGCGGTTGGCCCAACGCCGGTGGAACTGCTGGCGCAAAACTACGGCGCGGTTTTCACCAATCCGCAGGTGACGGAAAACCAGCTCGCGATGCTCTCTGCGAACGGCAGCGTGAAGCTTTCCAGCACCTGGACCGCGTCCGGCAACGCTTACGTGCGCAGCTTCCATCAGAACCGCCTGGACGGGAACGTTTCGAGCGTCGCGCCGTGCACGGGATTCAATAGCGATGGAACGCCAAACACAAACAGTCTTAGTAACCTGTGTCTGGTGACGGCAAGCGGCGCCGAGCAGTACGCTTTGGATCAGCAAGGCAAGACAATCGCCACCGCCAAATATTACGGCCCCAACGACACGATTGGCGAGCTCGACTACACCACCAATAACACGAACAGCTACGGCACGGCGCTGCAGGCGACGGACAAGGAGAAGCTCTTCGGCCTCGACAATATTTTCATCGCTGGCGGGAGCGTGGACCACGGCGATGTGAAGTCCACGAGCATCGCGGAGCTTGGCACGCTCAACACGCAGAACTTCACCGTCACGGGCAACGGCGTCTTCCTCAGCAGCCCGCTGGATATCGCGCCGGTCAATCTCACGACCACGACCAACTATTACGGGCTGTTCTTCACCGATACGCTGGACCTTACCAAGTCGCTCTCGGCGACAGTTGGCGGCCGCTACAATTACGAAGACCTTCAGCTTGCCGATCCCACGGGGCATTTGACGGGCGACCACATCTACACGCGCTTCAACCCGATGGCCGGCCTCACCTATAAATTCAACTCCAACCTCTCGGCATACGGCGGCTACTCGGAGGCAAACCGCGCACCCACGCCCGCGGAGCTGGCTTGCGCCGATCCGGCCCAGCCTTGCCTCCTGCAGAACTTCCTCGTCAGCGATCCGAACCTCAAGCAGGTCGTGTCCAAGACCTGGCAGGGCGGCTTCCGGGGCAACTTCAGCCCGTTCGGCCATGGCCGCCTCGACTGGACCGCCGGCGTCTTCCACACGCAGAACTTCGACGACATCCTGAATGTCACCGATCCCACCATCCCCACGCGCGGCTACTTCCTGAACGCTGGCAACAGCTTGCGGCAGGGCGTGGAAGCGAGCGCAAGGTACAAGTGGGAGAGCCTGACCTTCAACGCCAACTATGCCTATGTTGACGCGACCTTCCTGAGCAACCTCACGCTGCCTTCGCCGAACAATCCTTTCGCCGTAAACGGAAATATCTCCGTGCATCCTGGCGACAAGATACCGACGATCCCCGCCCACAGGCTCAAGGCGAGCTTCGACTACGACGTGACGGACCAGTGGAAGGTTGGCGCGGATGCGGTGCTGGCGAGCAGCCAGTATTTCTTCGGCGATCAGAGCAACCAGAACCCGCAATTGCCGGGATATGGGGTGCTCAACCTGCGCACGTCATATGAGATCGAGAAGGGCGTTACGCTCTACGGCCTCATCACAAATGTTTTCGATCATAAATACGCGACCTACGGCACGTTCTACGATAAGCAAATCCAGAACGTCTCGGGCGAGCTTTCCACCAATCTAACGAACCCGGATATGATTTCGCCGGGCCAGCCCTTCTCCGTCTATGGCGGCCTCCGCCTGAAGTTCTAATACCAGCGGTCATAAGTCTTGACAGCTCCAGAGCGGCATCCGTCATGTGTGGCCGCTTCTGCCGCCGTGGCGATCCAGAGGCACAAGCGCCGGCGCATGTTGCTTTCTGGATTGCTTCCGGCCGCGCTACGCTCGCCGTCGCAATGACGGAAAAGAGTCAAAACTTTCGGCTGCTGGTATTTGACAACATGCCGGGACGGGATACTTTCCGATATGAGCGACCATTTCGACGGCAAGCGATTCTTCAACCCCCAAGTTAACACCGACCGCAGCCTGGGCGAGCTGCTGCGCTGGCGAATGTCGCGGCGGCCCGCGCCGTGGCCGAGGCCGGCGCTGGCACCTGACGCAGATCCCCCCGCGCCCGCGGTGAACGGCGGCAGGATCGTCTCCACCTATATCGGACAGGCGACCTTTCTGATCCAGTGCGCCGGCTTTAACATCCTGACCGATCCCATCTTCTCCTCAGCGGGCCAGTCCGCTTGGCTGGTTAGGCCCCAAGCGGGTTCGCGATCCCGGCATTGCCTTCGACGATCTGCCGCCCATTCATTTGGTTCTCTTGAGCCACAATCACTACGACCATATGGATCTCCCGAGCCTCCGGCGGCTCAAGGCGCGCTGGGCTCCGGCGATCGTTACGGGCCTCGGCAACGGCGCTTATCTCGCGCGTAAAGGCATCGGCGGCGCCATCGAGCTGGACTGGTGGCAGGATTGCGAGGTGCTGCCCGGGTTGCGAGTGCATTTCGTGCCCGCCCAGCATTGGTCGAAGCGCCTCTTGTCCGGCCTGCGCACCACGCTGTGGGGCGGGCATGTGGTGGAGACGGCCGCTGGCCGTCTCTATTTCGCTGGCGATACCGGCTATCCGGCCCAATTCGCCGAGATTCGCCGGCGGCTGGGCGAGCCCGATGTCGCCCTGCTACCCATCGGGGCCTACGAGCCCCAATGGCTCATGAGTCCGCAGCACATGAACCCTGACGAAGCCGTGCGGGCGCATCTGGATCTGGGCGCCCGCCTCAGCATCGCGATGCATTTCGCCACCTTCCCCCTGAGCGACGAGGGGATCGGCGAGCCTGTCCGGGAGCTGACCCTGGCCAGGATTCGGCACGGCGTGCCGGATGAACGGTTCCGCGTGCCGGAGCTTGGCCACGCTGTGGAGTGGCGCCATTTGCGAAGTCCTGACGCACCGGGCGAGGCGCGGAACGGCTGGCGATCGGCCGAGCAGCGGTGCTCGAGACGAGCCACGAATGCGGGCAGTGCGGGCGCTAGCGGGCCGCGATATAGGCGTCGCGCAGCACGTTCTTCTCCAGCTCCAGGTCTTCCAGGCGGTGCCTGACCACGTCGCCGATGCTGACCAAGCCCACAAGCTTGCCATCCTTGAAGACCGGGAAATGGCGGATGCGTTTGTTGGTCATCACCTGCATCACATGCTTGACGCTGTCCTGGGGCGTGCCGGTGATGAGCTTCGAGGTCATGATGTCCTGAACGGCTTTGCTGCCCATCGCCACGCCGTCGCGGGCGAAAGCGCGCACGATATCGCGCTCGGTAACGATGCCGAGAGTGGCCTCGTCCTTAACCACCATCAGGGCGGCAATATTTTTCTCGCGCATAAGTTCTGCCGCGCTCTTTATACTTGTCGTAGGGGCAGTTGTGACGACGTGCTGGCCTTTTCTTTTTAGAATTTCTTCAACCGTCATTATGTCTCATCCTTCTATTGACCTGAATCATGGGATGTCTGTTTCATGCGCGCGCTGTTGTGCTTATTGGGCGTGTTGCCTCCCTTTTGTTAACGCATGTAGTTTCATGAGAACCCATTGGCGCGAAGCCATCAATAGCGTTTTGCGAATATGTCCGCGGCAATTAGCCGCCTTACTAAATTCTTAATCTACTCTTCATGCAAAGCTGCCTTTGCCGCCATCCAGAGCGCGGCAGCGGACGCCCGCCGATGGCCAAGGGACGCCTCTCGATGAAGAGTAAGGTCGCAGCTTCGCCTTAACGGATTGTTCGCTTCGCGTAGACGCCAACCATGGTAAATACAGAGACGGTAAACGCGCAGACCTCACGTCTCCAACACGCGCATTTGTGCGAATCTTTTGCCGTTTTGGGCCTGTTTCTGCATTCCAAAAAACCCTTTAAATATATTCGCGGGATCGCAATTCACCACAATACGGCACATTTGCGCTTCGCCGCCGCCCGCGCCCAGCGCAAAAGTCCCAATGTTATCAATGATAAAGCAACCCCTTAAGCCTCAGGCAAGGAGCATTCCCCATAATTGCGCCTTAAGAGCAAATACGAGAATCGCGCCAACTTGGCGCGATTCCGTTGGGTAGCTTGGTTAAGGAGCGTTTAATCGTGCGGCGTAGCAGCAGGCGATTTCTGCGCAGCGGAAGCGAGCGGGCGGCTTTGCGCGTCGAGCAGCGGCACGCCATAGCTTGCCAGCAGCGCGTCGATTTCCGCCTGGTTCTCCTGGATGAGCCGGTTCAGGAGCCGCTTGAACTCTTGGTCCGAGTGCCGCACCGCCATGCCGATCCTGAAGCTCATTCGCGGGCCTTCGAGCGGTGCGATGGCGAGCCTGGGCTCGGAGTGCGTCGCGAAATAGCCCGCCATAGGTCCCCACAACACGCCGGCGTCGACAGTCCCATCCTCGATGTCGCGGATCATATCGCGTGCGGACGAATCCACGCGCGTATCGATCACCAGCGGATAGGGCTTGGCGCGGGTCATCAGGCCATTGGCCAGCATCGCTCCAGAAGGCGGGGTGCCCGCCACGATGCCGAGGCGCTTATCCTTGAGGCGCGGATCTGCCAGCGAGGCAGCGCCGTCGAGCCCCGTGCCAGGCTTGTACACCAGAGCATAGGAGGTCGCGTAATAGGGGTTCGTGATCTGGGCGATATCGTCCCCTTGCGGGAAGCCCATAATCACGTCGCATTTGTAGGACCCCAGGGTATTACGGACGAAGCCCATGGAGTTAGGATACCAGGTATAGGCCAGGGATTTCCCAAGCTTGGCCGCCAGAAGCTCCGCAAGCTTGTTCTCGAATCCCTCGCCCTTGTCGTTGGAGAAGGGCAGGTTCCGCGGATCGGAGCAGACCCGGAAAACCTTGGGGTCGATAAGCTCCACCGCGGCCGCTGGCCCTTCTTGCGGAACGGCGCTTGCTTGGCTCCAAAGTACCAGCAACAGGGCTCCGGGGAGCGCGGCAAGCAGGCTTCTAAGCTTTGCCATCATGATTATCCCCATGCACTCGTTCTCGGCCTTGGCCGCGGCGGGCGGCTTCGGGGCGTGCTTCTCCGGCCTGCCGCGTCCCACCGCGCCATCGGAGCGGCCACGCAAGTATACGAAGATATTGTCGAGGTAGCACACGACGTTTTTATTGTCACCAAAGGCAGGCATCACAAATTCCGTTGAGGCCGACACGTTTTTCCGGCCTTGCGCAACAATGCCCAGAAAGTCAGCATAGCTTAAGGTCTTCAACGAATCGGTTAGATTTGGTGCGTAACTCGATCCGGAACCATCAGGACCATGACAAACGATACACATCGAGTTAAAACGCAAGTAACCGGAATATGTATACCAATCGACGGTGCCATCGGCTTCTTTTTTGAAGGTCGGATTGCCTTGCTTATCGTAGTATTCGCCGTTGACGTCTTTGACAGGCGCGGGATCGCCAGACCCGTCGGCCCAGGCGCTTCCGGCAAAAGCCGCGCACGAATACAGGGCAAGGCCCACAAAAAACACTTTGACTTTCAAGATAGTCCCTCGCCACTAGAAATAATCGATGCCCGGCGCTTGACGCGCCGGGCTCCCGGTGTACCTGGCTTATGCGCGCGGCAAAGCGAACACTGTCAGCGTCCCGCCCAGTGCGGTATAGTTCGACAGCGCTGCATAGCCGCCGACCGCGCCGAGGCCTTCGTTCGCCTTCGTGAGGCCAGCCGCAAGACCGATGCCGGCCCAGCCGCCCACGCCCGAAAGCACCGCGACGAACTGCTTGCCCTTGTGCTCGAAGGTCATGACGTTGCCGATGATGCCGGACGGCGTCTTGAACTTGTAAAGTTCCTTGCCCGTCTTCGCATCGACCGCCTTCATGTAACCTTCAAGCGTGCCGTAGAAGGCAACGCCGCCAGCCGTCGTGACAACGCCCGACCACACGGAGAACTGCTCGGGATTCGACCAGACGATCTTGCCCTTGGTGCCGTCCCAGGCGATGAAGTTGCCCATGTGGGTTCCGCCAGGAGCGGGGAACATGGACAGCGTGGCGCCGACATAGGGCTGTCCGGCGGTATAGGCGACCCGGTAAGGCTCGTAGTCCATGCAGACGTGGTTCGTCGGCACATAGAAGAGCTTCGTGTCGGGGTCGTAGCTTGCAGGCTGCTCGTCCTTGCTGCCAAGGGCCGCGGGGCAGATGTTTTGGTAGTTGACATCCTCGCCCTTCGAGCCAGGAGCGTATTGCGCGACGACCTGCGGACGCCCGTAGGTCTTCGAGTTCTTGTCCATGTCGACCTTGGTCGCCCAGTTAACCGCGGGATCGTACTTTTCCGCGACCAGCAGTTCGCCCGTCTCACGGTCGAGCGTATAGCCGAAGCCGTTACGGTCGAAGTGAGTGAGCAGCTTGCGCTCCTTGCCGCCGATGGACTGCTCGGTCAGGATCATTTCGTTGATGCCGTCGTAGTCCCACTGGTCGTGCGGCGTCATCTGATAGAGCCACTTGGCCATGCCCGTATCGGCGTCGCGGGCGAAAATGGTCATCGAGAACCTATTGTCGCCAGGGCGCTGCACGGGGTTCCAAGTCGACGGGTTGCCCGTTCCGTAGTAGATGAGGTTCAGCTTGGGATCGTAGGAAATCCAGCCCCAGGTCGAGCCGCCGCCGGTCTTCCATTGGTCGCCTTCCCAGGTCTTGAGACTGGTATCCTTACCGATCGGCTTGCCAAGCTCCATGGTCTTGTCGGGATCGACGAGAGCCTCATTGTCCGGACCTGTCGAGTAGGCGCGCCAGATCTGCTTGCCGTTGTTGATGTCGTAGGCGGTCATGCGGCCACGCACGCCGAACTCAGCACCGGAAACGCCAACCAGCACCATGTTCTTGACGACCAGCGGTGCCGAGGTACCGGTCTCGCCCTTCGCGGGATCGCCTTCCTTCACAGACCAAACAACCTTGCCGGTCTTGGCATCGAGCGCCACGAGCGTAGTGTCGGCCTGATGAAGGAAGATCTTGCCGTCGCCGTAGGCAACGCCACGGTTGACCGTGTCGCAGCACATCACCGGAATGACGGTCGGGTCCTGCTTCGGCTCGTATTTCCAAAGGATCTTGCCATCGTTGTTCAGGTCGAGCGCATAGACCGTGTTCGGAAATGGAGCGTGGACGTACATTACGTCGCCGATCACGAGAGGCCCGCCCTCGTGTCCGCGCAGCACGCCGGTCGAGAATGTCCAAACGGGCTCAAGCTTGCCCACATTCTCATTGGTGATCTGCTTCAGCTTGGAATGCCGCTGATTTGCATAATCGCCGGCTTGCATGGCCCAGTTGCTGCCTTGCTCCATCTTCATCAGCTCGTCATTCGCCGAGGCAGGTACGGATAGGCCTGCGAGCAACGCGGTAAGCGATGCCGTCAAAAGTAATTTCTGCACTGTTTCTTCCTCCCTAAGATACAAAGAGCTTAAACATGCGCCTACCGGCAAACCGATCGACGAAGTTTTTCTCCATTGCGCTCGTTTTTATGATCCCTGGACGTAGGCCAGGCTTTAGGTAAAGCGCTTCGTGTTTTCTACTGTGGAGCCCTACCTTGTCTAAAAACCTCCTCATTCGTTGAGGCTCATTCTCTGCTTACGTGCAGAATGAGCGCAATGGTGCCGCGCTTAAGAGTAGTCAAACTCCGTGTAAACTGCAATAGCCATTAGGAGCAGAACGGATGATGTATAACGATGCGTAACGCAGAATTGATAGTCACGCCAATATTTAAGCAACGCATACGCAAAACAATAAAGGCCTACGGCAATGCTTAACGCGCACATAACCATCATAAGGCCATATGCTTCACGCTCATCTAATTGTCTATAGGGTTGGCGTCCACAAACAGACGGTTAAGGCAATCAAACAAAACAAGCTGCGGCGTGTCAATTAGGTCTCGAAGCTTGTAACTCACATGTGAACGCCCGTGATGCGTTACGATATCAAATTGTGCGATAGATATATCAAATCGACCGATAGAATTATCGAATAGCTTCACGTTTTATTTTACTGTCCGTGTTAGGTGAGTTGTGAGAGTTATAGGATTGACATTACGCGAACTATCCATGCAGACTTCAAATCGTGCAGTCGGAAGCATTCCGGCAAGGACGCCAAGGCAAGGCCAGCGTCACGCCAGCGTTCTGACGGCGAAGCTCAATAATAACGTTTGTGAAGGCGGAAACGATCCATGAAGACGCGCGCTGCTGTGGCCTGGAAGGCTGGAGAACCTCTTTCCATCGAGACCGTGGACCTGGATGGGCCTAAGTCCGGGGAAGTCCTGATCGAGATCAAGGCAACCGGCATCTGCCACACCGACGCCTACACCCTGTCGGGGGCCGATTCGGAGGGGATGTTCCCGTCGATCCTTGGGCACGAAGGCGCTGGCATCGTGCGCGAACTTGGTCCCGACGTGCGCAACCTCAAGGTTGGCGACCACGTGATCCCGCTCTACACGCCTGAATGCCGCAACTGCAAAACCTGCCTTTCGCAACGCTCCAACCTCTGCACGGCGATCCGCGCCACTCAGGGCAAGGGTGTCATGCCCGACGGCACAACGCGCTTCTCGCAGGACGGCAAGCCGCTCTACCACTACATGGGCTGCTCGACATTCTCCAACTACACTGTACTGCCCGAGATCGCGGCCGCTAAAGTTCGCGAGGACGCGCCGTTCGACAAGATTTGCTATATCGGCTGCGGCGTTACCACCGGCATCGGCGCGGTAATTTACACAGGCAAGGTCTGGCCCGGCGCCAATGTGGTGGTGTTCGGCCTTGGCGGCATCGGCCTCAACGTCATTCAGGGCGCCAGGATGGTGGGCGCGGATAAGATCATCGGCGTGGACCTCAACCCGTCGAAGGTGCCCATGGCCCAGAAATTCGGCATGACGCACTTCGTCAACCCCGACGAGGTGGGCCGCGACAAGGTCGTGCAGGCGATCGTCGATCTGACCGGCGGCGGCGCGGACTTTTCCTTCGAATGCATCGGCAACGTCCACACCATGCGCCAGGCGCTCGAATGCTGCCATCGCGGCTGGGGCGAGAGCATTATCATCGGCGTGGCCGCGTCGGGCCAGGAAATCTCCACTAGGCCGTTCCAGCTTGTTACCGGCCGCGTCTGGAAAGGTAGCGCCTTCGGTGGCGCCAGGGGCCGCACGGACGTGCCGAAGATCGTCGACTGGTACATGGAGAAGAAGATCAACATCGACGATCTCATCACCCACACCATGCCGCTTGAAAAGATCAACGAAGCTTTCGATCTCATGCATGAAGGCAAGTCGATTCGCTCAGTTGTGATTTACTAGAGGAAGCGCGCTTTGACCCGGCCTCAGATCGTTTCGCAAAACAAGAGCTTCGGCGGTACGCAGTATGTGTACCGCCACCGCTCCGCCGAGACTGGAACGGACATGCGCTTTGCGGTGTACGTTCCGGCTGGCGCGGGGCCGAGCCGTAGCTTCCCGGTTGTCTGGTATCTCTCGGGCCTGACCTGCACCGAGGAGAATTTCACAGTCAAGGCGGGTGCGCAGCGCGTGGCCGCGGCACTTGGCTTGATCGTCGTGGCTCCCGACACGAGCCCGCGCGGGGAAGATGTCCCCGGCGACCCTCAGGGATCCTACGACTTCGGCCTCGGCGCCGGTTTCTACGTGGACGCGATCAAGCAGCCCTGGGCCAAGAACTACCGCATGAGGTCGTATATCGAGCGCGAGCTGCCTGAGCTGATCGCGCTGGATTTCCCGGCCGACATGACGCGGCAGGGCATCACCGGCCATTCGATGGGCGGCCATGGCGCGCTGACCATCGCTTTGCGCAATCCGGGGCGCTTCAAGTCGGTGTCCGCCTTTGCCCCGATCTCCTCGCCGATAAACTGCCCCTGGGGACAGAAGGCGCTGAGCGGCTACATCGGAGAGGACCGCCAGGCTTGGCGTGCATACGATGCCTGCGCGCTCATCGAGGACGGCGGCCGTTTGCCGGACCTGCTCGTGGATCAAGGCACGGCGGATAACTTCCTGAAGGAGCAGCTAAAACCTGAGCTGCTGCAAGAGGCCTGCACCAAAGCCGGGATACCGCTCACGCTGAGGCGGCAGGAAGGCTACGACCATTCGTACTACTTCATCTCGACCTTCATCGAGGATCACTTGCGCTGGCACGCCCAGCGCTTAAGCGCCTGATAAGGTCTGGTCTGGCGGCAACTCCGCCGCCCTTTGGGAGGATGTCATGAAACGCGGACGCTGGCAGGCTGCGGCTTTCGCGATCCTGTGCGGAGCGTTGAGCCCGGCTGCCGCGCAGGACATGCTCCAGCATCTCGACTTGCAGTCGCCGGCGATGACCCAGGCGGAAATGACCCGCGCGGAAATCGAATCGCTTTTGGGCAGCCAAGCGGGCCGCACGCTGGACCTGTCAAGCAAGGCATTGAATGGGCTCGATCTTTCCGGCCTCGACCTGTCGCGTGCGATCCTCCGAAATGCACGCCTCAACAAGGCGAGCCTCAAGGGCGCCAAGCTCGACGGCGCGGTTCTGGACCAGGCTTGGGGCCTCGACGCCAATTTCAGCGGGGCGAGCCTCAAGGGCGCCAGCCTGTTCGCTAGCCAGTTTCAAGGCGCAAATTTCGACGGCGCGGACCTTTCGGGCGCACGTATCACCGCGGACCTGAGCAGGGCAAGCCTCAAGGCCGCAAATCTTACCGGCGCGGACTGCAGCGCGGACCTCAAGAACCAGTCGATGGGCCTCATGGCCGGAGTGTTCAAGTCGGCCAACCTGACCGGCGCCAACCTCTCGAACGCCAATTTTTCCCTGGCCAACCTTGAGTTCGCGAAGCTGCGCGATGCGAACCTTTCTGGGGCGAACCTCAGCGAAGCAGAAGCCTCCGGCGCCGATTTCCGCGGCGCTGTCACGGCTGGCGCCAATATGGCGGGGCTCGACGTCAATTCGGCCCGGATCGACGAGACATCTGCCAAGTCTGCCTTCGCCTCCGCCAAGAATGTAGAGCTAGCGATTAAAGAATAACTACGCCAACGGTGCGGGATTGCGGCGTGAAACAAAGCTTGGAGTAAGCCAGGTCACGGGTTTTTGTCCGAGCGGGCGGCTGCTTTGTGTTATAATCGCCCAGCTACACTTTAACGTGATCTTGCAGGCAGATAGCCAAGACGCCGGCAATGATGTTATTACTATACTGCAAGCGTGGCTGTCTGATTATCCGGGTACGGTTTAGACGGTCATCGTGAAGCGGACGGGGTTGCTGCCCTTGGGGGCTTGCAGCCCGCCTAACCTCACCATCGGGTGATTTGAGGTATAAGAATGCTTTTTTGGAAGAAGAAGAACAGTGGGAGGAGTACAATGAGCGAAGTACATATCCATCCAGCCGTCGACAGCGGCTTGAAATCGGAGTCGCCGAGCTTTGCCGGCGGGACATTGAAGTGCAGGTGTGCCTCTAATCCCGTGACGGTAAGCATCAAGGGCCAGGTCGCCCATGACCATGCTTGCGGCTGCACGAAATGCTGGAAGCCGGAAGGTGCGTTGTTCTCGGTCGTGGCCGTTGTGCCGCGTGAGAACCTCACCGTGACCGCAAACGCCGACAAGCTCTACATCGTCGATCCGTCCGCAACCATCCAGCGCCACGCCTGCAAGGCCTGCGGCGTGCACATGTACGGGCGCATCGAAAACACGAAGCATCCCTTCTATGGGCTCGACTTCGTCCATCCCGAACTCTTTGCGGAATCGGGCTGGCAGCCGCCGCAGTTTGCCGCTTTCGTCTCGTCGATCATCGAGACCGGCGCCGATCCGAAGAACATGGATGCGGTGCGCGGAAGGCTCAAGGAGCTTCACCTGGAGCCCTACGACGCCCTCTCGCCCGCGTTGATGGACTACATCGCGACGCATATCGCCAAGGCGTCCGGCGCACTCAAGCAGTAGCCGGCTCGCTCCCCCTCCTCAATCGACGCTTCTCCAGCTTCTCCCCTTACGGAGAAGCGCTTGGGGAGGGGGCTAGATGCGGCTCCTGAATCGCTGGATTGCTTCGCTGCGCTCGCAATGACGAGGTGCCACTTGCGTGCGGGTCAGGATTTCCCGCGTGGCGTACTAGCTAATCCCGCCGGCCTTCTGGATGCTGCGGGCGAGCGCGAAAACGCGCTGGTCGATCTCCACAGGCACCTCGCAGGCGAACGTCAGCGTCTTGCGCCGGTCCTCGAAGATGCGGGTCTCCCACTGCACCTGCGTCACCTGCTCCGCGATCTTGCTTGAGTCCGCATTCGCATCCTGCAGTTCGTGCAGCTTCTCCGTATCGGCGCGGATTTTCACCGCGAAATCCTTCTGCTTGCGGTAGGCGCGCTCGATGCCGGTCATGACCTGGAACCGTTGGGCGTTGAGCGCATCGAACAGGCCCATGAACAGGAGGGAAGCCTTCTTCCTCCGCTCCTCCGGCGTGCCGGTCACGAAGGCAGCGATGTCTCTACTCGGCCTCTTCCATCGGCGTCTTGCGGGCGGAGAGCTTGGCGACGATATCGTTCAGGCCGGGCACTTCGCTTGCCGCGTCCGCGGTCTTTTCCGGCAGCGGCTCGGGCCAGATCGCCGCGACCGAAAGCTCCGGCACCTTGACCTGCTGGCAAGGCCAGTCGGGATCGGTGCTGCTGCCCCGCGGGCCGGCAAATGCGGCGCTCGCGCCAAGCGCCAGTAAAGTCAGCGCAAAAGCTGGCTTTGCAATCATGCATTCCCTCCCATGCCGCGGCGGAGCGCGATCAGGCCGCGCGCGGGATCGTAAGCGCCGATGGCGCCGCCCATGAAAACAACAGTGCAGCCCAGCACCACCGCCAGCGAAAGTGGATCGAGCTTGCCGTAGAAGGCGAAGCGGATCAGCTCGGTTGCGTGGGTAAACGGATTGAACCAGCAGATGCGGTAAAGCGGCAGGCTCGCTTGCTGCACTTGCCAGAGCGGGTAAAGCGCGGACGAGGCGAAGAACATCGGGAAGATCACGAAGTTCATGATGCCCGCGAAGTTCTCAAGCTGCTTGATGAGCGAGGAGAGCAGCATGCCGAGCGCACCGAACATCAGGCCGGTGAGGATGAGGGCTGGCAGCACAGTGAAGTAGCCGATCAGCGGCGGCTCCACGTCCCAGAACCACGCCACCGCGATGAACGCATAGACTTGCAGGATCGAGACCAGCGTCCCCGCCACGAGCTTGGAGGACAGGAGATACCAGCGCGGGAAAGGGCTCACCAGCAGCGTGCGCATGTTGCCCATCTCGCGGTCGTAGACCATGGAGAGCGACGATTGCATGCCGTTGAAAAGCTGGATCATCGCGAGCAGGCCCGGCACGATGTAAACCTCGTAGGGGATGTAGGTCTCGTAGGGCGGGATGATCGCGATGCCCAGCGACTGACGGAAGCCGGCCGCGAAGATGAACAGCCAGACCAGCGGGCGGACCAGCGCCGAGACGAAGCGCTCGCGCTGATGCAGGAAGCGCAAGGCTTCGCGCCAGACGATGCCCCTGCCGCAGATGAGGTATTGGCTGAGGGAGAAGCCGCTAGGGCTTTGCCGGGAGCCCGCCGCTAACGGGTGAGCCATGGTCATAGGGCGTCACCCCTCATCCTGTCCTTCTCCCAGTGGGAGAAGGGACGCCTTAACAGCGGGCACGCTCGGACTCCCTCTCCCAGGGGGAGAGGGCTGGGGTGAGGGGAGCGAGCGCCGTGTAGATCGCGGCGCCAGCTTCCAAGTATATCCGGAAATACAGTCATTCGCTCACCTCGCCGGCGTCGTCGTGGGTGAGCTGGCCGAAAGCGCCGGCGATATCCCGCGCGCCAGCCGCAGCCACAACGGCCGGCACGCGCCCCTGTGCCCGCACCGCGCCATTGTGCAGCACCACGACGTGATCGCTATCCGACACCTCGTCGATCAAATGCGTCGCCCACAGCACGCTCATGCCCTCCGAGGCAACCAGCCGCCGGACGTGGCCGACGATGTCCGCCCGCGCCCCGATGTCGAGCCCCACGGTCGGCTCGTCGAGCAGCAGGAGCTTCGGCTCGTGCAGCAGCGCCCGCGCAATCTCGACGCGGCGCATCTGGCCGCCGGAAAGGTTGCGGGCCTTTTCGTGCGCGCGGGTTGCCAGCGAAACCTGCGCCAGCACGCGCTCCGCCCTTTCGCGGGCTTCGCGGCCGGCCATGCCATGCAGGGCTGCGTGATAGAGGAGGTTCTGCCGCACCGAAAGATCGAGGTCGAGCGTGCGCGCCTGGAACACCACGCCTAGGCGCTTCAGCGCTTCGCCCGGCTGCCGGCTAAGCTCATGCCCGAAAATGCGAATACCGCCCCGCTGCGCGTTGAAAAGCCGCGTGATAAGCGCGAACAGCGTGCTTTTCCCGGCGCCGTTCAGTCCGAGCAGCACCGTGAAGGTGGACGCGCCGATGCGGAAGCTCACATCGTCGAGGGCTTTGCGCGCGCCATAAGCATGACTCAGATGCTCCACTTCGAGCGCAGGCCCCGAGCCCAGCCAGCTCATTGGCGTCTCGGCGGCAGAGGGAGTGTAGTGCAAATTTCATGGCTGCCTACCTCGATGTAGCTGCCGGCGGTTGTGAAGCCCCCTCACCCCTGTCCCCTCTCCCGCGAGGGGAGAGGGGAACGCCTTCTCAGCGAGTACGCCCGAACTCCCTCTCCCCTTGCGAGAGAGGGCAGGGGTGAGGGGGAGCCACACGCAATGCGGCTTGCTATACGATTTCCTTAGCCGTGGCGCGGTCATCGCGAGGGCGCCTGAGCGGCCGTGGCGATCCAGAGACAGAAACGCTGGGCTCGAATTTGCCGCGCCTGGATTGTTTCGGCCTCCGGCCTCGCAATGACGGCAATATGTGGCTTCGCGACCTGCCATCATTCCTGCGCCTCGATTGCCACGCCCCAGGGCTCGCGCCCAACTTGGATGGATTTTATCACCTTCAATCCGGCGACATCGATCACAGACACGTCATTGGATAAGCCATTGGTTACAAGCAGGTATTTCTGATCCGGCGTGAACGCGCCGTGCCATACGCGCTGGCCCACCAGGAGGTATTTTTGTACCTCATAGGTCTGGCCGTCCACCACCGCCACGCGGTTTGCGGGGCCAAGCGATACGAACACGGTCTTGCCGTCCTTGGCGATGTTGATCCCCACGGGCTGGATCGCCTCGCGCCGGAGCCCAGGCACTTCGAACGTAATCTTTTTCTTCACCTCGTACTTCACGGGATCGATGACGCTCACCGTTCCGCCGACCTCGGACGACACCCAAAGCTCGGAGCCGTCGCTCTTGAACACGGCGAAGCGCGGCCTGGAGCCGACAAGCACGTTGGCCACGATCTCATGGGTCTTCGCATCGATGAAATGCGCCATGTTGCTCGTTTCGGAGGTGCAAATGACGAACTTGCCGTCCGGGCTGACGGTCATTCCCTCCGGCTCGACCCCCACCTGGATGCTGCCGTCCAGCTTGCGTGTTTCCATATCGACGATTGTGACGGTGTTGTCGTTCTCATTGGCGACATAGAGACGCTTGCCGCCAGGACTGAAGGAGAAGAACTCCGGATCGGGGCCGGAGGGCAGGCTGCCCACGATTTCTTTTGTCGCCGTGTCGACGATCTGGATCGTGTTGGCGTCGCCCACCGCGACGATCACCGACTTGCCGTCCCTGGTGACGGCGATGCCGCGCGGGCGCTGGCCAACGTCGACGGTCTTCACCACCTCCAGCTTGTCGGTGTCGATGACGCTGACCGTGTTGCCCTTCTCGTTCGAGACATAGGCCTCGTAAGCCGCTGCCGGATGGGCTGTGATGGCAAGCACTGCCGTCGTGGCGCAGAACAGGCGGGAGTGCCCATGACCGGGGGCACCCGCCCCTCACCCTGTCCCTCTCCCCGTGGGAGAGGGACGCCGGAATAACGCTCGGAGCGTCACCGCGACCGTCCCTCTCCCACGGGGAGAGGGCCAGGGTGAGGGAAGCACTGCCCTGGCATCCGCCATCCGGTCCTAATGCTGCGGGCTTTGCGCCTCGCCTCGTGCGTGATATCATTTCAATACGCATTTTGTTTCCGGTTTGTCGTAGCCGAGCGTATCGAGTTCCGATACGGGGTGCAGAAAGCCATGCTGCGGGGAGACGGAGACGACGTTCTTGCCGTCGCTCAGCAGCACGGGCTGGCGAAGTTGCAGGTTCCAGGGGCGGACGGTCAGCGCTTGGCCCTTGAAGGCCGCCAGCTCGAAGCTTGGGCCGAGGATGAAATCGCGAACCTGCTGCGCTTGCGCCGATTTCGTCCGGGTGACGGCCTCGCCGATCATGCGCACCGCCGTCCAGGCCTGCATGTCCAGCGCCTGCATCCGGCGCGAAAAGCGCTTCACGAAGCGGTTCTGCAACTGGGTGGCGCCCCACTGCTCCATTGACGGGTCCCAGCTCTCTGGCACGAGCCCTGCCGATCCCGCGACCGGCCGTGGCACCTTGGTGCGATAGGGCAGGTAAGCGGCGAACACCGCGCTTTCGTCGGCGGCGAGCAGTACGTCGTGATCCGGCAGCCCCTGCGTGAAGAGCGGGATCTGCTTCTGGACCTCGGCCAGGCCGCTATCGCTTTGCCGCGCGCCGCCCCTGTCCTCGAAAATCTTCTCGCCCACGATTTTGGCGCCAAAGCGCGGCGCCGCGCGCTTGAGCGCATCCGCGAACGCCGCGTCCTCCGGGTGCGAGCCGGTGACGAGCACCCATTTCAGCCACTGCTTCCAGACGAGATATTGCGCGAGGCCATCGGCTAGCATCGAGCGCGTGGGCGCAACGTGAATGACATCCGCGCGGCAATCTTCCTCGCGCAGGCTGTCGCTCAATGCGCCTGCATTAAAAAAGAGCATGCCGCGCGCGCGTCCGGCATCGGCGGCCTTCAGGAGGGCGGCCGCAGGCAGGTCCGTCACCACGAGCGAAACACCTTCGCCGCCAAGTTTTTGAAGCGCCGCCGCCGGATCGCCGGCCGGGCCAAGCTGGACATCGGTAATTGAGAAGTTCTGGTTCAGGAAGCGCCCGGTCGTGTTGTTGTCCGCGACGGCTAGCTCCGCGCCAGCGAGGCCGGCGTCAGGCGCGGCCACGTCGAGCAGCGAAATGGCGGGCTTCTGCTCCGCCCTGCGCAAATAGCCGATCTTGATTTCAGCGGTTTCTCCGGCCGCCGCGTCCGCCGCAAAAGCGAAAAGCAAACCCAGAGCAGCGAACGCCTGCAAGAATGACCGTTTCAAGCTCCCCATCCAATTCTTGTTTTGACTATATGATGGTTCGCGAAGCCCCGCCCTGCAAGCCTCCGGCCCATCGGCTAAATGGGTAATTTGCGTATGCTTTTTGCATGTGTATAGTCCGTGGATGCGCATAATATTGGTGAACGCGGTTCTCTTGTTTCTACTCTTAAGCAGCGCCGCTCACGCCGGCACGCTGCCACGCATCGCCGTCTTCGATTTCGAACTCATCGACAACAGCTTGGACGGCGAGATTTACGGAACCGCTAAAGCCGAGAAAGAACGCCTGCAGCGGCTTGGCCAGCAGTTGCGCAAGGCACTGGGCGAGTCTGGACGTTTCGAGGTCGCCGATATCGGGCCGGTCGAGGCGGAGGCTCGCGGCAGCAACCTTCAAGCTTGCGGGGCGTGCGATGCCGATTTCGCCAAGAAGATCGGCGCGGCCTTCTCGATTACCGGCACGGTGCAGAAGGTTTCTAACCTTATATTGAATATCAGCATTTATGTGCGATATATTGGCAACGGCAATGTAATAATGTCGATGAGTGCGGACATGCGGGGCAATACTGATGACACCTGGTCACGCACCTTGAATTGGCTCATAAAAAATCGTCTGCTTGCTTCCAATTTCGAGCAGACATCTGACAAATCTCCTCAATGATGCGTTAATACGGCGCACCAAATTGAGTATTGGTGCCGTTGAAGGCGCCAACTTTGCCGTGTATCCTCATCAAATTGTTGTGTCTAAGGTCGGGCGAAATAACGATGCCGGGTTGGCATCCAATTTGCTTAACGGCACCGCAATAAGACGATGAGGGAAATTACGCGATGATAGAGCTTGTTATGACTGTCTGCATCGTTACACAGCCCGCAACCTGCCGGGATCAGCGTGTGCTTATCGATGCCAGTTCAACGCCCATGCAATGCATGATGGCCGCCCAGCCCACGATCGCCCAATGGGGCACCGAGCATCCCAAATGGTTCGTGCAGCGCTGGAAATGCCAATATCCCAGAAAGGGCGCTAAGGAGATCTAGCGCTTCCGGCTTATCCCGTCATTGCGAGCGCGATGACGAACGGCTTAGAAGCAGCGCACCTCCGCTTCCGCCTGCGCACGTCGCAGGGCGTCAACCGCCGCTTTTGCCGGCGGCGGCGAGCGGAACATGGCTCCAAAGAAGCCCGGCACCTGAGCAAGGCTCAGGACTGTCTCGGCTTCGACATAGCGGTCGTAGGGCAGAAGGCTCGCGATGATGTCGATTGAGCACGAGCACTGGTCGAGGGCCGTGTGGCTGTCGCCATTCGCCTTCATGCAGCCGAACACGTAGTCGGCGCGCACGGAGGTCGGATAGTCGTTGAGCCCGGCGGCACTGGCGCCTCCGCTCAGCAGCATGGCGGCGGCAACCAGCGCCAGCCGCTGTGGCCGCCATGGCGATTGGCGGCACGGCCGGAGATTCGACACTGGATTGCTCTGCTTTGCTCGCAACGGCGTTCGCTCCGCTTGCTGCCTAAACGATCCGGCACCAGGATCTGCACTACGTGTTTTACCCCTCACCCTGTCCCTCTCCCAATGGGAGAGGGAACGCTGTTGAACGCGCAATGCGTTATCCCAGGGGTTCCTTCTCCCACTGGGAGAAGGACAGGATGAGGGGTAATGCCCTATGCCAGGGCCTTATCCTTCGACCGCTATTTCTTGCAGGTGCGGCGGGCGGCGACGTCCAAAGTGGACGGCAGGTAGCGCGTGACCTCGAAGCCGGCATCGACGGTGGCTGCGGCAGGCTTTGTCCATGTCTTCATAGTTGGCATCTCCTCCAGAATTTTGTGCCCGTAGGAATGGGTATTTATTTGCGAAATAAGCCCGGTACACTGAGCTTATATGAGGCAATATCGTCTCTTGGTGCGTATCCGCCTAGTAACATTGGCGTCAATCAAATATATGTGAATTTTGGCCGGGAGGCCTGTCCAGCGGGGCAATTTTGTCGTGGGCGTTGAAACCGGCATCCAAGGCGCCGGCATCTCCGATAGCGCCGGCGGCATCAAGTCGTCGCTCAATTGGTTTGGAAGCGTTCGCAGCCGCGCCGGCTATGCGTTCGACCGCACTCTTGTCTATGCGACCGGTGGATTCGGGCCGGCCGCCCCGGCCGGTGCGAAACGCGCAATGATGGGTAACGGTAAAGACCTCAAGCGATTTGTATCAAGCCCCGGCGCCTTGCCGCTGCAGAGCGGTGGCCAGCTTCCCGCCCACCTCCCGTGCAAGGAGCTGGCCATCCCCGCTGAGGCCGGCCACCTTCGAGAACACCAGATTTGCTTGCGATTTCAGCATGACGCCGTCGCTCAGGATGCGCAGGCCGTTCGCCTTGAGCGTGGAGCCCGTGCTCGTGATATCGACAATGGCCTCCGCACTTCCCGACGCCGGCGCGCCCTCGGTTGCGCCTAGGCTTTCCACCGTGCGGTAGCTCACCACGCCCTTCGACAGGAAGAACCGGCGCGTCAGCATGGGATATTTAGTCGCCACGCGAAGGCGCCTTCCATGCTCCGCCGCAAAAAGCGCCCCGGCTTCCTCAAAATCCGCCATCGTTTCCACGTCGAGCCAGCAATCGGGAACGGCCGTCACTACATCGGCGTGGCCGAAGCCGAGCTTGAGGAGCAGTTCCACCCGCTCGTCCGCGTCCGGGATCTGCTCGCGGATGAGATCTTCGCCCGTGACGCCCAGATGAATGCGCCCCGACTGCAAATGCCGCGCGATTTCGCCCGCGGAGAGGAACTCCACGGCGATATCGTCCGCGCCTGCGACCGCGCCCCTGTAGCCGCGCTCGTCGCCGGTCTTCTCAATCGGCAGGCCGCCCGCCTTGAACAGCGCGAGCGTGGCCTCCATGAGCCGTCCCTTGGACGGAACCCCGATTATGAGCTTGCTCCGCATCGCCCTACCTCCGCGCGGCGCCGAGCAGCCGCTCGGTGTGAATGGCAGCACCCACGGCGGGCACGTCGCGCTTGCCGCCCGACAGCGCGCGAATCAGGCCGTCGTAACGGCCGCCGCCGGCGATTTGTCCGGCCATGCCAGCACCCTCGATTTCGATCTGAAAGACCATGCCGGTGTAATATTCGAAATGGCGGCCGAAGCCGGCGCCGAACACGATGGGCGTATCGCCGGCGGCGGCTTTCAGTGCCTCGAACAGCGTCCGCGCTTGGGCAACGGCGCCGCCAAGCTCCAGCTTCGCCTCCGTGAAAAGCGCCTCGATGGCATCGAATGCGGCGGGCATTTGCCCCACAATATGAAGGTACGCCTCGATAAGCCGGACGGTCTCCTTGGATAGCGGCGTCTCGTTCGCGTCGGCTGCCTTTCCGGCTAGGCGCTTCACGATTTCCTCCGGCCTGCGCTCGCCAATAAAGGAGACGCCGCGCGCTTGCAGGCTCTTGAGCAGACCGTCTGGCGTCAGTTCCTTCGGCGGCAGCGGCAGGGAAAGTCCGGCATGCGGCTGCGAGAGCGTGGCGAGTTCCTGGGCGAACGCCTTGGGGCGCCAGAAGGCGTGCGCCAGCCGGGCGCGCCAGCGTTCGGGCATCGGCAGCGCCTGCAACAGCGCGGTGAACAGGCCGATGTGGCCTCGGCCTTTACGGTGAACGACTTGACGCCGCTCCTGCGCACCGCCTCCATGGTCAGCGTCAGCACCTCAAGGTCGGCGTCCAGGCCGGCCTCGCCGAAATGCTCGATGCCGGCCTGCCGGAATTCGCGCGGGTTAAGCGGATCGGGATTGCCCTCCGGAATGCGGAAGGCCGGGCCGTTGTAGCAGAATTTGGCGCCGGCGCCGTCTCCTCCCCGCTCCAGGAACACCCGGCAGACCGGGATGGTCACGTCCGGGCGCAGGCAAAGCTCCTCGCCGTTCGGATCGGTGAAGACGTAGGTGCGCGCGCGCAGGGCCTCGCCGATCCGGTCGAGAAACAGGCTGGCCGGCTGGATGAACGCGGGGGCGACCCGCTCGTAACCCGCTTCGCCGAACAGGCTCATCAGGCTGGCCGCCTGGGCCTCCAGGGCCTCGAACTCGATTGCACCTTCGGCTGTCATGATTTGCGCCGCTCGTCCAAAAGCTTGCGAACTGCCGCGACCATCTCGCCCTCGGGCACGGAGAATTGCGCGGGCCGGCCCTCGCGCCACTCGGCGCGGTCCTCGATCCCGGCGGAGAGGCGCGAGCCTTCGAGCAGATCCTTGATTGTAACCACGCCTTGCGCGCGCTCGTCCTCGCCCTGGATGATGACGCAAGGGGAGCCGCGCCGGTCGGCGTATTTCATCTGCGCTTTCATGCCGGCGTCGCCAACGTACATCTCCGCGCGGACGCCCGCCTCGCGCAGATCGCGCGCCATTTTCTGATAATCGCCCACCCGTGCTTTATCCATGACAAGCACGACAACGGGCGCAATCCCTATGGCGGCTTGCGGGATTTTGCCCAGATGGGAAAGGGCTGCATAGAGCCGCGATACGCCGATGGAGAAGCCGGTCGCGGGAACAGGCTGCGAGCGGAAGCGCGAGACGAGTCCGTCGTAGCGACCGCCACCGCCCACGGAGCCGAAGCGCACGGCCTGGCCGTTTTCATCGCTCGCGGGGAAGGTCAGTTCGGCCTCAAGCACTGGCCCGGTATAGTATTCCAAGCCACGCACCACGGTAGGATCGAAGCGTATGCGGTCCTCCTCATAGCCTGCCTGGCGCACAAGGCTCACGATCGCGCCAATCGTTTCGTCTTCGGGGGCCTGCCCGGACAAAAGGGCTAGGATTTTACTTGCCTGCGTCGCGGAAAGCTTTGCTCCGGGCGTGAAATCCCCGCTCTCGTCCTTCCGGCCTTCGCCCAAAAGCTCCGCCACCCCTTGAAGGCCAAGGCGGTCGAACTTGTCGACAGCGCGAAGCACTGTGAGGCGCTGCTTCGGCTCTTGAACCTCGGCGGCATCGAGGACCGAGTCCAGTAGTGTGCGGCTCGACAGCTTGACGCTGTAGCAGCCGCGCGGGATGCCCAGCGCTTCGAGCGTATCGGCGGCGAGCATGCACAGCTCGGCGTCGGCGGCGGGATTAGCCGTGCCCACCGTGTCGGCGTCAAATTGCATGAACTGCCGGAACCGCCCCGGCCCTGGCTTTTCGTTGCGGTAGACATAGCCAGACTGGTAGCGGCGGAAAGGCTTCGGCACCGCGTCGAAATTCGCCGCGACATATCTCGCCAGCGGCGCGGTCAGATCGTAGCGCAGCGACACCCATTGCTCATCCTCGTCCTGAAACGAGAACACGCCCTCGTTCGGGCGGTCGGTGTCCGGGAGGAACTTTCCGAGCGCGTCGGTGTATTCAAAGGCCGGCGTGTCGAGCGGTTCGAATCCGTACCGCTCGTACACGTCAGCAATGGTGCTCAGCATATGCTTGAGCGCGCGTATCTCTTGCGCTTCGACGTCGCGCATACCCTTGGGCAGGCGCGCCTTCACCTGTGTGGTTTTCTTCTTGCCGGTCATGGTGGCAAGAAATGAAGGTGTCCGCGCTTCAGCGCAACAGAATTTATCGAATGAGTCCCGCAAAAACGCCTATCGCGGCCCAACACCGGGCTGGCGCACTATATGCTCTGCCGAAGGAGGGCGGCAGCGACAGGCGATTTGTTTTGGGGAAGTCCTCAGGCTACGATTTTCTCGCCTTTTAACTTTTCTATCTTTTCCTTGAGGCGAAGCTTGCGGCGTTTCAATTCGGAGACTTTCAGGCCATCGACGAGGGGGCGAGCCATTTCCGTTTCGATCTCGCGATGGATGGCTCTATGCTTTTCGGTCAGTTCCTCGATATGCGCAAAAAGGCTCATTTCCCGGCCTCCATTCATGTTAACGTTCTATGGCAACGTGAACACATGTCAAAACGATGACGCAACAACGTTGAGATTGTGGCAGGTTGCATAAGGAAGTCAAGGCAATCGATGGTGCCCTATGGCGGATTTGCCGCAGAGTTAATGAAATCTTACCGCATTGCACGCTGCACGAATGAGGAACGGCAACGGTTCTGCTACAATTCAAGTGAGTCGGAGAATGCGCTTTTCTGAATTTCGGGAATTCATGATATCATGCCCCATCTGAGCTTTATTTCCGGGCCTCGCAGCCCCAGCATCATCCCCGGGGGGTTGATGAGCACGACGGACGACAAAAATTTGCGCCTGACACTGGCGCAGCTAAGGCAGGAACACCGCGATCTCGACGAAGCGATCATGGCGCTTGAAGCCCAGGCACAACGCGACCAGCTTCGCCTGACGCGCCTTAAAAAGCGCAAGCTCGGGCTGAAGGACGAGATCGCGCGTCTGGAAGATCAGCTTCTTCCGGACATTATCGCCTGAAATTCCGGTCTTTTATTGAGAAAACCAGTGGGCAAACCGGGCGCTTCGATGCTATCGGCTTTGGCCGTGCCCGTTTTTATGATTGAGAACAACCATGACTACTCAATCGCCCCCCGTTGCTATCATCATGGGCAGCCAGTCCGACTGGCCTGTCATGCGCGCTGCCGCCCAGGTTCTGGATGAGCTTGGCATCGCCTATGACGCCCGCGTCATTTCCGCACACCGCACGCCCGACCGGCTTTATACCTTCGCCAAGTCGGCCAAGGATGCCGGCTTCAAGGTGATCGTTGCCGGTGCGGGAGGGGCGGCCCATCTTCCGGGCATGACGGCTGCGTTGACCACCTTGCCCGTGCTGGGCGTGCCCATCTCGACCACGCCCCTTGCCGGCGAGGATGCGCTTTATTCAATCGTGCAGATGCCGGCCGGCGTACCGGTGGGCACGCTCGCCATCGGGGAGCCGGGCGCGATCAACGCTGGGCTGCTGGCGGCAGAGATCCTCGCATTATCCGATCCCCAACTCGCGGCGCGGGTCGAGGCCTGGCGGGCAGGCAGGACGGCGAAGGTTGCGGAGCGTCCTGGCGATGCCGTTTGAGCCTTTGCAGCCGGGGGCTACCGTCGGCATCTTCGGTGGCGGCCAACTCGGGCGTTTGCTTGCCATCGCCGCGGCAAAGCTTGGCCTTCGCACGGCGGTCTATGCGCCGGAGGAGGACAGCCCCGCGTTTCAGGTGGCGCCGGAGCGGTTCGCGGCGTCCTACAGCGACGAGGCGGCGCTTGAGCGCTTTGCCAAGTCCTGCGGCGTGATAACCTTCGAGTTCGAGAACGTGCCCGCCCAGACGCTGGAGATTGCCGCGCGGCATTGCCCTGTCCGGCCCGGCGCGCGCGCTGCCGCCATCGCACAAGACCGGATTGTGGAAAAGCGCTTCCTCTCGGACATCGGCCTGCCCGTGGCGCCCCAGGCCGTTATCGAAAGCCAGGACGATTTGCCCGCGGCGCTGGCCTTCCTGGACCGGGCCGGAGCTGCGATCCTGAAGCGCTCCCGCGAGGGCTACGACGGCAAGGGGCAGGCGCGCGTCTCGTCGGCGGAGGAGCTTAAGGCCGCTTTCGCCGGTTTTGGCGGAGCGCCTTGCGTGCTGGAGACGCTGCTCGATTTCTCGACGGAAATATCGGTTATCGGCGTGCGCGGACAGGACGGCCGGATGTCCTGCTACGATTGCCCCGGGAACGTCCACGAAGGCGGCATCCTGCGCACGAGCACAGTTCCCGCACGATGCTCCGAGACACACCAGAGGCTCGCCAAGGACATGGCGGCGCGCATCGCGGAAGCTCTCGGCTATTGCGGCGTCTTGGGCGTGGAGTTCTTCGCGATGCCCGAGGGAGCCGCGGAGCCGGTCATCGTCAACGAGATCGCGCCGCGTGTGCACAATTCCGGGCATTGGACGCTCGACGCTTGTGCGATCAGCCAGTTCGAGAATCACATCCGGGCCATCGCGGGCTGGCCCCTGGGGGCGGTGGCGCGGCATTCGGACGCAGTCATGACCAACCTGCTGGGGGAGGATCTGCTGCGCTGGCGGAGCATGCTGGCGGAAGACCCCGGCTTATCCATCTACCTATACGGAAAGAATGAGGTAAGGCAGGGCCGGAAGCTTGGCCATGTTACCCGAATATCACCGCTAACAGGCAAATAGGGAAACCCGCGCCGAAGGGCCGCGAAAAATAGACATCGCGGCAAGAGCCTGCTATATTGCGCCATCAAGGGAGCCTGCATTCGTTGCGGGCCTTTTTTTGTTCGCCCATCTTCTCTTAGAAACAGGAGCTAGTGTGCAAGTTCACGTCCGTGACAACAATGTCGACCAGGCGCTTAAAGCGCTCAAAAAGAAAATGCAACGCGAAGGCATCTTCCGCGAAATGAAGTTGCGCAATTACTACGAGAAGCCCTCCGAGAAGCGCGCCCGCGAAAAGGCAGAGGCTGTGCGCAGGGCTCGCAAGCTGGCGCGTAAAAAGGCGCAGCGCGAAGGTATCAGCGCTCCCGGACGCTCGGCGATGCGGTAACAGATTGTCACGACGGCCCGGTTTGGGGCCTACCGTTGACATACCTGCAATGCTTTTTCCCTAGCATACCCGAATGTGGCCGTATTCTGCGGCCAAGTTCGGAATCATGGCTGAAGACATTTTAGGCTGGGGTGGAGCCCGAACTATGACGGTTCTGACGGCGAAACGGATGCTGGCTGCGGGCGGGCTTGGCGCTCGCTCTTATTTCACTTGGCGGCTGCGGGACGACCGGTTTTAGCGACGATCCGCACACTGCGACGCTGAACCATCCGACGGCCGATCAGAAAAACAACATCGCCTCCATATCGGCGGTGGTTTCGCAGAATCCGCGCGACGCGAATGCCCTCAATCTCCGGGGAACAGCCTATGGGCAGTCCGGCGATTACGAGAAGGCGATCATGGATTTCACCGCGGCGATACAAGTCAACCCGCAATTCTACCAGGCTTACAACAACCGGGCACTTATCAACCTGCGCGCGGGCCACCTGGAAGCCGCGATGGCCGACTATAACCAAGCCCTCGCCATCAAGCCGGACTACGCCGCCGCCTATGTCGGCCGGGGCAATGTCTACAAGGACCAGCGCAATTTTTCGATGGCGATTGCCGATTTCGGCAGGGCGATCGAGCTGAAGGCCGACGATCCGGCGGCCTATTACGCGCGCGGCCTCATATATCAGGCGATGAACAATCACCGCTCCGCGCTCGACGACTTGAACGTCGCGGTCAATTACCGGCCCGATGCGCCCGATCCGCATTTTGCCCGGGGCATCAGCTATCTGGCCGTGCAGGAATACAAGAAGGCTTTGGAAGATTTCCAAGTCGCGGGCACCAACAAGGTGAACAACCACGAGGCTTGGGCCTATGCCGGGCAGGCAGCCGAGTCGATGGGCGACCGCAAGGAAGCGGCGAAGGACTATCGCAAGGCTCTGCAGATCAACAACCGGAACGAACGGGCGTATGAAGGCATCCGGCGCGTTGGCGACGACGCCTGACGCCCCGTCCTCTTCCTGGAAGCTGCCGCACCGCCCCTCTCAATAGCGTCATGCCGGAAATGCCGGCATCATCCTGGATCGTTACGGACGCCGGCGGCTGTTCGCGTAGGCGCCTGCCATGGTTAATGCGGACACGGTAAACAGCCAAGTCCCATGTTTCAAATGCGCGCATTTCTGCGTTTTTTTTCGCGTTTCGGGGCGATTTCCGCGATCAGAAAATCCCGTTAAATATAGATGCATATTTGAAATTAACCAAGACTTCCATCCGCGCCCCATTCGCCTGCGATGTCTTCCGTACAAGAAGCACATAGAAATCAAAGACATAGCACCTTTAACGCTTATGCAGGACATTTCTGCTAAATTGCCGTGAAATGGAAATGCGGCCATTCGCCTCTCCAAAATGGCCCGGCGGAGTGGCTGAGAGAGTAAATTTTGAGTTATTCCAAGGCATTCAGCCCCCATTCCGGCAGGACGGCGCCGAGCCGCGCTCGCGGCAGTGCCGGTCCACCCTTGAGGCGCCATCAAAAGGCGTGTATCGAAATCGCGCGCTGGTGATGCGCGTCCTATCCTTCGGCCACATCCTATTTTTCGGGAGCCCGCGATGCCCGGCATCTATCTGGAACCGGTTGGCTTGCTCTACGGGGCGGTTGCGCAACAGGCGGTAGCGCTGGGCGCAGCCCTTCCGCTTGCTGGAAGCTCCTCCTTAGCGTTTGCCGCTGTGCGCCTATGGGAAGGCGAGCCCGGCCACATGAAGCACGCCATTGTGCGGCTCAGCACCATCCAGGCTATCGACGAGCCGAGCGTCAAGGAGCTGCTGGAGAGGCTAGCGGCACCGCGCGCTGCGATTGCCGGCGTTTCCATGGACAGGCCGCGCATCATGGGCATCGTAAATGTCACGCCAGACAGCTTTTCCGATGGGGGCAGCAATTTGGCTCCCGAGGCGGCAATCGGTCACGCCCAGAAGCTCGTGGCTGAAGGTGCGGACTTCATAGACGTTGGCGCGGAGTTCGACCCGGCCGGGCTCCTTGGCCGTGCCTCAGGAAGAGGAGCTGCAGCGCCTTCTTCCGGTGCTGAAAGGGCTTGCCGGCCTCTCAGCGCCAATCTCGGCCGACACCCGCAAGCCTCAGGTCATGCGCGAGGCCGCCGCCGCGGGCGCCGCCATTCTCAACGACGTGTCCGCCCTGAGCTTCACGCCGGAGAGCCTTGCCACCGCCGCGGAGCTGAAATTGCCCGCGATCCTCATGCACGCCCAGGGCAACCCAGACAAGATGCAGAACAGCCCGGTCTACAAGGACGCCGTGATCGAGGTTTACGACTTCCTGGAAACCCGCATCGCCGCCGCGGTGGAGGCGGGCTTGCCGCGGGAGTGCATCGTCGCCGATCCGGGCATCGGCTTTGGCAAGACGCTGGCCCACAATCTTTCGATTTTGCAGAACCTGGCGATTTTCCACGGCCTTGGCGTGCCGCTTGCCGTCGGTGCCTCCCGAAAAAGTTTTGTGCAAAAGCTATCGGGCGCGCCCGGCCCGAAGGAAAGCGTCATCGGCAGCGTTGCCACGGCGCTCGACGCGATTTCTCAGGGCGTCCAGATCGTCCGCGTGCACGACGTTCATGAAACGCGGGCCGCGCTCTCGCTCTGGGAAGCAATTCGCGGCGGCCCGAATGTCGCCACACAGAATTCCTAGCATCCCTTAAGAGGCGGAGTGGTGAAACCGAGAGCGCGAAAAGGCCCGGCCCTGGGATTGGATTCCGGCCGGAATTCCATAAGGAAGTGCCAATTCGCATCCGATTTTCACCAGCCCCAATTTCATCGTTCCGACAATAGGATAAGGTAAAAAGGCCTGGTCCGGCGCTCCGCGCCAGGCATTCCTGTTCTATTGCGTGTCGGCTAAGCAAGGTCTGGTAATGACGCGGCAGCTTTTTGGCACAGATGGTATCCGGGGACAGACGAACACCCACCCGATGACCGCGAGCATCGCGCTTCGGGTAGGCATGGCCGCGGGCCATATGTTCACCAACGGCAGCCGCCGGCATCGCGTGGTCATCGGCAAGGACACAAGGCTTTCGGGTTACGTGATCGAATCCGCCCTGGTTTCGGGCTTTACCTCGGTCGGCATGGATGTCGTGCAGCTAGGACCGATCCCGACGCCCGCCGTCGCCATGCTGGTCCGCTCGCTGCGCGCCGATCTGGGCGTCATGATCTCGGCCTCCCACAATCCCTACCAGGATAACGGCATCAAGCTGTTCGGACCCGACGGCTACAAGCTTTCAGACGAGGTCGAGGAAGTAATTGAGGCCCACGTATTGGGCGATGGGCTGGACGCGCTTCTTGCCAAGCCAGACCGCATCGGCCAGGCCAAGCGCATCGACGGCGCCAACGACCGCTATGTGGAATTCGCCAAGCGCACGCTCGACCGCAGCGTTAGCCTGAACGGCCTCAAGGTTGTGATCGATTGCGCGAATGGCGCTGCCTACCGGGCCGCACCCGCGGCGCTTTGGGAGCTAGGCGCCGAAGTTACATCCCTGGCGGTGAACCCGGATGGGCGAAACATCAATCGCGAATGCGGTTCCACCGTGCCTGAGACGGTTTGCCGCAAAGTCGTGGAGTCCGGCGCGAATGTGGGCATTGCACTCGATGGCGACGCCGACCGGGTCGCGATTGCCGATGAGAATGGCCGGCTCATCGACGGGGATCAGATACTCGCGGTGATCGCAGCAAGCTGGCGGGATGCAGGCCGCTTGCAGGGAAACGGTATCGTCGCGACCGTCATGTCGAACCTTGGCCTGGAGCGGTACATCGAAGGGCTTGGGCTCACGCTGGTCCGTACCAAGGTCGGCGACCGCTATGTCGTCGAGGAAATGCGGCGCAGCGGCTACAATGTCGGTGGCGAGCAATCGGGACATGTTGTCCTGTCGGATTACGCTACCACGGGGGATGGCCTCCTGACTGCGCTTCAGGTGCTGAGCGTGGTCGTTCAGAGCGGAAAGCCGGTGAGCGAGGTGTGCCGCCGTTTCGAGCCGGTGCCGCAGCTTTTGAAGAGCGTGCGCTACAATGGCAACAATCCCTTGGAAAGCGATGCAGTGAAGCGGGCCGTCGACGCGGGCAAGGCGCGGCTTGGCGAGGCCGGCCGGATCGTCATCCGCCCCTCCGGTACGGAGCCGGTGATTCGGGTTATGGCTGAGGGAGACGACCAGGGGCTCGTCACGGAGGTCGTGGACGGGATTGCAGCCATGATCGAGCGTTGTGCACCGGCGGGAGGGGCTGCGGGCATCGCCGCCAACACAATCATGGACACGGTGTAGTAGTACACAAGTAGATATAGCTACTTAAGGTAGCATATATACATGTTACTGCCGTGCAATAACTAACTGGATTTTTGAAAACTGTGCTCTCTCTTCGAATTTACGAGTAAAGGAGGCGCGATCTCAAAGGATATTTAACCATGCTGGTTTACCACGAATAGCGAGAGCCACGCGCTGGCGCGGTTTGCAATAGCCCGGATGAGTGAAATGAGCATCACCTCGCACTTCGATGACCTTCCTTCGGTTTCTCCGCTTCAGGCAGCTAGCCGTTTTGACCCCTATTTCGACGTTTACGGTTTGGGGCTAAAACAGCAGGCCGATTTGGAGAGCCGGACCGTCACACTGATCGCCCGGTCGCCAGCCTCGCCGCCCGCGCAGGCTCTGGCGATGAACCTGAGCCGCTTCCAGCCCATGTCGCTGGAAGTGCGCATCATATTTGCGCAGATCGCTCCGGCGAACGCGTTGAACTTCATCGGAGAGGCGTTGAACGGAGCCTGCCGGCAAGCTCCGGAGACGCTTATCCGCTGGGCCAAGAACCGTGCATTGCTGGACGCGCACGAGCGTCTGACCCTGGGCAAAACGCTTTGCTGGACTGGCAATTCGATGCGCCGCGCAGAGGATTCGCGCAGCGCCATGGACCGGGTCGACGACGGGACTCCGCGCATTTTCGCCGAGGCCAACGCAAGTTTCGAAGCGCTCTGGAGCCTTTCGAGCCCGGTGCCGCGGACCGCTTTCTCGCGGGCAGCGCCAACATGCCAAATTCCCGGAATGCAGGAGCAGGCGCTGGTTCAGGCGCTTAGCGCCGAGCCGAATGTTATCCCGCTTGAGGCCCACCAGCGGTTCCGGCGGCATTAGGGCGCTGGGCAGCCAATCGCTCATATGGGCATCTACTAATAGCAACGGCCATAGGTTTTGACCGTTTTCCGTCATTGCGAGGGGCGAAGCCCGAAGCAATCCAGATACCGCAAACGCGGTGCCTGCAGCTGGATCGCCACAGCGGCCACCGGGCCGCTTCGCGATGACGGGTGTGCCAGCCGAACGGTCAAACTTGCAGCCGTTGGTAGAAGTCCGATAGAATTGCCATCCCGGAAGCCGTGCGCGGCTCTCCGGGATTTTTAATGTGCGCGCGTGCGCAAATTCCGGACCTGTGTCTACGGTGCATCGCTCCGCGTCGAGCCGCACCTGACGTAGGCAGGCCGCTGCTAATGCGCGTCAGCCATGCTTGGCAGACGGGCCGGCACGGTGGTGGTCTCGGCATGCGGCCGCCTTTTCCTGAGCGGCTTGCCTGCCCCAGGCGCGCGATGTCCCGGCTTAAGCTTTGGCCGCCTACCCTTCTTGCCCTTCGCCACATGGGGGCCGCTGCAGACGATATTTCGCAAATCGGGAGCCTTCGCGCCCTCCGGCGTTTCCACCGGCCAGGTTTCCAAAGTTGGCGCCAGAACCGCCTTCCACGCATAGATCTCGAAGCCATGCTCGAAGAGGCCGGCCGCCCGGATAGTGCGCGCGCCTCCGGAATTCTCGCCCAGCACCACGGCCACGAGCTGGCGCCCGTCGCGGGTCGCGCTCGCCACGAGATTGTATCCAGCCGCGCAAATGAAGCCAGTCTTCATGCCGTCCGCGCCGTCATAGCTCCTCAGGAGGCTGTTATGCGAGGCGACCATGCGGTTGCCGATCTTCACCTCGGTCATGGCGAAAATCGGCGCATATTGCGGAAATTCCTTCAAGATCATGCTGGCGAGGATCGCCATGTCGCGCGCGGACGTGATCGACTGGTCCGGCCCCTCGACATTCTCGGAGACGAACAACGGAAGGCCGTTGGGATTGACGAAATGCGTGTTCGTCATGCCAAGCCGCGCCGCGGTCTTGTTCATCAACTCGACGAAGGCCTCCTCGCTGCCGGCAATCTTATCCGCGAGCATCAAGGCAACGTCGTTCGCCGATTTTACGATCAGGGCTTTTACGGCCAGATCCACCTTGAGCTGGCCGCCGATGGGCATGCCAAGCCGGCTGGGCGGCTGGCTCTGCGCGGCTTGCGTGCAGATGACGGTGTCCTCTGGCGAGAGCAGGCCGTCGCGGATCGCCTCGAAGGTCAGGTAGGCCGTCATCAGCTTAGTGAGCGAGGCAGGGCGCCAAGGCAGGTCGGCGTCCTCTGCATAAAGCACGAGCCCGGTCGATGGCTCGACCAGCAGCGCTGGGCCGGCAGCGGCGTGCTGCGATACCGCAAGCACGGTGAGCGCCGCGGCAAGCAGAAACCCCAGCGCGCTCCAACTCGGCTTCCGGTTGGTGCCGGCTTCTAGCGAGGGAGCGGCAGACAAAGACCACATCATCTTTGAATTCAGTACCTTAGCGAAAGCTCGCAGACAAATCGTCATTTTGTTTTGAATATTGCTACAACCTTCGATCCTTGGCGGCGATCTTAGTTCGATGATCGCGGAACGCAAGCGGGATTTCAAGGCGCCTCCGGCCGGCTTGTGGAGCGGCTGGGGAGACCGGCCTAGATCGCTCATCGGAATATTTTATTGAGAACAGCCGCCGATTATGTCTTGGTGCAGTAATAACACCAAAGTTTCCGCCCGTGTTAACAAAAGAAAAATCGTAGCGAGCTATATTCGCGGAACTCATGAGGAACAAGGCATGTTTCACCCTCTTGTGATACACTTAGGCCTAGCTTAGATATTAACAGGCTGATAGAGTCCGGAGATAGTTAGTCGTTCGCGCTCTTTCCAGCCGCGCTGCTGCTACAGGTGTGCGCTATGCAATCGGACTTCTCAGTTCTGCACGATCATCTCGAGGAAGCCTGCCGCGTCCGGAAGATGAACCATGACCGTCTATGCGCTGCAGCGGTCGAACTCCACTTCGCTGGGCTCAAGGCACTCGACGTTTACCGGCTCGCCGAGATTGCGGACCGGTTGGACGTGAGCGTCGATTGGCTTCTTGGGCGCTCCGAGGCGATGGACGTACCAAAAGCAAAGGTCCGGAAGCGGGCCTAGCCGTTGGGCGCATCGGTGGTGTTGGGGACGAGCAGAAGGGAACTGCTCCTCCAGGGCTGCGCGCAAATTTCGCCATCGGAATGCCGGGGACCCTCGTGGTCCCCGCATGCTTTTGAGCGGCGGTCTTTCGGTTCAAAAGGAGCGCGCCGGAAAGGCGCTGCTCCTTGGGTTGGGAAGGTGTGCTGGCTAAGCTCAAGCCGCTTCCATCGAATAGTCGCCAGCGGGGTGGCCGAATGCCCCCGAGCTGCCTGCAGGCTGCTCGTGTTCCGCATGCGCCGCCAAGAGCGCCAAGTTGGGCACGATCACCTCGCGGCTGTCGCGGCTGACCGGAAGCTCGATGACACCCCGTTTTCTCATGAGCGTCATTTGCCGGCTGACGGTCTCAATGGTTATGCCGAGGAAGCTTGCGATCTCCGCCCGCGAAAGCGGCAGGGTGAAGTGCACGCCGCCCAGCTCGCTCTGCTGCCCACGCTTGGCAAGCAGGCGCAAAAACCCTGCGACACGCTGATAAGCGGAGCACCCGCGCAGCAGCAATATCCAGTCGTGGCCCCCCTCCAGCTCGCTCAAGGCTGCGCGGAACAAGACCCGCTCAAGCCCCGGCGCCTCAGCGGTAAGGCTCGATAGGATTTCGAGGGGAATGGCGCACAGCTCAAGATCGGTGGCCGCTTCCGCCGAACAGGTCTGATGAGATTTGAACATCCCGCATAGCAGGTCGTCCGGGAACATCAGGCCGATAACGTGACGTTCTCCGTCGGGGTGAACTTTGGTCAGCTTAAGCGCGCCGGAAACCACGATGAACGAGTGCGTGGTTATATCGCCTTCCATATAGACGACTTCGCCGGCCTTGAAGGTTTTCCGCCGGGCGGCGCCTTCAAGCTTGCGAAGCTGGTCCTCGGTGAGGACGGTTCGAATGCCCCTATGCCTGATGGGGCAGGCATTGTGACCATGTACCTTTTGCAACTTTTTACCTTCCCGAATTGGTTCGCATCCTTTCGAAGCAGACAAGGCTGCTCCAGGAATCCTTGTGCGAAGGTTGCGGGCGGGGACGCGCGTCCATATGGAAGCGCTGACCCGGTATTTGTCCGCATCGCTTGGGAGGCCGGTCAAACGCCGGCCATGCTAGGCTTGGGAAGGTGGATCGCGGTTGCGGCGCGTTGGCACCGCCGCGTCATCGAGATGCCGCGCATCGATTGGCCGCAAAACCTGGATGGCGGCAAGCTGAAGCGGCTCCGGCCCGGATGGCGGCGGCGGCATGACCGCGTTCGCCTGCATTAACAGGCAGCAGGCGCAGTCGTGGTCTTGCTGCTGCTGAGGTTGGCCGGGGACGGCATTGCCATCCTTGTCGACGAAAATCATCTGCGTGCCGGAGCAGATGACCATCTTGCTGCCGTCGAGCGGCAGCGCAAGTCCGTCCAGGGCGGCATAATGCGAGTGCGACAGGAAGCCGGCGAGCGTATTGAAGAGCAGGACAAAGACGCAGAATATCGCCACCGTCTCGCACCGATGTGCGCTACGGGCGTTGCGTCGCGTCAAGTTTTCCCAATTCCCTCGCATTTACCGCTTCACAGCCAACAAAAGTCCGCCCCGCTTTAACTCTAATACAGTTAGGACGGGCGGCCAAGTGCATCGTTGACTTAAGTCAACGGCCGTGCGTGCGGCAGGTTAGCGCGGATCGCTTGAAAAATAGGAAGATAGCTCGCCGAGAAGTTGTGCGGAGTGCCCGGCCGGGAAGAGTTCCTGCATGTCCTCGAAGGGCGATGCGATTGCGCGGCCGTCCAGCGCCTCGAAGGCTCTTTCCTCGATCAACTCGATCAGGCTGATGAGGCAGGCCTCGACTTCCTCAAGGCTGCGTTCGAGCGTGGCCGAGCGCGATAGCAGGCCGTCGCACTGAAGCGCCGTCTGGCGCTGCTTGCTGACGCTGCGGAGCACCGAGGATAAGTCGCGGCATATCTCGGCGTTTAGCCCCGGCTCGCCCAGGGCCGCGCGATGCAGCCGCGAGATCGACCGCAAGAGCCTGCGCGATTCCAGGCTGCGGTTGCGTTCGATATAGGTGCGCAGGAAGCGCCGGCCTTTTTCGGTCGATTGGAGCGCATCCTCGATCGCGCCGTAATCGGCCTCCGCGATGGAATTCTGTGATGGGGTCGTCATGCCTGCCGCCGGGTGTTCGAAGCCTATAGGCAACGATTAGCATCGAAATGTTTACAAACGTTTGCAATGCGGCGGCTTCGCGCGTTGCGGCGGCGCATTTTTTCGTTAACGGGGCGTTCCGCGGCGCCGCTTGGCCGTGAACGTATTTTCACTCTGCTTTGGGAGCGAATTTGGAGGGGGCCACGAATAGGATATTCAGGTCTGTAGATGGAGTAAAATTTGTTGCGTGAGCGGCGAACATATTGCCCTCCCGCTTCAAGCTCAGTCCCGGTATCGGGCAGGTGGACAAGAGGGCCGTGCCGGCTTTATCTAGTTTCAGGGTGAAGTCTCCGATAGGCCCCGCCCAATTCGCGCCGGTTTTCAGCATATACCGGACTGCTTCTCCATCGGCGTACCTGTCTGCCATTTTGTTGGGTAGCTTTCTGAACGCAGCCCGGTAGGAGTCGTCAGTGCACCACTCGGCTTCCTCTTCCGTCACGAAGCTTTTGAATGGGCCGGCATTGTAGGTGTGCTTGATGTGAAGTTGTTTGTGGGCTGGGAAAGTCTGTGTCCAATAAAAATATGTCTTCGTTACCCATGTGGGAACAGTCCACTTTTGTTCAACGAACGCAGCGCCAAGCTTAACAAGCTTTTCCCGGACCTCCGGTGTTACGTCCTGCTTGGCGTTGGAAAGGTTGATGCCTAGAGCCAGAAGCTCTCGTGTGACATCGCGTCAATTCTCAAACTCCGGCGTGACACCCGGTCTATTCTCCAGCACCGCGTGGATATCGCTTTCCATGTGTATTTCAACGCCGTCTACCCAGGTTCGAAATCCCACGAAGTTTTGCTTGCCTTCAAAGGGGATGCTCGACGGGCTGTTCCACATTCGAAGCAGATCGAGGTCTGGGAGCGGGAACGCCACAACAGTCGTGACATCGGAGGGGGTTCGATTTACGAATACATAATCGACCTCGAATTCTCAGGGGAGATATACAAGACCTCAGAGTCGATTGACACAGCCGTGCTTTGCTGGAACACGAGGCCGCCAGGCGTCGATGCTTGCCGAAGTGTCGTTCGCGAAACAGGGGGCTGCAGCGCTCGCAAGGGCGGCCGCGAGCGCTGCCAGGAAAAACCGGATCATTCAGACCTCATACAAACGTCCACAAGTCTTGACCGTTCCGCAGCCGCGTCCATCATCGCGAGGCAGCCTCCGGCCGCCGCGGCGATCCAGAATTAGCGTTGCAATTCCGGCCTTTGGATTGCTTCGGGGGCTTCGCCCCTCGCAATGACGGAAGCGGTCAAGACTTATGGCTGCTGACCTCAGAATCTTCTGATTATACGCGCCGACCTCGGGATAGGTGGCGAGATGCCCGTCGATCTCGGCGAAGATGGCGCGCATGTTGGCCTCCGACACGGGGCTTTCGACCACGACCACCAGTTCCGGCTTGTTCGACGAGGCGCGGACGAGACCCCAGGTGCCGTCTTCGAGCGTGATGCGGATGCCGTTCACCGTGACCACATCGCGGATGCGCTGCCCGGCAAGCTCGCCGCCGCGTTCAGCCACCGCCTTGAAATGCGCGATCACGCGCTCCGCCACGCCATATTTCTTCTCGTCGTCGCAATGGGGCGACATGGTGGGCGACTGCCAGGTCTTGGGCAGGCCGCGATAGAGATCGGCCATGCTCTTATCGGGATTGTGCGAGAGCATGTCGCAAACGGCAATCGCGGCAACGAGCCCGTCGTCGTAGCCCCGGCCCAGCGGCGGATTGAAGAAGAAGTGCCCCGATTTCTCGAAGCCGACCAGCGCTCCCGTCTCGTAGCTATAGCGCTTGATGTAGGAGTGGCCGGTCTTCCAATAGGCGGTGTGCGCGCCGTTCGCCTGCAGCACCGGATCGGTGCTGAATAGCCCGGTCGATTTCACATCCACCACGAATTTCGCGTTTGGGTGGGCGGCGGAGATGTCGCGCGCGAGCATCACGCCCACCTTGTCGGCGAAAATCTCGTTGCCCTCGTTGTCGACCACGCCGCAGCGGTCGCCGTCGCCGTCGAAGGCGAGGCCCACATCGGCGCCGGATGCCTTCACCGCATCGCAGATGGCGTGCAGCATTTTCAGGTCTTCCGGGTTCGGATTGTGGTTCGGGAAATTGTAATCGAGGTCGATATTGAGCGGCACGACCTCCAGGCCGAGCCGCGCCAGCACCTCCGGGGCGAACGCGCCCGCCGTGCCGTTGCCGCAAGCCACCACGGCCTTGATCTTGCGCTTGAAGGGCGCGCGGTTGGCAAGGTCGTCGATATAGCGCTGGGCCAGATCTTCGTGGAAATGGTAGCTGCCGCCGGGATGCGTCTTGTAACGGCCTTCGAGCACCATGTGCTTGAGCGCGGTCATCTCGTCCGGGCCGAAAGTGAGCGGACGCCCCATGCCCATCTTGATGCCCGTCCAGCCATTGTCGTTGTGGCTCGCCGTCACCATCGCCACGCCTTCGACCTCAAGGGCGAATTGCGCGAAATAGGCCGTCGGCGACAGCGCCAGCCCGATGTCGTGCACCTCGGCGCCGCCCGCGAGCATGCCCGACATGAGCGCGCATTTGATGGACGACGAGTAGGAGCGGTAATCGTGGCCCGTGACGATGCGGGCGGGCACGCCGCGCTCGCGCATCAGCGTCGCCATTGCCATGCCGATGGCCTGCATGCCCATCAGGTTGATCTCCTGCGGGAACAGCCAGCGCGCGTCGTATTCGCGGAAGCCGGTGGGCTTCACGAAGGGCAGCCGCTCGAAATCGGCGGTGTTGGGGGCGAGATCGGTGCGCGGTGTGGGAAGGGCAGGGGCGGTCATGGCGACTCCGGGATGTGGTCCGGATTGGCATAGCTTGGCGCAGGGGCGCTGCCAAGGGCGTTCCCCGGTTTATCCGCGAATTTCGAGGTCAGTTTTCTCGATTGGCTCTGGAGACGCGGTCAACCCAGAAAGACAAGCACTGCGCGATTGAGGCGCAAGATGTCTTCATCGTCCAGGCGGCCGATATGCGTGCCAAGCTTGGATTTCGGGACGGTAGTGATCTTGTCCACCATCAGGCGGCAGGATTCACGCAGTCCGTTGCGCTCGCCGCGGCTCAGCAGGAGCCGGATAAGCGGGGCGTCCGTTTCATCGGTTGTGAAGGCGCAGACGGTAATGGAATTGGTGGCGTCGAAGCTATCATCTTGCAGAATGACGGCGGGCCGGGGCTTGCCTGCGTAGTCTTTTCCGCCAGCCACCGTCCAGATCTCGCCGCGCTTCATTCATCGCCCCAAACCGATACCATCGATGAATGCCTGATCCTCCCGCTCGTACGGCTCGACGCGACAGCCAGCGACTGCCGGTGCGCTCGGACCGGAAGGCGGCCGCCGCTCGTGACCGGCACCCAGATCGAACGGGACGCAGACCCTGGCGGCGCAGGCGCTTCGAACGATGTTCCGGCGAACACGATCAAAACGCGGCGACGGCAACTCGGCTTGTTGCTCATTGCCCTGGGCGGGGTCCAGCGAAACCATGTAAACGTCGCCGCGCTTCATATGCGGCTCGCACGGCCGATCCGCCGGCGCATCGACCCACTCGCGGTCTGAAGGCTCATGCGGCTGCGAATAGTCCGATTGCGCCAGCACCCCGGCCATGCGGGTACGCGGGCGCCGTCAGGGTTCGATCACAGGCGGCCGTCCTCGATGGCCGACCGCGACGGTAACGCCCGGCCTGTAAGTCCAGAATGTCGAGAAGAGCGGGCGGCACGGTCAGCATGACCTGATCCGCCAACTTTGCGGCAGATTCGTCAGTGTGCATCGGCGGCCTCCTTGGTTATACAAAAATTAACACGGGCTTCGTGCAAACGCAAGAACGCCGCGCAGCAGTCCTTGGCGCGCAGGCTTCAAGCCTGCTTTCATCGCCGTCGTGTTGTCGAGGCGCATTCCCCATATGCGTGTGCGGTTTCAGATCGGCTGCCATCGTTTCCTCCTGATACGCCAAGGCCGCCATCAGGTGATCACATCCGGCTGCTCGCGGCCGGTAAACTCGGCGAGGCGGGCGAGGCCGCGGGAGGTGGCGATCAGGTCCGCGAGCGCGGCTTGCGTATCCTGCGCGAGGAGTGCCGGGTCCGCCTCGTAGCGCTCGATGTAGACGCGCAGCGTCGCGCCAGTGGTGCCGGTGCCGGAGAGCCGGTAGACGATGCGCGCGCCGTCCTCGAAGATCAGGCGCAGGCCCTGGTTCTTGGACACGCTGCCGTCCACCGGATCGGTGTAGCTGAAATCGTCCGCCTTCGCGACCGCGCGCCCGCCAACGCTGGTGCCCGGCAGGCCCGGAAGCCGCTCGCCCAGCGCCTTCATCAGCGCATTCGCCGCGGCCGTGTCGATGCCTTCGTAATCGTGGCGCGTATAGTAGTTGCGCCCGTAGGCGGCCCAATGCTCGCGCGCGATCTCCGCCACGCTCTGCCGCCGCGCCGCGATGACGCTGAGCCAGAGCAGCACGGCCCACACGCCGTCCTTCTCGCGCACATGGTTGCTGCCGGTGCCCGCACTCTCCTCGCCGCAAAGCGTGATGCGCCCGGCGTCGAGCAGGTTGCCGAAGAACTTCCAGCCGGTGGGCGTCTCGAAGCAGGGCACGCCGAGCTTCGCGGCAACGCGGTCCACGGCGGCGCTGGTGGGCATCGAGCGCGCCACGCCCGCGATGCCGCCCCGGTAGGCCGGCGCCAGATGCGCGTTCGCCGCCAGCATCGCGAGCGAGTCCGAGGGCGAGATGAAGATGCCGCGGCCAATGATGAGGTTGCGGTCGCCGTCGCCGTCCGACGCCGCGCCGAGGTCAGGGGCGTCCGGCCCCATCATCAGGTCGAGCAGCGCCTTGGCGTGCACCAGGTTCGGGTCGGGGTGATGCCCGCCGAAATCGGGGAGCGGCGTGCCGTTGCGCACGGTGCCGGCGGGCGCGCCAAGCTCGCGCTCGAAAATGGCGTGCGCGTAAGGCCCCGTGACCGCGTGCATGGCGTCGAAGGTGAGCCGCAGTCCGCCCGCGAACGCCGCCCGCAGCGCGTCGAAGTCGAACAACTCGCGCATCAGCTCAACGTAATCGGCAACGGGATCGATCACCTCAACCTGCATACCGGCCACGCGGAAGGAGCCAGGGCGGCCGATGTCCACGATCCGGCGTATCGAGGGTGAGGATTTCGCGCGATCTTCAGCGTCTCGGCGTAGATCGCGTCCGTGATCTTCTCGGGCGCCGGCCGCCATTGGCCGCGTTGAACTTGATGCCGAAGTCGCCGTCCGGCCCGCCAGGATTATGGCTCGCCGACAGGATCAGGCCGCCGAACGCCTTGTGCTTGCGGATCACGCAGGATGCGGCGGGGGTGGAGAGGATGCCGCCGGCGCCCACGAGCGCGCGGCCGAAACCGTTGGCCGCCGCGATGCGGATCACCGTCTGGATCGCCTCGGCGTTATAGTAGCGGCCGTCACCGCCAACAACCAGCGTGCACGCCGCCGAACTCTTCAGCCGGCCGGACGGCGTTGAACACGGACTGCACGAAGTTCGCCAGGTAATTTCCTTGCGCGAATTCGGCAACTTTCTTGCGGAGCCCGCTGGTGCCGGGCTTCATGCCGGAGATGGGGCTGGTGGCGATGCGTTGGAGAGTCATGGGGCTGCGCCTTGCGTGGGGATTTGCATAATTGGGCCGGCCTGCGCGGCCAGACCGGCACATGAGGAAAACGATTCAGGCGATATGGACGCCATCTCCGGCAGGGTTGCAACAAGGAATCCGCACTAATTGAGGCCGTGCCGAAAGCCTCGCAAAAGGGAGACGTGTGCATCCCATAGGCCTGAGCCAAGATGCCCTGGGCGATCTTATGCCTGCCACGGCTCCGCCCGCGTTATGCCAAGATAGCGGGCGGAAAAAGGACAAGATCCGCGGCCAAGCCGGGCGTCCGCACGATTGCCGCAACCGCCATTCTTCAGCCCGGAGTCCCGCCGCAAATGCGAACGCCCGCTATTATCCTGCTCTCCACATTGCTGTCCGCGACGGCCTTCGCGAAAGACAAAGACGCGGCCGGGCTTTTCGACAAGCCGCTCAAGGTTGCGAAGGTTCCGCTGCCCGCCGATCCGCTGAACCCGCAGGCCAAGCCGGTGGTTTCCTGCTCCTATTTCAAGGACTTCGCCGTCAAGGAGATCAATCGCGGCGAAGTCGGCGCGGAGCTTTCCATCGTCCCGCTATCCGCCGGCGGAGAGGCGTATAAGTGCGGCGAGGCGGCGGCGCCCGGTGAAATCGCCACCAAGGATTGGTCCGGCTACTTCAAGGGCGCCAAGGGGGCTTACGTCTTTTACAGTGCAGACGATGGCCATAACGGCGGCATGGGCTTTGCCATCTATAACGGCGCGGACGGCAAGAAGCTGTTCGACGATACCGCAATGAAATTGCACGCCGTGCGATTTGAAGCCGGCCGGGCTGGCGCTGCGCTACACGAGGGTCTACGAGGCGGGCTGCTCGCTGTACGCCGATCCGGCCGGCTGCTGGGCGAAGGTCAAGGCCGCGACGGGGGTGACGCAAGCCACCGCGCCCGATTGCGCCGCACAGTACAAGGCCGAGGAGAAGCGGATGAAGGGTACGCCCAATCAGGCGAAGGTTGCCGGCCTCCCAAGCGTCGTGGATTACGAGGCGGTGACAACGCTCGAAGCTGGGCAAGTCAAGATCTCGGCCGCCCAAGGGAAAGTTGCCTGCCGGCTGGCGGAGTGAGCGGCTGAGGTAGCGAGGTCCGGGGATGGCGATCCGCACAAAGGGCACTACCCCTCATCCTGTCCTTCTCCCAATGGGAGAAGGGACGCCCTCACGACCGCTGCGGCGGAACTCCCTCTCCCCATCCGCATTCGCTTGCGAATGCGGACACTCAAGTTGCAAGCTCGCCAGGGCGAGCTTGCTGAGAGGGCTGGGGTGAGGGGTAATGTGCGATTAGCGGTGCACATCCTCAACCACAACGATGACAGACGAGCGATGCGGCCCCGCTACCGGCTGGACGGTCGCCGGCCCTGCCTGCGGCCCCGCTCCGATGGCGGAAAGCTCCTCGCGGACGCTCAGGAAATTGACGAAGTTCGCCTCCGATACCGTGCCCGCGAGCTTCGAGCCTTCGAGCACGGCCAGATGCCCGATGCCGTTCGCTTGCAGCTTGCGCAGCGCCTCCACGGCGGGAGCCGCGGGCGCGACGACGGTATCGTGCGTGAAGCTGGCGGCGACGGCGCGCACATAGGTTTCGTCCCACTGCGATTGCGGAACCTTCTTGATCTGCTCCGGCCCCACATAGCCGATCGCCTGCCCATCCTCGGCGATGACAGCGAATTTGCGGTTCAGCCTGTAAAGGTGATCGCGCACCAGCTCGCCCAGCGAGATGCCGGGCGGCGCGGTAATTGGGGCTGCGGTCCATCAAATCCGCCACCGACGCGCCCTTGAGGCTCAGCGCCGTTGCGGTCTGGTTGCGCGCCTGCGAGGCGGCGGCGGCCAGGAAGATGCCGATGAGAATTTGCCAAGTGCCGCCAAGCGTGTTCCCCGAGAAGAGCTGAACGAGCCCCAGAGCCACCAGAAGCCCGCCGAAGCCCGTGCCGAACATGGACGCGATGCGGGTCGCGCGCCTCAAGTTTCCAGTGCGCCACCAGATGATCGAGCGCAGCACGCGCCCGCCGTCGAGCGGAAACGCTGGAACGAGGTTGAACAGCGCCAGCACCGTATTGGTGAGCGCGAGAAATGCGAGAATGGCGGCGATCCCGCCCCAGCCGGCCGCCTCCGCGCCAATCCAGCCCGCGAAACAGGCCGCGGCGATTGCGATGCTGGCGACGGGGCCGACAATGGCCACCCAGAATTCCGAGCGCGGGGTCGCGGGCTCCTGCCTAAGCTCCGCCACGCCGCCGAAAATGAAGAGTGTGATGCCGCCAATCTGCAGGCCGAAGCCGCGCGCCACAACCGCATGGGCCAACTCGTGCAGCACGATGGAGAGGAACAGCCCCGCTGCCCCAACGATCCCCATTGCGATATAAGTCCTCAATCCCAGATGCGGGATTTCCGACGGGAAATAGCGGGTGCTGAGCGTCAGCACGAGGTAGAAGGCAAGGAAGAACCACGAGATGTCTATGCTGACGCGGAAGCCCAGCAGCGAAAATAAGCGAATGCGGGCCGGGAACATGCGGTGCCTCCAATGCGGGTCCAGCTAGCAGAGTTCGCAAAAGTGGCCTTCCCGGTTTTGCGATAAAACTCTGCGCGGAAACAAACAACTCTTTGCGGGCATTCGTTGGCCTGCCAAGGAATGCCGCGCCTAGCGGATACGAAGCTCTAGCATGGCTAGGCCCCTCTGGTACAAACGCCTTTCGCATTGGTAAAGGCAGCAGGGAAGGGGCCACACTAGCGGTCTCAGCCAGCGCTGCCCGCCATCCTTATGTGAAACGGCGCATGCCGAAGTTCAAGCGCCGCCTGAAACTCGGCCTGTTGATGGGACGCGGGGCGCGCGTTGTCAAATTTTCTCATTGCTTGGCTGCAAGTCCATCCCCACGCGAGAGGAGGGTTCCCGCGCCGTGCAACTGCGGACTGATACGGCGATCTGGAACCGGAACGGGCGCGTAAAGGTTAATACAACCTGAGCGTTGCTTTGGGAGCTATTCACGTCATAATAACGCCTGTCTCCCACCCCCTAGCCGCCCAAGAGGCTAGGGGGCCTTCCCAGGGTGGCTGTGCTGGAAGTTTTCGAAATACTGGGGATCGTATGCCTCTTTCTTATAGAGGCCATTGGCTGGCGGGTCTTTGCGGACTATCGCGGCGGCTGACGGGGGTCCCGCAATTGCCTATACCGTTCGTGGCTGAACTCAGATAGGCGATTGCGGGACACGGCCCCCGGCCCGAGTTTCGAAGACGTATGCCGGTTGCTTCCCGGACTGAACGGCTTTCCCAAGCTCTCGCGTTATCTCGTGGCTGAATTTGTGCTCCATCGCAAAGCTTAACCGATGGTTACTTTCGATAGGCCGCACATTATAATTAATTCCGTCTTGGTAAACGGGCGGCTTTCAGATTTTCAATCGCAGTGTTTTTGCGAATTTTTCCCGTTTTCAGGCCAGATTCAGTGCTTCAGAAATCCCGTTAAATATACCGCAAACTCGCAGGTTAACGCCCGATGCGAATAGCTAGGCCTGGTTCTGTCCGAAGTTCCTGTTTTATATCAATGACTTCCGCCCGGCGCTCCGCCTTTAACGAAATCTCAAGGCGCCTGTGCTAAATTGATGAAAGATCGAAATAGGGAAGCGTGCACCCGGATTCGTTAAAATCGGAGGTTCGGAGAGCCTTTATTAATGATAGCCGCCGCCCTCACTGACCTTGCCGCGAAACGTCCAATAGACGAAGGCGGTGTAGGCAAGCACCAGCGGCAGGAAGAGCAGCACGCCTATCAGGCTGAAAATCTGCGACTCGGGCACGGCCGCCGCGTCCCAGAAGGTCACGCTGGGCGGCACGAGATAGGGGGAGGTGGAGATGGCGAGCCCTAAAAAGCAGAGCAGGAACAGTGTCATGGCGGACAGGAAGGTTTGCACGCCCGAGGCCTTGCGGATGCCGGCCCAGCAGATCATGCCCACCGCCGCTGTCGCAAACGGCACCGGCCAGAGATAGAGGAGGTGGTTGCCGCCGAACCAGCGCGCTTCGATGCGCTCCGAAGCCAGCGGCGTCCAGACGCTGACCACGGCAATGAAGCAAAGTGTCAGCGGCAGCGCGATTTCGGCCAGCATGCGCGCCCGGGCCGCAAGCTCGCCTTCGGTTTTCATCATCAGCCAGCCGGCGCCCAAGAGCACATAGCCCGAAAGGAGGGCCAGCCCGCACAGGATCGAAAACGGTGTGAGCCAGTCGAAGGCACCGCCCGCGAAGTGCCGTTCCGCGACCTTGATGCCCTGCAGGAAGCCGCCGAGTACCAGGCCTTGGCAGAAGGTGGCGAGGATGGAGCCGAAGCTGAAGGCGCGGTCCCACCAAAGGTGGTGCGGCTTGGCGACGAAGCGGAACTCGAAGGCGACGCCCCGGAACACGAGCGCCAAGAGCATGACGATCACCGGCAGGTACAGGGCCGGCATGATGATTCCATAGGCCAGCGGAAACGCCACCAGGAGCCCCGCGCCGCCCAGCACGAGCCAGGTCTCGTTGCCGTCCCAGTAGGGTGCGATGGAGTTCATCATGCGGTCGCGCTCCTCCTCCGTGGCGCCGGACAGGAACAGGATGCCGATGCCAAGGTCGAAGCCGTCGAGCAGCACATACATGGCCACGCCCACACCCAGGAGGCAGGCCCATACGATAGGAAGCCAATAGGCGATGGCTTGCATGTCTAGCCCTCAGACTCGGTGTTCAACACGAACGTGCCCTCTCCCAATGGGAGAAGGAACGCCTTCCCGGCGGGCACGGCCTGCCCCTCTCCCATCCGCATCCGCTTGCGGACACTCGAGCGGCAAGCTCGCCAAGGCGAGCTTGCTGGGAGAGGGCTGGGGTGAGGGGTATTGCCCTTTGTGTGGCGCATCATCCTTCAGCAACATTCGCTACCTCTTCTCATCCGCGAATGCAGGCCCGGCGCCTGTTCCGGTCGCCGCCGAGATCGGCCGGTGCGGGACGCCCGCCCCATCCGCCCCAGAGGCGTCTTCGGCCTCGGGCACCAGTCCCCTGCGGATCAGGAGGTTCATGTAGTAGATGCCCGCCGAATAGACCACGAGATAGACCAGGGCGAACAGGATGAGGCTGGCGCCCACGGTCCCGGCGGCGAGCGGCGAGGCGGCATTCGCGGTCTTGACTATGCCGGTGGCGAGCCAGGGCTGGCGGCCAACCTCGGTCACGGTCCAGCCGGCCAGCACGGCAACGAAGCCCAGCGGCCAGGAGTAGGCGGCCGGCCGCAGGAAAAACCGGCTTTCGAACAGCCGCCCCCGCGCCCATTGCACGCCTCCGTAGATGGCCAGCGCGATCAAAAACAGGCCTATCGCCACCATGAGCCGGAACGCGAAGAACGGCGCCCAAACCGGCGGCCGGTCAGTGGCTGCGAAGTCGTTGAGGCCCTTGTAGAGGCCGTTCATATCATGCGTAATGAACCAAGCGCCAAGCTTCGGGATGCCGATCTCGTAGTCGTTGCGGGCCTTGGCTTCGTTGGGAAGCGCGAAAACGACCAGGTCCGCCGGCTTGGTGCCGTCCCAATGCCCCTCCATGGCGGCGAGCTTCGCGGGCTGGTATTCCGCCGTCGTCAAGCCGTGGAGGTCGCCAATAATGAGCTGGGCGGGGGCGAGCACCAGCGTAAGGCCGAGCCCCATCTGGACCATGATCCGCGCCTCGTCGTGGAACCTGCCAGCCAGCAGATACCGGGCTCCCACGGCCAGCACCACGACGGCCGTGGTGAGATAGGCGGCCACCACCATATGCGCGAATCGCCAGGGGAATGTCGGGCTGAAAATCACCTCTATCCAGTCCACCGGATAAGCGATGCCGTCGCGAACTTCGTGGCCCGCCGGGTATTGCATCCAGCTATTGGCGGCGAGAATCCAGAAGGCCGATAGCAGTGTGCCAAAGGCCACCATCAGGCTCGCAAAAAAGTGCAGCCATGGCGGCACGCGGTTCCGGCCGAACAGCATCACCCCCAGGAAGCTCGACTCGAGGAAGAAGGCCATCAGCACCTCGTAGCCGAGAAGCGGGCCGATGACGTTGCCGGTAGCGATGGAGAACTGGCTCCAATTCGTGCCGAACTGGTAGGACATGGGCACGCCCGACACCACGCCCATCGCGAAGGAGACGGCGAAAATCTTGGTCCAGTAGCGCGCGAGCCGGTGAAAGCGCCCGTCGCCGCTGAAAAACCAGACACCTTCGAGCGTCGCGATGTAGGACGAAAGCCCTATCGTGAAGGCGGGGAAGACGATGTGAAAAGCCACCGTGAACGCGAACTGGATTCGCGCGAGCATCGTGGCATCCACTCCAAGAAACACCGCGAGAACCTCCGCCAGCGGCACTATTGCGGGGTGTTCAACGTCTGCAGGGGGCAGAACGTTCCCGATTGTGTCCCGTCTCCGGATTGCCCACGGGTACCGCACGCCCGCGGAGGCAATTCGCAGATAAACTTAAAGCGTACATACGGCTTATGCAATTGCCGATGACAGCCTAGCCGCTAAGGTTGTGGGTAAGTGCGGGATGCCATACCGGAGCGGGCATTAGGAGGCCGGGCGGCCGGTCAAATTGCCTCACGCGGGCGCATCTTGATCCAAATCAAGGAAGCTTTGCTGCAGAAGTATTTTCTATGTTTAGAACACACGAGAACGGTCAACAAAAGCGCAAGGGAGGCAGGCAAGTGCGAGAGGGCGGGCCATGAGGACGCACACCTGCCGCTCAGTGGAACGGCAGGCGGTTCGCATGCACCAGATGATGTGCCGCCTCGATGTCGATCCAGGCGCGTTCATACGCTTGCGCGGGGGCGAGGTTTATGCCGAGGCGCGGACAAGATGCCTGGCCTGTGACACGATTGGCGATTGCCTTCGCTGGCTGGACGGTTACGCGCGGGAAGGCGAGACCCCCGATTTCTGCCCGAACTTGCGGACTTTCTCTCCCTGCAGGCGAATGCAGCATGCCTGCTGACTTGGGGGACGCGGCCGGTTCGGCCGGGCAAAAGCCACCGGTTTCCGGAACCGGCGCTACCCGGCTGCCAGAGGGAACGGTAGCGGGCCATAATTGGCCCGCTACCGGCTCACAGGCCGCTTGAAGACCGTGCCGGCGCATGCTATGTAGTCGCCCTTGGCCGGGACACGTAGCTCAGCGGTAGAGCACTACGTTGACATCGTAGGGGTCACAGGTTCAATCCCTGTCGTGTCCACCATTAAAATCAATGACTTAGTGCAGAAGTTGCCAGACTTTAAGTAGGAGGCCAGGTTCAGTGAACCTCCTTGGCAGGTTATTGTGCTATTTTTGAACCTCAAAATCGGCATCAATTTTTGGGGGCCTCCAGGTTCAGTGCCTTATCCACAACCGAGACGGCAGGCGTAAGATAGCCGGTCTGGTGCTTAGCGTACCGTTGCGTGCTGATGATGTTTTTGTGGCCGAGAAGGCGCTGCACAATGCGGAGTTCGTGCCCGGCGTCAGCAACCCACGTCGCGAGCGAATGCCGCAAACTGCTCGAAATAGGTCTGGGCGGGCGTGCCAGCGACGGGCAAGGCCTCCATCCACAGCTTGAGCGCGCGCCGCCGGGCCTTTTCGGCTTGCTCCTCTGCCGTTACGGTTTCATCCCCGCGCGCATTCCCGGTTTCCTGCCGGAAATCTTGTTCCGTGTGTTGCGACGCCGGTGGAACGGAATATTTCCGGTATTTACAAGGACGAGCCAATTGCAGAACGTTGGCGGTTTGAGGGGCCTGGTAGCGGCTATGCCTCCTGAAGCGGTGGAGTTTCGGCAGCATTTGCGGTTTTGGGCGCTGCCGCGATGATTTTTGACGCAGTTCTCCCGTCATGTGCCAGAAGTTCAGGTAGAGTTGAGGCGCCGGTATGCCGCTCAGCAACCAGCGCGTCAGCTGCTCCACGGTCAGCGTAAGAAATACGAACATCGATGGCAGAGCGCCAGCTCGCGTCCGCGGTAAGCGTCAGAAGGCGCGAGCATGAGATGGCCCAGACCTTGGCATGACCGCGTACCCGTATTGTCCGGGAGACAGACCAGCATGCGCTTACTTAACTACTTCGACGACTCGTTTCGGGGGAAAGCTGCCAGATGCCGCGACGGAGCCGACGTTTCAGGCCGATTGCTGCCGTTCCAGAATTTCGAACCCAATGGCGGAACACCTCAATGAGCGGAAATCGGCCTGCCGATACATTGACACGTTACCAACGCCATCGGATCGTTCCTCAAGATCGACGGTATTGACCCAAAGCCGAAAGTCGGGCGCCCCTAAGAAGGCCATGTTGGTATGGCTGCTTTTGGCGACAGCAGACGATCCGCCGCCGTTCCGGGTTTTGATTGGCGAGCACCGCATCCGCGATCCAGCCTTTTTGGACATCCGCCCGTGTCCACATGGTCGCGCAGCTCCCATGTACTGCCGTCGCCGGACACAACGGCATCCGGCAAAGCGCCCCAAAGGCTGCCTTGTTTCGGTCATTATTTGACCCTGATAGGCCCCTATGCGCACCGGGGATTGGATCTCACCGTGGGCGGGGTAATGTTTACTTAAGTTTCATCGCGCGGCGCTTGCCGGCGCCATCCTAGCCATTGCCGGCTATACCCCGGTTTCTGCCCAATCTTTCGATTGCGCTAAGCTGGCTTCCCCCGCCGAAAAGGTGATTTGCTCCTCCAAGGCGCTTTCCGCCAAGGATAAGGAACTGGCCGCGGTTTATGCACGCGCCGCGGCCGAAGCGAAGGGACGCGCGCCAGAGGAAGCGGCACGCCTGCGCGACAGTCAGCGCAAATGGATCGCCACGCGCGACCGCGATTGCCTGGGCGCTGGCGATAAGGATCAGGCTTTCGCCATCGCCTGCCTGACCAAGGCCTATGATGCGAGGCTTGCCGGTCTGCGCAAGCCATCCGGCGCCTCCTGGGCAGCTGTGGCCGGTGAGAAGGCAGACAAGCCCACCCAAAAGGAAGTGGCGAAGGACGTTGCCAAAGAAGCGCCTAAAGAAGCCACCAAGCCCGCTGCCGGGCCAGCGTTGCAGGTGGCGCGCATAGCGGCTGCCGGCAAGCTCCAGGCGGATGAAGTCCCGGCTGCGGGCGAAGGTCAGGTTCTCCTTGCCGTTGAGGCGCCAGGGCGCTTTTCCATCCGCTCCCAAAGCAAGACCGGTGTCGCCTTGCAGCTTGTCGACATGATCTCCGGTCCCGGCGAAAGGGCAGGCGATCCGGGCACGCGCGACGGCAGGCTGGACGTGCTGCTTGACAAGGGCGTCTACAAGATCAAGACGTTCGGCGTCGAGAAAGCGTCCGGCGCGGCGAAACTGACTGTTTCCGCCTTCCGCGAGGCGGCGGCTGAAATTCCCCGCCTTGGTAACGGCTTTGAAGGCGGTCTTAGCGATCTGGAACAGCGCTCGTTCGCTCTCGTTGTTGGCAAGGGCGGGCGCGTTGCCGTCGAAGCAACGGGGCGCTCGCTTCAGGATCTGCGTCTATGGCGCGATGGCTCCGAGCTTGCCGATCCGATCCCAGAATTCTCCGCCGCCGAGCCAAAGCCTGGCCAGCCGCTGACACGCGCGCGCCTTGAAGGAACCGTTGAGCCCGGCGTTTATGTTGTCACCGCCTATGGCGGCGAAAAGCTTGCCTGGGCCAGCGGCGCCAAGGACGAGCCGTTCCGCATACGCCCCGTTGAGATCAAGAGCCTTGCGGCCGGTGTCGCGGAGGGCGTCATTGGGCCGTTCGGTGCCGAACGCTTCGAGCTTTCATCCTCGGCAAATTATGTGCGCCTTGAGCTGCCGGAGGCCGCCACCGCTCAGCTCAAAGGCACGCGAGGCGCAACCACGCTGACGGCGAGAATTGCGAAGTCGAGCCGCGAGCCCGTCGCGGCCCTTCAACTTCCGGCCGGCGGCGATAAAGGTTTCGCCGAGGTTATGGGCCTGGAGGGCCAGGCTTTCCGGATTTTGGGGGTATCGCCGTCGCGCGATTTGCAGATCCAAGGCTCTGGGCCGCATCTCATTTCGGTCGATGTCGCGGGCGAGAGCGCGGACGAATTGCCCGCGAGCGCGGTGCTGGCCCGCTTTGCGGGCGGCAAGGCCACGGCCGTGGCGTCGAGCGCTCCGCGCCTTGGCGCAGGGCCAAGCGTGGCGGCGCAAATTCAACCTGCGCGGCGCCAGTAGCATGATCTTCGAGATGACGGCGCCCGGTCCCGTCGCGATCCGCGCCGAGGGCGTTGGCGTGACGGCAACCGTCGAGCCGCTGCTCGCCAGTACAGCACCCCGCTCGGACGGCAACAGGCCATCGGAATACGATCTCGAAGCGGGCTGGTACATGCTGAAGATCGAGCCCGTGGACGGCGCGCAGGGCGTGCTCGATCTGACCGTTGGGCAGCCAGGACTCTTGCCAGCGCTCGATGCACCTGCCGCGCCGCGCGCCGCCATCCCCTTCGGTGTCCAGCGGCTTGAAAAGGAAGCCTCCTATCGAATCATCGCCGGCTCTGCGCCGGGCCTCTTAACCGGGCCGAAAGCCATCGCCCTGCCAGCCGATCTCAGCAAGGAGGGGCTGGCGATTTTCCAGCCGGCGCAGGACAAGGCGCCACCTGCGAAAGCAAACGGCGCTGCCGGGAACTTGCGCTCAAGTAGCCCGGAGGGCGGTAGCGCCAGCAAAAAGCCCAGCCAGCCCGGCGCACCCGCACCGAAGCCCGGCCAACCCGAGGCTGACGAGCAAAAGCGGGAACCCGCGCCGCTTGAAATTCCAGTGCGCATTCCGCTTGGCGGGGCGATCTCTGTTACCGGCGCCAATGGCGCGCGTATCGAAGCCGCAGTGAGCGGGGAGAAAAAGAGCGATTCCTACCGGACCCTCACCGTGAAGGTCCGGCCGGCTAAGGAAGACCGGACCGTCATAGTGTCTTGGAACGATACCAGGCAGGAGGAGGCGGCGCCGCTGCCGCCTGTTGCATCCCCGGTGGCCCGCTCCGCACTCGCGGCGGGCAAACCCCATCATTTCGATCTCAAACGCGACGAAGAGCGTAGCTTCGAGCTGGCGGTTGCCGAAGGCGGGCTCTACCGGGTCGAAACCCTCGGCCTGCTGAAAACCTCTCTGCGCCTGGCTACGGCATTTCTGCCCAGCCTCGCCGCGGCGGCGGACAACGGCACCGGGCATAACGCGCTTTTGCAAACGTACTTGCGTGCGGGCAATTACCGGGTCGCGGTCAAAGCTTCGGAATCGGCTGGGCATCTCGGATTGGCCGCATCACCCGCGCCGCTGCTTGAGACGGAGCTGCTTGCGCCGGAGGGCAGCGTGCGGGCAAGCCTCAGCGGGGGCAAAGGCGCGCTCATTCCATTCGAAATCGCCAGGGCAGGCGAATATCGCCTCGATCTCTACGGTCTCGGCCGCGAACTCACGGCGCGCCTCGAAGACGCCGAGGGCTGGCCCCTCGCCGCGCCCGGACGCTGGAGCACGCGCACTGAACGCTTCGCGGCAGGCCGTTACCGGCTCGTGGTCCTGCCCGAAGCCGTGGACGCAAGGCTGGTCGCACGCTTGCGCGAGGTGACGGCGGAAGCCCAGACGGAGGGCCATGGACCGCATCCGCTTACCTTCGGCCAAATTCACGACCATCAATGGCGTGAACCAGCGGGCAAGGACGCGCCTCGCGATCCCGACCGCTGGGAGTTCGCGCTTGAAGGCGATGCCTCCGTCACATTGGATATCTCGGAGGGGATGGCGGGCGAGTTCGTCCGGCAGGGCGGGGAACGCGAAGAGGCTGTTGCCCGGATCGCCGGAAAGAGCGGCTTCGCAGGCAAGCTTCCAGCCGGCCGCTACCGGCTCGATGCGCGCAGTGTGGGGCGCAACGACCGGCTCGATTACCGGGTCACGCTGCGCGCGAAAGAAATTCAGCCTGGAGTTCCGGGCTATGTGCCGGTGCCCGCGCGCATTCCCTTTGCCATCGCCGCGGATCGCGTGGTGAGCCTCACCACTTTCGGACGCAAAGCGCTCAGCGCGACACTTCAGGACGCCGATGGCCACGTGCTGGAGCGGCTGTCGAACCGGACTGACGACTGGAATATCGCCATGTCCCGCCGGCTGCCCGCGGGCGCCTACAGCCTCGTTCTTGAAAATGCGGCTGGCGGCAAGAAATCGAATTCCGAAGATGGCTCCGAAGCGGAGCAGTCCGAGGAAGATACGCCAGAGAGCAACCCGGGCGTGGTTGAAGTGCGCCTTGCCTTGCCCAAGCCCGAGGCCGCGGAAGCTTTGACGCTGGATAAGGCGGTCAGGTTCACGGCCAGCGGCGTCCGGCAATTCCCGCTGCCGCCGGCGGAGGCGGGGCGGCTTATGATCGCCGCGGCGGAAGCGGATGCCGAGATCGTGGCGTCGCTGGAGCGGGAGGAAAACGGACGCTGGAACGCCGTCGCCTTCGAGCGCGGACGCTCGCCCGCTCTCGCCTGGCCAGCGGATGGAAAAGGCGGACATCTGCGGCTCTCGGTCTGGGCAATCGACGGTGGACCGGCGCATATCGCGGTGTCCGTGGCGGCTTTCAGTGCCGCACAGGAGGAACCCGGCAAGGTTGCGCTCAAGCCGGTTGCGCTGGACGGGCTCAAGGGCAAATACCAGGCCGCTCTCGTGCATGCGCCTCTTGCCGGGCTCATCAATCTCGCCGGGACGCATGAGGGCCTGAGCGCGGGGTCTACGCCGGGCCGCACGCTGGAGCCCGCCAGTGACGGTATCCTCATTCCGCAATCCGAGATGCTTTGGCTCCTGAGCCGCGGCGAAGCCGGGGATACGCCGCAGCTTGAGCCCTATTCCGCCAGCGGCGAGATCGCGCTGGCTTTAGGAGACGGGGAGAAGGCGCGTCTGCCGCAAGCGCCGGTTCCGCAGGACAAGCTGCGGCTTTGGCGGGCGGACTCGACTCTCGGTCAACCTGGGCTCGAAGCGGGCGAAGGATTTGGCGCCGCCAGAGGCAGCGCGCTTGCCCTCGTTGGTGCGAAAACATTTCTGCACGGTTTGCCGCTGCTACAGGCATGGAACGCAAGCGGGCGCGAGAGCCTGCGTCTGAGCCTGACGCCTGTCGAGGTGGCGCTGCTTCCTGAAGTGATGGCGGAAGGCCAGGCCGGGGCGCTGCTGCCGCCCTTTAGCGCGCTGCCCGTGCGCCTGAAAGGAAAAGAGGCTCAGATCGAACTCAATCTCGCGGCGGGAACGGCGGCGGTTGCCAAGAGCGCCGGAGGGCGCAAGGTCACGGTCTGGACTGGCTCCGAAGCCGTGAGCCGGACCATCGATGGCGATTTTTCGGAAGTGCTGCTCCTCAATATCGCGGGGACGCCGGCGCCCGCGCGGCTGACACTGTCGCCTGCTGGAGGTGTTGCGGCGGCGCTCAGTTCCGCCAAAGTATACAAGCGCTTTTTCGGCGCGGCCGGATCGCTATCGCTCGGAGTCGAGGCTAGCGCTGGCGACCGCCTCGTCGTTGCAGGCGCGGACGCAACGTTCGCCGGCGCGGGCGGCGAAATTCTACGCGGACGCTCTCTCGTCCTAACCGGTGCGGGTGAGGTCACGCTTGAGCATGGGGCGGGCCTGCTCGCGGCTTGGATCGAGCACAACGGAACCTCTCCCTGGCCTTCCGCGCGTGCCTCAGCCATAGACCTGCCGTCGAGCGAACAGCTCCAAGGCGAGGCTATGAGCTTCAAAGTCAAGCCGCAGACGCCGGTCTTGCTCCACGCCCGCACCACCTCGCCTGTCATTCTCGCTTTCTCGCAAGGCGCGGGCGAGGCGCCGCAGCTCTATCCGGCGGGGGCCGTTTTCGACCGCTATCTTGCGCCTGGAGAGGCCGTCCTGCGGCTGTATTCGCCGCATGATGGACCGCTCGCCGGCGCCATCGAGCTGTCGGCAACGCCGGTGATTGCCGTATCCGAAGGGCTTGGAGAGCCGGTTGCAATCGCCCCGGGTGAAACCGCGCTGTTCGGCTTCGAGCTGAAAAAAGCCGGACTTGTTGGCACAGGCGTCCGCTCGGAGCCAGACCGTGCGGAGGCACGCCTGCTGGATGCCAGCGGCAAAGTCCTGGGCCAAGGCGTCAACATCATCGCCAAGCTGGACCCTGGCCGCTATTTCCTTGAGGCGCGCGTTCCAGCCGAAGGCGGCGCGGGCGTCGTGCGCCCGTCCGTTGTTGGCATAGCGCCGCCTCCCGCCGAGCCCCCGGCGGAAGTCACCGATAAGTACCTTGAAATTGCCGGAATGAAACAGAAGAGCGGACGCTGAGGAAATGGCGATGAAAAACAATAGCTTTATCGTCACCGCGCTTGCCCTTGGCCTGACCCTTCTATGCGCGGCGGGCGCCAGCGCCGAAGGCGCCGCTCCCCTTCAGCTCGACAAGTTGCAGCGGGCCGATGGCGCGAAAGTCGTGCCTGAGCGGTTTCTGCGTAGCTGGGACCCGGTGACCATCTTCTTCGACCGGGATGCGGGACCTGCCAGCGGCGGTCCCGAGGACGCGCCCGAGCGCTTCGTCACGCTGAAACCGGCAACGCCGGGTGCCTGGCAATGGCTCGGCGCCCGCGCGCTGCAATTCCGGCCCGCCGATGCCTGGAAGCCTTTGCAGAGGGTCGAGTTCACGGCGGAAGGCCAGGCAACGCGCCTGATTGCGCTGCTTCCGGCGCCAACGGCGGTTAGCCCATCGGACCGGGCCGATGGCGTCAGCGATCTGCATGAGGTCACGCTCACTTTCGCAGGGCCTGTGGACACGGCAGCGCTGGCCCGGCTCCTTTCCATCGAGCTGCGCCCCGCGCCCGGCATAGATGCGGCGGGCGGCCAATTCCTCGGCCCGCAGGATTTCACGGTCACGCCGCTCGAACGTGCCAAGCCCGGCGATAAGCAAACCTACCTCATCTCCCTCAAGAGTGCGGTGCCCGATGGCCGCGTGCTCGTGCTGCACCTCAAGCTTGCGGATGAGCCAGGCCTCGACGAGCCGGTTTACGAGGCGCGGATCAAGAGCGCCGTTCCGTTCCGCGCTTCCGACACCACTTGCGGCAACGGTTTTGGACGCGACACGGTCGCCGGCGTGCTGCGCTGCTCGCCCTATTCCTATGTGTCCACCACGGACTCGGATGAGGAAGGAGAAACCACCACGCACGGGCCGCGCCGCGGCCTGATTGTAAGCTTCTCGGCCAAACCGCAGGCTTTGGACGCGGTGAGCGTGCGTCAGGCGCTACGCGTCACCCCGCCCGTGGACGATCTCGCCGCGGCTGTTGACGGCAGCCGGATCAAGCTCACCGGCCGGTTCCTCGCCGATAAAGTTTACGAGCTGCGCATCGAGCCCGGCGCTCTCGCCGACGAGCACGGCCGGCCGCTGGAAGGCGAGCCGCTGGCGCAGCGCTTTGCCTTCGCACCGGAGCAGCCGTCGATAAAGTGGGATGCGGCGCAAGGCTTGGTCGAGCGCTTCGGCCCGCAGATGGTTCCGGTGCGCGGGCGCGGCTATGACAAGGCGGATGTGCGCATCTTCGCGATCGATCCGCTCTCGCGCGATTTCTGGCCCTTCCCCGCCCGCGGCGTCGAGACCGACGACGATGCAGCCCCGCCGCTTCCCGGCAACGAGCCGGGCGCCTGGACCGGCTCTGGCGACGCCGAAACGGCTGCTATCGCCGCGCGCATCAAGACTCTGGGCTCGCCGGCTGTGTCCGAGCTTTTGTCCCTGCCCATCCAGCGCGGCGGCCCGGAAGCGAAATTCGGGCTCGACCTCAAGCCCCATTTCGCCAAAATCGCAGGCGCGGACCAGCCTGGAACTTATCTGGTTGGCCTGAGGCCCACCAACGGCGGCAAGCGGCAATGGCTGCGGGCGCAAGTTACGGACCTCAGCCTCAGCGCCGTCGAGGAGGCGGGCCGCGTGTACTTCGCCTTGACTTCGCTGAGCACGGCCAAGCCTGTGCCGCAAGCGCAAATCCGGCTCGAAGGCGTGCGCGGCGATAAGTTCGTGACCCTGGCGCAAGGGACCACAGGCGTTGACGGCGCATTTACATGGCTGCTTGAGAAGCGCGACGAGGCGGAGATCAAGCGCGTTGTGGTGACGAAGGGGCTCGACACACTCGTCATCGAACCAAACCGCGCGCCCGCCGAATATGCGCATGAGAATTGGAGCAAGCCCAGTGAAACCTGGCTTTCCTGGACGGTCGATCCAAAACAGGACCGGCTGAAAAAGCCGCGCATTCTCTGCCACGTATTCACCGAACGCCCGATCTACCGCCCGGAAGAGCCGGTGCATGTGAAAGGCTATGTGCGCAGCTATCTCGGTGGCAGACTGAGCTATGCGAGCGGCGGCGGCGCGGCTGTCATTAAGGGACCCGGCAAGCAGGAATGGCGCATACCGGTGAAGCTGGACGAGCGCGGCGGATTTTACTTCAAGTTCGATAAGCCAACGCCCGCGACGGGGAATTATAGCGTCCGTTTCGAGGCGGATGGCGCCCAGCCGCCGGCCAAGCAGGCCGAAGCGGCCCAGCCCGAACCGCAGGAGACTGCCCAGCCGGAAGATCAGGAGAGCGAACCCGCCGGGCAGGACGCGGATGGCAAGCGCCACGATGCCGCGAGCGGCGAGGCGGAGAGCGAAGGCGGCCAGGCGCAAGAGGAAGAAGCCAGCGCCGAGGAAGATGCAACATCCTGCGGCGCCTTTCCGTTCAAGAAGGAGGCTTACCGCCTGCCAACCTTCGAGGTGGTGCTGAACAGCCCCCCCGGGTTCCGCTCGATGGCGAGTTCAACGTCGATCTCTTGGCGCGCTATTTCGCGGGCGGCCTTGTGGCCGAGCGGCCAGTCAAATGGCGAGCGGTGCAATTCCCCTATGCGTGGACGCCTCCCGGGCGCGAAGGCTTCGTATTTTCGAGCGATTCCCGTTTCTCGGGCGAGACCAAGTTCAAATCCTCTCCCGTTCTGGAGCGCGAAGGGCGCACGGACGCGGGCGGGGCGGCGCGGATCACCCTCGACACCGCCATCGAGCCAACCGCTCAGCCGCGCAGCTACACCATCGAAGCCACGGTGACGGGCGATGACGACATCCAGGTGCGCAGCGTCCAGAACGTGATCGCGCTGCCGCCCTTCGTGCTGGGCATCAAGGCGCCGCGATACGTGGCCAAGCCCGGAACCTTGGAGCCCGAGCTTATCGCCGTCGATGGGAAGGGCGAGCCCGTCGCCGGCCTCGACATGACGGTGCGCTTCGTCCGCCGCAATTGGATCTCGACGCTGCAAGCGAGCGACTTCAGCCAGGGCTCGGCGAAATATGTGACGCAGGTGATCGATGAAACCCTCGCCGAGAAGAAGGTGACGAGCCTCAAGGAGGCGCAGCGCCTCCGCTTCGAGGCGCGGGAGAGCGGCGTCTATCTCGTGCAAATCGAAGCGAACGACCGCATCGGCCGCCGCCAGCAGGTCAGCCTCGATCTGTTCGTGGGCGGGGACACGCCAGTGACTTGGGCGCACGCGCCGGCGCAGACCGCGACGATTACAACGGATAAGGACGCTTACGCGCCGGGCGAGACTGCGACGCTTGTGATTCAAAGCCCGTTCCAGACGGCGCGGGCACTCGCCATCGTTGAAGAACCCGAGGGCCGGTTTCGCTACGATTGGGTGGACATCGCCAACGGCTTCGGGCGCTATGCGCTTGAACTGCGCAAGGAGGAGATGCCGAAACTCGCGGTGCATTTCCTGATCATGCGCGGACGGCTGCCGGGGGGCGGCGCGGACCCAACCGCGCCGTTCGATCAAGGCAAGCCAGTGACGATCGCGGCGACGAAATGGGTGACGGTGACGCCGGTCAAAAATATCGTCACGGCGAAGCTCGAATATCCCGAAAAGGCGCGCCCCGGGCAAACGGTCGAGGTGACGCTGCGTCTTAGCGACGACGAGGGCAAGCCGCTTTCCGGCGAGGCAACCTTCTGGATGGTCGATCAGGCCGTCTTGTCGCTCGCGAAAGAGCAGCCGCTCGATCCGTTGCCGAACTTCATCGTGAACAGGCCCACGGAAATGACCGCGCGCGATACGCGCAACATGGCCTTTGGGATCATCCCGCTTGAGGAGACGCCCGGCGGCGATGGCGGCAGGGGAGAATGGAGCGGCGACAACAACATATCGGTGCGCAAGAATTTCACGCCGGTTCCCATCTACTTGCCAAGCGTCAAGGTCGGCGATGACGGCGTTGCGAAGATCGTTGTCAAGCTTCCCGACTCGCTGACGGTGTTCAAGCTGCGCGCCAAGGCCGTAAGCGGACCAGACCGGTTCGGTTTCGCTACCGGCGACATGCTGGTCCGGCAGGCGCTTGTGGCTCAGCCCGCGCTGCCGCGTTTCGTCCGTCCGGGCGATAGCTTCGAGGCGGGATTGATCGGCCGCGTGGTCGAGGGGCCGGGCGGAACCGGGCGCGCGGCCATCGCCGCCGAGGGGCTGTCGCTGCAGGGTGCTGCGGAGCAGCGCTTCGCCTGGGAGAAGAATTTACCCGCGCGTCTGGCTTTCCAGGCCAGTGCCGGCGAGCCCGCGCCCGGCAAATCGTCCGTGAAACTGCGCTTCAGCCTTGCCCGTGACGCGGATCAGGCCGCGGACAATGTGGAGATTGAGCTGCCGGTGAAGCCCGACCGCCCGCCGCTGCGCCAGCATCAGATCGCCGATATCGCCGCGGGGGGACGGGCCGATCTTCCGGCGCCCGAAGCGGGCGTGCGGCCCGGCTCCTATGAGCGCACACTGACGCTGGCGGCGGACCCTTCGCTGATCCGTCTTATCGGCGGCCTCAAATATCTCGTCGAATATCCTTACGGCTGTACGGAGCAGCGCATCGCGCTGGCCTCTTCGGCGCTGGCGGTCAAGCCCTTTGCGCCGCTGCTTGCGGCGGCGGGTCTTGAGGGGCGCATCGCAGGCCATGTCAAGAGTGCCGCGCAAGCCATCGAGCAAAGCATCGACGGGGATGGTCTCGTCGCGTTCTGGCCGAAAGCGCGCGGCAACGTCATGCTGACCGCCTGGGCCTATAGCTTCCTGTATTCGGCGCAAAAGGCCGGAGAGCCAGTTGATGCGAAGCTGCTGGACCGTCTTGCCGCCGTCCTGAAGCAGGCGCTGCGCTCGGATTACGCGCGCCTGCTCACGGGCAGCGAGATGCAGGAGCGGGTCGAGGCGCTGGCGGCGCTTGCCGAGGGCGGCAAGCTCGACCAGGCTTATGCGGCCGAGCTGGCACGCCGCGCCAGTGTCATGCCGAATGCATCCCTTGCGCAAGTGACCGCCGCGATGGCGGAGCTGCCTGCCGGCGAACGGCGCATCGTCTCCTCGCTGATGGAAACCCTGTGGAGCCGCGTTACCCTGTTCTCCCGCAATGGGCGCCAGGTCTATGGCGGGCTTGCGGGCGAAAGCGCCGATCCCGCTATCCTGCCGTCCGAGACGCGCAGCCTCGCGGAGGTGACGCGCGCCGTGGCCCTGGCGGCGCCCTCCGACGCGCGGCTTGCTGTGCTGCGGGAGGGGCTGGTCAGGCTTGGCGAAGGCGACGGCTGGGGCAGCACCAACGCCAACGCGGCCGCGGTGCGGGCGCTTGCCGCGGTCTGGCGTAAGCCCGCGCGCGGATTTGCCTGTGACGGTTTCAGACGGGGCGGAAACTGAGGTTTTGACGCTGAATGGCGCCGCGCCGGTCAAGATCAAGAGCTTCGCTAGCCCGGAGGCGCTCGCGGTGAAGTAATGGCGGCGCCGCGCCGCTCGTGGCGCTCGATCGACGTGCGCTATCAGCCGCAAGAACCGGGCGACAAAGCGCAGGCTCTGGCGCAAGGCTTCGTTGTGGCGCGCAGCTTCTACCGCGTTCCGGCGGGCGGCGGAGCGCTGGAGAGGATCGATCCTGAAGCGGACGGCGCGCTGCATGTCAAAGCGGGCGAGGTGATCGAGGAGCGGCTGGAGGTGGTCAATGCCGAGGACCGCACGCATGTGGCGATCACGGCGCCATTGGCGGCGGGTCTGGAGCCGCTCAATCCCAATCTCGCCAATGCGCCCGCCGAGGCCGCGCCTTCGGAAACATCCGGCGATTGCGCCCGACTGGGCTTCCTATGGCGACGACCGCGTTCTTTACGCCTTCGACCGCCTGCCCAAGGGCAACTACCGCTTCGCGTTCCGCACGCGCGCTCTGATCCCCGGCAGCTTCATCGCGCCGCCGGCCGAGGCCGAAACCATGTACCAGAAGGGCGTCTATGGAGCGAGCGCCGGGCAGCGCGTGGTTGTCAGCCGGTAGGCTGATCGCGCGCGAGATTATGGGCGAAATTCCATCGCTTCAGCGACCGTCGCGAAGGCCCCCTCACCCTGTCCCTCTCCCCGTTGGGGCGAGGGGACGCCTTCTCAGCGGTTGCAAGCGGAACTCCCTCTCCCATACGCATCCGCTCGCGGACGCGTGCATCCCAAGTGGCAAGCTCGCCAAGGCGAGCTTACGGGGAGAGGGCTGGGGTGAGGGGGCCTTCGTGAAGCATCCAGCCGGATTTGGTATCAGGCCAAGGTCAATGACTACGCGCATCGCGATAGCGGCGGGCGCGATGTGTTTCGCCGTGTTTGCGCTGTACTGCTGGGAGGTTGCTTCACGCGCGAGACTCGAAGCGCCGGCCGCCACACCGATCCTGTACGACCGCCATGGCGCCTACCTGACGCAGATCGGTCATGATGGCGCAGGGGCCGCTGCCCCTTCAAGGACGCGCGGAGCGAACGCCGCCGCAAGTGCCCGCAGCCGTGCCGGGTATGGCTATTGGCCGCTGGAGGCAGTGCCGGACCGGGTGGCCCGCGCCACGCTCGCGCTGGAGGACCGGCGCTTTCCCGATCATCCGGGCGTCGATGCCTGGGCCCTGGGGCGCGCCTCCTGGCAGTGGCTGAGCCGCGCCCGCCGCCGCACCGGCGCTTCCACCATCGCGATGCAGACGGCGCGCATGCAACGCCCTTCGCCGCGCAGCCTGTGGGCCAAGGCCGTCGAGGCGGGAACCGGGCTGGTCCTGACCTGGCGCTACGGACGCGAGGAGGTGCTCAAGCACTATTTGCGGCTCGTGCCTTACGGCAATGGCAGCCACGGCATCGCCCACGCCGCGCGCTTCTATTTCGCCAAACCGGTCGCCGATCTGAGCTGGGCCGAGATCGCGCTGCTATCGGCCATTCCGCAATCGCCCACGCTGATGAACCCGATGCGGCCGCAAGGGCCTCTACAGGGCGAAGCTGCGCGGCCATCGCATTGTCGATGAGTTGGCGCGGCACGGTGTGATCGGCGCGGCCGAATGCGCGCTGGCCCATGAGCAGCTTTCCGCCATCCGCATGCCGCATCCGCCGCGCCGGCCGGATGCCTTGCACGCCATATTGCGTTACGAGGCTCTCGTAAGGAACGGCGCCATCCGGCCGCCCTCGGCGTTCGATCCCCGCATTCGCACCACGCTCGACCTTGCCATGCAGGAGACCGTGACGAAGCTCGCGCGGGCGCATCTCGACCGCTGGCGCGAGGCAGGGGCGCAGCAGACCGCCGTAACCGTCGTGGAGCGCGGCAGCCGGGATGTTCTCGTTCATCTGGGCTCGACCGATTATCAGGGCCGCCAGGCGGGCGCCATCGACTTCGCCAGCGCCATCCGCTCGCCGGGCAGCACCTTGAAGCCGTTCATCTATGCGCTGGCGCTGGACCGCGGTTTGTTGAGACCTGCGGATGTGCTGGCCGATCTGCCGGAAGGCGCGTCCGGCATCGGCAATGCGGACGGCGTCTTTCTCGGTCCAATGCTGCCGCGCCAGGCGCTCGCCAATTCGCGCAATGTGCCCGCCACGAATTTGCTGCGCGCGGTTGGGCTCGAAGCGGCCTACGGCTTTTTCCGCGACTTGGGGCTTCACGATTTGGATGCTCCCGCGGACAATTTCGGCCTGTCGATGGCGATAGGCTCGCTCCCAACCAGCCTGGAACGGCTCGTCCGTGCATATGGCGCGCTGGCTGAAGACGGGCTGCTCGGTGATCTTGTCTGGGCGCAAGGCCAAGAACGGCGCGCACCGGTGCGCGTGCTGTCAGCCGGCAGTGCCAGGCTCATCACCTCTTTTCTGTCCGATCCGCTTGCGCGGCTACCCAGTTTTCCGCGCTATGGCGCGACCGAATATCCCTTCCCCGCCGCCCTGAAAACCGGCACCTCGCAAGCCTATCGCGACGCCTGGATCGCCGCCTATTCGGCGAAATACATCGTAGGCGTCTGGATCGGGCGCGGCGACGCCGGGCCGATGAACCGGCTGTCTGGCGCGCGTGCCGCGGCCCCGCTCGCCAAGGCAATCTTGATGCAGCTTCACAGCGTACTGCCGGGCGACATTGCCGAGGCGAAATTTCCGCCGCCTGAAGGCCGGGCAGCCGTCGAGCTTTGCGTGATCGGCGGCAAGCGCAGCAATGGGCAATGCGGACAGACGCTGACCGAGTGGCTCCGGCCCGATGAGACGCCGCCCATGGAGGAGGCCGGCGCCACTGAGAGGGAACGGCTCACGGTCGACGTTCCCGCGGCTTACCGCGCTTGGGCCAGGGAGGAAGGCTTCCCCATCGATGAGCGGACAGGCGCTGGCGCACCGGCACATTTGTCTATCGCTACTCCCGAGCATAATAGCCGCATTTGGCGCAATCCCGAGGCGCCACCCGCGCTGAATCGCCTTGCGCTGAAGGCCGTGGTTGAGCCGCACGCTGAGCAGGTCGTCTGGTATGTGGACGGCGAGCCCTTCGCCCTTAGCGATCCCGATCAAGCAGTGTTATGGCCCATGACGCGTGGCGCGCACCGCTTCCAGGTGCGGCTGCCACTGCAGAAAGGTGCCTCCCGCATCGTCCGCGTTGTGATCGAGTAGCTGCGCTGCCGACGAAGCCGACGGTCGTGACCCATTGCGGAGTGCGCCAGGTTAATCTGGCAGAAGATAGGAGGTGTAAGTCCCCCACGGGGTAACGAATTGCATTCATCGGTTTATGTCAGGCAGAAATTCCACTTATAGCGCCGGGTTGGCCCCGATTACTATTTCTCGCAGTTGCAATAATTCCATCAGCTACCTGGGGATAAGCGGGCAAGTTGGATATTGAGCTGCGAAACGGGTCTAATTCCGGGGCGCCGATCTCGTTCTGCTGAAGAGAAGGCAACACCGCCGCTCACGCAATTGGCTTGTGAAGGGCGGCCCCCGCGCAGTCTTAGACCCCATGCATGCGGAGACGTCTTTTGTACGGAACCTGGGAGATCTCATCCGTGCCCGGCGGCGAACCGGGCCGGTTCATGAAGGCAATAGCTATACGATGAACATGGACGCGGATGAGAAGTCGGACGAGGTAATACGAGCTGAGAAGCGGCCGGACAAAGGGGGCTTGCCTCCCGCGGAGGCTGTGGAGCAAAGGACCTCGCCCAAGGGAAACGGCGGCCGGACGGCCGCGGCCCGGACACTGAGCCGGGGCACCGCGTCGAACGGGCTGGCAGCCGTGCGCCAAGCGGCGCGACGAAGTAAGCATGCAAAGTTCAGCGCACGGCTGCATCACGTAACCATTGGTCTTCTAAAGCAAAGCTTCCAAGCTCTTGAGCGGAACGCGGCGCCTGGGATCGATGGCGTGACGTGGTATGCGTACCGGGAGGAAAACCTCGAAGAGAAGCTGAAAGACCTGCACGTCAGGATACACAGGGGCAGCTACCGCGCCCGGCCAGCCAAACGGACCTACATCCCGAAGGCGGACGGCACACAGCGGCCCTTGGACATTCGATGCCCGCTTCATATTGCACCTTGTTCAATCCGGCTCCGGTAAGATGAGGCAATGCGGGGAGAGTTGGCAACATATTCGCGCGATGCTTGGTCTGTGGCGCCGGTGATGGTGATGGCGTAAGGCATTCCGCACTTTCCGCGACGGGCGGGTAGCAAGCCTTTGCCGATCCACTTATAAACCACCCACTGGCTCACGCCGTAACGCTGGCGAACCTCGGCGACGCTTAGCGTTCCGCCCGGGCGGGGCGGGCCAAGTATACGGTGCTTATAACGTATCCATTGGATCATGCTGGCCGTGAACGGTTTGCCCGTGGTGCTTTGGAGCCCTTCACGGTTGAGGCTGCCGGCGATTTCTTCGTCATAGCGGTTCTTGGCGAGGTCCCGGATGCGGGCGACGAATGGAGACGGATAGCGCACCGCCTCGGCGCGGTTCTGCATTGCTTTCCGTGTCGCCAGCCGCGCACGGATCAATTTCCGCTCCCGTATAATTAGAAAAGTAGTCCTCTGTGCCAGCAGTAGCGTGACGTTACTTGCACGAAATCGGGTAAAATCAGTTCGCTCCCGGATAAAACTCTACCGCGATGGCCTCAATTTTCTGTGTTCCGATCCGGCCTTCAGGGTTGCTTGCGGGCGGCTGCGCGATATGGGCAGCCATTTATACTAACAGTTTGCTGTTTCGCTCTGGGCGAATGCCCCCCACGCTGAAAGAGATCAACCTCGGTGGTTGATGCGCATTTGCGGTAGCCCTGTCGCTGGGTTGTATCGTAACGCGCTCTGATGCGCGGTATCACAGACCTCCGAACCGGTTTCCGGCGGCCTTGATCAGCCCCGTCTGCCTCCCAGCGTTTGCGTGAGTAGATTCCAAGTCTATGAGCATTGCCGCCGGCAACTTAAGCTTTGGTCCCGGATGGAGCCGTTCCGTTTCAGGACCAAGCGTTGTAGGAAGAATGTACTCATGGCCCGGTCTACGCCTGTATTGCGAGCACGTTGCGCGGCTATCCCGTTCCCGGAACTCGAAACAATTTCTGACCTGCCCCATTCACTGACGGAGCCGTTTCTTTCCGGTCAGCCGAAAGAGACGCGCGCCCCGCGGTTCACGCCCAAATTCCTTCTGAGTCAATTTGCGGGAAGCGACCACCGTGCCGTAATTTTCTCGGCTGAAGCGGCTCATCGCGCCAAGAATCTCGCTCATCTATCTCAAGCAGTTATCAGAACTCCGTCTTACCACCGGATTGAAAGAGATCGCGGCAGCTGAGGCTCTTGCTCAAGGTTACTCAGAGATTGGGGATGCCGGCGATTGTGCCGTGGCGGTTTCCAGCAGAGAGCTTCTAATACAGGTGCTCTCGAATTTGGTGCTGCTATTCGGACGCGGCGATAGAAACGTCGCTATTCATATTAGGGCCGGGGAACTATTGTTGTCGCCGGACCGGAGGCGCCTTCTGGTTCTCATCGCGAGTGAGCTTGTTATCAATGCGCTTAGACACGCCTTCCCGGTAGGGAGAGCAGAGACTCATCAATGTGTTTTTCCGCGTTGACGATGGGCATGCTCACCTAATGATCGCGGACAATGGCATCGGGAATGACGGCGCGCAGCATGGCCAAGGCGGAAAACTCCTCGACAGCTTAACCGCCATGCTCACTGGCACGCTCGAGAGATCCACCTCTCCAACGGGCGGCCTCCAAGCTTGCGTCAGTTTCCCGGTTGGTGCCGCGCCATAGGAAAGCGGCGCAGTGTCACTATGCGGAACTGATACCTCACACAGAAGCGATCGCATAGGTACGGAGCTTGGGCCCGGCAATCGTGAGTATTTCTACGGACTAGCCCATCCAGCTTCGACCGAAGTAGTGTTGGTCTCGCCTGCTTGCAGAACCAAGTATGGCGTGAACATGAAACGGTACGACATGCGGCTCCGCAACGAATTGTTTGGGGTCATCGCCATCAAGATCTGCTTGCTGGCGCTCTTGTGGCTAATTTTCGTGCGTGACGCGCGTGTTCCTGTGGATGCCCGGGCCATGGCCGAACATGCGATTCCTGCGCAGACCGTTTCCACACATGGAGTTCTGAATGCCCAGCGATGAACTCGTCGATCTGTCGCGCCTGCAATTCGCAGTCACGGCGATGTACCATTTCCTTTTCGTGCCCCTGACCCTTGGCATGACGTGGCTGCTCCTCATCATGGAGTCCGTTTACGTCATGACCGGCAAGGTTATCTACCGCGACATGACGCAGTTCTGGGGCAAGCTGTTCGGCATCAACTTCGCCCTTGGCGTGACCACAGGGATCACGATGGAGTTCGAGTTCGGGACCAACTGGGCCTATTACTCGCACTATGTCGGCGACATCTTCGGGGCGCCGCTGGCCATCGAGGGGCTGATGGCCTTCTTCCTGGAGTCGACCTTCATCGGCCTCTTCTTTTTCGGCTGGAACCGCCTGTCGAAGGTTCAGCACCTTGGCGTAACCGCGATGATGGGCGTGGGCACGAATTTGTCGGCGCTTTGGATTCTCGTCGCCAATGGCTGGATGCAGAACCCCGTGGGCGCAAAGTTCAATGTCACCACGATGCGCATGGAACTTACCGATTTCTGGGCTGTGCTGTTCAACCCCGATGCCCAGGCGAAAGTTCGTGCACACCGTTTCGGCGGGCTATGTAACGGCGGCGGTGTTCGTGCTGGCGATTTCCTCCTACTACTTGCTGCGCGGGCGCGACCTGGCCTTTGCCAAGCGCAGCTTTCGCATAGCGGCAGCTTTCGGCTTTGCCTCTGCGGCTTCGGTGATCGTGCTGGGCGACGAGTCCGGCTACACGGTAAGCGAGGCGCAGCAGACCAAGATGGCTGCCATAGAAGCTATGTGGGATACCGAGCCTGCTCCCGCAGGGCTCACCCTTGCTGCGGGCATCGACGAAAAGGAGATGAAGAACGGCTGGCAGGTGCAAGTACCCTGGGTGTTGGGCCTGATCGGCACGCGATCGGTGGATAAGCAGCTGCCAGGGATCAAGGAGATTCGCGAAAAGAATCGCCAGCGCATCGAGTCCGGGATGCAGGCGGTCACGGCGCTCGAAGCTTTGCGCAATACGCCAGACGACGCGGCTCTGAAAGCCAGCTTCGACGCGCACAAGGCCGATCTCGGCTTCGGCCTGCTCTTGCGGAAATACGTGACGTCGATGGATCAGGTTACGCCCGGGATTATCGATAAAGCGGTTGCTGACACGATACCCGCGGTTGCGCCGTTGTTCTGGAGCTTCCGGCTCATGGTCGCGCTCGGCTTCAGCTTCTTCGCTCTGTTCAGCCTTGCTCTGTGGTACAGCGCCAAGAACAGCTTTCAGACCAAGCGCTGGCTCCTGCTCTGGGCGCTGTGGTTCATGCCAATGCCGTGGATCGCTTGCGAACTCGGCTGGTTCGTCGCCGAATACGGCCGCCAGCCCTGGACCATCTACGGTGTGCTGCCCACTCATATTTCTGTTTCGGCGCTGAGCGTAAGCAGTCTTTACGGTTCGCTCGCCGGTTTCATCGGCTTCTACACCCTGCTGCTGGTGGTGGAACTCTATCTGATGATCAAGTTTGCGCGCCTGGGACCGTACAGCCTGGGAACCGGCCGTTACGCAGAACCGGAACACGCTTGAAGCCAAGCGCCACAAGGATAAAGCCATGCTGGATTATGCGACTTTAAAGATGATTTGGTGGCTTCTGGTCGGCGTTCTGCTGATCGGCTTCGCCATCATGGACGGCCATGACATGGGCGTCGGGACCTTGTTGCCCTTCGCTGGCAAGGACGACGTGGAGCGGCGCATCATCATCAACACGGTGGGACCGCACTGGGACGGCAACCAGGTGTGGTTCATCACGGGGGGCGGCGCGATTTTCGCCGCCTGGCCGCTTGTCTACGCCACGGCGTTCTCAGGCTTCTATTGGGCGATGCTCGCCGTGCTCTGGGCGCTCTTCTTCCGGCCTGTCGGGTTCGATTACCGCAGCAAAATTGAGAATGAGGCCTGGCGGAAAACCTGGGACATCGGGCTGTTCGTGGGCGGTGCGGTCCCGCCGCTGATTTTCGGCGTAGCCATCGGCAATCTGCTCCAAGGCGTCCCTTTCCACTTCGACGGCAACCTGGCGTCCCACTACGAGGGAACATTCTGGGCGCTGCTCAATCCTTTCGCCTTACTCTGCGGCGTTGTATCGAGCGCGATGATTATCTTCCACGGGGCGATCTATCTCATGCACCGCACGGAGGATGCTATTTATAGCCGGGCGCGCGTTGCCGCGTCCGCGGCGGGTGTGATCTTGCTCGCGGGATTTTCGGTGGCGGGCCTGTGGGTTTGGCTTGGCGTGCCTGGATACAGCATAGTGTCGGCCTTCGATCCAGGCGCAACACTCAATCCTCTGACGAAAGAAGTGATCCGCGTGCCCGGCGCCTGGCTCGCCAATTATAGCCGCTTCCCATGGACGATAGGCGCGCCGGTGCTTGCTTATCTGGCTGGCATCGCGGCGCTGACGCTTCTCGCGAGCGGCCGCACGCTCGGCGCTTTCGTGGCCTCTTCACTGACGATTACCGGGGTCATCGGCACCGTGGGGGTCTCTATGTTCCCATTCGTTATGCCGTCCTCGACGGATCTGAAATCCTCGCTGACGGTATGGGACAGCGCATCCAGCCGTCTGACGCTCGCGCTCATGTTCTGGGCAACCATCATCTTCATGCCCCTCATTATCGTCTACACGAGCTGGGCCTATAAGGTGATGGCGGGAAAAGTAACCGCCGCCTACATCCGCGAAAACAGCCATTCAGCCTACTGAGGAGACTTTCGCAATGTGGTATTTTGCTTGGCTGCTGGGCGTGGGCTTCGCCGTGCTGCTGTCGATCCTCAATGCGATGTGGAGCGAGGCGCAGGAAGACCAGGCAACAATCACCGGCGGCGATGCCGATGGCGGCGCTTATTCCGAAGAACCCGCGCATTCCGGAAAATGACCGTTCTTCGCACTGCCGATGCGTGCCAGGGACCGTCGCCGTTCAACGTGGCGGCCGGAGCGGATTATCACCAACATGGACGGTCCGTCGCGGGAGGAGAGTCTCCACATCGTGCCGATGCCGCCGGGCTTGCGGTAAGCGCCCGGCCATCCGGCGTTTTGACGGTCGCCGCGATGGGAATTGCCGGCACGAATGCCTTGAGACACGGTGCAGATAGCCTAGATTGCGCCAGAGCCCGCTCGACACGGCAGAGCGGCTCCAGAGCAGTTTACTGCGCGCGCCTGCCGCGTTCGGTCTCCGTCACTTTTATAGCGGCGGCCGTTTGGGCTGGCTTGTGCCCGGCCACAGCCAAATCAGCGCCAGAAACAGAATGGTCAGGCCCATTCCCGCGATGTGCCACCAGGCAAGACCGGACTCTTTCGATAGGTACCACGAAATCGCCATTCCAGCCGCGACGAGCGGCGCCAGAATGAGCGAAGTATTTTGTAAAGTCCCGCGCATTTTTACAATCCTCCATATAAGTCCGCCAAGTGCAGGAAGACGCCGCCATTCTTGCCGGCAGGCAGCGATTCTCCCGTCAACGCCAATTGGCCGACGCTCAGATAATCGCCTCCGACCAACTTAAGGTCAGCGCGAACGCCATTGCCGGGTTTGGGTCTGGGCATTCATTTGAGATCGCCCCACTTGCAGTTTTGGAACTCTTGCATATCCTGGCCGTATTTATCTTTGGTGGCGGCTCGCTTGCCGGATCCCGGGGCTTTAGCATCGAAGCGGGTGCCCGCTCTCGTGACTCACGTATTTGACGGTTCGCTATCGGGGCGGGATGCGTTGCCGGCAAGTTAGTTAGCGCCTAGCGATCAGTGGCATACAAGTTATCCAACCCAAGCATAGCTAACAGGTATTGTCTTGGGCAGCCTCGGAATCTACTCATGGCGGAGTGTGTTCTCTGCGTTACAACGCGAGAGCCAGTACTCCCGCAGCAATCGTACGATCTCCGTCTGCTCCGCTTTCGCCTTTCGCCTCATGCGACCGAAGGCATGCCCATGATTGGGCGAATACCAATCGACGGGATAACGGCCGATGCCCCCATTCTCAACGGTCAGCGAGCGGCCTACATTATCGATCAATTGAACCGGTTCGAAGGGAGCGGTGACGAATCGTATCGCTGCCACGTTGAGTGACACGAACAATAGGGCTATCGCCGAGTTCCTATCCGGAACTCTCTGAGATGGCCCTATTCGTGAGGCGCTTGTCCGGTCCCGGAGGGCCTGTCAATGCGGAAAAGGAGATGAACAATGAGCTACTATTTTGCGAAGACGCTCTCGATCGGTTTCGAGGATGCTGTTCGCCGCATAACCGGCATTCTGAAGCAAGAGGGCTTTGGCATCATCACGGAGATCGACGTTAAGGACACCTTCAAGAAGAAGATCAATGTCGAGTTCAGAAACTACCGCATCCTCGGCGCTTGCAATCCGGCGCTTGCCCACGAGGCGCTGCAGATCGAGGACAAGGTTGGGACCATGCTGCCTTGCAACATCGTGGTACAGGATATCGGAGGCGGCCAAACGGAAGTCGCCGCCATTGACCCAGTGGCCTCAATGCAAGCTATTGACAATCCTCGGCTAAAGGTGGCCGCTGCGCAGGTTCAGGCAAAGCTGCGCAAGGTCATCGAAAGTCTTTGAGCCGGATGGATGAGGCACTTTTTTGGGGGATGTCAAACTTCGGCTTGTCATGCACATGCAAATATCATTGACAATAAGAGTTTGCAGCAATTTGACCGCCCCAAAAAAAGATCGTGTTCCCAGGCGTGGTGTAGCTGTTGGCTTGCATCGGCGATGCTCCGGCAGGACCGGGAAGGTCAGGCGGCCGCAGCAGGCAGGCTGACGATAGGATCATCGCTCAAAGGGGCGATGGCTTCATCGATCCGGAGATACGGCCAATCGCCTTCGATGGGGCGCTCCAGGAAGCTCTTGGCCATGGTCCATCACGTTGAATGACAATGTCCGCTGTTCAAGGCAGTGCCGCCCTGGAAATAAACAACTTGCGAAGGCTGATCGAAAAAAGCCTGCATGTCCGCTCTGCATTGCGCCACACGAGGTGCGGCGAGGGTGATATCGCGAGCTCATACTCTTCGCAGGTGCAGCAAAACTTTGCCGATCAGGGGAAGAGCGGAGCCGTCGAAATCGTGTTCAAGACCGTCGCACATGACCCATAGCGGAAATATAGTTCTTGCGCGCATGTCCCGATTCCACCAGGTAAACGCAGCACGCGGAAACCGTCATTTCAAATGGCTAAGATAGGCTGCCACTGCTTCGATTTGCGGTTTGGTCAAGCTTTGTGCGATGGGCACCATCACGGCGGAAGTCTCTTCTGCTCCCGGCTTTTGCGTCCGCTCTTTGCTCCAATTAACTAGTTCTTTGACGAGATAAGGATAGAGTTGACCAGCCAAGCGGGGATTGATCCCGGACCCCAAGGCTTCCGGACCGTGACAGGCTGCGCACGCTGGGACATTCTCTTCGGGAATACCATCGCCGAAGATCTTCTTCCCTTCGTCCACGAGCCGCCTCGGCCCCCCAATTATAGCGGGGGCGTGGAGTTCTTCAAAATGCATGGACAAGGACGCCCGTAACGCCGGGCTGACATCGTGCACTTTGCTCATATCGACGGCCATGTGCGCTTCGCGCCTGCCCTCGCTGAAAGCCCGCAACTGGTTCTCGACATATTCGGTTGTTTGGCCTGCGAGCCGGGGAATGGGATAATATCCGCGCCACCCCTGTGCCGAGAGCCCATGGCAACCGGTGCAATATTGCTCTTTGGTGAGGACCATATGCCTGCGATAGCCGTGGCCGCCGATGTCAGCCGCGAACGCTACGCCAGGCAAAGCGACTGCCAGAAATGCAGCCCACAGCACCGGCGGGATCATTGCCTTCATAACTCATACTCCAATTTTACGCCTTCGCAGAACAAGACGCCAATGCGTTAACGAAGCTTAACAGAGCCTTTCCTAATTGTTCGTTTCGAGACTATCTAAATCAATAGTGTACTAGTAGGAACGTTTGCTTGCCGCCAACGTTCCAGGCGCGTTTTAATTGTTATCTTTAGAGAGTTAATTACCGGCCGCCATCGGTGAGCAAGCGCATCAAGCTTAGACGATGCTATTTCAAGGACTCGTAGGGAGCAAATGGCCACCAGTTAAGACCAACGCGAACGGTATTGAACGCATCGTCGCGGATTGTCCCGCCGTTAGCGGTGTAGGTGCCAGTCCCGTTCGCGCCATCTACAGGATTGTTCCTGCCGAGATTCACGTATTGATACTCGACCTTGACCGCCAAATCGCGCCAGAACTTATATTCGATCCCCCCTCCCAACACGTAACCGGTCACAGTCGGGTTTGTCAGGTAATCGGAACCGTTGGCAAGAACAGCTTCATTGAGCACCGTGCCGTAGGCCAAGCCGCCAGTGAAGTAAAGAAGGGTGCAATCCAGCGCATAGCCGATACGGCCGCGCACCGTGCCCAGTGCCTCCAGCCTGGAATGGAAGAAATCGCCGCTTGCATCCGAGCCTTGGGCATAGACTGAAGAGGGCTGAATATCGGCCTCAATACCAAGGACCAGAGGGCTTACTCCAAAACCCTGCCAATTGTAGCCGAACTGCACGCCTCCGAGCCAGCCCGACGGCGACAATCCTCCAAAAGGACCGCCGCCAGTGATATTGCCGCAAGCTATACCACAGGCAAGCTGATCGCTCGCCGTGCTCCAGCCGTAGCCCAGGTTCACACCAGCATAGAAGCCCGCCCAAAGCGGGAGGGCGTAAGGCACAGCGACGGCGCCGCCGCCAGCCGCTTGAGAGCCGCGATACCAATCGGCAGCGTTTGCGGGAAGTGCCGTGGCGCCTGCCAATGCCAAGCCGAGCAAGCCCGCACAAAGTTTGTTCATAAGTGGTTCCCCGTTTGCTGCATGTTTGTTCAATGGGCAAAGCTTAGGTACGAGGCAACGGCTTCAATTTGCGCCTCGGACAACTTACTCGCGATTCTGGGCATGGGCGGTTTGGCGGAGGCGTCAAAGCCTTCGCCCCACTGAACGAGCCTTCTCTTCAGATACAGGTAGGACAAGCCGCTGAGACGCGGGATATCTCTTACCCCCTGTGCCTCGGGGCCGTGGCACGCAACGCAGGGAACAATATTTTCCTCGGGAATTCCTTCCGCATAGAGTTTCCTTCCCGCCTCTACCAGCAGCTCATTTCCGTCACAGGCTGGTTTAGGTTCTGCCGATGAATAGAAAGTGGCCAACTCGCCCGCAGTCTCTGCATGGAGGTCTGTCGCGGCACACCACATATACGCCTGAGAGTAAGGATTATTGCGTATTCGATCATGAAGACTGTGAAGCTGACTTTCGAGATAGGCTGGCTGTTGTCCCGCCAACTGTGGCGCCGTCGCATAGCCATGGCCCGTCGCGCCATGACACCAAGCGCAGTTCCGTCCGGCAAGCCTTTCGCCGATAACGAGGGCCTCGCCAGCCGGGAGCGATGAAACGCATGGAAAACACCCGGGCGGATTAGCGGCCGCAACTTCATGCCTCCCGTGCCCTGGCCATATGGAGCTTACATAGGCCGCCACGGATTTGATTTGCTGCTTGCTCAGCGCGGACGCAATTGGTGTCATGATCGCCACGGTTTCCGACGGGTATTGCTGTGCCCGTTCGGTGCGCCACTCCGCCAACTCCTTCACCACATAGGGGTAAAGCTGCCCTGCAAGGCTCGGGTTTAGCCTTGAACCTTGTGCTTGAGGACCGTGGCAGACGGCGCAAGCCGGGATATTGTTTTCCGGTTCCCCCTCTTCAAAGATCCTTCTGCCCCTTTCCGCGAGTCCGCCGTTTGGCGCGCCTCCAAAAGGACTGGGGTTGAGCCGCTTGAAATGCCCGGCAAGAGCCCTGCCAAGTGATGGGGGCAGGTTGTGCACCTTCGACATCAGGATCGCGACGTTGTTCTCGCGGTTGCTGGTAACGAAGGCCTTGAGCTGGTTCTCGATATATTCTGGCTCCTGGCCCGCCAGGCGCGGCATGGGATACCAGCCAAGATAACCCCGGCCCTCTTGCCCATGGCAGTCTTCGCAGAACGACAGTTTGGCTTCAAAGCCAGGGGCAGATGTTTTTCCGGCATCGGCAGGCACGGCTGACGGGAGAAGAGCTGCCAATATTGCGGCTTGGAGTGATAACCGTATGCTGATGGCTCTTTTCATGTCGATTCCGCGCCTTGCGTTCCCTGTTACGGCCGTTTCCGAAGGTTTCGTTCGCTTTTTTCCGAGCTAGAACATGAGCCAGGTGTAGATGAATACGGTGTCGTTGCCGCTGGCCTTTAGGCCGGTAATTTGATCTACGTTGTTGGTAGCGCCGTCGAACTTGTCGTAGTGCGTGTAGAGCACTCCGATCCTGGCGTTGAACCACGGCCACAATTCGGGGCCGCCTCTGCTGAAGGGCAGCCAAGCTAAATCGAAGTTCCAGCCGCTGGAGTTCGGCGAGCCGTTGGGCGACGATGCGATGAAACCTGGCGTGTCCCCAAACCCGTAAAGCAGTGCGTCGGTGGTCCCCCAGGTATTGAAATACCCGGCAGTGAAGCTGTAAGCCCGGTCATAAACGTAAGTTGCGGATATATTGACGGTGTTGAGCTGGTCACTTGGATTGCTGGCAAAGCCGAGCGGTACCTCTACGTTATTGCTCTTGTTTTCCCAGATATAGCTCGCCCGCACCGAAAATGCGTGCACCAGGCCGACCCATTGATACTGGCTATCCATGGCGAGATCGAGAGTCGGATCGGTTACTCCCGGCAGCAATGGAACGGGGGTTCCGCCGGTGGGCTGCACGTCCGCAAACATGCCGAAGGTGCCGAACATCAGCGAATTGCTGCCCCAAGTCCTTTCGTAGGCGAGGCGCCAGTAGGGCGCGCTGCCGGCAAATCTGTTGGTCACGTCAGCGCTGCCAGCGAGATCGGTGAGCAGACGCCGGGGCAAGTCGCCATACGCGGTAAATTCCACGTAGATGCTGTTGTTGATCCAGGCATAGCCGCCTATGCCCCCGACTTGCGTAGCCCAGCCCCCCTGAATCATCGGAGCTACAGCAGGGGCGGGCGCGACCTCGGAGGTAATAAAGGGAAACATCCAGGCAGGCGCGGTATTCCAAACGTCCTGTACTGTCGGATTATTATTGGCGGTAATGCCGTAGACGATGCTGGTGCCGTCAATCACCCCCGTCTTTGCGTAACGGATGTCGGTGTTGTCCCAGGTAAATGAGTTGCCCGGGCGGTCGTAGGTCATCTGCGCAAACGCGCCCACGTCGCAATAAAGCTGCCCGGCGACGAAAAGGCTGAACTGCCCGGGTATCCACTGATTGTTGTTGTCAGGCAGCGCTAAGTTGCTGTTAACGTGGGTGAAAGTCGCGGGCCAAGCCATTATGGCGAGCGGGATCTGTGTCTTGTCCGTCTCGGGCGAGCCATCCCCGCACCTCGTGCCGCCAGAAGTGTAGCCGGCCAGCTTGAACTGGCGGCCATATGGCGTCAGTTCCGGAAAGGCCGTGTGGCAAGTCGCGCAAGACTGTCCGGTTTGGCGCGCATAGCTCGGCACGGCTAACGCGGCAGGCGGCCGGATGATTGCCAAAGCCGCAACGAATACGCCCCCTACCGCCAGGGAAATTGACCAGGAAGCTGCCTTTATGGAGCCATGGTCTCTACATGCAGCAACGCATTTGATTTTGGACCGTTCAGTCACATCGCCATGCAATGCAATCATCGCCTGCAGCCCCCCTTTAGGTGCACGCTGCAGTAGGTAGGCGATTCGCGAGCGAAACGTCTGTGTCCTAATCTGCACAGACACGACGTTTTACGTACAACCAGCTTTGATGCACGTATTTTTGGTGCAACGTATACTTGCGTAAGGTTGTATTCTTGTATCGACAAACAAACTATAGTTGTGCGGTCTGCACAGTGGAAGCTATACAGAGTACTCTTCGGGCTGCAGTTGGGCTTCATTCGACGTGCCAAACGGTTCATAAGTCGTTGATTGCGCGAAAAATAGAGCCGAAAAGGAAGTTGCCTCCCAACGATTTCTGGAACCGAATAACAGCTGCAGACCGGGCCAACGCATGTCCCTGCAGCGGTGCCGCAAACAAGAGCAGAGAATCCGGTTCTGGCCCAACCCTGACAGAACGCTCTTGCGGCACCGCCCCGTGATAAACTACTTCTTCGCCATAATCCGCAGGCCCCGTTTTTGCGTCACGGAGAGCCCTTTGTCCGAAGAGCCCGTCAAGACCCGCGTCTTTCTCTCTCACTCCCGCAAGGACGGCGATTTCACCCGCCGCCTGGCCGTTGCGCTCGAAGCGCGCGGCTACACCGCCGACTACGACCGCTCGCTCGCCGATCCTGCCAACTTCGCCACGGGCATCGCCGCCGAGGATGAATGGTGGCAGCGCCTACAGGACATGATCGCGGCGGCGGACGTCATGGTCTTTATCGTCACGCCCGACAGCGCGGCGCACTTCAGGCTCTCCATGACAAGCTTTCGGAGCACGCGCTCAGGCTTGCTGCAGCAGGCGCGGTGCTTGCTGACGACCTCGGTCTCGAGTTAGTGCCAGATCTGGGAAACCCCACGCCACGCTCGATGTTCGAAAATCGAACCGCAGCGATTTTGAAAGGTCACGCCAGCGCAGTGCGCGTTGCGTCGTTCAGCCCCGATGGCCGGCGGATCGTGACCGCTTCCGGCGATCGGATTATTGAGTCTAGCAGCCTGTCGGACTGGGCTTTACCGTTTAGGTAATATATCGATCATGCCGCAAAAAGGCGCTGGGCATCGAGCCTATGCGGCCTTCAGCACGAACATCCGCTTCAAGTTCCAGGCCATGGTTACGAGGCTCCACTCGCCTTTGACGTTGTCCAGCCCGCGCAGCAGAAACTGACGGAATCCCAGCACCGATTTGACGATGCCGAACACCGGCTCAGGCATGCATTTGCGCAGGGCGTAAAGCTTCTTGCCCTCGGGCGTTTGCAGGCGATGGGCCATGGCCTGGACGGGGGTGGGGTTTTCCGGCGCGGGCGGAGCCTCGGCGAAGCGCTGGCTCAAGGATGGATGATGCGAGTCCCGGCCCATGGCGAGCAACGGCTCGATCCCGGCCGCCGCGCACGCCTTGACGTTGGCCTCGCTGAAATAGCCGTTATCGGCCAGCATAGTTTCTGCCTTGCCCAGCTCTTCGGGCAGGGCGCCGGTCTTGGCCAGCATCGGTTCGAGCTGCTGCTTATCGTTGGGGGCCTGGGTCACATCGTTGGCGACCACCAGCATACTGCCTTCCGCCACAACGGTGCTTTCCCTGTCGTGTCCACCATCCAGCTTCTCAGAACCGTAAATTGCCGTGACGGTCCCGATCCTCGGTTACGTACTGGAGCTTGAAATACGCCATCCTCCTATACCCGTGCTGCCTATCCGGCCTTCACCGCATTACCGAAGCAAATCGTCCCACAGATTGGATGCCCTCCCGCCTACCCATCGCACAAAACGCGGTTTTTAATTTTCCAGGCTCTTCGCGGATTTTAGTGGGCGGGTGATTTTGGAGCGCCGTTTCAATTATTTTGAGTCCAAACGGCATTTCCAAATCCCCTCGCTCAAGTCCAAGCCTGACTGAGGCTGCAAACTTCAAACGCCACCCCACCATCCGCCACCCAGCGCGGCGCAGAGCGCAATCGTATCGCTGAGGCGGGCTGCCTGCGCCTGGATGAGCGCGATGCGCGCCTGCTGATAGGCCTGCTGGGCACTCAGCAAGGTCAGGCTGTTCGCTGCCCCGAGTTGAAGCTTCTGCCTGGAAATGTCCAGATATTCGCGTGCCGAGCGCTCCGCCTTGGTCGCAGCCGCAAGCCCCGCTGCGTCGTATTGGATGGCCCGCAATGCGTCGGCGACGTTCTGAAATGCGGTCAGTACGGTGCTGCGGTAGGTCGCATCCGCCGCATCCAGGGCAGCTTCTGCCGCCTTCTGTTTCTGCCGCAACGTATCGCCGTCGAACACCACCTGAGCTGCATTGCCCGCCACGCTCCAAAGCCGATTGCTACCCGCCGTCAGCGCATCGAACGCCACGGAGCTAGCGCCGTAATTCGCGGCAAGCGTGAGACTAGGCAGCCGGTTGGCGATCGCCACGCCAACATTGGCGCTGGCATTGTGCAGGTTTGCCTCAGCCGCCAGCACATCGGGCCGCTGGCGGACGAGCGCGGATGGCAGGCTGAGCGGCAAGATGCGAGGCAGATGCAGATCGCCAAGCCGGAACCGCCGGGCAGGCGGGCTATTGGGAAAATTGCCAGTGAGAACAGCCAGAAGGTTGCGGTTCTGCTCAAACTGCTTGCGCAGCGGCAGGAGCGAAAGCTCCGATTGGGCCAGCGCCGTCTGCTGGGCCACCACGTCGATCCCGGCGATTTGCCCTTTGTCACTCTGCACTTTGAGGATTTGCAAAGTCTCTTTCTCCAGACGGATGATCTCTGCGGTTGCCAGCGTCTGCTCTTGCAGCGCTGCCTCGCTTACGGCTGCGCCCGCCAAGTTGGCCTCCAGAGTCAGGTAGGCCGCGCGGAGCTGATAGGATTGGAAATCGGCGAGCGCCTGCTGGGCTTCGATGGAACGGCGCACGCCACCGAAGATATCCAGCGTGTACGCAACCGAAACCTGGGCTGTGTAGAGGCTGTAGAGGTTTGCGTTAGAAGCGGGCGTTGCCGATAAATCGCCAGGGGTCTTGTTCCGGCTTGCGTTAAAATTTGCTCCGGCAGTTGGAAAGAGGCTGCCTTCCTGCGCGCGGGCGCTGGCGGCGGCCGATCGCAAAGTGGCCTCGGCTGCCTCTATATTCGGGTTCTTTGCCAAAGCCTGCGCCACGAGGGCATCGAGGGCGGGCGATTGGAGGAGCTTCCACCAATCCGGCGGCATCGCCTCGCCGTTCACAAGCTTCTGCGAAGCGCCGCCGTCCAGAATGGGTGCGCTTGCCGTTTGCGAAATCGAGGCCGGTAGATAGCCCGCGCCTTCCGGCAGTTCGCGAGACATGAAATCCGGCCCCACGGCGCAGCCCGCTAATACGAGGCTTGCAAAGATGCAAAAACTCTGCCCCCAAGCGCATCGCCTCTACTCTCCCGTCACGGGCGTGGGCCGCGTAACCGCCGGCCTTCGGAAACTAGAAACGGCACTGATGGCCGCCGGCAGCACGATCAAAATAAGAAAGGGCGCGAGCAGCATTCCGCCAACCACCACCAACGCGAGCGGCTTTTGTACCTGGGAGCCGATACCGGTGGAAAAAGCCGCCGGTAAGAGCCCGACGCAGGCTGCCACGCAAGTCATCAAGACCGGCCGCATTTGGATTATGCAGGTTCGTTCGATCGCGCTGCGGGCGTCGAGCCCGCTCTGCTGCAGACGGTTATACGAGGAAATAACGATAATGCCGTTCATAGCGGCGATTCCGAACAACGCGATAAACCCAATGGCAGCGGAGATGCTGAACGGCGTCCCCGTTATGGCCAGCGCGAATATTCCCCCGATCAATGCCATCGGAATCACGCTCATTGCGATAAGCGTATCCTCAACGGATTCGAAATTCAGATACAGTAGCAGGCCGATGAGAAGAATGCTGAGCGGGACCACGATTTCAAGGCGGGCGATGGCTTCGGTCAAGTTACCAAATTCGCCGGCCCATTCAAGGTGGTATCCGCCTGGCAGTACCACCTCGCGGTTCACGCGCTGTTGCGCCTCAAGGACCGCGCTGCCAAGGTCGCGCCCGCGGACGCTGAATTTGACGGGCAAGTAGCGCTCTTGGTGCTCCCGGTAGATATAGAACGCGCCGGATGTCATTTTGATATCGGCGAGTTCGGAAAGTGGAATGTAGCTGGTGCCGTTCGATCCGGTTACCCCCACCGTGATGTTCTGAATGGCTGGCAGGCTTTCACGGAAACGCTTATCGAGCCTGGCAACAATCGGAAAATGCCGGTCGCTGCCTTCCTCGTAAAGGTCGCCCACGCTTTGCCCACCGATGGCTGCCTGTATCACTGCATTTGCATCGCCAGGAGAAAGTCCGTAGCGGGCCGCCCTCAGCCGGTCGATCTTGATGGTGAGGTTAGGCTGGCCCAGCGCCCCGAACACACTTAGATCGGTGATGCCGTCCACCTTGGCGAGTACGTCCTTGATACGCAAGGCCGTTTTTTCCAGCGTTTCAAGATTCGAGCCGTAAATCTTGACGGAGTTCTCACCTTTGACGCCCGAGGCAGCCTCCTCGATATTGTCCTGAATGTTTTGTGAGAAATTGAACTCGACGCCTGGAAACTCCGACTTCCAGCCGCATGCTGAGGGCCTTCGTCAACGCCTCCTTGCTGATTCCCGTGGGCCACTGATCTTTGGGCAACAGCGGCACATAGAATTCGGCGTTGTTGAAGCCGGCCGCGTCGGTGCCGTCGGCTGGCCGCCCATGTTGGGAAACAACTGTCCGCATTTCTGGGTAGGAAGCGATGATCTCCCGCATCCGGTTCACATAAGGGTTTGCTTCCTCAAGCGAGATCGAACGCGGCAGCGTCGCCCTTATCCAGAAATTTCCCTCTTCGAGCTTGGGTAAGAATTCGAGGCCCAGCGAACTCGCCGCAACATAGGCGCGCGGCAAAAAGAAGCCCGGCGAGCGCCCAAGGTAATCGCGCGATGGCCGAGCGCGAGGGAAATGGCCGGGCGGTAGATCCTGAGCAGCATCCGCAACAGCAGCGTCTCGTCCTCCTCGCGCTCCGGGTGCAGGAAGAGGGCCGAGAATGCCGGTATTACGGTGAAGGTCGAGATCAGCCCGCCCAGCAGCGCATAGGCGTAGGTTTTGGCCATGGGCGCGAAGATGTGACCCTCGATGCCCGTCAGCGAGAACAGTGGAACAAAGCCGGCAATGATGATCGCTGCCGAGAAAAAGATGGATTTGCCGACCTCAAGGCTGGCGAAATAATAGGATTTCAGGCGCTCCGGGAGGTGATCCGGCGTATCGGGATAGTAAGCCTTACGCCGGCTGGCGTCGTGCTGATGGCGGAAGATGTTCTCCATCATGATGACGGAAGCATCGACGATCAGCCCGAAATCGATGGCGCCTACCGAAAGCAGATTGGCCGGCTCGCCGCGTACTACCATGATAATGACCGCAAAGAACAGCGCGAAGGGGATGCTGCAAACGACTATCAGCGCGCTTCGCAAGTCGGCTAGAAAAATCCATTGGATCAGGAAGATCAGCACGATACCGGACACCACGTTGTGAAACACGGTCGATGTCGTGGTGTTGATCAGGTCGAGGCGGTCGTAAATCCGCTCGACCGTCGACGCCCGGCGGCAGGATATCGTGCGAATTGATATAGGCGATCTCGTCCTCGACCTTCTTGATCGTCAGCGTGCTGGCTTCGCCGCGCCGCATCAGGACGATGCCTTCGACGATGTCGTTATCCGCGTCTTGCCCGGCGATGCCAAGCCGGGGCACAAATCCGGGCGACACCTGGGCCACGTCGCGCACGAACACCGGCGAGCCATTCGTCGAGGACAGCACCGTGTTGCGAATATCGTCCATCGAGCGGACAAGGCCGATGCCGCGCACGACGACGGATTGCGCGCCGAGATTAACCGTTTGCGCACCCACATTGATGTTACTGTTCGAAAGCGACTGCAGCATCTGCGGCAGCGTCAGGCCGTAACTCGTGAGCTTGTCGAGATCGATGTTGATGTCGTAGGTCTTCAAGGTTCCGCCCCAAGCGGTCACATCGATCACGCCAGGTACCGCCTTGAGCCTGCGCTGCAAGGTCCAATCCTGGATCGTCTTCAGTTCCGCCACCGAGAAGCCCTTGGGGCCGTTCAGCCGGTAGCGGAAGATTTCTCCTATTGGGCTGACGGGAGAAATCTGCGGTTGCGCGCTGCCTGGCAGCGACTGGAGCTGCGACAGGCGGTTGATGACGCGCTGTTCGGCCTCGTCATAGGTGAAGCCGTAGGTGAACTGGACCTTCACGTCCGACAGGCCGAACAGCGAAATGCTGCGGATCGCCGTCACATGGGGAATGCCAGACATCTGCACTTCGATGGGAATCGTGATGTTGCGCTCGATCTCCTCCGCCGATTGGCCGGTGCTCTGGGTCACAATGTCGACCAGGGGCGGCACAGGATCGGGATAGGCTTCGATGTTGAGCTCGCGGAATGCAGCAAGACCTGCGCCCATCATCATGACGAAAAGAATCAGCACCAGCCCGCGCTGGCGGAGCGCCGCCGAGAGAATCGCGCTCAATTGACCTGCTCCGCGCCGGCTTCGCGCGCGTCCGGGGAGTTTACCTCGGAGGCTCTGTCGATGAACAGCGCCCCGCCGGTGACGACCATTTCTCCCGCAGCAAGCCCTGAGCGGATTTCGATGAGTTCCCCGTTGGAGCGGCCGGTTCCGACGTTCCTGGACGAAATCGTCCGGTCCTTTCCTTCCACCCAGACATGCGCCGAAGGGCCTTCATACACAATGGCTGGTTGAGGTACAGCCACATGGTCTTCCTCATCACCCGAGAGGATTGTGAAGTTCGCGAACATCTCGGGCTTCAAGACGAAATCGGGGTTGCTGATCTCGGCCCGGATGGCGAGGCGCCGCGTCACTGGGTCGATCGAAGGTGCGATGTAGACGATTTTCGCCGTAAGCGGCGTGTTGGGCAGCGCCAGTACCCGGACGTTCACGGTCTGGCCTGGATGCACGAAGGGGGCGTCGGTCTCGCGTAGGTTCGCCACAAGCCATACCGTGGATAGGTCGCCGATGGTGAAAACGGGATCGGTGCCGTTGCTTTGGAGGTACTGGCCCAGCGCAATCTTTCTAGAAATCACCGTTCCCGCGATGGGGGCGAGCAGGCTGGTAACCGGATTGATCTGGCTGCCCGTATTCTCCAATGCCGCGATTTCATCTTCCGGCTTGCCGAGGATGCGCAGCCGCTTGCGCACCGCTTCGACACCAAGCTCGGCTGTTTTTAAATCGTTGGCCACAGAAACCAGATCGGTTTGCGCCTGTTCCAGGTCGCGCTTGGCGGCAGCGCGCGCGGCATAGAGATCGCTTTGGCGGCCTTCATTGATCTCAGCGAGCCGGCGCTGCGCCCGAGCTTTGTTACGGGCGTTGATCGCGCTCATAAGGTCATTCTGGGCCTGCACGAACTCGCTTGCCTCGATCGCGAACAACGGCTGGCCGGCAGCCATTTGAGCGCCTGCATCCGCAAAGACCGCCGTCACACGGCCAGAATAGGGAGAAAATATGGGCGTGGTTTTGTAGTCGTTGATCGCAATTTTGCCTTCCGCTTCGCGCTTGGTCCTGAAATGGGCAACGCCGGCCACCTCAATTCTCAGGTTTTTCCTTTGGGCTTCCGTCGGCTGAAAGCTCAGAAGCCGGCCTGGAGCGGCAGTGTGCGCTGCCTCCTGAGTGGCCGCAGCGCCCGGGAAATAGTAGGTGCCGCCAAAGGCCAGCGCCACGATTGCCGCCAGCCCGGCGTAGTACAGCCGCCCCTCCGCCAAATGTTTGCGATTTCCGGTGCCCATGTCCTCAAATCCCTTATCCCCAACTCGACAGATGTGCGCGAGGATGCTTACAAGCGCCTTACACAGGGCATCGTTTTCGGCCATGATGCGCAGCCGCCGCAGTGCATCGGATCGCCGCTTGGACTGTTTCGATAGGAGCCCGCCATGCGCATTCTGCTTGTGGAAGACAACGAAGAGCTTTTCAGGCTTCTTGGCGTAAGTTTGGCTGGCGCCGGGTTCGAAACGGACTTCGTCACCACCGCCGCCGACGCGATTGCCATCTTGAAATCGAAACATTATTCCGCGGTGATCCTCGATCTGGGCCTGCCGGACGGCAATGGCTTGAATGTCGTCCGCGCGCTTCGGGCGGACAAGAGTTCGGTTCCCGTGCTTATCCTGACTGCGAGGGATGGCGTCCACGACCGTGTGACGGGCTTGCGGGCGGGGGCAGACGATTATCTCGTCAAGCCTTTCGCCATGGAGGAGCTGATTGCCCGGCTCGAAGCGCTGATGCGAAGGCCGGGTGAACTGCTTGGGCGCTCGCTCGAACTCGGCAATCTCACATTCGACACCGCTGCCCGGCAGCTTTTTGCCGCCGGCAAGCCCTGCCAGCTTTCCGCGCGCGAACTGGGCGTCCTTGAAATTCTGCTCCGCCGGCGCGGCCGCGTTGTTCCAAAATCTGCCTTTGAAGACCAGATTTTCGGCCTATCGTTCGATGTCGGATCGAATGCGGTAGAGGTTTATATCCACCGCCTGCGGAAGTCGCTGCAGGACCTCGGGGCCACAGTAGACATTCACACCGTACGCGGCGCGGGTTATCTAATCGCAGCGCGGGAGCAAAGCTAATTTTTCGGTACTGTGAGAAATGAACGTCTTCAATTCAATTACAACGCGGATTATTCTTCTGCATGCCATCACGATTGTGCTGACGTCGGCCTTCATGCCGTTTACTCTTTACTTTTTGCTGCAATCGGCCGCCGAAGACCTGCAACACCGTTCCTTGCAGGAAAATGTGGAACTCATCCGCCGCTATTTGACCGAGGAGCCGGACGGGCGGGTCGAGCTGCGGCTGCCGCCCGATTTGAAAGCGCTGTTTGCGGAAAGTTATGGACGCTATGCCTATGCCATCGTGGATGAATCAGGACATGTGCTGTTCTCCTCCCTTCGCGATGGGCAGGCGCTCCTCGCGCAAGGCATTAACCCGGGGCCAACCTTCAACTCCAGCCAGCGCGGCCGTTCGGTGTTCTCGCTCGCGAGCATTCCGGTTCGCGCCGGCAGCCGGCAAATCTGGGTGCAGATTTCGCTCGATATGCAGCACCGTGACGTGCTTCTGGATGACATCGTTCGTGAGTTTTTTGCCAGGGTGGGCTGGATTACGATCCCTATTTTGCTGTTTCTCTTGGTCATCGATGTGTTGATCTTCCGTAGGGCGCTGAGGCCCCTTATCGAGGCATCGGACTTCGCCGCCAAGATTGGGCCGGAAAGCATCAGCGTCCGCCTGCCGCTGGAGACTATCCCAACCGAGATCAAGCCGCTGGTCCGCACGGTGAACGAAGCCCTGGACCGTCTAGAAGAGGGATTTCGCGTACAAAGGGATTTTACCGCCGATGCAGCCCACGAATTGCGAACACCGCTTTCGATCCTTCAAGCGCGCGTCGATACCCTTGCCGACAAGATTGCCGCGTCAGAGCTGACCCGCGATATCGCCCGCATGAAGCGGGTGGTAAGCCAGCTACTCGATATCGCCGAACTTGAGACCTTTTGCGTATCGCCCCAAGAGACCGCCGATTTGAGCGCGGTGTGCCTCGAGGTGGTCGAGTTCATGGCTCCCGTCGCTATCGGCCAATCCAAGCAAATATCGCTCGATGCTCCGGAGAAGCCGGCAATAATCCGGGGCAATTCTGAGGTGCTGTTCCGCGCTCTTCGTAATGTCGTGGAAAACGCGGTGCGTTTCACCCCGTCAGGCACCCGGGTGAGCATCGAACTCACCGCCAACGGCCTACTCTCTGTCTCCGACGAGGGGCCGGGCATATCGGTATCCGAGCAACAATATATTTTTCAGCGTTTCTGGCGCCAGGACAGAAGCAGATCCTCAGGGTCCGGACTTGGGTTGGCAATCGTCAAACGAATTGC
>CAVXDM010000005.1:0-33865 GCA_963760455.1 uncultured Alphaproteobacteria bacterium
TTGAGCCGTTCGAGGCACTCATCAGGGTCACTATGAAACACGGAGTTCCTATACAGGAACAGATCGTCGCCGTGCATCAGAAATAATTGCGGGTTGCGAGCCCGGCCTGCCCGGCCCCGAGGTGTTGAAGCGATGGGAACGGTCTGAGCGCCGGCAAATCGCGCAGGCTACAGCGTGTCGCTGGCGGCCCAAACTTGCGACTTATTAAAACCTCATTTCAGACAATGCTGAAGGCGCGCAAATCTCCGCTGCGAATCTTCAGGCAAGATGAGCAACCTGCGTCTGCGGCGCTGCTGGAGTGCAGTATTCTGGGTCGGGACGATACGACGCGAAGATGCGCGCTTAGCATGGCCTAGGCCGAAAAGCGGAGGAATCGTGGAATGAATCTGGTGAAAGCGCCGCCGGCAGCGAAGATGTTCCTTGAATACCTCATCGGGAGCACATGGTTTGTGACGGTAGGTGCCTTGTCCGGCCGGGGCTTGCAATTCACTGGCGCTGGAATTTGGTTCGTGGCCGGGACAGCAGCGGTAGGGGCATTGTCGCTGCAGCTTGCGGCGCAGGTTCCGTCGCCGGCGAAGGCTCAAGCTATTCAAGATGCGAACGTGGCATTCCACGCAGGATATGCCGCACAACAGGCGGGAAACCTCGAATTGGCGCGCGCACAGTTTGTGAAGGCGGTGCGTCTTTCGCCGCAATTTCCGGAGGGGCATGAAGCGCTAGGAGCGGTTCTGGCGGAATTGGGCAAGCCGGATGAGGCGGTCAGGGAACTCACAATCGCCGCAAAGCTTAAGCCGGGCGATAGGGGCATCGAAACCAATCTGGCTTTGGCCCTGGCGCAGTCAGGGAACACGGCCGGCGCCATTCAACATTTTGATGCAGCGCTTCATCGATCGAAAGTGCATGGGCAGACACCGGTCGACGCTGCTTTCTACGAGGCATATGCGCGCACGTTAGTTGCCGCCGGCAAGCCGGACCAGGCCTTAGAACAGCTCACGGCGGCAGAAGCGCTCACCGGGTCCCACGCCGATCTGGAGGACGACATCGGCTCGCTGAATGCGCAGTTAGGCCGTTGGGACCAGGCGCGTGGCAATTTCGAGAATGCCATCGCGCTGGATGGCAGATATGTGCGAGCCCGGGTTCACCTGGGCGTAGCGTTGCGCCAGCAGAACAAACTCGAGGATGCGCTTGCCGAGTTTGCGAGCGCGTTTCAGATGGAACCGTCCAATGGCGAGCTTCTGCTGGAATATGGCCGCACTTTGGCTGCAGCGGACAAGGACGAGGAGGCGGCCAAAAAGCTTGCGGATGCCGTGAAAGCCAACCCGGAGCTGCCAGATGTCCAGTTGGAATTGGCCATGGCGCTACAACGGCTGGGGCGCCAAGACGAGGCAATTCCCTGGTTTCAGCAGGCCATTGAGCGCGATCCCCATAACGCGAGCGCTCTCGACAATCTGGGACTTGCGCTCGCCTATACCGGCAACGCCAAAGATGCGCTCGATATATTTGGGCGGGCGCTTGCCGAAGATCCCAATAATGCCGGCACCTATAAGAATATGGGTGTGGCCCATATACAGCTATCGGCGTTCGACGAAGCAATTGTTGACATCAAGAAGGCGCTGGCGCTGGACCCGAACGACGCGACACTCCACTACGATCTTGGCGTGGCTGACAAGTACAAGGACCGCAACGACGAAGCCATTGAGGAGTTGAGGCGCGCCGAGCAATTGGATCCGACTTTGCCGGATCCACCATCCACGCTCGGCATGTTGTATGCGCAGACCGGCAAATTGGACGACGCCATCGTGGAATTGAAAAAGGCGGTCGCGTTACGGCCGGATAACGGCGACGCCTGGTCTACCTTGGGAAGCACGCTCAAGCAGAACTCCCAGCTTGACGATGCAGTGGATGCCCTGAGGAAGGCTGTTGATTTACTGCCCGACCAGTCCAGCCCTCGCGTGATGTTGGCTGGGGTTCTCGCCGAACAAGCTGCGACGCTCGCGCAGCAAGCCGATGCATCCGATGCAGCGGGCGACCAGCAAAAGGCTGGGCAATTGCGGAGCCGGATGAACGAACTGCGGAGTCAAGCCGCCGAATACCGGCGCCAAGCCGCCGAGCTGAGTCGCGCGGCCACGAACCGGCTGCGTGCAAGCCTCGCGCTCAACACCGGAAACCAACTGATGGTGCGAGGCCAGATTGCGGACGCGATCGCTCGTTACCTGGAGTCGGTTTCTGCCGATCCAACATTCGCTGACCCTCATCTTCAACTCGCCATAGCCTATGAGCGCCAGGGACGAGCACAGGATGCTGCCGCGGAACGCGCCAAGGCAAGAGATTTCTCACCCGCCCACTGATATGCTTCGGCAGAGCGAGAAATCCGGACTTTGTTCAGGCAAGTTGAGCTCCCAAGGAGAAATGATTGAGCTTCACCCGTCGAAGATTTTTAGTTGCTTTCGAAAACCGCTCTGATTTTGCCGTTGGAAGATGTGCTGAGCATGGCGCGCCCGGCACTCGCGCTGGGCGGTCAACAAACCGCGTCACCGCCAAGACCCGCGGGTATGGCGCGTGAAACATACTCCGTCGAAGCACGGCCCGCACCCAAGGGAGCGCCATCGCCGGTAACTGGCACGCCACTCGGGGTCCAGTTTGTTGATGTGGCAAAAGAGGCCGGACTGAATGTGGAGACCATTTTTGGCGGCGAACACCGCAACAAATATCTGCTCGAAACGACGGGCTGTGGCGTTGCCTTTTTCGATTACGATCAGGACGACTGGCTCGACATCTTCCTGGTTAACGGCTGGCGGTTGGAGGGTTTTCCAAAAGGCCATGAGCCTGTTTGCCACCTGTTCAAGAACAACCGGGATGGGACTTTTACCGATGTCACTCTGAAGGCGGGGTTGGCACGCTCCGGTTGGGGCCAGGCTTGCTGCGTTGGCGGCTTCACAACAACGATGGCTGGAACGACCTCTTCGTCACGTATTACGGGCAGAATGCTCTGTTCCGGAACAATGGTGATGGCACTTTCACGGATGTCACCAGGGAGGCAGGTCTTCTGCAGGACAGACTACGGTGGAACGCCGGGTGTACGTTTCTCGACTACGACCGCGACGGTAACGTCGATCTGTTCGTCGCCAACTATATTGACCTGGACCTAAAAACAGCGCCATTGCCGGAGATCGCAAATTGCACGTACAAGGGTATTCTGGTTGCCTGCGGATCGCCGGGTCTCGACGGTGGAAAGAACCTGCTCTATCACAACAACGGCGACGGCACGTTCACCGATGTAAGCGAAAAGAGCGGGATGTGGGCAGCGCTCGGCACGTACGCTCTGAGCGTGGCCGCGGCGGACATCGACAACACAGGCTGGCCCAACATTTACGTGGCCAATGATTCGACTGCGGCAACGTATTACGTAAATCAAAAGGACGGCACTTTCAAGGATATGTGAAACCGTTCGTTAAATTTGCAGCAGAGGCCAAGCTTGGTCTATCTTTTCGGGCCTGCGGGCGGGATGCCGGCTCTTCGCTCGATGGCGTTGTCAAGCTCCGCGCCGAGAAGCCCGCTGAAGCCGGCGAGCCAGAACCAAAACAAAAGAATGACCACCGCTCCAATCGAGCCATAGACCTTGTCGTAGGAGTTGAAGGCGGAGACGTACCAGGAGAAGCCGAAAGAGGCGACGATCCAAAGCACCGTCGCGGTCGCCGATCCCCAGGTCAGCCACTTCCAGCAGGCGTTTTCCCGGTTGGACCGAACCTGTAGGTCACAGCCAGCGCCAGCGCCATCAGCACTGCAAGTGCAGGCCAGCGCGCATAGCGGATTACCTCGCCAAAGACAGAGCTTAAGCCCACATAGTTGAAGATGATTGGAAGGACGATCATTACGGCCACGGCTATGAGCAGGACGGCGATGCCCATAAGCGTACACAGAATTGCGATGCCGTTCGTGACAACGAAGCCTCGCTTTTCCTGAACGCCGTAAACCGTGTTCAGCGCTTCCATCATGGCAGAGGCCGCTGTCCTGGCAGAATAGAGCGCTACGAGCAGGCTGAAAATCCCCGCGACAGACAGGCTGGTGGATTGTGCCGTAAGTGCCGCGAGTTGCCGCTCGATGATTTGCCAGGCTTCGGCGGGCAGAACATCTTTCAAGCTATCCAGGTTGCTGTGGATGGTGGCCGGGTCGGCGAGCAGCCCAAAAATCCAGGTTGCGGCGCCGAGCGCCGGAAAAATTGCAAACAGGGCATAAAATGCGACACCTGCCGCGAGCAGGCTGGTGCGGTGCTCCCCAACGCCCCGATAAGCGCAAAGCAGGGTTTCCCGGATGTTCTTCCAGCTCAGCCCGCCGGAATGGTGCCCGGCGTCAAGCTCGCGGCTACCGCCCGGCGGCCCAGCGGTAATCACTTTCGATACCAGAGGGACCGCGGCCAAGAGGGCCGCGGCAAGAACAAGGAAACGCATCGCTCACTCTTCAGATCGCCGGGCCGCGCATAGGCCGGACCTCCAAAGCGGAATAAAAAGGGAAACGAAAGGTTCCTCGCTGGTGGCCGCAATTGCTGCCTGCCCTAGTCTTGACGCATCAGGGAGGAGAGCGCTTTCCTGACCTTATCGGGGATCGGCACGGGCTTGCCCGACGCGCGGCCGGTATAGACATGAACGAAATGCCCCTCGGCGGCGGCGTTTTCATCGCCCTTCAGGAAGATGCCGATCTCATAGCGGACGCTGCTATTGCCGAGCTTCGCGACCCGCAAGCCGGCCAGCAAGACATCCGGAAAGGCGATGGGCTTGAAGAACTGGCAGCCCGTTTCGACGACAAGCCCTATAATGGCGCTGTTCTGAATGTTGAGGCAGCCCGCCGAAATGAGATGCGCGTTCACCGCGGTATCGAAAAAGGAATAGTAGGTTACGTTGTTGATATGGCCGTAAGCGTCGTTGTCCATCCAGCGCGTGGTAAGCTCCGTGAAGTGAGCGTGGGAAGCGCGAGGCCTGGCCGCTCTCATTGAATTGTGCTCCGTCGTTGCGATCGTGATTAACGGAATACCCTTAACCGTGGTCAAGCGCGTTTAAAACTGCGTGAGGTATGATAACATCTTATCGCTCAAGGCATTTTTGGCAAAGCCTGCGCTAGATGCGGCAGACGCCTTGCCGGGAAGGTTCAATGACAACGGCGGCAAAAGCGCGGGTCTATAGCGGCCCCGCCATTTTCAGCTACGGCTTCCGGCCGTTCTTCCTGGGCGGCGCGGTGTGGGCCGGGGCGGCGATGGCGCTCTTTTTCCTGATCCTGCAGGGCAACGTGGTGCTGCCTGCCACCTTCGACGTGGTGGATTGGCATATCCATGAGCTGCTTTATGGCTACGTTCCCGCCGTCGTCGCGGGCTTCCTGCTGACGGCCGTGCCAAACTGGACGGGGCGCCTACCCGTTACCGGCGCGCCGCTCGCCGCCCTGTTCGCGATCTGGGTGGCCGGGCGCGTGGCGGTTGCCACATCCGCGCTCACCGGGCCGGTGTTTTCGGCGGCGGTCGATCTCCTCTTTCTGATCGCGCTTGGGGTTGTCGCCGGGCGCGAAATCGTCGCCGGCAAAAACTTTCGCAATTTGATCGTCTTGCTGTTCGTGGCACTGCTCGCCGTGGGCAACCTTGTCTTTCACGCCGAGGCCGCCTCCTCCGGCTCCAGCGTTTACGGCAAGCGCATCGGCGTCGCCGCCGCGATCCTGCTGATTTCGCTCATCGGCGGACGGATCGTGCCGTCCTTCACCCGGAACTGGCTTGCGAAGCGCGGCCCGAAAAACCTGCCAGCGCCCCCTGGCAAATTCGATCTGGCTGTCCTCGCGATATCGGCAATCGCTTTGGCCATCTGGATCGCCGCCCCGGAAGGGATGGCAACGGCAGCGGCTTGCGGGCTCGCCGGCGCTTTGCAATTCGCTCGCCTGGCGCGTTGGAAGGGACACCGCACCTTCTCCGAGCCCTTGGTCGTGGTCCTCCACGCCGCCTACATCTTTGTGCCCCTCGGCTTTCTGCTGACCGCGATTGCGGCCGTATCGCCTGACACAGCTTCGCCAGCCGCCGGCGTCCACGCCTGGACCGTTGGCGCAATCGGCTTGATGACGCTTGCGGTCATGACACGCGCGAGCCTCGGCCACACGGGTCAGCCCCTTACCGCTTCGCCCTCGATTGTGGCGATCTATCTTTGCGCTGGAGCGGCGGCCATCGTGAGGATCGCAGCCGCATTGGACGTGGAGCCGCACATTTCGCTCTACATCGCCGCGGCATTCTGGATACTGGCGTTCTGGGGCTTTTCGGCCGTGTTCGGGCCGCTGCTCCTGCGATCCCGGAGGTGATGCACCTGCTTAGCGCTTCCGCAGGTTTTGACTGCTTTCCGTCATTGCGAGGGGCAAAGCCCCGAGGCAATCCAGAGGCCGGAAACGTAACGCTAGTTGTTGGATCGCCACGGCCGCCAAGGCGGCCTCGCGATGACGCCGGCTTGTATCAGGCATAGAGGAGTCACGATGACGGAGAAGTTTCTGCAGGGGCGGGTTGCTGTTGTCACCGGCTCCACAAGCGGCATAGGCCTCGGCATTGCCAGGGCGCTGGCTCAGGCCGGGGCGGACATCATGCTGAACGGCTTCGGAGAGGGTGCCGCCATAGAGGCGCTGCGGAACGAAATTTCAGGCTCGAACGGCGTGCGCTGCGCCTATAACGGCGCCGACATGTCCAAGCCGGCCGAGATCGAAGGGCTGATCGAAGCCGCCACAGCCACGCTTGGCAAGGTTGACATCGTCGTCAACAACGCCGGGATCCAGCATGTGGCGCCGGTCGGAGAATTCCCCGCCGAGCGCTGGGACGCCGTCATAGCGATCAACCTTTCGGCCGCGTTCCACGCTTGCCAAGCGCCGCGATGGCGCAAATGCGGGCGCGGAACTGGGGCCGCATTATCAACATCGCATCGGCGCATGGCCTCGTCGCCTCCGCGAACAAGTCCGCTTACGTAGCCGCGAAGCATGGCCTCGTGGGCTTGACCAAGGCGATCGCGCTGGAGACCGCCAAAACCGGCATCACCTGCAACGCGATCTGCCCCGGCTGGGTGCTGACGCCGTTGGTTCAGAAGCAGATCGACAATTGGGCGGCGCGGGACAACATCCCGGTGGAGAAGGCCAAGGAACTGCTTCTGGGCGAAAAGCAGCCCTCGGGGGAATTCGTCACGCCGGAGCAGATCGGGGCGCTGGCCACGTTCCTTTGCACGGAGCAGGCTGCGCAAATTCGGGGCGCTTCGCTCTCCATCGATGGCGGCTGGACCGCGCAATAGTTCCACGGCCGTCTCCCCAAGAACAGCGCTTGCGCGGTATCGTGAGTTCGACAATCCACTGTTTCTGACGGTGCCTCATTCTCTTTGGTGCCGGGCTAAGCTATCGTCAGTAGAGACAGTGTTGCAGGTTTGATTAGGCGATACGGAGAGGTCTTGCGATGCCACGTGATAAAGCAGAGTGCTTGCCATACCTGTCGCCGAGTACAATCAGCTTAGGCAGGAACTTGTTCAGAACGTCGAAGACTTCATATAATTCAGTAACCTACTCGGTATTTGCGAATGCATTGTTGATTGCGTGGATCGCATCCCATATCGGTCAACAGCAGAGAACTGAAGGATTGATAAAGGTTGCTGCGTGTCTACCGGCATTTGTTAGTTTGGTGGCGTGGATTACTGTACCGCCTCAGGCGGCGATCAATCCAAAATGTTTATGATTATTGCGCCATGCTTGAAAATGAATATGCCCTCGAAGGGCTTGGATGGGACCACTTCCACCACACAAAAAGAGCAAAAGTTCGTTTCTATATTCGATCGCACTGGGTACTAAACGTCGTTTGTGCGATTCAGCTAGCTCTAGCCGGATACTTTATTTATTTTATCCTAATGAATTTCTAAGCTCGGTTTGAAGTTGTATACCCATCGCAAATGCCTGGACACGCCATTCTGCGAACTTTGCACCACAGCGCTTTCGCCAAGGCTGCGATGGGTTCCTGCAAAGGAGGCTGGAATGCCGTCACTGCTAGCTGCAGGTGCAGGTATCTCCAGCCGAACTAAAATTACAAAGCTTCTGGCGGTCAAGGCTTAGAGCAGTTCGCGCAGCTCAGTTGCCGTAATGCCGCTCTGCCTGAGAATGGACTGCAACGTGCCGCGCTTTAGCGGCTTCGGGCCATGAACAGGTACGGTAACTGCGCGCGATGCGTCGTCACCGTGAACAAGCCTGTGATGGCTACCAGAAATGCGGACCACCATGAGCCGGCCTTCTGCAGGGCGCGTATCACGTCACGGCCAGTGATCGGTGGCAAAGATGGGCTCATGCCGCGCGAGAAACTGTCACCTGCCTCATAATCGGCTGTTGAACTTCTGACGAAACGGCTTCGCCGCGTTCCAGCCGGCTCTCGATCACAAGCTCGATGGCGTCCCTTGCCATCGCGAGGGCCTCCTCCTCCGTGTCGCCTTCGGTGCAAATTTCGGGCAGCGCCGGGACGTGCACGAGGAAGCCTCCTTCTTCGGCGGGCTCCAAAATCACGCTGTATGTGTAGCTTAGGGGCAACGTCAACCTCGTCCCGCTCAGATTCACCCTCGTCTATATATTTACCGAAACGCCATGGTCAGGTCAAACAACGGCGGTGGTTTGCAGTTGCCGCGACATTGTTCGAAGCCGGCATCCGAACAGGACGCCATTCAGGCAAATACGTTTACCGCCTCAACGCTTGTTCAGCGTGTGCTCAGTGACATCCAAGATAGCCTTGCCGGGGCACGGACTGCAAAGCACCGCGCGCCGGCGGCAGGCGCCGGCTCAACCGCCGCTCGTAACCGTCACTTCCCGCAAGAGCGGCTTGCGCAACTCCGGCGGGACAGTCGCGCCGCGTTCAACATCAGCCGGCGATCACGCGCTCGATTGCTTCCTTGGCCCCGGCCATCGCCTCCTCTTCGGTCTCGGTCTCGACCCAGATTTCAGGGAACGCGGGGACATGCACCAGAAAGCCGCCTTCTTCGAGGGGTTCCAGGATAACGCTGTAGGTGTGGCTGGCGGTCACGGTTCCTCCTTTGACACAATAGTAGATAGTAACATCCATAGAGCGGACGTCAATGAAGGGATGGAGCACCGCGCGCGAGTTCGCTGTTCGTCCCGCGCGTGCGGGGAACACCAAATCGCTAGTGATTTGGGCGCTCGGCGGGGCGGTTCATCCCCGCGTGTGCGGGGAACACGGCATAGAGCACGCCGCCGATGATTTCGACTCGGTTCATCCCCGCGTGTACGGGGAACACTATCTCATCAAAACCGGCGCGGCGCGCGTCGCCGGTTCATCCCCGCGTGTGCGGGGAACACCTATTTCGTCATCATCAGCGTTATCAACATCCGGTTCATCCCCGCGTGTGCGGGGAACACACATTGTAGAACGTTGTATGGGGCACGTCAGGCGGTTCATCCCCGCGTGTGCGGGGAACCCTTGGAAGCACAAAAGAATCACGATGTCAAAAAGCGCCACCAGCGTTCGCTGTATGTTCCGCAGGTGCTATATCGCCTTTTTGCGGCCGAAATAGTGCCGACCGTTGAATATGCCGGCCGTTCCGGACTGGATTGTGTTCGCCAACCATCTCGCGCTTGGCGGGTGCGGCGGCATGGCGATCCACGCGGCCCCGTCCGCGCCTTAACAAGCGGTATATTTCATGTAGCCGGCGAACATAGTGAATGCGAGCGTGGTAAACGCGCATATCGCATGTTCGAATCGCGCGCATTTCTGCGTTTTTTTTACTCGTTTTGGGCCGTTTTCTGCTTGTCAAGAATCCCTTTAAATATAATCGAATATTTGAAATTAACCAAGATGCGAGCACCCCAAAGCCGCCAGGAGCGCAGCGCCATAGATTTATCATTCAATATCAATATGTTGCACGTTTACGCTTATTCAAAACATCTCTGCTATATTATCTCAAAATTGAGGCATGCCCTTTCTCTGCACAAAAGGCGCCGGCGGAGTGGCTGGAAGAGTTAATGTTTCTTTATCGCAGGAGCCCGAAGAAGCCGCTAAGCCGTCTTAGCAGCCGCGCGGCCTCCACCGCGAAATAGGTGAGGATGCCAGCGGCGCCGGCGTGGCGGAACGCGAGCAGGCTTTCGTGCCTGCCGCCCCGCTTCACTTATTCCTACTGCTCAACGAACTGCGCAGGGCCTTCAGTGAAGCGGACTCAAGAGGATGACCCGTTTCATAGCCTGCCTTGAGAATCCGGGCCGCCTCGACGGCAAAGTAGGTGAGAATGCCCGCCGCGCCGGCCCGCCGGAACGAGAGCAGGCTTTCCAGCACGCAGCACTCGCGCGTGAGCCAGCCGTTCTGGAACGCCGCCGTCAGCATCGCGTATTCGCCCGACACCTGGTAGACGAAGGTCGGCACATGGAACGTCTCATGCACCCGCCGCACGATGTCGAGATACGGCATGCCGGGCTTCACCATCACGAAATCGGCGCCCTCGGCCAGATCGAGCGCCACTTCGCGCATCGCCTCGTCGGTGTTCGCCGGGTCCATCTGATAGGTGCGCTTGTCGCCCTTGAGCGTGCCGGACGAGCCGACCGCGTCGCGGAAGGGGCCGTAGAACGCCGACGCATATTTGGCGGCGTAGGACATGATCAGCGTGTTCTTGAACCCGCGGCCTTCGAGCGCCTGCCGGATCATGCCCACGCGGCCGTCCATCATATCGGAGGGCGCCAGCACATCGCAGCCGGCCTCGGCCTGCACGAGCGATTGCCGGACCAGCGCTTCGAGCGTCTCGTCGTTGGCGATCTCTCCGCCGATCAGCAGCCCGTCATGGCCGTGGCTAGTGTAGGGATCGAGCGCCACGTCGCAAATCACGCCCATATTGGGCACGCGCTTCTTGATCGCCCGCACGGCGCGGCAGACGAGGTTCTCCGGGATTGAACGCCTCGGCCGCGGTTTCGTCGCGCAATTTCGGCTGCGTAAAGGGGAAGAGCGCGATGGCCGGAATGCCAAGCTCCGCCGCTTCTTCCGCTGCCGTCACCGCGAGATCGATGGAAAGCCGCTCGACGCCCGGCATCGAGGCAATCGGCTGGCGCGTTTCTTGCCGTCCACGACGAAGATCGGCCAGATCAGGTTGGCGGGCGAAAGCGAGGTCTCGGCAACGAGCGCGCGCGACCATGGCGCCTGCCTCGGACGGCGCATCCGCGTCCCCGGATAACCGCCTGTTTGGCCTTTGAGTAGAAGGACGCTTCCGCCTGAAAAATCGAGCGAGGAGGGTTTGTTGTCATCGTTACAGCCGTACTCCCGGAAAGTGGATGTCTTTACGACGGAAAAGCGCTTGACACAAGTACCTATAGGAGCTAGAACAAACACAGAACATCAGCAAGGAAGCCGCAATTCCTAGCTGATGACAACGAGCAAGCGGCCAAAAAAGTCCGGAGAGGTTTTGCGTCCCGGCAGTCCCGTTTCCCGCGCCCCCCAACGGAACGGACAAGCCCCTTTGGCCGCTTGCTTGCTTTTTTCGTTCGCCTGCCTCAGATGTTTGGCATGGCGAAAGTGAACATCGTGGTGAATGGCGAAGCCCGGACGACGGAAGCGCGCACGCTTGAAGAGCTGTGCCGCGAGCTTGGCCTTTCGCCGGAAACGAGGATTGCGACGGCGCGGAATGGCGAGTTCGTGCCTGCTAGCGCGCGCAGCACGGTAAGCCTCGCCGAGGGCGACGCCGTCGAGGTTCTATCGCCCCGGCAGGGAGGGTGAGCATGAACGGCACTGACGGCGATAAGCTGACACTTTATGGCGAGCCCCTGGCCTCGCGGCTGCTGCTCGGCACCGCGCTCTATCCCTCGCCCGAAATTCTGCGCCGCGCCGCCGAAGCGGCCAATCCCGCCGTGCTCACGGTTTCCCTACGCCGCGAAAGTGGTGCGGGAGGGGCCGCTGGGCAGGGCTTTTGGGAGCTGGTGAAGGGCCTCGGGCGGCGCATCCTGCCCAACACGGCGGGCTGCCACACCGCGCGCGAGGCGATCACGACCGCGCAAATGGCGCGCGAGTTGTTCGAGACGGACTGGATCAAGCTTGAGGTGATCGCCAACGACGACACGCTGCAGCCCGACGTGTTCGGGCTCGTGGAGGCGGCGGGCGTGCTGAGCCGCGACGGCTTCAAGGTCTTCCCCTATTGCACCGAGGATTTGAGCGTGGCCGAGCGCCTGCTGGGCGCGGGCTGCCAGCTTCTGATGCCTTGGGGCGCCCCCATCGGCACGGCGCGCGGTCTCATGAACCCTTACGCGCTCCGCAGCCTGCGGGCCTACTACCCCGGCACGCCGCTGATCGTCGACGCCGGCATTGGCGCGCCCTCCCACGCCGCGCAGGCGATGGAGATGGGCTACGATGGCTTGCTCCTCAACACCGCGGTGGCCAAGGCCAGCGATCCGGTGGCGATGGCGACGGCTTTTGCGCAGGCAATCGAGGCGGGCAGGCTGGCCTATCGGGCCGGGCTCATGCCGCCGCGCGACATGGCCAGCCCATCGACTCCGGTCGCCGGGCTGGCCTTCCGGGATTAGCGTGATGATCGCCAGATTCTATCCAATCGTCCCCGATGCGGAATGGGTCGAGCGTCTCGCCCGGCTTGGCGTCAAGCTCATCCAGCTCCGCATGAAAGACGCAAGCTCCGCCGCAATCTCCGCCGCGATCGCCCGCGCGCTCGTGGCTTGCCGCGAGTCCGGCTGCGAGCTGGTGGTCAATGACTACTGGCGCGAAGCCATCGATTGCGGCGCAAGCTTCGTCCATCTCGGCCAGGGCGACCTCGACACGGCGGACACGCAGGCGATCCGCCGGGCGGGGATGAAGCTCGGCATCTCGACCCACAGCCATGAGGAGCTGGACCGCGCGCTGCGCGAGAACCCGGATTACGTGGCGCTCGGCCCGGTTTACGAAACGAAGCTCAAAGTCATGCCCTGGGCGCCGCAAGGCCTGGCGCGGGTTTCGGAATGGAAAGCGCTCGCCAAACGCCCGCTCGTCGCCATCGGCGGCATCACGCTTGAGCGCGCGCCGGCCGTTTTCGCGGCGGGCGCGGATAGTATTGCGGCCGTAACCGATGTCGTCGCCCACCCCAACCCAGAGCAGCGCACCCGCGATTGGCTGGCCGCCGCGAAGCCGTAAGGGAAGCGCCTACCTTAGCCGGGCGGCGCGCCTCAGCCCGTTTCGTGGCGAACTCCTGGTCGAGCGCTTCCTCGAACTCAAGCAGGTCGCCCGGCGGCGTCATCCCGAACACCCGCATCTCGTTGAGCTTTTCCTTGAGCTGCACATAAAGCTCGTAGCGATCGTGAGGCGGGTTCGAGAACGTTTCCAGGATCATACCGATCTCTGCCTTCAGGGTTTCGAGAGCCATGGCGCACCCTCCTCGATGTTCCGATGTAACCAGGATATGGGCAGGCCGCCCAGGTTAACATTGATACGAATCAAATCGTGATGGCCATTCCTGCCATCTGGCGGTTTTCCAGTGCGATTGTTTGTAATCGCAGGCCCGTCCGGCGCCTCGGGCGTGCGCCGGCGGCATTGGAGAAGCGTCACCATGCTTGAAGGAAAGAAAGCAGCAGCCTCGCTGGAACTGGGGCCTGGCGACGCGCAATCGCCATTTTACATCGCTGGCGGCGCCGCACCTTCGCGCCCGCGCTGCACGATAAAGCAAAACGATTGTTTCGCAATTCTCGACAATCACGGCGATATCGGCTGCTCTTCCGATAGCGCGGGCGGCCTGTTCGCATACGGCACGCGGCACCTTTCGCGGCTTGCCTTCACCATCGACGGTCAGGAGCCGCTGCTCCTCGGCTCCACGATGCGGGACGACAATCTGAACCTGCGGGCCGACCTCACGAACCCGGACGTCTTGCCGGAAACGGGCGCCGGCCTCTTGAGGGACACCGTGCATATCGGCCGCACGATCTATCTCCACGATGGCTCGCTCGCGGAGCGCAGCATGCTCACCAATCACGGCATGGCGTCAGTTTCCCTTGAATTCGCTATCGATTTCGACAGCGATTTCGCCGACCTTTTCGAGGTGCGCGGCATGCGGCGGCCCGCCCGCGGCACGCTCCGCAAAAGAGTCACCGGCCCTGGCAAAGTTCTGCTGAGCTATACGGGGCTCGACGGGAAAGTCAGGAAAACCAAGCTGACATTCGAGCCGGCTCCGGACGAACTCACCGCTTCCAGGGCGCGATATGCGCTGACGCTGGAGCCGCATGTGCCTTGGCGTCAATACATCTCGGTGAGTTGCGACGGCAAGAGCCAGCCGCCTGGCGCCCAATTCTTGCGTGGCTTGATCCAAGCAAGGCGCGAACTGACTGGAAATGCGGCGCAAGCGATAACCGTCGAAACGTCGAACGCCGTATACAACGAGATCGTCTCCAGATCGCTTGCCGATCTCAGGATGCTGATGACGGCGACGCCGCAGGGAAAATATCCCTATGCGGGCATTCCTTGGTATTCGGCTACGTTCGGCCGCGACGGGCTGATTACCGCGCTGCAAATGCTGTGGTTCGACCCGTCCGTGGCTCCTGGCGTATTGCGGAGGCTCGCCCACTTCCAGGCTGACCGGTATGACAGCGCATCGGACGCGCAGCCCGGCAAGATCCTGCATGAAATGCGCTCGGGCGAGATGGCGGCGCTCCGAGAGGTTCCCTTCGGCCTGTATTACGGCAGCGCCGATGCCACGCCGCTGTTCGTGCTGGTTGCCGGCCTCTATGTGCAGCGCACGGGCGACGATGCCCTCCTTCGTCAAATCTGGCCCAACATCAAGCGCGCGCTCGATTGGATCGACGGCCCAGGCGATCCCGACGGCGACGGTTTCATCGAATATGCGCGCGCCACCGGGGAAGGCCTCGCCAACCAGGGCTGGAAGGATTCGCACGACGCCATCTTCCACGCCAATGGCGAGCTGGCCACGGGTCCCATCGCGCTCGTGGAGGTGCAGGGCTACGTCTATGCGGCCCGGCTCGCGGCGGCGGATTGCGCGCGCAGGCTTGGCGAGTACGAGCTTGCGCAAGACCTTTTCGCGAAGGCAGCCAAACTGCGCGAGCGCTTCGAGGACCGCTTCTGGTGCGAGGACATCGGGACTTATGCGCTGGCGCTCGACGGGCGGAAACAGCCGTGCCGCGTGCGCACCAGCAATGCCGCCCACACCATGTTCACCGGGATCATGAGCGCGGAGCGGGCTAAGCTCGTGGCGGCCGGTACGTTGCGGCCCGCTTTCCATTCAGGCTGGGGCATACGCACGGTAGCGGCTGGCGAGGCCCGGTATAACCCCATGTCCTATCATAACGGATCGGTCTGGCCGCATGACAACGCGATCATTGCCGCCGGCTTTGCCCGCTACGGGCTGACAGCCGGGCTTGAGCCAATTTTCAACGGCATAATGCAGGCGGCGGCCTATATGGATCAGCGGCGCTTGCCCGAGCTATTCTGCGGCTTTCCGCGCCGCCGCAGCCGAGGGCCGACGCTCTATCCTGTCGCCTGCTCGCCTCAAGCCTGGGCCAGCGGCGCCGTGTTCCAGCTTCTGCAAGCCGTGCTGGGCCTCGAATACGACCTCTCCACCAAGGCGATCCGCCTGCGAAATCCTGCGGTTCCGATGTCCGCGGGCGCGATCACGGTGCGCAATCTGGTGCTCGGCGACGCTTCGATCAGCTTCACGGTGACACCTTATCCAAATGGCACGGTCTCTCTGGGCGTGCTCGAATCCACCGGGGACATTAAAATCTCGGTGGTAATGGGCGCTCCTTGAGCCGGGGCCTTGGAGAGTAACGGCCGCCTGCCGATATTACTTGGGTCAACTTAGGAGCAGCGCGTATGCAGATCCTCACTCCCTATCTGCTTTTTCTGGGAGACGTCTCCGATCAGCTCGCGGCGAAAACCGGGCAGGGCATTGTGGATTGGCGCAGCGAATGGTGCCTGGGCCAACTCCGGCTGCCAGGATGCAAGGCCGATCTCCGCATTCCCGATATGAGCATCGAGGAGGCCGCTGCCAAAGGGGCGCGGACCCTGATTGTAGGCGTGGTGAATTCGGGCGGCTTCATGCCCGATGCCTGGACCGCCACAATTGTCGAAGCGATAGAGGCCGGGCTCGACGTCGCCAGCGGGCTTCACACGCGGCTCGGCTCGAAGCCTGAGATCGCGGCGGCGGCGGCACGTCATGGCCGCCAGCTTTGGGATGTGCGCCACTCGGACCTGCGGTTCGAGACGGGGAAAGGCACGAAACGGCCCGGAATGCGGTTGCTTGCCGTCGGCACCGACTGCGCCGTTGGCAAGAAGTACACCGCCCTCGCGCTTGAACGCGAGATGCGCGCCCAGGGCTTCGACGCCGATTTCAGAGCCACCGGGCAGACCGGGATTTTCATTTCGGGCCGGGGCGTCGCCATCGACGCGGTGGTCGCGGACTTCATCTCGGGCGCCGCCGAATGGATATCCCCCGCAGCGAGCCCCCACCATTGGGACGTGATCGAGGGGCAGGGCTCCTTGTTTCATCCGGCCTTTGCCGGCGTATCGCTTGGCTTGTTGCATGGCTCGCAGCCCGATGCCTTCGTCGTTTGCCACGAGCCCACCCGCCTCACCATGCGCGGCGTTTCGCATCCCCCGCCGCCAATCGAGGCCGTCATCGACCTGACCATACGCTGCGGCGCAGTCACCAATCCGGGCATCCGGCCCGTTGGCATTTCGGTCAATACCGGCGGCCTGGACGAAAAGGCCGCGCGCGATTGCCTGAGGCGCCTGGAGGATAGCCACATGCTGCCCGCGTCCGACCCCTTGCGCTTCGGGATGGGCACTATCGTCGGCCGCATCGCGGCGGATTTCCCTGCCACTCTGTTAAGCGCGGCGGTTTAGCGGATGCGGCGGCTCAAGGTCAGCATCGAAAGCTTTCCGATCGCGGGCACGTTCACCATCTCGCGGGGCAGCCGCACCGAGGCCCGCGTTGTCATGGCGACGATTGAGCAGGGAGCCATTGCCGGGCGCGGCGAGTGCGTCCCCTACGCCCGCTATGGCGAGAACGTGGACGGCGTGGCCGCCCAGATCGAGGCCCTGGGAGACGCCATTGCGCTCGGCGCCTCCCGCACGGACCTGCTGACGTTCCTGCCGCCGGGCGCTGCCCGCAATGCGCTCGATTGCGCGCTTTGGGACTTGGAAGCCAAGCTCGCCGGCGAACGCGCCTGGACGCTCGCGGGGCTGGCTGAACCGCGCGGGGTGATTACCGCATACACGCTAAGCCTCGATACGCCCGAGGCAATGGAAGCCGCGGCGCGGAAGTCGGCGGACCGGCCCCTCCTCAAGGTCAAGCTCGGCGCGGCTGGCGATCCGGAGCGCATCGCGGCCGTGCGGCGCGGCGCGCCCCAATCGAGGCTGATCGCCGACGCCAACGAAGGCTGGGAGGAGGCCTCCCTCGAAGTCAATTTCGCTGCCTGCCAAACCGCGGGGGTGGAGTTGATCGAGCAGCCGCTGCCCGCGGGCAAGGACGGCGTCCTGGTCAGTCTGGGCGCAGCGCGGCGCGGCATCGCGGTTTGCGCGGACGAGAGCCTGCACACAGCCTCTGACATTTCCGCCATCGCGCAGCTCTATCAAGCCGTAAATATCAAGCTCGACAAGGCAGGCGGGCTGACCGCAGCGCTTGAACTTTTGACCGAGGCGCGGCGGCATGGGCTGACCGTGATGGCGGGCTGCATGGTGGGCACCTCGCTGGCCATGGCCCCGGCCTTGCTGATTGCGTCCCGCGCCGATTTCGCCGATCTCGACGGCCCTTTGCTGCTTGCCCGCGACCGCGAGCCGGGACTCGTCTACAAGGGAAGCGAGATCCAGCCCTTCGATCCGGAATTGTGGGGATGAGACAGCGGGAGCCGTCCCTCCCGCCCAGCTTGGCCCTGTGCATTTCCGCGCAAGGCACCGGATTCATGCACAGCGAAACAAGATGTTAATCAGGCGTCCCCTACGGTGGAGAAACCTTAACGCATGGTTCGCAATTTTTAACTTGAATAAAACCGGAAAGCCCGCGACCCTGTTACTCTAAGCAGGTGCGGCTGCCCGCGCCTTTGCCTCCCCAACTCTCTAGGAGGTGAGACCATGCCTAGACTGTTCACCGGCATCGAGCTGCCGGGAGACGTAGTCGAGCGTTTATCCATGTTGCGGGCCGGCCTTTCAGGCGCCCATTGGATCGATCCGGACAATTATCACATCACCATGCGTTTCGCAGGCGACATGTCGGATGCGGAGGCGAACCAGTTCGCCGATGCGCTGGCTGGCGTAAGCTTCGATAGTTTCGAAATCGAGCTGTCTGGCCTCGGCAGCTTTGGGGGCAACAAGCCGCGAGCCCTCTGGGCGGGGGTCAAGCCTTCGCCAGCGCTACAAACTTTGCAGAAGGCGCATGAGCGCGCCGCTCGCCTGATCGGGCTGCCGCCGGAGACGCGCAATTTCGTGCCGCATATCACGCTGGCGCGCCTGCGCAATGTAAGCCCCTATGCAGCCGCGGAATACCTTGCCCGCTACGGCGGCTTCATTACCGCGCCTTTCGAGATCGGCCGCTTTGTGCTGTTCTCGTCGCGGCCGAACCAAGGGGGTGGCCCCTACGTCGTGGAGGTGGATTATCCCGCACGCGACACCGCTTATGCGGAGGATGGCGAGGCAGCAGCCTGACCGGCAGAATAGCGCGGCCGTTTACTTGGGAAACTCCTGGCTCGCCAGGATTTTCCCGGTGTCGCGGACCTTGGGCCGCTTCAAGAGCTGCGCCGGTGTCAGGCCGGAGACTGGGTGGTGCCAAAACGGGGCGACGCCGGCCAGGGGACGCAATACGAAGGCCCGCTCATGCGCTCGCGGGTGCGGCAATATGACGCGTCTACCGTTCTTTGGCCTGTTCCCCTTCCAGTTGCGGATGGTGCCCTTATAGCTCACTATGTCGAGGTCTAGCGGCCGGGGCCGCCAGTGGAAAAAGGGTTGGCTCGCATTTTTTTGTTTGCTCCGCCCAGCTCGCGCCTCAATCCCTTTTAAGATTTGCAAAATCGCCTCGGCAGGTAGAGGCGAGGCAACGGTGACGATAGCGTTGTAAAAATTTGGCTGCCTCAGATAGGCATGAGCTTTCGTAATGTAGATTTTGGAAATGTGTATAATTGTAATTCCGGCCGCCTCCAGCTCGTTAACCGCTTTAATAAATGCGCGTTGAGGCTCGCCAAAGTTTCCAGTTAGATTGGACCCAAACGCTATGATGACCATGCTCTTGAAATCTCACGCGATGTTTTGATATCGTAGGGCGTATCGCTATTTTTTGGATGATTCTTGAAGTGGGGTACAGGAGCGCCAAAATAAAGATACAAGCTGCATCTGCTCAAACCAACCCCTAAGGATTGCACTAAGGTAACAGGATGAATTTCTACCCAACGGAGCGCATTGCGCTTTTTATAGACGGGGCAAATCTTTACGCCACAGCCAAAGCTCTGGGCTTTGACATAGACTATAAGCGGCTTTTGAACCTCTTTCGCAATAAGGGCCTCCTGCTGCGAGCGCTGTATTATACCGCTCTGGCCGAGGAGCAGGAGTATTCGTCGATCCGTCCTTTGATCGATTGGCTCGATTACAACGGCTACTCGATGGTCACGAAGCCCACCAAAGAGTTCACCGACGCTTCTGGACGGCGCAAAATCAAAGGCAACATGGATATCGAGCTTGCCGTCGATGCGATGGAGCTTGCCGACCATCTCGATCATATCGTGCTGTTCTCTGGTGACGGCGATTTCCGCACCCTTGTCGAGGCCTTGCAGCACAAGGGCAAACGGGTCAGCGTCGTATCGACGCTCACCACGCAGCCGCCCATGGTTGCCGACGAGCTTCGCCGCCAGGCCGACCAGTTCATCGACCTGTCCGACCTGCAGAAGGAAATCTGCCGGACGCAGCGGCCCGAGAACGGGCGCGAATATCAGGCGCATATTCACGAGCAAAGGATGCACGAGCGCATGACCGCTGCCGCCCTTGCGCGTGAAAACGCGTCGGATAGCGAATAGAGACTGCGGCGGGCCATGACCATACAGATGGCCCCTATGGATATGCGTTCTAGGCCCCGCGAAGTAGCGGGGCCTAGCGAACCGCTGCCGGACTGCCCCCTCTGTCCCAGGCTGGTCAGCTTTCGCGAGGCGAATCAGGCCGAATATCCGGACTGGTTCAACGCGCCGGTGCCGTCTTTCGGACCGGCGGACGCGGAATTGCTGATCGTCGGGCTGGCCCCCGGCCTCAAGGGCGCCAACCGCACCGGCCGTCCATTTACGGGCGATTATGCGGGAATACTGCTCTACGAGACGCTGCTGCGCTACGGCTTCGCCAGCGGCACCTACGCGGAGCGGCCGGACGATGGACTTCGTCCTAACTGGTTGCCGGATCACCAATTCCGTGCGCTGCGTGCCGCCGCAGAACAAGCCGCTTCCCGATGAAATCGCCACCTGCCGTGTTTTTTTAAACGGTGTACTAGCTGACATGCGGAACTTGCATGCAATCCTGGCGCTTGGCAAGATTGCATTCGATACGGTGATTCGCACGGCAGGGTTGAAACCGTCGCAAATCAAGTTCGGCCACGGAGAAGCGGCCGATCTTGGGGAGGGGCGCAAGCTGTTCGGCAGCTACCATTGCTCGCGATATAATACAAATACGGGCCGGTTGACGCCCGCGATGTTTCACGGTGTCTTCGACAAGATCGCAGCTCATCTAGGACGCGGCGGACAAGATGCCAGAACTGAATGAAATGTTGGAGATTTCGGCCGGCAAGGTGGCGCACGTCATTGTCCGCTCCCGCGAGGTCGACGTGAAAACCGAGGCCTGGGACGAGGACGCCGATCCCGATGCGGCTGCGGAGGAGGCGGACGGAGAGACCATCCTCGAAGACCTGCCGGGCGACGCGACGAGGCAGGAGCTTCGCGAGTTTCTCGATGGGCTCAACGAGGACGAGCAGGCGAGCCTGATCGCGCTTGCCTGGATCGGGCGCGGAACCTACGCTCCGGGCGAGCTTGACGAGGCCATCTCGACGGCCAAGGCCGAGCACGGCACGAACGCCCCCGCCTATTTGTTCAGCCTTCCCCTCCTGCCGGACTATTTGGAGGACGCCCTGGAACAGTTGGGCATTTCCGCGGGAAGCGCAGAAGAAGAAATATTGCGGCCCGCCGCTATCTAAAGCTTTCTTTCTCTATTAAAGTGCTGCCTGGGTTGTGACGCCGTTAACCGGAACCTGACGGCGTAGTTTTGCATTGACCCTCGCTTAGAGTAGAATTTCACCTATGCCGCAGCCAAGCCGCGAATATGAGCTGAAGCTCGATCTGACTAGCAAGGAGCTTGACCAGCTCGCAGAAAATCCGAGGCTCAACTCGGGAAGCAAGTGCGCGCAGGCGATGCTGCGGTCGGTCTATTACGACACGCCCGACCACAGGCTGCACGGCCAGGGCATCGTGCTGCGCGTCCGCAAGATTGGCCAGGGCTACATACAGACCGTCAAGCTCGATAACAAATTCGAGGACGGCATGTCGAACCCGGTTGAGGTCGAAGACCGCCTCGAAAACGGCCAGCCCAATCCAAGCCGCATTCACAGCAAGCGTGTCCGCCGCAAGGTCCTCAAGGCGATCAGAGGCTCGGCCCTGATCCAGGCTTTCGAGACGAACGTGAATCGAACCACCTATAGGTTGCGCACGCGAAGCTCACATCATCGAGCTGGCCCTGGACAGGGGCGAGGCGGTGGCCATGAACCGCAGGAGCGAGATCAGCGAGGCCGAGCTTGAGCTGATAAGGGGAAATCCCAAAGACTTGCTGCAGACTGCCCAGGCGCTTTTCGCCAAGAGCGTGATCCGGCCTGCGCCCATGACGAAGGCCGAGCGGGGCTACCGGCTGCTGCTGAAGACCCGCCCCGCCGGGAAAGTTGGCCCGATGTACGCCGGGCCGTCCCCCATCGAAACAGGCCAAACCTGCGGCGAGGCGTTTGCCGCGATCTTGCGCTCGGCGCGGGAGCAAATCGTAAAGAACCGGACCGCGATGCTCGAAACGGATGAGCCCGAGGCCGCGCATCAACTGCGCGTGGGCTTGACCCGGCTACGCAGCGCCCATCGCGCTCTCACCGCACTTTCGGATTCGCCGCAACTGCGCCGGCTTGAGGCTAACGCGCGCGCCATCTCCCGTGCCGTCGGACGGCAGCGCGACGCGGACGTAACCATCGAGGACATCTATGCGCCCGTTGCAGGCAATCCGCCGCGCCAGCCGGGCTTCGACGAGCTTTACGAAGCTCTCAAAGCGCACCGCGAAGCGATGCAAAAGGAGGCGCGGCAGGCGCTTACGGGCGCGGCCTGGACGCGCCTGCTGCTCAGCCTGACGCTCTGGCCCTCCATGCTGGAGCGGGACGAAGCCCTGCAAGAACCTGTGGAGAGCTTTGCGGATAACCTGTTGCAAAAGCGCTGGAAAAAGGCTGCAAAACTGGGGCGCTCGATTGAAAGCCTCGATGGCGACGATCAGCATAAGATGCGAAGATCGCTCAAGAAATTGCGCTATACAGCTGAGTTCCTGGCGCCGCTGTACCGAAAGGCTAAGGTCAAGCCGTTCATCGGCCGGTTGAAAAAGCTCCAGGACGTGTTCGGCTATGTGAACGACGTCAGAATGGCGGCCGGGTTGCGCACCATCGCCAAGGCGCATTGCAGCGAGCCTGCCCCGCTGATTGCGGCAGGGGTCGTGCTCGGGCATCACGAGGCCGAAGCGGCCGAGGTGTGGCGGCATGCGCCCAAGGCGTGGCGGGCGCTCCAGGGGCGCGGGCCGTTTTGGAAGTAGCGGCGCCGTGGCAGATCGCGAAAACGCAGCCGGGCCGGGGCGCGCCCGCAGGTGCAGGCATCCGGGGTGGATGCTGCTGCAGGCTCGGCATTTGGCCCGTGTCAATAGAAGCTCCGGTACGCCATCGTCGCCGAGCAGGTAAACATTGATCGGAAAGGCCCCCGTGATCCGGCAGCGCAGGCCCGTCCGCCGCGCCCAGTCCGTTTTCGAGCGTGCTGGATGCGCAAATCCGCTCCGATTCCGCGCCGCTCAAGGATTTAGGATCGCCGCGCACTCATTCGCCCGGTATGCGCTTCCAAGCGCTTACGGCAGCTTCCAACGCCAGCGCGCCGAGCCACGACGCAAAAGCGAGGAAGAGGAAGCCGATGGCGAACAGAATGGAATACTCCACGGACCAGATGAACGCGTTGAAAACGCGCGCGGCCAATGACGGACGGAGCGGCGAGCGGCTTTCGGCCAAAGTCACCTTGACGGTGCAGAACTCGTTCTCGGTATTGAAGTCGCCCAAGGAGACGCCGAGGTCCTGAAGCTTCTCCTCCACCTCCGTCAGCTTCTGCTGAACCTTGAGCCGTTCGTCAACGGAGCCGCCGGAGGCCGCCATATCTGTTAGGGCCTTGCGGGTCTTCTCCAGAGTCTCCCTTTTGGCTCGCAACTCCCGGTATTCTTTGGTTTTGTCGGTCTTGACGATGGCCAGATACGTGACCTTCGCAACCTTGCGGGCTTGCTCGACGAAAGACTTGAACGACGACGGCGGCACGCCGATGCCCAATTGCACGGTGCGGTGGCCTGCGAGCCCCTGCTGCTGCTCGTACTGCGTCAGGCCGCCAGACGACGCGATCAGGCTATCGATCTTGGCGCGGTCCGCATCGAAGTCCGAGGTCGCTTGCCCGATGGTGGCAACCTTCTCATATTTCTGCGCATCCGAAGGCTGGATGTTGCCGCCTGCCTTTTTCTCGCTCGCATAGTTCTTGCGGGAGTAACTGAAGCTTCCCGCGCTGTCGTTCAGCCAGGCGTTCCCTTGAGGCGAGGCCACTTCCTCTCCGGTTGCGAGCTTGCCGATAAAAAGCAGGGCCAGCAGCGCGGCCGCCAGGATTGCACCGCGTTCGAATGCCCTTTTCTTGGTCATTGCACCTTCCCCCACGGGTTCGAGCAACTGAATAAAACAGATGCTTGCCCGTGCATCGGCGCAGGGCCGATGGGCGAATGTGAGGCGGAATGTCCGCGGAAATGTGCCGGGGAAGCGGCTTGCGCCGGGCACAGCCGTTGGGACCGCGTGCGCTCAACCGTCATCGCGAGTTTCGCACCGTCCGGGGCCGGCCCTACTGGATGAAACCGCGAAGCCCCCCTCACCCCAGCCCTCTCCCCGCAAGCTCGCCTTGGCGAGCTTGCCACGCTTGGTGGCCGCATCCGCGAGCGGATGCGGCTGGGAAAGGGAATCAGGCCGCGACCGTCGAGAGGCCGTCCCCTCTCCCCTTGGGGAGAGGGGCAGGGTGAGGGGGGCTTGCAACATGGGATTGTTCCTAGGCGGCCTTGCCGCCGCGGCGATCCTTCGCGGCATCGGAGAATCCGCCGTGGTTTGCGCGGCTTTGCTCGCAACGGCGTTGAAGCGCTACCGTCCTTCGCGATACCAGGTCAGCGACAGGAGGCCCAGCGCGAGGCCGAGTGCTGCGAAGCCTGAGATGAGCGGCGTGTAGGAGATCGCCTTCACCTCGTAGGCGTCCCGCGCCTTGAGCCCGAGCCAGTTCGCGCCGGAAAAGCGATGGCCCGAGCGCACCATGGAGATCGCGGGCAGCGCCTCGGGACCAGCGCCGGCCGTACCGCCCAGGTAGAACGCGCCGCCGCCCGTCTTTTCCAGCACCGGCCGCAGCGGCTCGTCTGTTGCCACTACCTTCTGGAATTCCGGCGAGTTCATCTCGCCCGCGACCGTCAGCGCGGTCAATCCGTCCATGGTGACGCGGTGGACGCCCGGTTCGTCGGTGGAGACGGTCTTGGTGAACCGGCCCGGCGCCCTCTTGTCGAGCGCAACCTTGATTTCCTTGCCCGAGGGCGTGGTGATCGTCGCTTCGCCAACCTGGTCCTGCACGGTGCGCCGCTCGATGGTGACGTGGCGTTTGCCTGCCTTCGCGGCAAGCGCCTCCTCTTCGAGGTCCGGCTCCTTCATGAGCCAATGCGCGAGCCGGCGCAGCAGATCGACGTGCGGGCCGCCGCCTTCGTAGCCGCGCGCCCAGAGCCAGGCGTGATCGGAAAGGAGCAGCGCCACGCGGCCCTTGCCCCGCCGGTCGAGCACCAGGAGCGGCTTGTCGTCGGCGCCGCTCATGACTACCTCGCCGCGATCCGCTTGAGCGTCGACCACGCGGAACCAATGCCCCCAGCGCGGCTTATCGCCCTCCTTGGTGGGGGCGCCGGGAAGCCCGGCCGTAACGGGATGCTTCTCGCCCTCCTTGGTAATTGCGGGCTGGAACGGCTGCTCCAGAACCTTGCCGGTCGGGCGCGCGGGCAAGACCGTGCCCAGCGGCGTGCGCGCAAGGCTCGACGGCCCCGCGAAATCCGAGCCCGCCGCCACCAGCACGGCGCCGCCCTGCTCCACATAGCGGGCGACGTTGTCCAGGTACAGCATGGGGAGCACAGCCCTGCGCTGGTAGCGGTCGAAAATGATAAGGTCGAACTGGTTCAGCTTCTCGGAGAACAGCTCGCGCGTTGGGAAGGCGATGAGCGAGAGCTGGTCGATCGGCGTGCCGTCGTGCTTCTCCGGCGGGCGGAGGATGGTGAAATGCACGAGGTCGACCGCGGCGTCGGACCGCAACAGATTACGCCAGGTGCGCTCGCCAGCATGCGGCTCGCCAGACACCAGCAGCACACGCAGATTTTCGCGCACGCCTTGCGCCTGGATCACCGTCTTGTTGTTGATCGTGGTCAACTCGCCCGGCTCCGGCTTGAGATCGACCTCGACAATATTCGGCCCCGCATGCTCGAACCGCAGCCGGATCGGAACCGTCTTGCCGTAGGGCGCCTGGATGGTCTCGACTGGGCCGGTTTCCCGGCGGATCTCGAAGGTCGCAAGCCCGCCGTCGCCGGGTCCATTGCGCTCCGCCCGGATTCTCGGCAATCTCCTCGGTTCCGGCGAGCCCGAAGCGCGGCGCGGACACAACCTCGATGCGTGTGTCTTTTTCCCCGCGCGCGCCCGTCAGCAGCTCATGAACCGGCGCGTCGAATCCTAGCCGGCCCTTGTCCTGCGGCGCGTCGTGGATTCTGGCCGTCGGTGACGAGCAGGGCTCCGGCCATGCGGTTCGGCGGGATGTCGGCCATCGCTTTGCCGAGTGCCGCGACCAGGTTGGTCGTCTCGCCGCCGGATTGCTCGCTGCCGGGCACATGCACGAAGCGCGCTTCGAGATTGGGAACTTTTGCGAGCTGGTCCCTGAGATCGGCCTCGATCTGGCGCGCGCGGTCGGCCCGGCCGGCGATATTCATGCTGGAGCTTCCGTCAACCGCAACCACCGCGATGTTGGGCAGGGGCTGCCGGTCCTCGCTCTTGAGGTTCGGATTGGCGAGCGCGGCAAGAAAGCAGGCGATGCTCAAGGTGCGCAGCAGAAAGCCGCGCCGGCCCCGCCACGCGAACAAGACAATCGCCGCGAGGCAGAGCACCGCCAGCCCAGCGGCCAGCTCGCGCGAGAAAAACGGGAAGAACTCAACAGACCAGTTCATCAGAGCTTAAGCCCCCCCTCGTTCAAAGGGACGAGCGTCATTGCGAGCGGAGCGAAGCAATCCAGGGCCAAGCTGCCAGCGGCGCCCTGGATCGCCGCGGCGGCAAAGGCCGCCTCGCGATGACGGGTGAGGCTGGGCATGCTGTAACGGATTATCCATCGCGATCAGTGCCCCAGCCGTTCGAGGATGGCCGGCACATGCACCTGGTCGGCCTTGTAGTTGCCGGTCAGCGCGTACATGACGATGTTGACGCCGGTGCGGTAGGAAAGTTCCCGCTGCTCCTCGCCGCCGGGCACCGCCGCGAACATGGGCCGGTCGCTATCGTCCATCGCCCAGGCGGCGGCGAGATCGTTCGAGGTCACAATGATCGAGCTGACGCCGTCCGTTTTGACCCCGCGCTTAGCTGAATCTGCCGCTTCCGCCTGCGCCTCCACCCAAGGGTCGCCATTGTCCCAGCGCCCAGGGAAGGATTGCAGCAGGTAGAACGCCTTGGTCAGCACATGGCCTTCCGGCACGCGCTGCAGGGGCGGCAGGTCGAGCTTGCCCAGGAGCTGGCCCAAGGGCGTGGTGGCGCCGCCGGTCAGGCCCCCGCCAAAGGCGCCGTCGTTCTTGGTATCGAAGATGATGAGGCCGCCCTGCTTCATATAAGCGTCGACCCTCGCAAGCACCCGGTCCGGCAGAGGATGCGCGTCCGGCAGCACGGGCCAATAGATGAGCGGGAAAAACACGAGTTCGTCGCGTGCCGGATCTATGGCCATCGGCTCGCCGGGCTCGACGGCGGTGCGCGCATTCAGCACTTTGGACAGACCCGAAAGCCCGGCCTTGCTGATCCGGTCCGTTTCGTCGTTGCCCGTCACCACATAAGCGAGGCGCGTTTCGAGCGAAGCCTGTAGCGCGAAATCTGTCGCGGCGGCGTTGTCCTTGGCCGCTTCGGCGCGCGCACCCGGAATCCCGGCCCCAGCGATAAGCGCAAGGCAGGCGCCGGCCACGGCAGCCCTCCGCCAGCGCAAGCGTATGGCCCCGCTCCCCAGGAACAGCGCACAAATCGCGCCGTCGGCCAGGAACAGGAGCAGGGCGGCCAGGTAGAGCCACGGCGCGAGTGCAACGGTCTTGGCGTCGGCGAACACGCGGACATGCGCATTGGCAGGCAGCTTCAGTGGCAGAAGCGTGTCCCCCTCCTTGATGACATTGATCGCATGGATCGCGCTTTGCGGCCCGTAAAGCCCGGCCGGGTTGGCGGCGCTGCTGCGAACCCCGCTTATTCCGGAATGCTGGATCGGTTTCGCATGGTCCGGCGGCTCCGCGAGCTTGCCATAGCCGTCCAGTACGCGCCAAGGCTTCAAGATGTCGTCCTGGCCAGGAGATGCAGCGGCGGCTTCCTCCGGCTTTGCGGCTTCTTCGGCCGGCTGGCTAAGCTGCAAAGGGGACAGCTCCAGAATTTTCTGCATCATCTCAACGAATAGACCCGATATCGGAAGATTAGACCAATCCGGATTGGCGGTAATATGGAAAAAAATGAGTACGCCGGCCCCGCGCTTTGCGGCGGTCACGAGCGGCGTGCCGTCCATGAGCCGCGCCCAGACCTTGGCGTCGCGCGGTATGGCTGAGGGATCGGAGAGGACTTGCTGGGCAACCGTCACGTCCGCCGGGATGGCGAGCCCATTGAACGGCGAGTCCTGCTCGAAGGGGGCGGGCTTTTGCGGCGAGGCCCAGGTCATCGTGCCGCCGAGCGAGCGTCCGCCTTCGCGCAACGGAGCGGGCAGGAGCGAGTCGCCGCCCTGTTCGAGCCGCGGGCCGGCGAAGCGGATCAGCATCCCGCCCTTCTCCACAAAGGCCTTGAGCCGGGCGCGCGCATTGCCGGCAAGGCGGCCTACGTCGCTTAAAATTATGATCGACGGAGAAGCGGCGACGAGATCCGCCGTGGCGTGTTCGAGATTGGCGGTGCGCGCGCGCTTGACCTCCGCGAAGGGGGTGAGCGCCCGTTCGAGATAATAGGCGGGGGACAAGAGCGGCTGTGCCTCTTCGCTACCCTCGCTTGCGACAATGCCAACGCGCCTTCGCTGCGACGTGCTGTCGAGCAGATGCACGGCGCCGGCCGAGTCCTCGCCCGGAATTTCGAGGCGGGCAACCTGATTGCGAAGGTCGAGCGGGAGGTCAAGTGCTGCTTCGCCCTTGGAGACGGCTCCGGTATCGAACGGCGCCGCCGCCAGAATTTCACCGCGCGCCGTCACGGCGGCAATCTGCCCGCGGCGCGTGCCAGGCTCGGCCGTCAGCACCTTGGCGCGGATGGCGCCCGCCGCGCCGCCAATCCTGGCGATTGCCAGCGCGCCCGCACCCGGCACGTCGCCATAGATGTCGATGGACCCGCCGGCGGTGAGCGCAGTCAGCGCGTTGCCGAGTGCCGCAGCCCCTGCATCCTCGACGCCGTCCGAGAGCCACGCTACCCGGACCTTGCCGCGCTGCGAGCCAAGCTCCTTCGCGATTTGCTGGGCGGCGGCGGCCCGGTCTCCTTGAAACGGTTCCGGCGCCAGCGACGCGAAGCGCTGCCGGAAATCCTCCGGCGTCAGGGGTGAAAGGGGCTCTGCCCGGCTCCGCGGTGGCGAGGAGATAAAGGCTTTGCCCGCTTTCCTCGACGGAAGAGGCCAATTGCTCGGCGAAGGATTGGCGCTTGGCCCAGCGGCTCGCCGCCGCCCAGCTATTGTCCACCACCACGACGAGCGGCTGCGTGATAGCCGCCGTTGCCGACGATTGCGGCTTGAGGACCGGCCCTGCCAGAGCGGCGATGACGCCCGCCGCGACCAGCATCCGTAAGAGCGTCAGCCACCAGGGGCTGCGGATCGGAGTCTTCTCGTTGCCCTTGAGGCCAAGCAGAAGCGCGGCCGGGCGGGAAGGCCACGGCATGCGGGCGCGGTGGCGTCAGCCGCAAGAGCAGCCAGATCGCCGGCAAGGCCGCCAGCCCCGCCAGCATCCAAGGATAGGTGAAGCTCAAAGTGCTAAGAAAGCCGCTCATCATGACTGGCCGGCCTCCCCCCCAAGCTCGCCCCTGAGCGTACCCTTAGCCCGGTAGGCTTTTTCGAGGCCGGACAGGTGCATGTGCAGCGGCAGGAGCGCCTCGACCGCGGGGCGGTTCGTATGATGGAGGAAGGGAGCCCAGCCCAGTCCGCTCGCGTGGAAGGCAATGGCGGCCTTATGGGCGCCGAGCTTCTTCTGGTAGCTTTCGCGCAAGGATTTGGCCCGCTCGGCCACGAAACGCACAGCCGTCTCCTCGTCGAAGAACTCCACCCGCCCCTCATAGGGCAGGCTTTCCTCGGCGGGATCGAGAATTTGGACAACGTGGCCGCGCACGCCTTGGCGGGCAAGGGCGCTGAAGCCGGCGGCGAGCCTCTCCGGCGGCTCCAGGAAATCGCCGAAAATCACCAGCTCGGAATGGCGGCCCAGGCGGTTCCCAACATCGGGCAGGCTTTTCAGGGCCGGGCCGGTAAGCGCGCGGGCCAGGGTCTCGATCATGACCGAGGCGGTGTTGTGTCCAGCCTTGGCGTGCATGAGCCCCGGCAGCCCCACGCGCTCGCCCGCGTCGGAAAGCAGCGAGGCCAGCGCCAGCGCCAGCACGATGGCGCGCTCGGCCTTGGAGGCGGCGGCAAGATGCGAGCGGAAATACATCGATGGCGACAAATCGAGCCAAATCCAGACCGTGTGCGCGGCCTCCCATTCGCGTTCGCGCACAAAGAGATGGTTCGACGAGCTGCCCGAGCGGCGCCAATCGATCAGGTTCGCGGAATCGCCGTGCTCGAAGGTCCGGTATTGCCAGAAGGTTTCGCCTGGACCCGGCCGCCGCCTGCCATGCGTGCCCTGCGCGACCGTCGAGGCCACGCGCCGCGCCTCCACCAACAGCGCCGGAAGCTTGGCCGCGAGAATCCTGGGCGGCTTCTTCGAGCGCGATGGTTGGCGTGCGTGCTTTCAGGTCTACTGACATCGAGGCGCGGTTAACTCGCTATAGCTGTGCGATGAGGCCGTCTATGACTTCATCGACGGTGATGTTTTCGGTCCGGGCGGTGAAGGTGAGCGCCATGCGGTGCCTGAGCACGGGTTTCGCCAGCGCGATTACGTCGTCGACCGACGGCGCGAGCCGCCCCTCGACCAGGGCGCGCGCCCTGACCGTCATCATTAATGCCTGGCTTGCGCGAGGCCCTGGCCCCCAAGCCACCAGATCGTTCACGCGCGGGGCCGCACCTTCGGTTTGCGGACGTGCCGAGCGCACGAGCTTCAAAATCGCGTCGGCGACGCTATCGCCCGCGGGCATCTGGCGCACGAAACGCTGTGCCGCCATGACGTCCTCGGCGCTCAGCACCTGATGCACCCTGCGGTCCTCAAGCCCGGTCGTCGAGAACAGCATTTTGCGTTCGGCCGCCGCATCGGGGTAGGTCACGTCGATTTGCATGAGAAAACGGTCGAGCTGCGCCTCGGGCAAGGGATAGGTGCCTTCCTGCTCAAGCGGGTTCTGGGTCGCGAGCACGAAAAACGGCATGGGCAGCGAATAGGTCTGACCAGCATAAGTCACCTGCCGCTCCTGCATGGCCTGCAGCAGCGCCGATTGCGTCTTGGGGCTGGCGCGGTTGATCTCGTCCGCCATCAGGAGCTGTGTAAAAACTGGACCTTCGATGAAGCGGAAGGTGCGCGTGCCTGCCTTTTCTTCGAGCACCTCGGTGCCCACAATATCAGAGGGCATCAGGTCGGGCGTGAATTGAATGCGCTTAGCGTTAAGCCCGAGTGCCGAGCCCAGCGCCTCGACGAGGCTGGTCTTCGCCAGGCCCGGAACGCCGATCAAAAGCGCATGGCCGCCGGAAAGAATGTTAACGAGAACCAGCTCGATAACGGTGTCCTGCCCGAAAATGACGCGCCCGATCGCCTCGCGTGCGCGGCCGGCTTTCTCCCGGATGTCATCGGCGCGGGCCACAATGCTATGCTCTGAAGGGTGGTGCATATGGTGAAAAACCTGCGTTATGGCAGTTGCGGTTTGGCTGCGCCGTTACTAATCCAGAGTATATGCCGATGCGAAGCGGGGTTACAACGCTTGGTAGGAGCAAGCATCGTGCCACCAGGCCAGCCGGCGCAGCAGCCCTGGTAGCGATCCGCAGCAATATTTTGTCAGCATTAAGGAGCCCCGCGGATGCCCGGATTTCACGGCATTGAAGCAGATATTGCGTTAAGCCCCTTTTCTGCAAGGGGTTTTGCTGAAAGGGCGCGTGCCTGCGGGATCGGGCTGGGCAAGGCCTCCTGGATGGTTTCACAGCCCATTTCCTACGGAATCGACGCTGGCCGCAGGCTGGGCAAAGAGGGCGAACCTAACGAAAATTTAAAGCTTGAGCATCTGGTCGCTCCCGCGGCTTGGCGCGAGGCGGCGGTGCTAGTGCCGGTGATGGCGCGCGAGCCGGAGGCAACGGTGCTTTTTACGCTCAGAACCCAACATCTTGCGGCCCACAGCGGGCAAATCTCATTTCCGGGCGGCAAGATCGAGCCGGGCGACGCGACCCCGGTCGAGACCGCGATCCGCGAGGCGGAGGAGGAGGTTGGCATCCCGCCCGCGGCCGTGACACCCATAAGCCTGCTCGACCTGCACAACACCGGCACGGGCTTCCGCATCGTGCCTGTGCTGGCGCTGGTCGATCCTTGCTTCGAGCCGGACCCGCATCCGGGCGAGGTGGCGGAGGTCTTCGAGGTGCCGCTTTCGTTTCTGATGGAGGCGGAGAACCATAGGAGCCACCTGCGCGAATGGAAGGGCAATACCGTCCAGTTCTACGCCATGGAGTTCGAGCACCGATTTATATGGGGTGCCACGGCGGCTATCCTCCGCAACCTGTATGAGCGGCTGTATGCGGGGGAGAGGGTGTGATGGAGGGGGTGTTCAATAAGAACCTCGCTCCCCTCATCCTGTCCTTCTCCCCCGGGAGAAGGGACCCTGACGATGCCTGGAGCATGCGTCCCGTCTCCGTCTGCTTGCGGATGCAGACACGCAAGATGGCAAGCTCGCCAAGGCGAGCTTGCTGGGAGAGGGACAGGGTGAGGGGAGGTTCGCCGCTTCGTTACGCACGCCGGTGCACCCTCCCATGACTCCGGACCGGGCCAGCGTCGCGACCGCGGATTGGTTCCTGTGGCCCGGCACGCAGGCGGTGTTCGCTTGCCTGAACCGCGATGGCTTCGAGGCGCGCGTGGTTGGCGGCGCGGTGCGGAACGCCTTGCTCGGCCGGCCGGTGAACGAGGTGGATTTCGCCACAACCGCAACGCCTGACGATGTGGTTCGCCTCGCCGCCGAGGCCGGCATCAAGACCGTGCCCACTGGCATCGCGCATGGCACCGTGACGCTGATCGCATGCGGCGTCCCGTTCGAGGTCACGGCGCTGCGCCGCGATGTCGATACCGATGGCCGCCACGCGACCGTCGCCTTTGGCACCGATTGGGCGGAGGACGCGCGCCGGCGCGACTTCACCATGAACGCGCTCTACGCCGATGCCGGGGGCCGCGTGCACGATCCGCTCGGCGGCTTGGGCGACCTGCGCGCCGGTCGCGTGCGCTTCGTGGGCGATCCGGCGCAGCGCATCCGCGAGGACTACTTGCGGACCTTGCGCTTTTTCCGGTTCAGCGCGGGCTACGCGGCGGGCGCCTTCGACCCGGAGGGCATCCGCGCCGCCATCCGCGAACGCATGGGCCTCTTGCGGCTGTCGCGCGAGCGCGTGCGGACCGAGCTATTGCGCATCCTGGTGTGCCCCCGCGCGGGCGAGGCCATTGAAATCATGGACGAAACCGGGTTGCTCCTGCTGCTCACCGGCGGCGTTGCGCGGCGCATGCGCTTCGACCGCCTTTGTGGGATCGAGGCAGCGCTTGGGCTCGCGCCGGCCCCGGTGTTGCGGCTCGCGGCGCTGGCGGCGTTCGTGGTGGAGGATGCCGGGCGGCTTGGCGAAAAGCTGCGGCTGTCCTCGCACGAGGCGAAAGAGTTGGAGGCGCTAGCGGCCGTTTCCCCCGCGATTTCGCCGGCTTTGGGCGAGGCTGCGCTGCGGGTGCTGCTCTATAAGCTCGGGCGCCGCTGTTTCTCGGGCGGCTCCTGCTTGCCTGGGCGGACAGCGGGGCTGCGCCGGACGATGAGGCTTGGGGCTCGGCCGCGGCACTCGCGAGAAACTGGACGCGGCCAAGCTTCCCGCTTGGGGGCGCCGATTTGATCGCGCTTGGCTTGAAGCCGGGGCCGGAATTGGGCGCGCTGCTTAGGGAGCTTGAGGAGCGTTGGGCGGCGGACGGGTTTGGCGCGGGGCGGGAGGCGCTGCTGGAGTTGGCGATGCGGATACGGTAGCGGGCGGAGCACGATGCTTTATGTCGTGATAGGCC
>CAVXDM010000006.1:0-21243 GCA_963760455.1 uncultured Alphaproteobacteria bacterium
AGGCTGCTCCTCGGCATAGAAACGCGGTGCCGGCTCCGGAGCGGCGCGCGGAACGTAACGTTCCTCTTCACGCGGCGGCATCAGCGGCGCTCTTTGCGGCGCAGGCTCGAACGATTCGGCGCGGTAGCCGGAGTTCGCGCCGTAGGGGTCCTGGTTGAAGCTTTGCGGGGCCGACGGATCGCGCCCGAACAGCTCGCCACCCGCTCCGCCATAGGGCATGTTCTGGGGGCTGGAATTGTAGGGGGATGGCGGCGGTGCGTAAGGCGACGCGGGGTCTACATAACCGCGCGGTGCAGGGTCCTGATAGTAGGATTGCTGGGGCGCCTGCGGAGCAGGGTCCTGGTAGTAGCCTTGCGGCACCTGGGGAGCAGGTTCCTGGTAGTAGCCTTGCGGAGGCTGCGGAGCAGGGTCCTGATAATAGCCTTGAGGAGCGTCGAAGGCGCGGTTTGGCTGCGGCGAAGCAGGGGCAGGCGGCTGCTGCGCGGCGAGTAGGCTTGCCGCGAAAAACCTGAATAGGCCGCGTTCTGAGGCTGGCTGTCGCGCGGATTCTGGCCGGGGTACTGGTTTCCGCTACGGCTGGATGCCCGCCAGTCGGGCTCAGCTTGATCGGCACGCCGTCCGCGGCGCGATGCCGAATCGTCATTCGTAGACATCGAAGACTTTCCCTCCATATGCGACGTAGTGGGGTCTTGGCGAGCTAACGCATTTCAGAAATTGCTTCCACACCAAGCAAATTCAGACACGACCGCAAAATCTGAGCCATCGCTGAAATGAGGGCGAGGCGCGCCTCGGTTATGTCCCAGCGTCCATCGACCATGAACCGCAATTGTGGCAACTCTTTGCCTCGCGTCCAAAGACTGTGGAATACAGCGGCAAGGTCATGTGCAAAAAACGCAATTCTGTGCGGCTCATGTGCTTGGGCTGCTCCCTCGACTGTCCGCGGGAATTGTGCGATCTTCTTAATAAGCGCAAGTTCCGCCTCGTCCGAAAGCAAGTTCAGCTTCGCGCAAGCTAGAGATGAATGCTCTAAATCGAGATCCGGAAAACCCTCTCGTGCCTTGGAAAGCACCGAACATGCGCGCGCATGTGCGTATTGCACGTAGAATACTGGGTTGTCGCTCGACTGCTCAACCACTTTCTCAAGATCGAAATCAAGCTGTGCATCGTTCTTGCGGTAAAGCATCATGAAGCGGACGGGTCCAGGACCGACCTCGTCCACAAGATCCCGCGCCGTAATGAACGACCCGGCGCGCTTCGACATCTTGTAAGGCTGGCCGCCTTTGAAGAGCCGGACAATTTGACACAGCTTTACATCGACATCCGCTTCGCCGCCGGATAGCGCCTTCACCGCCGCCGATAGCCGCTTCACATAGCCGCCGTGATCTGCCCCCAGCACGATAATCATGTGCTTGAAACCGCGCTGGTATTTGTTGCGGTGATAGGCGATGTCGGGTGCGAAATAGGCGTAGGAGCCGTCGGATTTCAGGAGCGGGCGGTCCTCGTCGTCGCCGAACGCGGTGGAGCGGAACAGCGTTTGCTCGCGGTCCTCCCAATCCTCCGGCGCCTTGCCCTTCGGCGGCGGGAGGCGGCCCACATATACAAGATCCTTGGAGCGCAGTTCTTCGATGGCTTCGCTGCACCTGATCGGTCTCGCCATCGAACAGCGAACGCTCCGAGAAAAACACCTCGTGCGTGATGCCGAGCGCAGCCAGATCGTCGCGAATCAGGTCCATCATCATGGAGACGGCCTTTGCGCGCACTTTGGGCAGCCAGGTCGCCTCTTTCATGCGCAGGAGCCGCTTGCCGTATTCCTTCGCCAGCGCAGCGCCAACGGGCTTCAAATAGTCGCCTGGATAAAGGCCTTCGGGGATGCCGCCGATGTCCTCGCCCAGGGCCTCGCGATAACGCAGGAACGCCGAGCGTGCGAGCACGTCCACCTGTCCGCCGCCATCGTTGATGTAATATTCGCGCGCGGCCCGATAACCGGCGAAATCGAGAAGGTTTGCCAGCGCATCGCCGAAAACGGCGCCTCGCGTATGGCCGACATGGATCGGTCCGGTTGGGTTTGCGGAGACGTATTCCACATTCACGGCTTCGCCCGCGCCAGTATTGCTACGGCCGTAATCTTTGCCTTGCTCAAGGACGGCGCGCAACACGGCGGGCCAGAATTCGGGTTTTAACGTTAAGTTAATAAAGCCCGGCCCGGCGACCTCGGCCTTCGCCACGTCCTTGTCCTCGCCAAGCTTTTCCGCGATTCGCGCGGCAAGCTCCTTCGGGTTCATGCGCGCGGGCTTGGCCAGCACCATGGCGGCGTTGGTTGCAATGTCGCCATGCGTGGCGTCGCGCGGCGGCTCGACCACGAAGCCAGCCGTTTTCACGTCGCCGGGCAGGATGCCACTGGCTTGCAATTGCTCAAGGACGCCGCGGATGCGGTCTTCAAAAATCGCGAAGATGTTCATGGTTGTGTCAATAAGCGCTTCGGCACGTGGACGCAATGGCGGGCGGGCTGTATCCCAGGCTTTTGGAACCCTGCGGCCCTCTGGTTTTTCGATCTGAAGAGCGCGCGCAACGCAAGCCTCCGGTTCAGGGCGGCGAAGACTAAGCAATTCGGCTAAATAGTTATATTTCTTCTTCTGGGGGAATCGATTGCCTGCCGCCGGAAAGCGCTTGCGGAGGGCGAAACCGTAGCTTAGCCAATGAGGAGATGCGGCGGTCCCGTCTGTGAGGTGGACCGGGTTCCGCCACTTCCAAATTTCAGGAAATGCAAAGATGCTAAAATGGTGGCAGCGCATCGCCGCTTTGTTCTTGGCCTATGCGGCGTTTCAACTGCTGCTTGCATGCGGGGCTACCGCCGATCCCTACACGGCGGAGGAGATGGCGTCGGAGTGCCGGTCGCTGCTCGCTTCCGCCAAGACAACCGCCGATCCGGACGCGCTTGAGCTTGAGAATACGTTTTCAACAGGGGCGTGCTGGGGAGCCTTTCTCAGCATCCAGCAATTCGTCACCTTGAAGGTGGATGGCGCCAGGAACCCGATGTTCCGCGCCTGCGTGCCCGAGGACGTGACACTCGTCCAACTCATTCAGCTTTTCGGCAGTTACACCAAGGCGCATCCCGAGCGGGAGGGCGAGCCCTACACGGTCGTGGCGCTCGCCGCGATCCGCGAAGCCTTCCGATGCGGCGGCGGGAAGATGAACAGCGCCCGCTGATTCCGGGTGCGCGCTGCGGCTAAGCTGGCAAACGGAACGGAACTTCGGACCCGGCAAAGAAGCGATTGGTCTAAACATCGAGAACCACGAGGTGCAGGATCGGCACCTGGGGCAATTGCACTTGTGGAATTGAAAATCCTCGTTTGGCCGGCACAGCGGAATTTATGACCGCATTAGCGTCCCCACCTGCCGCTACCCGTGCTCAAGCACGGCTGTAGCGCAAATCGCGGGATAGCGGCGGAAGTAGCGGCTAATGCCGGCCGCTTTCCTCGTCGCCTGCGGGATCGCTCTCAAGAGCGGCAAGCGTCATCTCATCGTAGACTGTAATCAGCGAAAAGAGGAAGCTTATTGCGCCTCTTAGCGCATCGGCTTCACGGCTATCCGCATCGAACGGCAGGGGCAAGGATCGCGCCGCTGAGCACTCCGCCGATGCCAAGCCTTCGGAATGAAATTCAGACGCGCCCTCCGCGCTCCGGCTCTCAAATGAATACTCGCTCATGCCATTGACCTCACTAATAGATTACTTACAGACAAACTAACTTTGGTAGACAGACAGAGTTTTCAGACTGTAGCTGTGGACGTCTCCTCATCGAAATAAGCGGCTGGGTCGTAGAGAACGGCTGCATTCCGGCACGATCTCAGTTTCGCCAGCACATCGGTAGTGACCTCGCCAGCAGTCAGGGACTGAGCAAGCACATCGAAGATATAGGCGAGCGCTTCCTCAACCGGCGAAGTGAAATCCGTTCCGGCGATCTCCTTACACGCCCGCATCATCATCGGTTTCATCAAGGCGAAATGCGCGGGTGTTACCCCGAGTTTCGCGTGACTTCTCCCAAACTCGGCAACCTGCGGAATCAGTATTTGCCCGGTTGGCGCGCCGGCGGGCCAAAGCTGACTTGATCGCGTGAATTGTATGATCGTTTTCAGCTTCGCGAGAAAGCTCAACTGCTGTTCCCGAATGTCCCCTTTGAATAGCAGGGCCGCCCGGGGGTCGGCTTCAAACATCTTGTTATAGGTAAGAGCGACAATGGCGGGCAGGCGCGGCTCCATCGCCGCGAAAAAGATTCTCAGTGCGGCAAGCTTATCCTGGGTCTTGGAAGGCATCTCCGCCAAGGGGCTTGTAGCGGCTTTGGGTTGCGGTACCAATCAAGTTCCTCCTTAAACTGCCAATCGAAACGGCCAAGGTGAGCGCGGAAAGCTCACCAAGGCCCAGCCTGAAACCCCTACGCTTTTCGCCCTGCGGGCCTTGATCGGCGTCGGGAACTAGGCCTTTCAACAGAGGGTACAAACCCGTTTGACCGCGCCACGCTGCTACCTGCGGCACCTGAAGGTGGCTTCAATCTAAGCCATCCATTCCGCTACAGTCAAACATTTTATCCAAATTGGAATAAGTGGGCCGGATGTAGAATTCGCATCCCTCTGACTTGCAGGCAAATTCCACGCTTATGCCCCTGAAGCGGAAACCGGCCTAACTCCGTGAGCTGTATACCTAATGGATGGAAGTTTTATGACCGGACCGCTTTACACTTGGGCAGCCAGGAGGCTATTTCGTGGTTTTTAACTGGGAAGATCAAGTGAACGGGGAAGTCCAAAAACCGCGCTGGGACGGCCTTTCAGGCCATTTGTCCGGGGCCGGCGGCCATGTTCTGGCCGTAAGAGTTTACTTCGAGGATACGGACTTTTCCGGCCTCGTCTACCATACCTCCTACCTGCGCTGGTGCGAACGGGGCCGCTCGGATTACCTGCGCCTGCTGGGCATCAGGCATAACGAGCTGGCGGCCGGCGCCTTCGCGGGCGAGCCCTGCGCTTTCGCGGTGAGGCGTATCAAGGCGGATTACATGAAACCCGCCCGCATCGACGACATTCTTGAAGTGCACACGCACGCGGGCGAGGCGACCAAGGCTAGCCTGATCCTGAAGCAGTCGATTATGCGTGAAGGCATGCCCATTTTCCGGCTTGAGGCGCAATGCGTTCTGCTCTCCATGGCAGGCCGGCTTCTCCGGCTGCCCGCCGCTATAGCCAACCTTTTTGCAACAGGCGGCGATCCCAGCCTATAGTCTGCCTAAATGGCGCGTTTATATATATTTAACGGCAAACCTGGTTCGGGTGGTGATAATGACGAACGCCTACGCACAAAACCTCGACAAGAATGCAGCCAACTATCAGCCGCTGACCCCGCTCGGCTTCCTGGCCCGCGCCGCGCAGGTCTTCCCGGATCACCCCGCGATTGTGCATGGCCCCCTGACCTTCACCTATGCGGAGTTTTACGCCCGCGCCCGCCGCCTCGCCTCGGCGCTTTCGAAGCTCGGCGTTGGCAAGAACGACACCGTTTCCGTCATGCTTCCCAACGTGCCCGCGATGCTCGACGCTAAGTTCGGCGTGCCCATGACGCAAGCGGTGCTGCACTCGATGAACACCCGGCTCGACGCGGCAAATATCGCGTTCATGATCGATCATGCCGAGACGAAGGTGCTCATAACCGATACGGAGTTTTCGGGGATTGTTTCCGAAGCGTTGAAAATGAGCAGCCGGCGGCCGGTTGTCGTCGATTACTGCGATCCGGTGTTCACGGGCCTGGGCTCCCGGCTCTCGGAGATCGAATACGAGGATTTCCTCGACACCGGCGATCCGGACTTCGCCTGGAAAATGCCGGACGACGAGTGGGATGCGATCACGCTGAACTATACCTCCGGCACCACCGGCAATCCCAAGGGCGTGGTCTATCACCATCGCGGCGCCTATCTCCTCGCGGTTGGCAACACGCTCGCTGGCAATATCGCCAAGCATCCGCGCTATCTCTGGACGCTGCCGATGTTCCATTGCGACGGCTGGTGCTTCGGCTGGACCATCCCCGTCGTGGCCGGCACCCAGGTTTGCCTGCGCTATGTGCGCCCCGACGCGGTGTGGAACGCAATGGCGGAGCACAAGATTACGCACCTTTGCGGCGCCCCCATCGTTATGGCCACGCTCTTGAACGCGCCCGCGGAGGTGAAACGGAAGCTCGACAACCGCGTCGAGTTCATGACCGCCGCAGCCCCGCCGCCCGAGGCCGTTCTGGCGGAAATGCGCGAGGCGGGGTTCAACGTGACCCACGTCTACGGCCTCACTGAAGTCTATGGCCCAGCCGTAGTGAACGAGTGGAAGGAAAGCTGGAATGCGCTGGACGGCGCGGGCCAGGCGCAGAAGAAGGCGCGGCAGGGCGTGCGCTATGTGCCGCTTGAGGGCCTCGACATCATGGACCCGGCCACGATGACCCCCGTGCCAGCGGACGGCGAGACGCTGGGCGAGGTGATGTTCCGCGGCAACGTGGTCATGAAGGGCTACCTCAAGAACAAGGCCGCCACGGAGGATGCGTTCGCGGGCGGCTGGTTCCACTCGGGCGACCTGGGCGTGATGCACCCCGACGGCTACATCCAGCTCAAGGACCGCTCGAAGGACATTATTATTTCCGGCGGCGAGAACATCTCGTCCATCGAGCTTGAGGACGTGCTTTACAAGCATCCTGCCGTGCAGGCGGCATCGGTCGTTGCCAAGCCCGACGATAAGTGGGGCGAGACGCCCTGCGCTTTCGTCGAACTCAAGCCGGGGCAAACCGTCACACCGGAAGAACTCGTCGCCTATTGCCGGGAGCACGTCGCCCACTACAAGGCGCCGCGCTTCGTCGTCTTCGGCGAATTGCCGAAGACCTCGACCGGCAAGGTGCAGAAGTACATCCTGCGCGAGAAGGCGAAGGCGCTTTAGCGCCGTACGCGATCCAGCCGGACGCCGCCGTGCTGTCCGGAGCGGTGGACGCGGCCGCTGCGCCGTGCCCGGCTTGGGAGCCGGCCGGGCGGCGGTTGGGCTCACTGTAACGCAACATTAACTCTCCCCGTTACGCCTTGGCACTTTTTGAAGGGCCGGGGCGCTCTTCCAGATTTTGTAGTATATTAGCACAAAGATGTTGAGGGAGCTTTAATTCCGTATACAGCATTATAGCGCATTGAATAGGCGCAAGGAAGATGCACGGCGAAGCCCATGGGACGGCGCCTCTAGGCTCGCGGGGCGGTTAATTCGCGATCTACGGCTATATTTAACGGTAGTTTTGAAAGCTAGAAATTGGCCCAAAACGTGGAATTTTTTGCAGAAAACGGTCTGTTCTGAGCACCACACTTCTGAATTTACCTTATTTGTGTTAATTATAGTGGCTTCTTACGCTAGATATACTCTTCTTTAATACCTCAGGGAGGCTCTGGAATGGAAGCGCTGGCTTCGCGGACCGCTTCAGCGTTTATCCGCGACCTTCGATGAGCAAGCTCGATGATGCCGGATAGCTCCTGTTTTTTCCCCGCTCTGGACCTACGCAATAGGCCGGTTGCAGACGAAGCTGGCCTTAAAAAATGCTTGACCGGCTATGCCCGCTTTCTGATCAGATAGCGGAAAAGCGCGGTAGGAAGCGTAACGGAAACAAGCCATGGAAATCGAAGCGATTGAATCTCTCGAAGGACTTTCGCGCTATATGCTCAACTGTTGGCCGGAGTTCCTATATTTTTGGGGGCACGTAGCCGGAAACGGGGACGTAGGCAAACATGTCCTCAGTCAGTGGTGGCCCGCGCCGTTCGTTGTCGATAGCGTAGAGTATGCGACGGCTGAACACTTCCTAATGGCGCAGAAGGCACGCCTGTTTGGCGACGATGAGGCATTTAGAAACATTGTCTCATCAGAGTCGCCTTCCGAAGCGGAAAGGCTGGGGCGAACCGTTAGAGGATTTGACGAAGCGAGATGGGCATTGCACCGTTTTGAAATCTCGTACCTCGGGAATCTCGCAAAATTCAGCCAACATAATGCACTTCGAAAATGGCTCTTGCAGACCGACGATGCAGTTCTCGTTGAGGCAAGCCCTGTTGACACTATCTGGGGCGTCGGACTTGCGTCCGACCACGTAGATATTCACGTTCCTGACTTATGGCGTGGTCTAAATCTTCTTGGCTTTGCATTGATGAAAGTCAGAAGCACCTTAAGACGCGAGGACGAAGCGGTGAGCGAGATCGTCGCGATTCTGAGCGATGCCTATGGTAGGGTGAAACGCTTGCAATGCATCAATATTGAGGTGGCGGATAGGGTTCTTGCAGCGTCAGTAAACTTAACTGACCCTCCGAGAGTTTTCCTATCTTATCGTTCTGATTTGGTTACCGTAATGCATAGGTTGATCGATGCCTACGCTGGCGAGGCTCCATTTATGCGCGGTCCTGTAGAAGAGGCTACCGCGATAGAGTACGCACGCAGGCTGAAATACTTGCTCGATAGTATCGTTGAACGAAAGTGCGATCCTTCCTAATAGCCCGTTCATTCGTTTAAACAAAGCTTTTGGAGGTATTGCGGCCAATGCATTACCGGCGTCTGACTTCAGTTTGGGGGCGACGGCGGGAATTTTGGGGCATTTCAAAAGATGACCGCATTTAAATCCCAAAGCCGCCATGGCGCACGTGGTCTCTCCAAAAACTCGGCATAGCCGCTATCGACCCATCCTGGTCCAAGAGTGGCCCATGGCGCGCGGCCGGGACATCAGGCAACCGCGCCCATGGCGCGCGGCGGCTCTCCAGATGCCGGTGGCGGTTCTACGCGGCGTCTTTGTCCTGGACTTCCGTTGCGCCGGCGGTAGCACGGTGCGGCGCTTCCAGAACCTGCGACTTGCAGAAAATTACGGTAACGCGCAGGCCTCCGCCGCGGCGGTTTTCAAGAAGGATGTCGCCGCCGTGGCTGCGGATGACGGAGCGCGCGATGGCGAGGCCCAGGCCGACGCCGCCGGTATCCTTGTTGCGCGATTGCTCCAGCCGCACGAACGGCTTGAAGACCTTTTCCATATCGGCCACCGGGATGCCTGAGCCTTCGTCCTCGACAACGATCCGCGCCGCGCCGTGCCTGCATTCCGCCGTGACGTTGGCGCGGTGGCCATATGTGACGGCATTCTCGACGATGTTCCGCAGGGCGCGCTTCATCGCCACCGGGCGGCAGCGGACGGCGAAATCGCCGGTATCGGCGCATGTCACGTCAAGCCCTGTATCGGCCAAGTCCTCGCACACGCTTGACGTGAGCGCCCCCATGTCCACGAGCCGCGCCGGTTCCTGCGCCGCTTCCTCGCGCGCGAACGACAGCGTGGCTTCGGCCATTTGCGCCATTTCGTCGAGCGTCCGCAGGATTTGCTCCCTGATGTCCTCGTCCTCGATGAATTCGGCGCGAAGCCTGAGGCTTGTGATCGGCGTCCGGAGATCGTGCCCAAGCGCCGCCAGCATTTTTGCGCGGTCGTGGACGAAGGTGGTGAGCCGTTCCTGCATCTCGTTGAAGGCATGGATCGTCTCTACGATCTCGACCGGCCCTTTCTCGTCCAGTTTTGCACTAGTTTCCCCGCGGCCCAGGCGGGAGGCAGCCTTTGCCAGTTCCTTCAAGGGGCGCGTAAGACGCCCGAGCACCAGGATAATGCCGGCGGCCGAAATCGCCGCCATTGTCGCGAACTGAACCACGATGGGCCAAACCGGGGTAGCAAGGCCGCGCTGCAGCGCCACGACATTGAGCCAACCGCCGCTCTCAAGCGGAACGGAAATATGAGCGTAGGGCGAGGTTTCCGCCGCCTGAGGGCCACGCTGTCCTTCGCTGGTAAACGTGTGCTTGATATCGCGCCACAAATCGCCCAACAGCAGCTCGATCAAGGGCTCGTCGTTTAGCGAAGAGTCGAACGCGAGCATGACCTTATCGGAATCATTGCGGAAGGTCTTGCCGATTTGATCCTGGAAAGCCGCGCTGATATTCACCCCGGCGCTGACCGACGGTTGCGCATCGATCGCATAGTGGACCGCCCAGCTATCGACCGACTTCAAGATCTTGCCGTGAAGGTCGGCCGGCGTCGTGTCGATCACCTCCTTGGCGGTTGCGATGCGCGCCAAGACGTTGTGAAACCAAACGTTCTTGATCCGCGACCGGTGATCGTCCAGGACGAACAGCAAGCTCGCGAGCTGCGACAGGATCGTGGCTACGAGCGTAAGCGCGATGAGCTGGCCTTTAAGGCTGCCGGGCAAGAAACGCATCAAATTTGCTCCACCGTGCCCACGAACTTGTAGCCGCCGCCCCAGATCGTCTGGATGATCTTCGGTTCCTTCGGGTCCTCCTCGATTTTCCGGCGCAGGCGGCTGACCTGATTGTCGATGCTGCGGTCGAAGAGATTGGCGGCACGCCCGCGCGTGATGTCGAGGAGCTGATCGCGGGTCAGCACCGCATTCGGCCGGTGCAGGAACGCGGAAAGGAGCAGGTATTCGCCGTAGGACAGGGGCGTGACGATTTCCTCGCCGTCGATCAGTTCCCGCCGGTCGGAGTCGAAGGTGAAGCGGCCGAATCTGAGTCTCTCGCCGGCAGGCGCGTCGCGGCTCGGTGGCATGCTGTGCGCACGGCGGAGCACGGCGCGAATGCGGGCCAGAAGCTCGCGTGGATTGAAGGGCTTGGTGACGTAGTCGTCGGCGCCCACTTCAAGCCCGATGATCCGGTCCATCTCCTCGGCCACCGCGGTCAGGAGGATCACGGGCGGCGAGGTGGTCTCGCTCAAATACTTGCAGAGCGATAGGCCGTCCTCACCCGGCATCATGATGTCGAGCACGATCAGATCGAAGGCTCCGCTTTTGATCTGCCGCCGGGCTTCCGAGGCATCCGCCGCAACGGTCACGCGCATGCCGTGCTTGACCAGGAATTTGGCGAGGAGATCGCGGATCTCCTTGTGATCGTCGACGACGAGGATGTGATGCGTGGTTTCCATTGGCCTCTCCATTGGCCCATATTGCTTGCGCTCGTTGTCCGGTGCAGCGCGAATTTGTAATTGTCTATGGCAAATGGCACGTATGACTTAAATGCCGGCCTATTTTCCGCTTGGCAAGACCGGGGCAAGCCAGCATTTTTCATACCAGATCGTAGTACCGGCAGCTTTTGCGATACTTACCATAGGTTTAAGCTTTCCGCAGCTTTTGAAATTGCAGACATCGGGGGGAACATCGCAGCGTCATTCCCGCGAAGGCGTGCGACCGGCCGGAAGTTCGCTCCCCATTTGCCGAGGGCTTCGCCACGCGAACTTGCCTCGGATAAAGCTGTACTAGACTCAATAGCTTGCTAGTACGCCTGATCCGCAGGAACTCCTATCCGTGCCTGCCGCATGTGGGTCAGGACTTCCTGCGGGGAGTACTAGTGAAACTTCATCCCGGCCAGGGCGATAAGGCCGATCATCAGCACGACGATGCCCAACATTATCATCAGCGCGGCCCCGTCGCCTTTGCCTGCGCCCTGCTCCCGCAATTCGCGTATCCGCCGCTCGGCCGGCCCCGCGTAAGCTCCGTCCGGCCAAGCCCCCAGGAACTCCTCCAGCTCCCGGATTTTGGTGCTGCTGGCGACTTTCGCCCATGCCGCAGTTTCCTCGCGCCGGCGTTCCGCCGCCTGGCGCTCCCCGCCAGCCACCGCCACCAGCCGGGCGAACTCCGCTTCCGCTGCCGCTGCGTGCTCGCTCCTGGGAAATTCCTCGATGAACCTCCGCAAGCCTTCGACGCTGCCATGCGTTGCGGGATCGGCCCAGACCAGCGCCTCAAGCCTGCTGTAAGCATAGCGCCCGGAGGGGCCGTTGCCGTAGCGCGCCAGATGACTGCGGAATTCGTCCGGGTCCGGGCTGTCCTTGATGAAATCCCAGTTTGCAAGCTCCTCGGCCTTGCGGATATCCTCCGGCGTCTGGGCTGGCTCCCAAGTTCCTTCCGCGATCTGAACCGGCCGCTCTGCTTGCCGCCCGGTTTCCGCGCGGGGCCGTTCCCCCCGGTGCCCGCCGAAAGCGTCCTTCAAGGCCTTGATGAGCGTCTCGCAATCGGTCTGGAATTCGTCCGGCCGCAGGGGTGCGGCGCCCTTGCGGACGAGGTCGCGGATGGATTCGGGCAGCGTTTCCGCGCGGGGAAGCGTGGCGCCGCCAACCAGGATCGGGATCGCGGGCTTGCGCAGATGGAGCGCCGCGGCAATCTCAATCGGGACATAGTCTTCCGGATCGCCCGCGCGTGCGGCAAGCTTCTCCGCCCAGCGCGGCCCGATGACGGCCAGCAGCACGACGCATTGTGCCACCTGCTCGGCCAGCCCCCTGACAAACCCTTCGCCGGGCTCGATGTAGGCCTCCACGTCCATTACGACGTTGTCCCGGCCAAATTCTTCCTCAAGCCGCATGTAAAGCGCGCTGGTTGTGCGCGGATCGTCGCCGCGCCGGTAATTGACAAAGATTTTGCCCGCCACGCGCCCCTCGCCCGCTTGGATACATTCGCAAGATTTACATCTAAAGAGACGCTAAGGGAACTGCCGATGCCAAATCCCGCGCAATAGTTCCGCGGCGGCATCACGACGCGCGCTGTCGCAATGGCGATCCGGCGTAGCTTGCAGCGCGCCCGGCAGTTTTTGCCCTTCCGCACCGCTCCGGCGCCCGGCTCTGGCAACTGGGCGGCGATGAGACGTGCGGCCGGCTCTGGCGCTACTTCGCGGGCATAACCTGGCCGCGGATCTCGCCGCTCTTATGCGCCGCGGTATGCACGTTGACGTACCATTTTCCGCCCTTGAGGTCCGCGGCTTGCGCATCGGTGAGTGTCGCCGAGCCTTCGATGGGGCTTGCGGGGTTCTCGAACTTGATCGCCACGGGGGCGTCCTTACCGGGGTCCGCGGGGCCGTGAATGTGGGCGCCCGTGGCCGGCCCGCTGAGCCCGGCGTAGGTCACTTTCCAGCTCAGCTTCTTGGTGGCTGGATCGAAGCTCAGCTCCGCGTTGCCGGTGCCCTTGCTGTCGTTAGATGGCACCTCCTGCGAACCTTTGAGGTCTGCTTTGTACATGGTGGCCGCCGCCAATGCACCCGCCGCGAAGGCCGCCGAAAGAAGTGTTCCTGCAAGCATGGCCTTTATTTTCATGAACGCTCTCCCTGAGTATTCAGAAGCACAGTCTTCTCACGCCCGCCGCCGAAATGGGCGCAGGCGGTACGCCAAGCTCCGGCCCGGCCGGAGGTGCTATCGTAAACTCTGCCGCTTTGAATTTAGTTCCGCCGGACCGCTTTACATTTTTGCGAAGCAGTGTCATCCTAAGTATAGGGACAACAACGGGAAGGAGGTGATCCGATGTCAAGTGGGATAACTGCGCTGGAGCAGCAGCTTGCGCATGCCTCTGAAGCGTTGGAGCAACTTCTTGAAGCTTCCGGCATGCGCGGTTAAGCCTGCGCTTGAAGCGCGGAAAAGGCTGCCTTGTGTAGCCAAGTCTCACGGGGCCGCGGACTAGACCGCGGCCTTTATTTTGTGCCCGCCTGCTTGCCAAATTGCGTTGAATCTAACCTGGCGGAGCCGGGCGGCGTGACGCCGTTTATCCGCGCGGGGGATTGGAGGCTTGCCCGGTCTTCCTGAGCACGAAGCCCACCACTTCGGCGACCGCCCGGTAAAGCTCCTTGGGGATCTGCTGGCCGAACTCAAGTTGCGACAGCGATTTCGCGAGCGGTTCGTTGTGCTCGACGTGGACGCCTGACGCTTCAGCGATTTCGACGATTTTCGCCGCCACATCGCCATGGCCTTTCGCGGTCAGCCGCGGCGCCACATCCTTGCCTGGCTCGTACTGCAAGGCGACGGCAACGCCGGTATCCACCTCGTTCTTTTTTGCATCCGCCATGGCCGGGGCTCCGCTGTTCCGCGCTTAAACCGTATAGGACTGGCCTTGCCCGGCGGTGTCCGCCTGCGGCGTCTGCGCCGCCGAAAGCTCTCCGGTTATGAAATCGGCCTGTTCGAGGCTCTTCTTGAGTTCCGGCAGCCAGGCGCTCAGATGTGCCGCACCTTGCGGCTCCGTGGCGGAGAGCCTCACGCTGACCTCGCCTTGCCGCAACCCGATGCCGATATGGATAAGCCCCAGCGCGCCCCCATCGAGCGAAACGTTGACCGTCCATGTGCGTTTGCCTGCCGGGCTGCCGCTATCGTCCGCGCCGTCTTCTTCTTGCTGCTGTACGCGGAGCAGCAGCGGTTGGGCCAATTGTGGAAGCTGGAACGGAACCAGCATCGCCGGGGCGGAATTCCCGGCGGCCACACTGCTGGCGGCTTCGGGCAAGGCCGCCGCTTGCTGCGCCACCCCGGCGCTGGACTGCGCGGACGGCGTGGCTGACTGCCGGTCGCCGGGGGAACCGGGCACCTGGAGCGTTGTCTCAAGGTCATGCTGTGCAGGGACAGCGGCTTGAGGCGCAGTTCCTCCGGGTGCCGGTGCGGCTGCGGCCTGCGGAGCGCCAGAAGCGGCCGCTGCGGTAGCGGCAGCGGCAGGGGCAGCGGAAGGCGAACTTTGCGCCGGGGGACCGGCAGCTTCCGCGCTGGCGGCCTGGGTATTCAAGGTGTCCAATAGTGCGCTGATAATGGCGGCCTTCGCCGCGGCTGCCAGAAGCCCGGCGGAGTCGGCCTTGAGCGTAGGTGCGCTCGCCACGGCCGCTTGCTGCGGCGCGGCTTGAGCGTCTGGCTGCAATATCAGCTTGAGGTTCCCGCCGTCCTGGACAACCGCCACGGAAATGCTCATTCCGGGCTGGAGGGTGCGAGGCGCGTTCACATCGATTGTTTGGCCCATTAGCGCCAGGCGCGTCGTGCCGTTCTCAAGCATCGCAACCACGCGCGCTTCGACAACCTGACCGTTCCGCGGGAGATTGCCAAGCTCCAAACCACGGCTCTGCTGTTGCGCAATCGATGAGGTCAGAAGTTCCACAGTCACATCGGGCACACCAAAACTGCTCCACTCCGGCGGGCCGCCGGGTGGGCTGAGATTTGATGTTATCCGCGCAAGCAGGAGCGAAGCTTGCCGGCACCAATCCACCTTTTTGTTTCGGGTGCAGGGCGGCCTGACGGCGGCAGCAGCGCTGCCAGCAGCACCGCGAAAGCAAGCTCGACCTGGCGAGCTTGCGGGGAGAGAGGCAGAGTGAGGGGCTTCGCGAAGCACTCAAGCGGATTTCGTATAGATGCGGAAACTCTCCTCGAACAGGACTTCCATGTCATCCCGGAATGCCAGCGGCATCGTCCGGGATGACCGGAACTATCCGTGCCAGTCTCCGGTTTCGGACCAGATGCCGTAGCGGGTGTAGTCCATCACGCCGTACTCGACCGGATCGAGCTGTTGCAGATAGGCGTGCAGCCGGTCCGAGACCGCCCAGAAGTTTGGATTTGTCTTCAGGATGCCCCAGCTCTTGATGAAGGCCTGGGCCAACTCCGCGCTGTTGACACCGTTCAATTCCCGCAGGAAATCGGGCAGCCGCTCCTCGGGCACCTCGAAAAACAGGTTCGGATAGCTCGTCGCGAGGCCATCGACCATCGCCAGGCGGTCCTGCTCAGGCACCCGCGCCGACGACTCCAGCACCAGCCGTCCCAAGACGCTGTGCGCCCGGTCGCGGATCGCCGTGACTGCCTTTTTCACCTTGCCGCCCGCCTCGATCAGGATAAGCGATGTGTCGGGGAACAGCTTCACGAAAGGCGCTTCGGCCGCCTGGCCGGCGATTGCCTGCAGGGGCGGATACTCCGATTGACGCACACCCGTATACGGCCCTCTCACGGCCGCGGCGAAATATTCGCTGCCGAGCTTCTGTACCAACTCTTTGTCCGTCTGAGTTGGGTTTTGGTAAACGATTGCCGTGGGAAACTTCTCGTCGTCCGGATCGAAAAATATCTTCTGCCCCAACTTGGCAGTTTCTTGCCGATACCATTGCTTCCGTACACGGACCCGCTCGGGCGGTGGCAGGAACAGCAGGTAATTGTCCTCAGCCTCGCGCCTGAGCATCTCCATATAGAGCCGCGTATGCAGTTGATGGCTCAGATTTCCGAACACGTCGAAGCCCACCACCAGGTTGTAGACTAGCCGCTCAAGCAGGCCGTAATCCAGGACGAAATAGCTTGTGGCCTCGCCGCCTCGCAGGCCTTTCAAGACGGAAGAATGGTCGAAGTGCCGGAAGACCGTTAAAACCGCGTTGGGATTGGAGCCGCCACCATCCCAGAGGTCCTGCATCCGGTAGCCGTTCTTGAACACCCCAGGGCGGTGCTTTTCCTTAAGCGCCACATAGGCGTTCCGGGCGCCAACATATTTCTCGGTAAGCACGGTCCGGCTCTTGATGGATTTCCCAGATTTCCTCAAGGGACAGATTTTCAAAGAAGGGCGCGTCGCTGCCGTCCGAATAAGGCAGAACCAGCAGATTTTCGCTTGCCTTGGCGAACTCCGGATCGGCAACCATAAGCTCGGAATCCGGGCTCATGAAGAAGACGAAGAAGTGCTCGTCGATGGAACTGACCGCGCCGCTGCCATAGCAGACCGGCCCTTTGATAAAGGTGCCCACATGATACTGCGCATCGTCCAATAGATAGCGGTAGCGCGCCTTTACCGGGATGTCTTTGTAGATGACGAAAGGATTGGCCGTTTCCGAAGACTGGTAGTCCGGCAGATGCGAAGCCTTCCACGGCTGACCGGGATCGAAAAACAGACTGGAAACCCGCTTCAACTTGACCTGATCGAGCGTGTAAGGCAGCAGCGTCTTCTCGACGACGGTTTCTTGCGCGGGCTGGAAGCAGTAACGGAAGCTTTCCTTGGGATCGTCCGAGGGGCGGCGCGTTGCGATTTCGTCCAGCGGCCGGTCGCAGGCCGTCCGGCTGCGGATAATCCTGTGGTAGTGCGTCGAACCTTCGCTGAAGTGCAGGCTGCCCAGGAAAAGGTGCTCGTAAAGATACCGGGCCACCAATACGTGTTCCAGGTCCTGCCCGTTCAGAAACTCCTCCCATCTGGCTTTAGCCAAAGCCTGCTCTGGGGGAAGCGCTTCCGCGGGCTTCGCTGCGGGAGGCTTCAGGCCTCCCTGCACCCAACGAGCCAGGACATCGCGCTCGGCCGGCGTCAGGGGCGGCAGGCCATAGGGCATCAGCTTTTCCGGATGAGAGGCGGCCAAATGTTTGATCTCGCCCGTATTCGCCGGGCAGGTGCGGGAAGCGGCAACTTCATCGGCCTGGCATGCCTGCCGGACCCTGGTTAATCATTGAAATCAGTAGATTGGCCTTGTCATCGGCGACCGGGAAAAAGCCCTTCTTGTGCCATTCGGCGGGCGAGCGCGCGTCGATGCCGAGCCTGGTGGGCGGAATGCTTTGCAGGCGCGCGGGATGGATCGCCTCGATCTTACTCGCGCCCCGCTGCAGGCCTTCGTAGGAGGTCAGTTTCAACTGGCAGGGCGCGTTGTTGCAGCTATGGCATTGCACGCAACGGGCGTCGAATAGCTTTTGTGCCGCTTCGTAGGAGCCGGCCGCGGCAGGGGAGGCTTGCGGCGCTTCCGGGGCAGCGGGCACAGGCTCCGCCCCTGCACGCCCAAGCGTAACCGCGGCCAGTGCCAGCACGCCCATCCAAATCGCCAAGCTCTTGTATTTCCCCATAGTCCGTCCCTCGCATGCCCCATGCACAGTTGCGCCGGTTATGCGGCATGCCGCGGCAGCATGCAAACCCCGCGGAAACCTTTCGATCCGGAAACGCCTGGACGTGAGTCCTCCTTCCGCCATGCGCCAGCGGGAACCCTTCGCGACGATTGGAAAATTGCGCAACGGCGTTCGTTAACGAATTCGCAAAAGTATTAGCGTTAATTTTGCATCAAATTGCGATGGACCGCGCAGAACGCAGGGAATGCCCGCGGACGGCGCTACGGGGAGGTAACCGAAGGTGAGCCAAGGAGTTAGTTGGCATGGGCTTGGCTCTTTGGCGGCTAACGCGGGCGCGCGCGCCGATCTGAGGTTGCGGACAGCAGCAACCTCGTCTGGAGGTATTAGTAAGTCATCGCGGCCGCGGTTACTCGCCTTCTTGCAAAGCTATATTTCAAGCATAACAAGTATATATAATACAGACGAAAACGTTCACACGAAACGTCAGCCTACAATAGAGCCAGTAAATCGTCACCTGGAGCATCGTCAAAGCGGTTCTCAGGTGATGCATTTTGGTCGAACGATGATGGAAACTTGCAACACCAAGCCCTGCCTTTGCCCTAATTGGGATTTACTTGCGCACGATGTCAGGCGCGCCGCGTCATCCACGCGGAAATCTTGCGGCCGGGCAGCGTATGTCCATGCCGGGAAGGCAACTCGCACGAGCCAGGCCCGGCTTGCGGAGCGCACCTCGCTTCCGCGGGACACCCTCATAACAAGATCAAAGAGGTATCAGTAATGCGACTACTCACAACGGCCGCCATTTTTTTGGCCGCTTCGATCCCGGCAGAGGCCGGACACCGGCATCATCATCATCACCATCGTCACTACGCCGAACATCACCATGCCCGCACCACGCATCACGCCCACGCCGCACACCACGCGCGTCATCGCGCGGCGGCCCAACCCCGCAAGAGGCGGGAAGTGCATGTGCTGCGAGGGCAGCCCAACAGCGCCCAGGTGGGCCGCGGGGGCGGCATGGTGACGGTTCCAACCGCGGCGGGGCCGATCACGGTTGCCAGCCATCTTTCCAACCGCTTTCAGGCGCTGATCGCCGACTTCGTCGCGGCCGGCTACAAGCCAAGGCGCATAGGCTGCCTCGCGCATGGCGGCCACGTGCCCAACTCGCGCCACTACTCTGGCGCCGCATGCGATTTCGATCAGCGCGGATGGGGGCTTACCACATCCTTCATGTACCGCGCGCGCGCCATCATCGCCAAACACGGGTTCCGCGATGGCTGCAGCTTCAACGATTGCGGGCACGTGGACGATGGCCTTCCACTCCGCCACGCGCACCGCTCGCGCTACGCCAACGATGGGTGAAGTCCAAAGGGGAAGGGTGGCCCGGCGCCGCCCTTCCCCGGCATGAAACTCCAAACATTTTGTCCTTCCACCCCTCCTGGGCACCGAAATTTACCACGATGAGATTGTCCGTTAACCTGGACATGCCGCCGTTCGCCCATTGTTCACTGCCCGTTATGTCGCAGCAGGGTAGATACCCGTTGAACGGCCCTTGAATATCTGCTTACAATTCACTGCTTTTGCAGCGCTTTTTCTCCGAAGCGAAACGTCTGCTTTGCCGATTCTGCGAAAGCCGGTGCGCGCAACCGCCGATCGGGAGCCGTTGCCCATTTTTCCGCGTCCCGCTGCGAGGGGGTGTGATGTCCAAGAATAAGCTTCTGGCAGTTCTGACCGCTGCGATTTTTCCCATGGTGGCAGGGCTGCCGGCGTATGCCCAAAGCGGCGATCCTACCCGCGGAAGGTCGCTGTTCGGCGAGCAGTGCACCCTTTGCCACACGGACGATGGCTCGAAGGGGCTCGGCCCGAACCTGATCGGCGTGCTGGGCCGCAAGATCGCTTCCACCGAGTTCAATTATTCCTCCGCGATGAGGTCGAAAAGCTGGAACTGGGACGAAGCCATTCTCGACACCTATCTTCGAAATCCGCAGGCGATGCTGCCCGGTATCGATATGCCGTTTTCCATACCCGACCAGTCGGAGCGCCGGGACATCATCGCCTATATCGCCACTCTGACCTTCGTGCCCGATCAGCCCGAAACGGCCTCTGTCTTCGACGATTGGCGCCAAGACAAGCCAGGCCGGCGCCACAAGATTGGCCTCTCCGACCTTCCCCCGCCCTATGAGACACGCTCGGCCGGCTCGCCGCCGCGGGAGGTAAAGCGCCCGGTTGGCACGAAGCCCAAGGCGCCGGACGGCTTCACCGTCACGCTGTTCGCAGAGGGCCTCGAGTTGCCGCGGCTCATCCGCACCGCGCCCAACGGCGATCTTTTTGTAGCCGAAACGATTGACGGGCGGGTCAGCATCCTGCGTCCGGGCACGGATGGAGAGCTTCTCAAGAGCGAGGTCTACGCAAGCGGCCTTTCCGAGCCCTACGGCATCGCCTTTTATCCGTCCGGGCCGAACCCGAAATGGGTTTACGTCGCGGAAAGCAACCGCATCGTCCGCTTCGCCTACAAGAATGGCGACCTGAAGCCGAAGGCCGCCGCGCCGGAAATCGTCGTGCGCGCGCTGGCTCCCACTCTTGGCGGGCACGTCACGAGGGACGTGGTCTTCTCGGCCGATGGCAGGCGCATGTTCGTCGCGGTTGGCTCCGCCTCCAACGATGCTGAGGGCATGCCGGCCAAGAGCCAGCGGGAGATCGACGCCTGGCAGGCGCGCAAAGGGATCGGCGCCACCTGGGGCTTTGAGGAGAACCGGGCGGACGTGCTCGTGTTCACGCCCGAAGGGAAAGACGCTACCACCTTCGCAACTGGCCTGCGCAATTGCGCGGGGCTCGCGTTGCAGCCCGAGACGGGCGACCTTTACTGCGCCGTCAACGAGCGCGACGGGCTGGGCGACAACCTGCCCCCCGACTACGTGACCCGCGTGCGCGAGGGGCAGTTCTTCGGCTGGCCGTGGTGGTACATGGGCGATCATGAGGACCCGCGCTGGAAAGGCGCCCGGCCCGACCTCGCGGTGATGGTCACGAGCCCGGACGTGCTGCTACAGCCGCATTCCGCCCCGCTCGCCATCACCTTCGCTGATGGCGCCGCCTTCCCGCCCGAGTATCGCGGATCGGCGTTCGTGGCGCTGCACGGCTCGTGGAACCGCACGGAGCGGACGGGCTACAAGGTGGTTCGCGTTATCATGCGCGACGGCGCGCCGGCCGGCGACTACGAGGACTTCCTTACCGGCTTTGTCATCGACGAGAGCCGGGTGTGGGGCCGGCCGGTGGGCATCGCCGAAGGCAAGGACGGCGCGCTCTACGTGACGGAGGACGCGGGCGGAACGATCTGGCGTGTCGTTTACGCTGGCCCCGCCGATCACAGGGCGGCGAGAGAGCCGGCGCCGAGGTAGAACCCAGACGGTGTTCCAGATCGCTGCGTTCTCCCCGCGGCCCGGCTGCGCACGTTTACCATGACCGCGTTAACTATGACCGGCACCTACACTAAATGAGCGATCCGTTAACCGGTTGTGAGCCTCGCGAAGCCGCGTGAAAGACGGAAGACAACCCCAGGGCGGCAAGCGGATGTTCTACACCAATTGCGCTCACATCGCCGGGCGATTGAGTGA
>CAVXDM010000007.1:0-98199 GCA_963760455.1 uncultured Alphaproteobacteria bacterium
CAGGCGGCATGTGCAGACACAGATGGCTATCTTCGGAGCGTGGCGAACAGGACACAAACGCTGTGCCCACAATCGCCACGATTCACTTCCCCGTTCCGTGCGGGGACTCGTCGCTCAATATCTCTGCGATCTGACTAGTCCGGAAGTACACGCGCCGGCCGATCTTCAAGCGGGCTTTGCTGATCCGCTGCGCCCACTCGTTCGTTGTACGCAGGCCGATCCGCAGCCCGTCGGGTGATCGATCAAGGATGGCGGCGAGCTGCGCGATGCTCAGGAGCGGGCCGAACCGATGCAGCAGCGTGTTTTCCATCGTCATTGGGAATCCTCCGTAATCAAACGAATGAAAACGAAGATTAGGCATCATTGCGGTTGCCTACACCCCATTAATTGTTCAAAATGGTTGACATGAAGAACGAGAAAGCCATCGTCATCTGGGAAGGCTGCGACCCCACGGTCTCGGAAGCCATCGGGCAGTTCGAGGACCGGTGGCGGCCGTATTCCGCCTACTCGCGGCGCTACCCCATCATTCGGTTGATCCGGGAGTTGATCGATCCCGCTGTGGCCTCATACACCGCAACACTCCCATCGCATTACTTGGGTCACATCCCCGGAGCGGGGACAGGGGTGGCGCTCAGCGAGATCATTCGGCTGGTTGGACTTGCTGCAATGGTGCGCATACAGCGGCAGTTGCTACGCGCGTTCGTCCTCACCGAAGACAAGCAGTCCGCAAGAGATGAGCGCTTTGTCGCCACACTTGAATCGTTGAGCGAATTGGTCTGGGCCTGCGCCCGCAAAAGACCCGCGAAGTCAAAGGTGCGCGACACTCGCCTGAATGGCCAGCGCCGGCAAGGGTTTTGCCGGTTTTGCGGGTCACTCGCCGAGCTGACCTCATTCGCAGGCGGCAGCGATGCCCCCAAGGAAGACGATCCAGAAGAAGAACTTCGAATGAGCAGTCTGTACTGCATGGATCATCGGCCCAAATTGCCGAATGGCGCATGGAACCCCGCCTACAGACAGGCAAGACGATCATTGGCGCAGTTCGATCTTGAGTTGAACAGACTTCGCCTGCAGAGCGCGAGGGTGGCCGCACCCCAAGTGATTTCTGGCGACCGGCTTGTTGACAGCTACATCCACCGTTGCGTCGCAGGTCGGGCCTTACGGCCAGGGGACGAGGTTGAGCTGCGTAATCTGGCGCGGCTAATGGTGGACTCGAAGCTGTCGGACCGCAAAAAGCAAATGTTGATGCTCCAATCGTATGGGTTCAATCAGATCGGAGATCGCGCGAGAGTTGGGGATCGAGCGCCAAGCTGTTTCCAAAGCCCTGGGGTCAATCCCTACAATGTTCCGCTTGAAATAGCATAGCAAGCGCTCCGGTCGCTGACGCGCCATCGCCAAATCCGCCACCAATATTCCGGGCAACTTTCGTGATGTCAACCGAATTTGCCAATCAATAGGATGAAACAATCTGCACTGTCAGGCACCATCAGGCACTCGCTTGCAAGTGACTGAAAGAGGACAAGCATGCAGGAAACGACGAACAAAATACTCATCAACCGCAAGAAGCTGCTGGCGATGATCCCGCTTTCTGAGCGCACGATTTTCAACATGGAACAGCGAGGGGAATTCCCACTCCGCATCCCGCTTACCAGCAGAAACGTCGCCTGGGACTTGGCCGAGGTCGAAGAATGGATCGAGGCGCGCAAATCGTCTGGGACTCATGCCATGCGTCCCGGCATCACTCCGATGGCCGCGACCGCTTGACAGCCCACTCATCGATCATGTCCGCCCAGTCTTGTAGCATGGCCGTGCGCTGCTCGCGGTACTCGGCCTTGTTGTAGACCGCTCTCACACCACGTTGCTCGTGGGCAAGGCACTTCTCGATCCAGTCGGTGTTGTATCCGGCCTCATGTAGCAGCGTGCTTGCCGTTCGCCGCAGGTCGTGCGGCCCGAACTTCGCAAGGGGCTTTCCCTGCTTCTGCGCAAGCCTGTACGTCAGCGTCAGCACCTGGTTGAGCGTTGCGCTGCTCATTGGCGTATCTAAGTCATACCGCGACGGAAGCACATAGTCCGATCCGCCGGCAAAGGTCTTCAAGGCAATGAAGATGTCCAGCGCCTGCCTGGACAGGAACACCAGGTGCGGGTTGCGCCGTTTCATACGTTCCTTGGGTATCGCCCACAGCGCCTCACCGAAATTGATTTCGCTCCACGTCGCGTTCGTCAACTCGCTCTTGCGCACCATCGTCAGCAACAGAAGCTTGGCCGCCGCCCGAATGGATGGTGCGGTGCCGATGCGCTCCAGGTACTGGTACATCAGCCCGATCTCGTCTGGCGCCAGTGCCCGGTCGCGCGGCTCGAACTTGGCGATGGTCGTGGGACGTACCAATTCCGCCGGGTTCTCGACCTTCTGGCCGCGCTCGATGGCCCACCGGTAGACCTGTAGCACGACTTCGCGGGAATGCACCGCCGTAGCCGGTGCGCCGCGCTCCACGATGACATTGGTCAGTGCTCGCAGGTCCTCGTGGGTGATCTCGACCAACTTCTGGTTGCCGAATTTCGGCTTTAGCTCGCGCTCATAGACCGCCCGGCGCATGTCGCGGGTGGAGTCGGCCATCTGGTAGCCGCGAAGCCACTTTTCCGCCCACGCACCGAACGTCTCGGCGTTTTTTACGCGAGCCTTGTCTCGTGCCTTTTCCTTCGCCGGCGACTTGCCGCCAGCGATCAGCTTCTTGGCCTCGCCCAACTGCTCGCGGGCTTCCGAAAGGGTGATGCCACCGACGCCATAGCGCCCGAAGGTAATGGTCTCCTGCCGGCCGTTGATCGAGTAGTTGTAGCGGAACGAGATCGCCCCAGCGTGGGTGACGGCCACATAGAGGCCGTCCCGGTCGTTCACCTTGTAGAGCTTGCCCTGCGGCTTGAGGTTCCGCAGCTTGGTATCGGTCAGCATGGTTTCGGTCCTTTTCGGGTTCGAATACCATGATCTAAGTTGCCGCGAAAAACATGAAAAACTCGTTGAATATCAACAAGTTATGTTACTTCGATACCATGCCACCCGCCTCAAGGTGGCATGGTATCAGGCACCACTCATGGCATCAAAGGTACATAGTACCATCCACAATGCCATAAAAAAAGAGTGCTTGGCGTTGCCAACCGATGCCGGTCAATGCCAGACGAAAAAGCGAAAACTTCAATGTTTACGCTGATTCACGCATGCTTTGATGCCGCCGGATGCCAGCCATTGCCAAACGCCGGATCATTCCCACTCGATGGTGCCGGGGGGCTTCGAGGTCACGTCGTACACGACGCGGTTGACGCCCTGCACCTCGTTGACGATGCGCGTGGCGATCTGGCCGAGCAGGTCGAGCGGGAAGCGGTAGAAATCGGCGGTCATGCCGTCGACCGAGGTCACGGCGCGCAGCGCCAGCACATGCTGGTAGGTGCGCGCGTCGCCCATCACGCCCACGCTCTGCACCGGCAGCAGCGCGGCGAACGCCTGCCAGATGTCGTCGTAAAGGCCGTTGTTGCGCAGCTCCTCCAGATAAATCGCGTCGGCCTTGCGCAGCACGGCGAGCTTCTCTTCCGTGATCGCGCCGGGGATGCGGATGGCGAGGCCGGGGCCGGGGAACGGATGCCGCTTCACGAACACGTCCGGCAGGCCCAGCTCGCGGCCAAGCGCGCGCACCTCGTCCTTGAACAACTCGCGCAACGGCTCCACGAGCTTGAGCTTCATGCGGTCGGGCAAGCCGCCGACATTGTGGTGCGACTTGATCGTCACCGACGGCCCGCCGCGCGGCGCCACGCTCTCGATCACGTCGGGGTAGAGCGTACCCTGCGCTAGGAACTCCGCACCGCCCACCTGATGCGCCGCCTCGTCGAACACCTCGATGAACAGCCGCCCGATGGTCTTGCGCTTCTTCTCGGGATCGGTCACGCCGGCAAGCTCGCCAAGAAAGCGCGGCGCGGCGTTCACCTGGATCAGCGGAATGTTGTACGCGCCCCGGAACAGCCGCTCGACCTCCTCGGCCTCGCCCTGGCGCAGCAGCCCGTGATCGACGAAAATGCAGGTGAGCTGGTCGCCGATGGCCTCGTGCAGCAGCACCGCCACCACCGCCGAATCCACGCCGCCCGACAGCCCGCAAATCACCTTCGCCGCGCCGATCTGCTCGCGCAGCCGCGCGATCTCGGCCTCGCGGAAGGCGGCCATCGTCCAGTTGCTGCCGCAGCCCGCGATCTTGTGCACGAAGTTCTTGAGCATCGCCGCGCCGCTGGGCGTGTGCACCACCTCGGGATGAAACTGCACGCCGTAAAGCCGCCGCTTCTCGTCCGCGATGGCCGCGAACGGCGCGTTGCGCGTGGTGGCGATGGGTGCGAAGCCCTCCGGCAGCGCCGCCACGCGGTCGCCGTGGCTCATCCACACCGGGACCTTCTCACCCGGCGCGCCGATGCCCTCGAACAGCGGCGACGCGGCCCCGATGTCGATCAGCGCCGAGCCATATTCGCGCTCGCTCGAATGCTGCACTTCGCCGCCGAGCGTCTTCACCATGCCCTGCTGGCCGTAGCAGATGCCCAGCACCGGCACGCCCGCCGCGAAGATCGCCTGCGGAACCTGCGGCGAGTCCTCGTCCAGCACGCTCGCCGGCCCGCCCGAAAGGATGATCGCCTTGGGGCGCAGATCCGCCACCGCTTTCTCGGCCGCGGTGTAGGGCACGATCTCGGAATAGACGTTCGCCTCGCGCACGCGCCTCGCGATGAGCTGGGTGAATTGGCCGCCGAAATCGACGATCAGGACCAAATCCGTGACGGGAAGACCGGACAAAGGGCGCTCCTATTGGGCTATGCGGAATCGAACGGCGCGCGCGGGGCGCGGCCGGTGCTTAACATAGACGGATTTTGCGGGGCGTAAAGCGCTGCGGGCGGGCGTGGCAGAGCCCGGCATGCGGATTGGCATTTTATTTTGAATCGTTATGCGTGAGCACCTATATTTAAGCACGCGGAGCCGCCCCTGCGCTCCGAACTGTCGCCGTATGGTGCGCGTTCCTGGTTCCGCCATGAAATGGCGCAGGAGCGCATCTATTTAGTTTCCCATACATCGTCGACGATACCGCCAGATTGCCGGGCTGACGGCGCAAGACTGCCAAATTCCTGAAACTGTGTCAGGACACCACTGGCAGCGGCCAAGGCTCCATGGTAAAACAAAAAGTGGGTGGATATGTGCCCGATCCGGCTTGGGAGCCGCCATCGCTCCGGCGGCAAACTACACCCAATGCTTCAAACCGAACTAAAGTACCTTAAGCCGCTTTCACCAACAAGTCTATAGGGTGCCCCAATGGCTAAACCGCGAACGATAAGTTCCACAGGTTGACCAATTTATGTTTCTCTGGAATACCTTAGTTGCTGTTGGTTTCCTTAGTTTCGTAATCAAATACAAACTAGACCTAAAGAGTTATTTCCAGACATGGGCCGATTATCTTGTGTACAACAACATATCAGTGTTTATTGGAGACAAATGGGGTGTCATGATTCTAAGTGCAATCATGATGCTTTTGTACCTTATAATATCGCTTGAAGCTAAAGCCTTACGACGCGCCGGAGAGAACCTATTTTCATATCAGAATGAACCTGTGAGATTGGCGATACGTTAGAGACAAGAATGTTTTTACAATTATGGTTGTTTTGATGATATTAGTATTTTTTGGCTTGGCGTGGTTTATAGATAACATCGCTGTGTTCTGCAGTGTATTTGCTTGTATTCCCATAATGGCATCCATAAAGATAGTAAAACTCAGAAATAATGCTGAGAAATACTTTAGAGAATACCAACCTCTGAACAGTGATCGTTATATGCCATTTATATTAGAGCGCCGTGAAGTAATGCGTGAATATCTATTTGGTAGACCTCAAGTGCTTGCGTTCCGGCTGGAGGCTGTAGCATGTCTATCTGCCTCAGCTCTAGCGTTATTTCCTCAATTTGGTATTCCTATATTCCAAGGAACTTCCTATTTGATAATGGTGGCGACAGTGGCTGTGCATGAGTATTTTGTTTGGAAATGGCGGGCCGTGCGAAATCGCAAACTTGAGGAAATTGACGAGCGCGAGACTAAATCGGATGTTAGATTTGAACGGCAACGGGCAGGGAGCGCTACTTCAGTGTGAATAACTCGCTTTGGTATCGCGTCAACGGATATTGACCTGGGTGTCATCTCAAGTTCGCACCGTGTAGCCATTTTTCGTTACTGATGCTTATGGAGATCGGAAAGAGGTTCAGTGGATACTGAAGACTTGGCTTACGTGCAGACCCATCGCACATCGGGGTTTGTTCGATAATAAACTAGCTCCGGAGAATTCGATCAAAGCGTTTGATCTTGCTATTTCCTTTAATGATCCCGCGATTCGACGTGAGGCAGACAAAAGATGGAATACCAGTGGTATTTCATGATCGCTCTCTTTTCCGTATGACCGGAAGGAACACCCTGGTTAGCAATGCCGCATGGGACGAGATTAGAAATGCCTCACTGCTCGGAACCAGCCAGGCAATACCTTCGCTTGAGTCCGCCCTTGAATTTATAAACGGCCGCGTCCCGGTTCTTGTTGAGATCAAAAACGAAGGGCGCGGTCGCGACATCGAAGAAAATACTGCGAACCTGCTTGATAAATACGCGGGGCAGTTCGCAGTACAATCCTTCAATCCGTTATCCCTGCGCTGGTTTAGAAATGTCAGACCAAATGTTTGTCGCGGACAGCTTGCTGGAGGTATAAAAGGCTTGCCTGCAATCAATCGCCTTATTGATCTTTTTCTCGTGCGGGGCTGCTCAAACCACATTTCACATCCACACTTCATCGCTTATTATATTGGCGCTGGCGATGCGATATTCTTCAAGAATATGAAGAGGCGGTTGGAGAAATACCACTTATCCTCTGGACTGCCGATACTGTGGAAAAGCGCGGTTTTTGCGAGGAACTTGGTGCAAATTATATATTTGAGCAATCAGCCATGCCGGCAAGACCGTGGAAGGATTAATCGGCCGGGAAAATGAAAGTGCAGTTTTTCCGCCGCCTCCGGCTGCCGCCGTTTCCCAAGCGCTCTCGCCACGCCCTCCGGATCGCCATCGATGGCGGAAATATAGGACTGCACGGCCTGATCCGGCTCGCTGCGTCCCTGTTCCCAATCGCGCAAAGTGGTTGCGGGAATGCCGTAGCGCTTGGCAAATTGCTCTTGCGCGAGCCTTAGCCTTATCCGCAGCAGCTTGACCCGCGGCACCGGCTTCATTTGCCGGACCTGCTCCTCGGTAAGGGGCTGGGCGTCGGGATCGGCGAGCGCGGCGGCATGGATCTGTTCATCGGTCATGGCATCGGCGCGTGACCAGTCGAACGTGTCCGAAGCTTTCTTAGTGCTTTTTCTCATGATACACCGCCGTTCATGGGATTCCACCATCGGGCCATCCTGCTATAGGGCCGCGGCCCGTTCCGGTAGAGCCTTGCTATGGTAAATGCATTCATGGTAAACGGCCAAACGGCAACGCAATTTCGCGCGGATTTTTGCGTTTTTTTGCTCGTTTTTGCTTGATTTCTGCTTTTCAAAAACCCCGTTAAATATATTTACAACTTATGTGTTAACGGGGAATACTTGCGGGATTGCCTGGCTCCGGCGCCACGATGCCGATATTTCTCGAACAAAATCAATGCGTTATCTCGCGCCGCCCTGTGTAAACGCTTCTGCAATACATCTGTGCTAATTTACATCAACATGAAACGAGCGGCGCACACAGCGGCAGAGGCGGGGCAAAGCGTTAACACCGCCCCCGGCGCCGCGCCCAAAATCGCTAAAACGGGAACGCAGACCGCCTGTGCCGGCGCGGCTGCTGTTGCTGCCGGCCCTGCTCTCCCTGCGGCGGCACGGCGGCTTCCGGCTCGGCGACGGCGACCATCGGCTCCTGCCGCGCCTGGATCTCGCACCGCGCCTTGCGCAACTCCTCCAGCGCCTGCGCCCGGAAGCTTTCGCCACGCAGCGGCGCGCGGATCGCGACAATCCCGGTATGGCTCGGAGAGACGATGATGGCCTGCTCGCCGCCTTCCTCGGTTTTTTCGGTGCTGGCCTCCTCCGGCAGGCGGTCCTGCGGGAGGACCAGCAGGCGCACCGCTGGGCGTTTCGCGTCGGCTCCGGTGACGAGGTAGAAATTATCGCCGGAGCGCGTCGACAGCGTGAGCGACCAGGCCGCATCCGGCAGCGGCGATTTAACGACGAGGTTGCCCTTGGAGATATCGAACAGGCAGTAGGCGGTGGCCACATCCGGGGAGGTGAAGGGCAGGCGCGGCACGGTTTTGCCGTCGGCGATGGCGAGCGTGTTCGGCTTCACCGCGGCCGACAGGCGCCCCCAGGCGTCGCGGCTGGCAAGCCCCGGGATGGCGAAGACAACGAGGATATGAATGATGCCAGCAGCAATGAGACCGGCCAGTACCCATGGAAGCCTTGCCATCACGAGCACTCCAAAAGCGCTATTTCCGGCAGGATATCCCGGCCCGATTTCACGAGGCTATCGGGATTGAAGGGCCGCAGCACGCTAAGCCGCACCGTGACGCGGGTTCCGCGCGCCGCCGGTATCCAGTTCCCCGGCTGCACGTCGGGCGACAGGCGCACCGTGAACCGGCCATCGGGCGCGGCCAGGATGTTGGCGCTGGAAAAGCCCGAGCGTCCGGTCTTGCTGGGCATGATCTCGCCGTCCGCGGTGAACGCGGCGATGTCCCACCACAGCGACGGGACGGCGGTGCCGCGAATTTCGTAGGTGCAGTCGCCGGAGAGATGCGAGCCGGCGCTGTCGCGCGTCGCCGTGAAGACCATGTTGCTCGTGGCCGTGACCGGCAGGGAGCCCTGCCGCGCAACGTGCGCAAGCGTGTAGGGGTCGGCGTCGGCCGTGCCTTCGCGGAACCAGAACGCCCACGGGCCGTAGCGCATCGCGGTCGCGGAAAAGCCGTGGTTGACCGTTCGCCAAGCCGAGCCAAGGCCCAGCACCAGCGCAATCGCGGCAAATATGAAAAACCGGCTCAGAAAGGGCATGCGTTCAAATACCTGCAAGTTCACCGCGGGAGGAAACCGGCACTCATAAGCATTCCGCGCCGCACCTTATTGCGTCCGCGCGGGCAATTTGTCCAGCAAGGCGCCCTTTTCCGGCACGCCGTCCGGAGCCTTGAGCTTGGGCGCCTCCTTCAAAAGCTTGGACAGCGAGGTCAGCATTTTGCGCGTGCGGGAAGGCAGCCGTTTCGAAGGGTCTGTCGCGGTCCCGCCAGCGCTGGAGCCTGCATTCGGATCGTCACGGTGGATTTCGGCGAGCCGCTGGCGCTCCTCGATCTGGCGCGGATGCAGCGGAAGCCCCGGAATCTGCGGGATATCCATGCTGGTATGCGCCGCCGTCATATATTGATGCCAAACCGGCGCGGACATATGGCCGCCGGTCGTTCCGCTCACCATGTCGCTGTAGTCGTCGTTTCCGAACCAGACGCCCGTCACATATTGCCCGGTGAACCCCATGAACCAAACGTCCTTCGGGCCTGAGGTCGTACCGGTCTTGCCGCAAGCATAGGTGAAATCGAGCTTCGCGGCCATTCCCGTTCCTTCCTCCACAACCTTCAGGAGCATGGTGTTGAGGGTTTCGATATCCTCGCGCTTGAAAATCTGGGCCGGAGGCGGCTCGTCGCGCTCGCGGCTATAGACCAGTTCGTCGCGCGTGTTTCTCAGCTCCAGGATCGCGTATGGCTTGACCGCCTTGCCGCCATTGGCAAAAACCGCATACCCTGCCACGTGATCGAGCGGTGCTATGCCGGTATCGCCCAGCGCCATCGAGCATGTCTTGCGCACGGCGGTGAGGCCGATCCGGTGAGCAACCTCCAGCACCTTGTCGCGGCCAACGTCGAGCGAGAGCCTCACCGCGATGGTGTTAATCGATTGCTTGAGTGCATCGTAAAGCGTCATGGCGCCGCTGCCGCTGCCTCCGCCGTAGTTCACCGGCGACCAGTTTCCGCAGGTTGGCGAGCCGCCCGGCATCACTTTGGTCGGTTTGATGCCGTTTTCGATGGCTGTCAGATAAACATAAGGCTTGAACGACGAGCCCGGCTGCCGGGCGCCATGAGCGGCGCGGTTGAATTGGCTGTCGCCGTAGTCCCGTCCGCCCACCATGGCGCGAACCGCACCGTCCGTATCCATCGACACAAGCGCTGCCTGGCTGGCTCTTTGGGCTCGCCCTTGCGTATCGAGTTGAGTTTCAATCGCCTGCTCCGCAACCTTCTGCAGCGGCACATCGACAGTGGTGCGCGCCGTCAGGACGAACTCGCCCTTGCCGCGCATCAGGCGCTGCACCTCCTCATAGGCCCAGTCCAGGAAATAGTTGGGCGCGTAATCCTCTTCGTGGTCGATGATCTTCGCCGGGTTGAGGCGCGCGGCGTGCACCTGCCCCTCGGTCATGAACCCGGCCTCCACCAGATTGGTGAGCACCTGGTTGGTGCGGGCGCGGGATTCCGCAGGGTTGGAGTGCGGGGCGTACTTCGTCGGGGCCTTGAACAGCCCCGCGAGGATTGCGGCCTCCGCCAGATTTATATCCCGCACGGACTTGCCGAAATAGAACTGCGACGCCGCCTCGACGCCGAAATTGCCGCCGCCCAGATAAGCGCGGTCGAGATAGAGCTTGAGGATTTCCCGCTTTGTAAGGTGCATCTCAAGCCAAAGGGCCAGGTACACTTCCTTGATCTTGCGCGAGATCGAGCGTTCAGAGCTAAGGAAGAGGTTTTTGGCGAGCTGTTGCGTGATGGAGCTGCCACCCTGAATGGCGCCATTCGCCCGCGCGTCCTCGACGACCGCTCGCGCCGTGCCAAGGATGTCGATGCCGAAATGATCGAAGAACCGCCGGTCCTCGGTAGCCATCGTCGCCTTGATGAGCGTATCGGGAATTTCCTCTAGCGGCACGGCATCCGAGAATTGAATGCCCCGCTTGCCGATCTCATTGCCGTATCGGTCCTGAAAGGTCACGCTGAACTCGCTGCCGGTGCGCCAGTTCGGGTTCTTGGTAAGCTCAAGCGCCGGGATCTCGAACATGAGGACGACGAGGAGCCCGCCCGTCCCGATCGTGGCCGCCTCGGACAGGAACTCCACGGCGAGCCGCCTGAACCCGGTCACGCGGAAGCCGGCAAAGAAATTGTTGTAGTTTGCCCACCAGTCTTTAAATCTGGCATATACGCTGTAGAGCGTGGAATCGATCCACGAATCGAGCGCTAGCCAGTTGACATAGCGGTTGCGCCGGTTGGGCTTGAAAATCCAGTCCCGCACGAGTCTACGCCGCCTCCATTGAACCAATTTGCCGGTACTATGCCAAGAAACGATCCCGCGAAACAGTTAAAATGGCAGGATGGCGATCCAGTTCCAGAGAATTCACCCGATAGTTCCGAAGGCCCCCCTTTCTGGGAGACCAAGAGCCTATCGGAGATGAGCGCCACGGAATGGGAATCGCTTTGCGACGGCTGCGGCCAATGCTGCCTGCTCAAGCTCGAAGACGAGGATACGGGAGACATCGCTGTCACCCGGCTCGCCTGTAAGCTGCTCGACATCGGCTCCTGCCGCTGCTCCAATTACGAGAACAGGCAATATCACGTTGACGATTGCGTCAAGCTGACGCCTGATGAAGTGCAAGGCCTGGGCTGGCTTCCCAAGACCTGCGCCTACAGGCTGATCGACGAAGGCCAGCGCCTTATGTGGTGGCACCCCCTCGTTTCGGGATCGCCGGAAACGGTACATGAAGCGGGCGTTTCGGTCAGGACAACGGCAATCAGCGAAAAAAAGGTGCCGGCGCACCGGGTTTCAGCCCACATTGCCGGCTGGATTGAGCCACGCAAGCGGCGTTAGATCCGGTTGCCAGCTTTCGAATTGAGGGCTAGTCCTCATCTGCGGAAAGTCTCTACCGAAGAGGGAATTGTGCCGGCGATTTTATGCGGCCCGATCCGGGTGCGGCTCGCTGCCCCGCGTATAATGGCAGCTCCGCGCCTGCCTTCGCTGCCAAGGGCGGGGAGGGACGGGGCATGATTGCCAATCTAACGAGCAATCTCGTGCTTGCCGCGGATATTCCGGCCTCGGGAGCCTTCGCCGTCCTGGGGAGAATGCATGTGCCGAACCCGGCGTTGGCAGCCGCGGTGCGGGATCTGGAGGAAGCCCCAGCCGACCCGGAGCTGCTGGACACCGCCGTCTATTCCCTGGCCGCGAATATGGCCGGCCTTTGCATCCTCGACAGCGGCGATACCGCCAACGTCCTGAAGGCATGTTTCGCCGCGCAGCTCGCTGCAGACTGGCGTATCGAAATCCCGGGCGCGGGCGTGTTGCGCGCGCTGTTCACTGTGGCGCGGTTTGAGCCCGCAGCGGACACGGACCGCACATTCGCACTCGCATTGCGGCTAGCCGGCAAGCCTGAGTTTATTGCATTGAAGGATCGGGCGGCGTAAGTCTGGTGACTTCGGGCGGGGAACCGGCGTTCATCCGCGCTTCAGGAAGCAGAGCCTATAACGATCCTCGATGCAGAACGGGCTATGAAGTATATCTTCGCGGCATTTTCGATATGGATCGGCGCCTCGGGCAGCGGCTACGCGCTCGCGAAGGATTCCTGCACCCATGAGTGGCGCAAGGGCAGCTACAAGACCCATCGGCAGCTTGAAAACGAGCTTCACCCCTGGCTTGCGGACGGAAAAATTCTGAGGTTCTCGCTTTGCACGTCCGGAAACGACCACTATTTCCAGGTCACGATTCTGGAATCGGCTGGTAAGGTCCGGGTCGTCCGGGTACCAGCCCGCTAAGCAGGCATTCCTTGGCAGGCCAACGAATAGCTGCTTGGCTTCTTTTGTTTCCGCAGAGTGAGCGCTTGGCGCTCACGATAAACGTTCGCTTTGTGGTTTATCGCAAGCCGGGAAAAACCACTTTTGCGAACTCTGCTTAGCAAAGATTGGCCGCATGCGCCTTTTGATTGTCGAAGACGACCGGGATTTGAACCGCCAGCTCGGCGCAGCGCTTGGCGAGGCTGGGTATGCCGTGGATGCCGCGTTCGACGGCGAGGAAGGGGCGCATTTAGGCGAGACCGAGCCCTACGACGCCATCGTCCTCGACTTAGGCCTACCCAAAATCGATGGCCTTAGCGTTCTGGAGCGCTGGCGCAGAAGCGACATTCGCACGCCCGTCCTTATACTGACCGCGCGCGACCGCTGGAGCGAAAAGGTCGCGGGCATCAATGCCGGCGCCGACGATTACGTGGCCAAGCCGTTCCAGATGGAGGAGGTCATTGCGCGGGTGCGGGCGCTCTTGCGGCGCAGCGCGGGTTTTGCCAAGGCGGAGCTAGAATGCGGCCCCTTGCATCTGGATACGCGCACCGCGCGGGTGACGTTCAACGGTTCGACCGTCAAGGTCACGGGTCTCGAATTCCGGCTTCTCTCCTACCTCATGCACCACCAGTCGCGGGTCGTGTCCCGCTCGGAACTGGTGGACCATCTCTATCAGCAGGACTTCGACCGCGATTCGAACACCATCGAGGTTTTCATCGGGCGTCTCCGGCGTAAAATCCCTGCCGACCTCATTCATACCGTGCGCGGGCTCGGCTATTGCGTTTCCTTCGCCCCGGCTCCGGATGGAGGCGAAAAGAGGGGCTCATGATGCAGTATCCGGTTGCTTGGTTCGCTCAGCAGCGTCATCCCGGAAATGCCAAGGGCTTTATCCGGGATCGTTACGAATGCCGGCGCCTGTTGCGATCCCGGATAGGGCGCTTTGCACCCTTCCGGGATGACGAGCGCGGAAACATTCAACCGGATTTCACATGAGAGGCAATTCTCTCGCGCTTCGCCTGGCGATTTCGTCGGCGGCGTGGACGTTGATGATCCTGTCCGTCACTGCTGCCATTCTCATCTCGCTGTGCCGCGATTTCATCGAGGACAGCTTTGACGAGCGGATCAATATTTCGCTTGAGAATCTGATCGCGAAAACGGCGCCGCTGGCCGCACTCGACATCAGGCGCCCGGTCGACCTTGGCGAGCCGCTCTTCTCTAAGCCCCTCTCGGGGGCTTATTGGCAAATCCGGCCCACAGATCGCAAAGACGACGTTTCGTACAAATCGGATTCCTTAGCGGACGAAACTTACAAGACCCCGAGCGAGCTAGGCGTCAAGCCCGATCAAAAGCGCATCCGGCAGGCCTACGTCGACGGTCCGGACGGCCAGGTCCTTCGCGTTCTGGAGCGGGACATCGATTTCGGCCAAGAGAACGAAAGCCGCATATTCTCCCTGTCCGTGGCCTTCGACACTGCGGCCATCGATGCGGAAACGCGCAATCTGACCGATACGATCGTGCTGACGCTTGCTTTGCTGGGCGGCGGCCTGCTGCTCGCCACCTTTTTCCAGGTCCGGTTCGGCCTTAGCCCGCTCACGGAGATCGGCCACCGGCTGGCTGCGATCCGCTCCGGCGAGCAAACGCTGCTAGACGGCACGCCGCCCGCCGAGATCCTGCCGCTTCAGGAGGAGCTTAACGCGCTCATCAAGGCGAATTGGGGCGTCGTGGAGCGCGCGCGCACCCATGTGGGGAACCTCGCGCATGCGCTGAAGACGCCGCTCAGCGTCATTATCAATGAGGCTGCCTCCCAGGATACTGAGTTCGCGCAAAAGGTCGCCCAGCAGGCCGCGCTGATGCGCCTGCAGATTTCCCATCATCTCGACCGCGCCAGCATCGCCGCGCAAATCCGGCCCGTCAGCGGCGTGACCGATGTGGAGTCCGGGCTCACCGCGCTTTCGCGGGCGCTCGCCAAAATCTACGAGGACCGCGCGCTCAATCTCGAAATCGATTGCCCCGGCGGCGTGCGCTTTTTCGGAGAGAAGCAGGATTTCGACGAGATGGCGGGCAATCTCATGGACAATGCCTGTAAATGGGCGCGGTCCAGCGTCACGGTGAAGGTGGAGACGCCGCTAGTTCCGGGAGGCACGGCGGCGCGAACCTTCCAGCTGATCGTGGAGGACGACGGGCCGGGCTTGGGCGATGAGCAGCGCCGCGAGGCCGTGAAGCGCGGGCGGCGGCTTGACGAGAAGGTGCCTGGCTCCGGCCTTGGCCTTTCGATTGTCGCCGAGCTGTCGCATCTCTATCGCGGCACGCTCGAACTGGAAGAGGCCGCGAGCGGGGGCTTGAGAGCCTGCCTGACACTCCCAGCCGCCTGATATTGCCGCAAAGTTTGGCAGAGCGGTTCTTAGGCTTCATTCCGTGTCTGGAGCGCAACGCCTCGCGCCGTACTGGCTTTGCATGCCCCCAATCGGGCGGCGAGGCAACCTGCCACCCTAGGTATGACGCAAAATTGCCGGAATGCGTTGCCTACGTTTGCACAGGTTCAGGTTGGGAGAGCGTGCGATTCGCGCGCCACGAGGCGTATGAAAAAACTAGGGCTACTCTTTATGTCACTCGCGCTTACCGTTTTCGCGGCGGGTTGCGCGACCCATGAGGATTCGGGAACGCTGATCGGCGCTTCCACCGGTGCGCTGTTCGGCAGCGCCATTTCGCATGGCAGTCCCGGTGGGGTTATCGCTGGTGCGCTTGTGGGCGGCTTCATTGGCAACCGAATCGGCAAGTCGATGGACGACGAGGATCGCCGGCGCGCCTACGATGCACAAATGGTGGCGTTCGAGCGCGGCGACCGCTCGGACTGGCGCAGCCCGAATGGCCATTACGGCTACATCGAGCCGCGGCCCGTCTATTATTATCACGAGATGAGGTGCCGCGAGTTCTCGCAAACCGTCTTCATCAACGGCCGGCCTGAGACGATGGTTGGCCGCGCATGCCGCAATCCCGACGGGAGCTGGCACGAGGTTTAGCGGAATCCGCATTTGCGGTTCTGCAGCGTTGAAGGGTGAGACAAGCACCGCGCGAAGACCCCCTCACCCCAGCCCTCTCCCCAAGGGGAGAGGGAGTTCCGGCTGTGCCCGTTGAGAAGGCGTCCCCTCTCCTATGGGGAGAGGGACAGGGTGAGGGGAGATTCGCGCTGTATGAATCGGTGAGCGCAGATTACGGGCTGCCCTTGGGGCGGCCCTATTCGTTTATGAGGTCCGCAGCTTCGGCTATGGCCGCATAAACGGCGTCCAGCTCTTCCGGCGTGGTGCAATAGGGCGGCATTACGTAGATCGTGTTGCCCAGCGGACGTAGCAGCAGCCCATTTCTGGCGAAAAAATTGTAAAGCTTCGTCGCGACGCCCGCGAGATATCCCGCATCCGCGACAGTCGAGGTCGAGCGCGCCGATGGCGCCGGCCTGGCGCACATTCGAGAAGCGCGCATCGGCCTTGAACGGCTCAAGCCGCGCGGCCTGTGCCTGCGCCAGCGCCGCGATGCGTTCGCGAACCGGTTCGCGCGCCCACACATCGAGATTTGCGGCGGCGGCGGCACAAGCGATCGGGTTCGCGGTGTAGGAGCTTGAATGAAAGAACATGCGCGAGCGGTCAGGCGACAGATGCGCCTCGAAAATCTCCCGCTTGCAGAGGGTTGCGGCCAACGGGATCGCGCCTCCCGTCAAGCCCTTGGCGAGGCACATGATATCGGGCGAAATGCCGGCCTGCTCGCAGGCGAACAGCGTTCCGGTCCGCCCGAAGCCAGTCATCACCTCATCGGCAATGAACAGCACGCCATAGGTCTCGCAGATGCGCTTCAGCTCAGCGAGAACGCCAGCGCCATAAACGAGCATGCCCCCGGCGCCAAGAATGACCGGCTCCAGGAGGAGCGCCGCCGGCCGCTCCTTTTGCAGATAGCCTCGAAGGCATCGACGGTGCGCTGTTCGCGGCCCGCCGCCGGGAACGGAAGGCGCTCCACGTCGAACAGCAGCGGCTCGTAAGGCGCGTTGAAAACGCCGCGCTCGCCCGCCGACATGGTGCCGATGGTGTCGCCATGATAGGCATGCTCAAGCGCCACGATACGCGAGCGCGGCTCGCCCCGGTGGCGGAAATAGCCGAGTGCCATTTTCAGCGCCACCTCAACGGAGGTCGAGCCGCTATCGGAAAAGAAGACGTGGGCGAGCCCCGCGGGCGCCATCGCGATCAAGCCGCGCGCCACCTCCTCGGCCGGCTCGTGCGTGAAGCCCGCGAAAATCACCTGATCGAGGATGCCGGCCTGCCGCTGGATCGCGCTAACGATGGGCGGATAGTTATGGCCGTGGGTGACGACCCACCACGAAGAGACGCCGTCGAAGATGCGCGAGCCGTCCGCCGCTTCGAGCCAGGCGCCTTCCGCGCGCACGATCTTTGTCATCACTGGCTGAAGCGCGTGCTGGGTGAATGGATGCCAGATCGGCGATGCTTGGCTCGTGCTCATCGATTTCGTGTTGGATTCCAGTGATACCGGGTCCGGTTGAGTGCTTCCCCGCCCGTCTTCCCGGAAGCCGCTCCGCAGCTATCCGGGATCGCAAGGGGCGCCGGCGTCTGCAACGATCCCGGATAATGCCCGCGGCATTTCCGGGCCGGCGGCGGCGGGAAGCCTTCAACCGGATGCGATATGCCTCGCGGCGCGGTTGGCGGCATTGCGGCCACTACACCACGATGCTCCGCCGGCATCAATGCCGGATTATCGCGCATATCGCGCTCCGGGCGCGCGGCGAATGCTTTGAGCAATCCCGTCCCCCTATGACTATATTAACGGTAAGCTAAGATTCGATTCGGCTAATGACGGGGTTGCGATGGCTCTCAGGCGGGAGAATGCGATGAAAGCTGTGCGAGGCGGATTGCTGCCTGTCTTCGCGGTGAGTGTCACGTTTGCCTCGCTGGTCCTTCCAGCAACGCCGGCAAAGGCCGCGGGCTGGCTTACTTCGTCCTGCGCATTCGCGGAAGCCAACGCTGCCCTTGTCTTCGCTGCGCTGGCGGGATTTGCAGCGGCATTCGCGATCCTGGCTCACATTTACCGGCAGCGCGCGCGCAGTTTCGCGCATCAATCGCTGCGCGACGCAACAAGGCTCGATACGCTCGGAACCGTGGAAGACAATTACCGGGCGCTGGCTTCGCTTGAGCCGCAAGTCTGCGTGATCTGGAGCGATAGCCACGCGCGCCTGTCCCTGCATACGCTGCACGCCACAACCGGCGTTCCCGCCAAGCTGCCCCTGCTCCTGCGCTTTGCCTCCTGGCTTCATCCCGACGATGCGGGCCGGGTCGCCACCAGCCTTCACCGGCTGCAAACGCGCGGGGAGGGTTTCGTCTCCAACGCGAGCACGCTTGAGGGCCAAGTCGTCGAGGTCGCGGGCGCGGTTTGCGGCTCCGAGACCGTGCTGCGGATCAGGCCATTCTCGCCGGTCAACAAGGAGCTTGTGCGCCTGATCGGCGAGAACAAGCGCTTGAAGCAGGCCGTGTACGAGCGCGAGAAGCTTCTGGACAGCCTGCCCGTGCCCGTCTGGCTCCGGGACGCCAAGAGCGCGCTGAACTGGGTCAACACGGCCTATGCCGCGGCGGCGGGCGCGAAGAACCGGGAGGAAGCGCTCGCCAAGCAGATCGAGCTTTTCGAGACGCGGCAACGTTCGGAGCTTCACCGCCTGAGCCAGTCGAAGAAGCAAAGTCGCGTGAAGCTTCAGACCGTCGTCAACGGCGGCGTGCAGATATACGAAGCCATCCCTGCGCCTTTGGAGCGTGGAAGCGGCGGAGCGGCGTTCGACGTAGCGCCCTTGGCCGTCGCCAAGGACGAGCTGGAGCGCCAGATGGCGGCGCACAACCGCACGCTCGACAAGGTTTCGACCGGCGTCGCCGTGTTCGGTGCCGACCGCAGGCTCGTCTATAGCAACGATGCCTTCGCCCGCATCTGGGCGCTGGACGAGACTTGGCTGCAGGAGAACCCAGGAGCTTCGGAGCTGTTCGATTTGCTCCGGCAGCGCAGGCTGCTTCCGGAACAGACGAGCTACCGCAAATGGCGCGACGACCGGGTGCTTACCTGGGACCGCAACCGCACCCTCGACGAGCAGTGGCACCGCCCCGATGGCCGCACCGTGCACGTCGCCACAGATTGCCGCGGCGATGGCGGCGTCACTTTCCTGTTCGACGACGTGACGGAGAAGCTTTCGCTTGAGCGGCAATATCACAGCTTGATCGAAGGCCAGCGGGAAACGCTCGATCATCTGAACGAAGGCATCGCGGTGTTCGGCGCGGACGGCCGCCTGGCTCTGTTCAACCCGGCCTTTCAAGCCATCTGGCATTTGCCGGACGAGGCGCTCCACGACGAGCCGCATCTGGAAGTGCTCATTCTGCAGACGGAATCCCAGGCTCCGGACCCGCAGTTCTGGCAAACGCTTCGCGACGCGATCACGGGCATGCCGGATGAGCGCGACACCTTCCATGCCACCATCGGCCGGAAGGATGGAACCTACCTCGCCTATACGGTGACACCGCTGCCGGATGGCGGCACGCTCGTCACCTTCGCCGACGTTACCGACAGGAAGCGCTTCGAGGACGTTCTGATGGAGCGCAACGTGGCGCTCGAAGCCTCCGACAGGCTCAAGAACTCCTTCCTCAGCCATGTGTCCTACGAACTGCGCACACCGCTCACCACCATCATCGGCTTTACCGACCTCCTCGCCGAGCCCGTAATCGGCCCGCTGAACGCCAAGCAGCGCGATTACCTGAACGACATCAAGACCTCCAGCCAGGCGCTCCTTAACATCATCAACGACATCCTCGACCTTGCCGTTATCGACGCCGGCGCCCTCGATTTGAAGCTTTCGCCGGTCGACATGAAGCAGGCCATCGAGGCGGCGCAGCTCGGCGTGCGGGAGCGCCTGTCGCGGGCGAAGCTGCATCTCGACGTGCATATCGCCAAGGAGGCGGCCACCGTCATGGCGGACGAGAACCGCCTCGTGCAGGTGCTTTACAACCTCCTGTCGAACGCCATCGGCTTTTCGCCGGAAGAGGGCACCATCACCCTTTCCTGCCGCAGCGAGAAGAACGGCATCGCCATCAGCGTGCAGGATACGGGCGCGGGCATTCCGGAGGAGGAGCAGGCTACCGTGTTCGAGCGCTTCGAATCGCGCAGCAAGGGCTCGCGCCATCGCGGGGCGGGCCTCGGCTTGTCGCTTGTGAAGAGCATCGTCGAGCTGCACAATGGCCGCGTCCGCCTGCGTTCGACGCCGGGCGCCGGAACGACCGTTACCGTTACGCTGCCCCGCAGCCACCCCGCCTTGCAGCAAAAGCCGGCGCCCAGCGCGGCGGCCCCAGCGGCCAACGCCTCCGCGCAGCCGTGACCTGCAGGGCTTCCGTTGGGGATTGGCTGGTTCTGCCCGCCCAGCTCCGCGCCTTGAAGTAACGCAATGTTAACGCTCCCGGTGGCTTTGCCTGACTGTTTGCGGCGGCCGGAGAAGTGCCTTTCGATTTTGAAGTAATATAGCAGAATTGTCTTGAGCAAGCGTTAAGACCTAACGCATTGATACATACAGAATAAATGCAGCGTGCGTTCCCATTGGGATGACTGACGCAGCCGTATTCTAGTTAATCTCAAATATTCATTTATATTTAACGGGATTTTTGAAATGCAGAAATCAAGTAAAAACGGGCAAAAAAACGCAGAAATGCGCCTGTGGACGGCATGACGCTCACGCCTTTACCATGTCCACATTAAACATGATGGAGGCTTACGCGAAATATACCGTTCATTAACGCCCGGAATCGGTTGCGCTCGGACGGTGCAATGTAACTCAACCGGTTTAGGCCGGGTCCGGACCTCGGGAGGCCCTGTTGCGTGGAGCGTAAAATTCCGCCCCCCGTCCAAACGGGACGGCGCAAATTGCAATACGCGCCGATTTCATCGCGCCACCCGCGGCGCCATGAAAAGCGCCACAAGATATCCGCTCGCCGTCAAGCGGCGCCGGACGTTGCACTTTCGTCGAAATAGGCAGTTGGATGCAGGAGGGCACGCCCGTCGAAGCGCGACCGCAGCTTCGCCAGCACATCGCCGCCGTTATCCTTGGCCGTCAACGACGCGCCGAGCACATCGAACACAAAGGCGAGCCCTTCTTCGACCAGCGGCGTGAACTCCTCAAAAGCGGCCTCTTTGCAGGTCCACGCCAGCATGTCGTTCATAAGGCTGAAATGTGCGGGGGCCACACCAAGTTTCGCATGGCTGCGCCCCAATGCGGCGACATCCGGGATCAGCATCTGCCCGGTCGCGGCACCGGCCGGCCAGAGCTGGCTCGACCGCGTGGTTTTCACGATACTTTGAATCTTGGCAAGGAAGAGCGGCAGATGTTCCCTCACGTCCCCCTTGAAATAGCCTGCAAGTGCAGGCTCCACCTCGAACAGCCTTCGATAGCTCAAAGCGAAAATGGCGGGTAGCTTCGGCTCCATCTCTGCAAAAAAGTTCCTGAGTGCCGTAAGCCTGTCCTGGATTCTGCTAGGGGCTCCTGCCCGGCCATTTATAGCGGCTTCTGATTGCAGTACCAAAAAAGTCCTCCTTTCGCTGCCATTAGAACTGTCTGCATCGTGAGCAGATTGATGAGCTAACGGCTTGGCCCCAAGCAAGCACGCACGAGAATCTTAAGGCACGATGTGAAATGCTCTTATCGCGTCAGGCGTTGGTGCGGCCCTCGCCGTCATCTCAGAAGCCGCCCCGCGGCTATCCGGGATCTCGGAGAATGCCGGCGTTTGTTACGATCCTGGGTAAACGCTGAAGCGTTTTCCGGGATGACGAAAATGGGCCGCGCACCCGCTCAGCACTCTACCAACACTTAACGCGATATAAGCAATGTGAATAAATTATTGTGCTGCGAGGTGTCATTCTTATGACTAATTTTGGGTCCCGGCTGGGCAATCTCCGCTGCCGGAGGTTAAGCGGCTGCGCCCGCCCAGCGCGCTGGCCCGGCAAACCCTAGCTCGGTTGTCGCGTTTCAGGGCTGGGCCAAAAGAAGAAACTCCAGCCCTCTGGTGGCCTGCGCTTGTCAGGCTGCGCCGGATGTAGCTTCTTCGTCGAAATAGGCCGTTGGATCAAGAAGTGTTGGCGCGTTAAAACGCGACCGCAGCTTTGCCAGCACATCGCCGCCGTTATCCTTGGCCGTCAGGGACGCACCAAGCACATCGAATACAAAGGCGAGCCCTTCTTCGACCAGCGGCGTGAACTCCTCAAAAGCCAGTTCCTTGCAGGTCCACGCCAGCATGTCGTTCATCAGGCTGAAATGCACGGGTTCCACGCCAAGTTTTGCATGGCTGCGCCCCAGTGCAGCGACCTCCGGGATCAGCATCTGCCCCGTCGCGGCGCCCGCTGGCCAGAGCTGGCTCGACCGTGTGGTTTTCACGACATTTTGAATCTTGGCATAGAAGAGGGGAAGATGTGCCCTGACGCCACCCTTAAAATAACCCGCAAGTGCAGGCTCCATCTCAAACAGCCTTCGATAGCTCAAAGCGAAAATGGCAGGCAGCCTCGGCCCCAGCTCGGCAGAAAAGCTCCTGAGTGCCGTAAGCCTGTCCTGTATCCTGTTAGGGGCTCCTGCCTGGATATTCTTGGTAGCTTCTGACTGTAACGGCAAATAACCCCCCCATTAGTTAAAGCCGGACTGGCCCCAGCGATATCTGACTGCTCAGCGTGTATCTTTGGCCCCATGACCGGACGCACCGGCCTCATAAGGCGCTGTCTGAATCTCGGGGCAGGCCGCATGGGCAGTTCGCGTCCACCGGTCTAGTTGTGCCGCTACCTGCACGGGCTGAAGATGGCATCAGTCTAAGACAATCCCTCCTCGCAGGTCAAACATTTATGCAAATTGGGCGATAATGATGGCCCACCTAAGGTGCTTTTGGGGCGGATTGCGATTCGCCGGGTGACATTCTTCGGCCTGATTTAGAAAAAATAGTATAAAGTCTAAGTCTAAATTGCCGTCGCATGGCGGCAAGAGGTCCGTGGGCGCCTGCCCTGCCGGCAGGTGGCCGCCAAGTACCCGAGCCCGCACAAAAACCGGCCTCCAGACCGGACCCGCGGCCGGTTTCTAAGCAGACATCCCTTGGCAGGCCAACGAATGCCCGCTTAGAGTTCTTTGTTTTCGCAGAGTTTTGTCGCAAAACCGGGAAGGCCACTTTTGCGAACTCTGCTTAGTGGAGGAAGTGAAGTGAATTGGGACGATGCGGTTAAAGCGCATGCGGCGTGGAAGATGAGGCTCCTGACCTACATCCGCGACCCCAGCAAAAAGCTCGACCCGGCCGCCATTGGCGCCGACAATCGTTGCCCTCTTGGGATATGGCTCCATGGCGAGGCCAAGCAGAAGCTGGGCGCCATGCCCGAGTTCGAGGTTCTGATCGCCGAGCACGCGCGCTTCCACCGGGCCGTCGGCAGCGTGGTCGAACAGGTCAATGCCGGCAAATCCGTGCCCGACCAGACTGTTCTCGGCTGGGAAAGCGAGTTTGCCGCTTCCTCGCGAAGCGTGGTCACGACGATCACGAAACTGAAGCGAATGGTGCCCGGCCTCTGATACGAAATCCGGTCGAGTGCTTTGATACGGCCACGCTGAGATGCAAGCTCGCCAAGGCGAGCTTGCGGGGAGAGGGCTGGGGTGAGGGGGGTCTTCGCGAACCACTCAACCGGATTTCGGATGATCGCTTTCGGCAAAACCGGATTTATCCCCGATGCGCCTTCCGCGGGGGAGCGGCACCCCGGTCAGTGGCGCTCGCCTTTTACCGGCGGCTCGTCTTCGAGCGCGCGGTAAGCCGAGCCTTCCAAGTCCTCGTACTGGCCCGACCTGAGCGCCCAGAGGAATCCGGCAAGTCCCAAGCCGCCCATACAAAGGGCAAGCGGAACAAGCCACGCAAGTACGGTCATTGTGCCAACTCCAGCTTCGCCGTCCGCAAGCGCAGTGCATTCACGGTGACAACGATCGACGAGGTCGACATCGCGACGGCGGCGATCAACGGCGTCACCATACCAGCCATGGCCAGCGGAATGAAGAGTATATTATAGCCGGCGGCCAAGGCGAAGTTCTGGAAGGCCATCATGCGGGTCCTCCGCGCTGTCGCTAAAAGCTCGATCACCGGCATGAGCTTGGCGCCCTGGAAGACCGCATCCGAAGCGGTCTGGCTCACATCTGCCGCCGTTGACGGCGAAACGGAAGCGTGGGCAGCGGCCAAGGCCGGAGCGTCGTTCAAGCCGTCGCCGACCATCAGCACATGACGCCCTTGCGCCTTCAGCGCCTCGATCCGCTCGATCTTTTCGTGCGGCTTGAGCGCGGCATGCCAATCGTCGATCCCCGTGGCCGAGGCCGCCGCCTTGACAGCGCCCTCACGGTCGCCCGAAAGCAGCAAGACCTCGTAATGCGCGTCTTTCAGCACCCGGATCGCTTCCGCGGCGTCCTCGCGAAGCTTGTCCTCGAACCGGAAGGCTATTGGCTTGGCTCCCGGCCGCGCATACCAAAGCGAGGCCGAGCCCGCCTCGCCTTGCGATACGCCGCACCACGACGCGGAACCGAGCCGTTCCTCTCCGCCGGCCTCCAGGGCGCGCCGGAGTCCCGCGCCCGGCGTTTCCTCGATGCTGGAAGTAGCCTGCACGCTGCCGAAGCGCGCCTTGGCGGCGGAGACGACGGCCTGCGCGTATGGATGGCGGCTTGATGAGGCGAGCGCCGCGGCGGCCTTTAAATCCGCATCCGCGACCTCGGAGTCATTTGCGAGCGATGGCACCCCCGCCGTCAGCGTGCCGGTCTTGTCGAAGACGACGGTGTCCGCATCGGCAAGCCGCTCCAGGCCGTCCGCTGCTTTCAACAGGACGCCGCGGTCGAATAGGCGCGCGGACGCGGCCACCTGCACGGCCGGAACGGCAAGCGCCAGCGCGCAGGGGCAGGTGATGATGAGAACGGCGATGGCGATGGTCAGCGAATATTCCCAGCCCGCACCCGCGATCATCCAGCCAATGAAGGACAGCGCCGCGAATGTATGGACCGCCGGAGCGTAGAGTTGCGCGGCGCGGTCGGCGAGGCGGACATAGCGGCCACGCGCCTGTTCCGCAGTTTCCATCAGCCGCGCGATTTGCGCCAGCAGCGTGTCGGCTTCAGCCGCGCGGGCTTCCATTTCGACGGGCGCGCCGAGATTGAGGGAGCCCGCATAGACGGCGGTGTTCGCCTGCGCCTCGCGGGGCATGGTTTCGCCCGTGATCAGGCTCTCGTCGATATTGGTTGTGCCGTGAAGGACCACGCCATCGGCGGGAAACCGCTCGCCGGCGGCAACGGCCAGGCGCATACCGGGCTCGACCAGCCGCGATGGCAGGCGTTCAACCGAACCGTCGACGGCGATCACATACGCCCATTGGGCCTTGAGGCTCAGGAGATTCTCGGCGGCGCCCCGAGCCTTGACCCTGACGCGTTGATCCAGATAGCGGCCGATCAGCAGGAAGAAAAGCAGCGAAACGCCGGCGTCGAAATAGACCTGGTCGCTGCCCTTTATCGTCTCGAACACGCTCATCGCCGTGGAGAGGGTGATGGCGAGCGAGATCGGAACATCCATGTTAACGCGCAATCGCTTGAGCGCTTCCCAAGCCGAGCTGAAAAACGGCTGCCCTGCGTAGGCCACGGCAGGCACCGCGATCATCGCCGAAATCCAATGGAATAGCGTGTGCGTTGCATCGTCCGTACCCGATCCAGCCCAGACCGAAACGGAGAACAGCATGATGTTCATGGCTGCGAAGCCCGCGACGGCAAGCCGGCGCAACAGGCCGCGCCCGCCATCCTGCGCGTTGCTGGCCGCCTCGGGCGCGAGTTCGGCCGCGCGGAACCCGATTGCTCCCAGCGCATCGATCAGCTTCGACGCATCCGCCGCCTGCCCGTTGCCGAATACGACGGTGGCGCGCTTAGCGGAGAGGTTCGCCCTCGCGGAGATAACGCCCGGAACAGCGGTAAGCGCGGTCTCGACCTTACGCATGCAACCGCCGCAAACCATGTTCTCGACGGCGAGCGTTACGGTTTGTTTGGCGGCGGAGCATCGCTTCGGGCAGAAACTCGGCGGAGCGGAACCCGATTGCGTCCAGCGCGCCGACGAGCTTCGCGGCGTCCACCTGCTGGGGGTTGCCGAATACGACGGTGGCGCGCTTCGCGGACAGGTTCGCCCTGGCGGAGATAACGCCCGGAACAGCGGCAAGCGCGGTCTCGACCTTACGCATGCAACCGCCGCAAACCATGTTCTCGACGGCAAGCGTCACGGTTTGTTTGGCGGAAGGAAGCGGAGCGGCGGCTCTCACGGCCGGGGCGCTCGCTTCAGCGCCGGAGCTTACATTGCAAGCGCCGGTTTCAGACGTGTTTGCATCATCGGCAGTACAGGCCGGCGATGTTTCAGGTGCAATCAATGCGCCGTGGCGATCCATAAAGGTCCCCTCCTGCGGTGGATGGCAGCGTCGCAGTCCATGCGCAGCTTCCGCGCCTAAAATGCCAAGATCAGGCCCCGGTTACGGATTTCAAGGGGCTGCTGCATTCTGGCGCGCATCCGCCTTCCTAACATACAAAGACCAGCGGTACCGGTGCGGCATACTGCCGTCAACCTAAATCGCTAGGCGGGCGAGGGGCTTAGGTGTCGCGCTTACGTTTGAATCCTGAGAGGCAGAGGCGTTCGCCGCCCGTTCCGGGCGGCGAGTTAGATCGCTGCGATCTACGCCTGGAGCGCTTTCATCGCTTCGATCAGCAAGCTTCTCGGAATCACCACGGCCGCTTCGCCAGAGCCGGTTTTTTCCTTAACCGCAGTGGCATCGAGGAGCGAGCTTGCCGCCGATCCTACGATAACGACCGAATCCTCGCCTGCTTCCATGATAGTCGGGCAGCCGCACCCGCAACTGCCGCAACGTGTCGCCAAGATTCTAAACTTGTCCGGCATGCACATATCCTCACAAAATCGTTGCTGACATGTAAGTAATATCACATGACCGGCGCTGTTGTAACTACTCCCGCAGCCGATTCCGTCAGTGCGCCGGCCCGGTCCACAGCCGTTCCCTCGTGAGCCGTTCCTTCGCGCGGGGATCGGCGGCTCCCAGCCACAGCCGCTCCTTTGCGCGGTACACAGCGGGGCTCGCGCCGGAGCCGGGTTTTTGCGCAATAAACCTTAGAACCCAGCTACCAACTTCCGGCGATGCGTCGGAAGCCTCATAGCGGCCAGCCCCCACTTCTTTGAAGGTCAGCTTGCGCTCCGTACCTGCCGCGGCGGGGCGCTCCAGCCAGCCCTCGATGCTCAAGCCGGCAACCGGAGACCGTTCGCTTCCGTAACGGTAACGGCAACCACCGAGCCTGGCAGAAGCTCGGCTGTGTGAGTCCAATGCAGCGCTTCCTGAGCGCGCTGCTCCGCGAGCGTGGCGTTATAGTGCAAGCCCGCCTCGTAAGTGGCGCCGCGCTGCTCGCCGGAAAGGGTGTGGACCGCAGCATAGAGCGAAGTAGCCGTTCACAGCGAATACAACGCCGAAAACGCTCAGCAAGATGATGAGGACGTGCTTTCCCGTCAGGGGTTTTTCCATTGCTAGTACGCTCACTGTCCTGGTCCTTTGAAGTTGGTATTGCGCTTTGTCTCGGTTCCGTCAACGGTATCGCGGACGGTGAAACCAATATTGACCGAAGCGGGCAGCTTGGCGGCCTCTTCGCCGGGGACGGTCACATAGACCTTCACCGCGCGGACGTCGTCGGACTTGACCTCAACCGGAGGCTCGCCCGCCGAGATGCCGGTATAGGAGAGGACTCGCATCCTTGAGCCCCGAAACGGCGATCTCGAATTTGTGCGCACCAAGCTTCTTGTTGAGGATGCGCACGATGTAGCCGTTGCGGATACCACCGCCGCTCACCTGCACGAACAGCGGATTACGGTCGGGCACCACGTTTACATCGAGGACGGTCTTGTGGGCCAGGCCAAATGCGATGACGGCGCAGGCGAGCAAAAAGACGCCGGTGTAGAGCAGCGTCCTGGGCCGGACGAACCGGTAGGCAACGCGCTCTCCGTGGGACTGGGCGACGAGGTTGCGGTAGCTGTCGTAGGCAACGAGCTTCCGCGGCCTGCCCACTCTATCCATGATCTCGTCGCAGGCGTCGATGCATAATCCGCATTGGATGCATTCGAGCTGGGCGCCGTGCCGGATGTCGATGCCGGCGGGACAGGCAGCCACGCACTGATCGCAGTCGACGCAATCGCCCCGGCCTTCCCAGCTCTCGCTTTTCTTGTGAGGGCCGCGCGGCTCGCCCCTGTAATTACGGTAAGTGATCAGAAGTGTGTCGCCGTCGATCATCGCGCCCTGAATGCGCGGCCAGGGGCACATATAAGTGCAGACCTGCTCGCGGACCAGCCCGCCGAAGAGATAGGGGAAGGCCGAAAAAATGAAGATGAAGGTAAGCACAAGCAGGCTCGCCGTGCCGTGCCAAAGGTTAGAGACGAGCGTAGGGGCGTCGTTGAACCAACTGACGAATATGATGCCGGTCGCAACGGAGATCAGCAGCCAAGTCAGATGAGTGCCGGCAAGACGCCATGCCTTATCGAACGACCACGACGCTTTGGCAAGCCTCAGCCGCGCGTTCCGGTCGCCCTGCCAAAGGCGCTCGGCCTGGATCATGAGGTCGGTCCAAACCGTCTGCCAGCAGGCGTAGCCGCACCAGACGCGGCCTGCAAGCGCTGTGATAGCGAACAGCCCCAGCCCGGAGAGCACCAGCATGCCGGTAACGTAGTAGAACTCCTGCGGCCAGATTTCGAGCCCAAAGAGGTAGAGCCGCTGATGGGCGAAGTCGAACAGGAGGGCTTGATCGGGCAGGCCCGGACCGCGATCGAACCTGATCCAAGGCAAACCGCAAAATAGGGTGAGCCACACGGCCATGACCGCCCATTTGATGTTGCGGAACGTGCCGTGCACGAGCTTCGGATGGACTGGCGGCCGGGGTATGTAGAATGGATGCTTAGGATCGTGGTAAATGGCCCGCTCGTCCACTCTGGTAGCCCCTGGCACTGCCTGAGGGCTGAGTGGAGTTTCGTCGTACAGTTCTCTCATGGCACTCTCCAAGGCTAAAGCGGGAGGCCCAAAGCCCTATCTATTACTAGGACGCTCAACAGCATATGCGTCATACCGCCTCGGCGCGGTTCTGTCATCCCGCGCACGCTGTAAAATAAAGCATAGCCGCAAAAAGTTCTGTGACCGGAGTCACAGAAAACAAAATATCCCGGAAATGCTTTCCGCATTTCCGGGATACCAATCTTCTTTAACTAAGTAGCGATGGCCCGGTTTTCCAGGCCATCGTAACTCCTTACTTACCGCCACCCAGCGAGTGGATGTAAACGGCAAGCTCTTTGACCGTGGTGGGTTCGAGCTTGCCTGCCCATGCCGGCATGACGCCCGCACGGCCTTCTGTAATCGTCTTCACGATGTCGGCCTTGGTGCCGCCCCACTGGAAGATACCAGCGGTTAGGTTCACCGAGCCGAGATCCTTGTTGCCCTTGGCGTCGTCGCCATGGCAGGCGGTGCAGCCGCCGTCTCCAGCGAACAACGCCTTGCCGCGAGCAGCGGCAGCAGCGTCGGTCGACTTCTTGGAGAGCGAAAGCACATACTCGGCCACATCGTTGATCTGGTCGGGCTTCAGCACGCTAGCGCGCTCAGGCATCCCAGAGAGGGCGCCGCCGCCACGGGCTTTATCCGAACCATTGCGGACGCCGTAAAGGATCGTCTGCTGGATGTCGTCGAGCGTGCCGCCCCAGAGCCAGTTGTCGTCGTTCAGGTTCGCATAACCAGGGCCGCCCTGCGCGCCGCTGCCGTGGCAGCCCGCGCAGTTGTTCAAGAAGGCGGCACGGCCTGCAACCGACGAGAACTTCAGAAGCTCGGGGTTGGCATTGACCTCGGCGAGGCTCATCTTGCCGATGGCGTCCGTGAATTTGCTTTGCGCGGCTTTGTCAGCGGCCACGCCAGCCATTGCATTAACACGCTCGCTATTGTTGAGCATGCCGTGAGTATAGTCGGTAAGACCTGGCCAAGCCGGATAGGCCACCCAGTAACCGATGGACCAGATGATGCAGACCCAGAATACATAGACCCACCAGCGCGGCAGCGGGTTATTCAGTTCTTTCAGACCGTCCCATTCATGGCCGGTCGTTTCGACGCCGCTGTGGTGGTCGATATCGCGATTATCGGCCATTGCTGCCTCCAAGGTTCAAATCGTCTCTTTCCAGTGGGATACGGCTGGCTTCCTCGAAGCTCTTCCGGTTGCCTGGCCAAAGTGTATAGACCAGGACAACGATGAAGAGCGTCAAGAAGAGGAATAGTCCAACCATTCCGAACAATGTCTGTGCTGATGCGTAAGTCATACTTATCCTCAGCGCAGGTTGGGCCCAGACTCGTCATACTTCGCGAAGTCGACAAGGGTGCCGAGCATCTGAAGGTAGGCGATAAGCGCGTCGGCTTCCGTGATCGGTTGACCCGGTTTGCCGTCGAACTTGCGGATTTGAGCCTTGGGATAGCGTTTGGCCACAGCAGCGGCACCCGCGCTATCCGGGTCGGTTTGTGCGACCAAGTCCGCTTGCGCGTTCTTGATCTGCTCGTCGGTGTACGGGACGCCAACCAGCTTCAGGGTCTTCATGCGTTCCGCTGCGTCGTTGAAGTCAAGCTTCCGGGCGACGATGTGCGGATAGCCGGGCATGATGCTTTCCGGAACGACCGAACGCGGGTTCTGGATATGAGCGGTCTGCCAAGCGTCGGAGTACTTGCCACCGACACGGGCGAGGTCTGGCCCCGTCCGCTTCGAACCCCACTGGAAGGGGTGATCGTACATGCTTTCGGCCGCCAAGCTGTAGTGGCCGTAGCGCTCGATCTCGTCCTTGAGACTGCGGATCATCTGGCTATGGCAGAGATAGCAGCCTTCGCGCTGGTAGACTTCGCGGCCAGCGAGTTCGAGAGGCGAATAGGGACGCATCCCCTCCACCTTCTCGATGGTCGAGTTAAGCCAGAAGAGCGGTGCGATCTCGACTAGGCCGCCGATGGCGACCATGACGAGAATGCCCACCAGTAGGACAAGAGAGTATTTCTCGAATGGTTCATGCAGTTTCATGATTGCCTCCTACTCGGCCGGAAGGGCTTGCGCTCCACGCAACTCGGGCGCGGCGGCAATCCTGGGTTGATCGGCCACGTCGACCGGCTCATCGCCACGGATGGTCCGGATGACGTTATAGGCCATGATAAGGCTACCGAGGACGAAGAGCGCGCCACCAGCAGCACGGATGATGTAGTAGGGATGCATCGCTTCAACGCTCTCCACGAACGAATACTGGAGAATGCCGAGGCTGTCGGTTGCACGCCACATCAGGCCCTGCATGATGCCGGACACCCACATAGCGGTGATGTAAAGCAGGATGCCGAGCGTCGAGATCCAGAAGTGCCATTCGACCAGGCGCTGCGAATACAGGCCCTGACGCTTCCACAGCCACGGAACCAAGCAGTACATGGCGCCCATGGAGATCATGCCAACCCAGCCGAGAGCGCCCGAGTGCACGTGGCCGATGGTCCAATCGGTGTAGTGCGACAGCGAGTTCACGGCGCGGATGCTCATCAGCGGTCCTTCGAAGGTCGACATGCCGTAGAAGGCAACGGAGACCACGAGGAAGCGCATGACCGGATCGGTGCGGAGCTTATCCCACGCGCCCGACAGGGTCATAAGGCCGTTGATCATGCCACCCCAGGAAGGCATCCACAGGATGATCGACATGGTCATGCCAAGCGTCTGCGCCCAGTCCGGCAGAGCCGTATAGTGCAGATGATGCGGGCCAGCCCAGATGTAGGTGAAGACCAGCGCCCAGAAGTGGACGATGGACAGCCTGTAGGAATAAACCGGCCGCTCGGCGCGCTTTGGCACGAAGTAGTACATCATGCCGAGGAAGGCAGCGGTCAGGAAGAAGCCCACGGCGTTGTGGCCGTACCACCATTGCGTCATCGCGTCTTGGACGCCAGAGAACGCGCTGTAGCTCTTCGTCCCAAGGAACGAGACCGGGATGGCCAGGTTGTTCCCGAGGTGCAGCATCGCAATCGTGAGGATGAAGGATAGGTAGAACCAGTTCGCCACATAGATGTGCAATTCCTTGCGCTTCATCAGCGTGCCAAGGAACATCACCAGGTAGGCGACCCACACGATCGTGACCCAGATGTCGGAATGCCATTCCAGCTCCGCGTACTCTCTCGCCTGGGTGACGCCAAAGATGTAGCTGGTGGCAGCCATGAGGATGACGATCTGCCAGCCCCAGAATACAAACCAAGGCAGCCAACGGCCAAACAAGCGTGTCCGGTTGGTGCGCTGAACGATGTAGAACGACGTCGCCAAAAGCGCACTACCGCCGAAGGCGAAGATCACGGCGTTCGTATGGAGCGGACGAAGCCGTCCAAACGTGGTCCAGGGCAAGTCGAGGTTCAGCGCAGGGAAGGCAAGCTGCCATGCGATGATATCGCCAACCAGGAACCCGACCACGCCCCAAAGTACCGTGGCGATCACGGCGTACTTAACGACATTGTCGGAATAGGCTTTAAGATCCATGGTTTCAGTGCTGCTGAACGCTTTGCCGAGCAAGAATATGGCTCCGAGCAAAGCAAAAAGAGCAATGATACCGCCGTGCAATTGGAACACTGGGTCTGGCGATTTTAGGACTATGAACGTCCCGAGGGCCACACCTACGAGGGTGCCTAACAAGGCTACCCAATCGCAGAGAGCGGCGCCCCCCCCTTTTCTGGTCGCAACTTCCATTTAACTTCTCCCGTTATCAAGACCGGCAGCCGGGGCCGCCCTCATCCCATCGCCGGCACCAAAACACCGGTCCAAACGAAAACCGGCTTGATCTTGGTCAACTCCGGATGCGGGACTCCCCGTCGCGACCGTAGCGACCCATTCGATTGTGAAGAAGTAGCCGCGTTGTCGCATGAGCCGGGGGGGGCGGGATAAATTGCCGCGCACCGTTGATTTAAATCAAGGCCGAGAACACTCTTCAGGTCATGCTGGGCGCCGGGGCAGGTGACAGATTTAGGCAAACAGTGGCAGTTTCGACCGGAAATATCGGGGTGCAGGCAGACCGGCTGCAACCCCTTGGAGAGTCGTTCCTCGTCATGCTGGAACGCGATCGGCGGCGTCTGCTGCGTCTATGTGCCGCGCTTGAAAAGCTGGCCGACGGTCTTCCACTAAGCTGCCTTGGCGCAAAAACTGCACGGCTGCTTTCATTCCTGAACAAGGCTTACGACAGGCATATATTCCTTTATGAAAAGTGTCTTTTTCCCCTGGTTAGAAGCATTGCCGGCGGGAGAGCGGCCATCGAACCTATTCTAGCTCAGCTTGAATACGAGCACGCGTCCGACCATGGCTCGGTGCATGAGATCGAAGCGGCGTTTCTTAACGGCTCCTGCAGCCAGGCAGGCGTCGACATCTGCGTGCTTAGCTTTTCGCTCCGGTCGTTCTTTGAGAGTTGCCGCCGGCATCTTGCCTGGGAAGCGAACAGTCTTCATCCAATCGTCCGCGATCTGCTGATGAATGGATCGGCCGCAACCCATCACGCCGCTCTATTGCGCATGTCCCTGGGCCTCGGCGGCTAAGCGCAGCCGTCATCGCGAGGCGGCGTCATCCCGGAAATGTCTAAGCATTATCCGGGATCGTTACTGCAGCGCACCGCTTCGCGATGCACTGCGCACGGGATGACGGGCGCGGAAGCATTCAACCGGATCCCGTATTATACCGCGGAAGCGTCGTATGCCGCCTCTTGCAGGGTCCGGACATGGGGTATGACGATTTCACGGTAGTTGACCAACTCGATGACGCCCTTTGTCTTGAGCCGCGTCATCTGGCGGCTCACCGTCTCGATCGTAAGCCCCAGGCAGTCCGAGATTTCCGCCCGCGACAACGGCAATTGAAAACGGACCCCGGCACCATTTTCCGCCAGCGGGCAGTCTATACTGGGCACACGCTTGGCGATCATGAGCAGAAAGCTTGCAACGCGCTCCTCCGCCCTCTTGCGCGCGAGCAGGAGCATCCATTCCTGGCAGGCGTCTAACTCCGTCAGCGTGAACTGGAAAAGCCGGTGCTCCAGTCCCGGATGGTCCGGCAGCAGCTTCTCGAAGCCAGCCGCCGGAAACACGCAAAGCTCGACATCCGTGGCGGCCTCCGCGAAGTAGGGGTTGTCTCTCCGGAAGGCGCGGCCCAGAAAATCCGAGGCGAAAAGCAAGCCGATGATATGCTGCCGGCCGTCATCGAGCGTCTTGGTGAGCTTCACCACGCCCGAAACGATGTTGGCGAAAATGGTGTGAGCCTCGCCTTCGCCCAGTATCGTCTGCCCTGCCGGAACCGAACGCCGCCTCGATATGCGATTGAGAGCACCGATTTCGTTTGCGTCGAGCGCTGCACAGATGGCCTTGTGCCGGATCGCGCACGTGCCGCACCGCGTTGGATGCTCGACGTAGGACAAAGAGAACTCCTCACTCACGGCGCCGGCCGCTGCAGACCGGGGAACATCTCTGTATGTTAACAACAGAATGGGCGGGATGAGAAGCGAACTTTGATCTAGGTCAAAGGGACGCCCGGCGGGGTTAGTAGACTCCCGCCGGATTGTTGTGTCTGCGTGAAGCATCGCCGCTGCGACGGGGCGCGCCTTTTTCGATGTGCCGGCGAGGTTTCGCGACCGCAATTCCGGCGAGGACGGGAATCTATTTCCGACGCTGGAACAAGCCGCGATATAAGTCACCACCTGCGCGGGGACGGCACGGCGGCGACAAGCCTCCCTGCGGTCAAAGCCCTTCGAACAGCGCTGTCGACAAATAGCGCTCGGCGAAGGAAGCGACGATGATGACGATGTTCTTGCCCTCGTTTTCCGGGCGGGAGCCAACTTCGATCCCGGCGGCGATAGTTGCGCCAGAAGAGATGCCAACCGGAACGCCTTCCAGCCGCGCCACCTGACGGGCCATCTCGATGGCGCTCTGGCTGTGCACCGTCACAACCTCGTCGATCACCTCGCGGTCGAGCACAGGCGGGAAAAAACCGGTGCCAATGCCTTGAATCTTGTGAATCCCTGGGCGGCCGCCCGAGAGCACTGGAGATTCTGCAGGCTCCACCGCGATCATTTTCACGCTTGGTTTGCGCGGCTTGAGCGCCCATCCTATGCCCGTAATGGTGCCGCCCGTGCCAACGCCGCAGACAACGATGTCGACGGCGCCGTCGGTGTCGTTCCAGATTTCCTCGCCCGTCGTGCGGTAGTGTATCTCTGGATTCGCCGGGTTCTCGAATTGCTGGGGCATCACGGAGTAGGGGATGGTCGTCAGAAGCTCCTCCGCTTTGAGGATCGTGCCCCTCATGCCCTGCGCGGCCGGGGTCAGCACGACCTTGGCGCCAAGCAGCGACAGCATCTTCCGGCGCTCGACCGACATCGATTCCGGCATAACGAGGATCAGGCGGTAGCCGAGCGCCGCGGCCACGAAGGCCAGCGCGATGCCGGTGTTGCCTGACGTGGGCTCGATCAGCACAGTCTTGCCCGGCTGGATTTTCCCTTCCCGCTCCATCGACTCGATCATGTAAAGGCCGATACGGTCTTTCACGCTGGCGATGGGGTTAAAAAATTCGAGCTTCGCAAGCAGATTGGCGCCAACCCGGTACAGGCGGGCAATCTTGTCGAGCCGGACGATGGGCGTATCGCCAATCGTCTCCGCGATGGAATCGTAGATACGGCCTCTCCCTGGGGCGCGATTGTGCCCCCTAACCAGGACTCTCTGATCCATTACGCCTCCCAATTACTCGCTCATGAATTATAGCGAACGGGAGCGCGAGCGCTAGCGCGGAGGTTGCAATAAAATTAGGAAAAAGACTTTTAATATTTTCGAAAAGGAAAGTTTGGAGTGATAGGGCCTTGAACAGACCCGTCGATAGGCATGGCTCCGCGAAAGGATGAGACTATGATCGCGATGTCCTCCGCGCCTCAAGCCGGTCGCGGCCGCACGCAGCGGCGGACGGCCTAAAACGGGCCGCGCGGGTTCCACGATACGGTGCAGCCAGCTTGAGGCCGCTCCGAATTGCCGGCCGGGAGTAGTGTCTCTAATCGAGCGGATGAATGTACTGCAGGTTGATCTGGTAGCCACCGCTCAACGTATTCACGTCCGTGACCGGGAGATACGCGTTGAAGTTAACGGTATTCTTCGCATCGATCATGTAGTGGAAGCCGGGGCCGAGATCAGAGAACTCTTGCTGGGTATTGGCCAATATCGCGCCGGCGGTTCCGGTATCGTTGCTCAACTGCTTCAGCCAGTAACCGTTTAAACCAAAATAGAAATCCTTGAGGATTTCACGGCTCGCGGCGAAGTTCAACCAAACGCCATCGCCATTCGTCGCCACCGTTGCGCCGCCAGGACCAGCTACGTTCGCGGCGCTCAGGTGATCGAAGTTGTGGATGTAGTAGAGGCGCCAGCTAACTTCCCACCCCGGAGCTGGAAGATAGGTTGCTCTCCAAAACGGGGTAACTGACCAATAATCGTTGCCGGGGTTGACAGTTTTGGCGGCGTCATACTTGCCAGTGGGCACGATGATGTCGAACTCGAAGCCGTGCTGAAAGATCGGACGGCCGCCGCTCATAACCGGCGGGAATCGGATGTAGGGACCGGTAAAAGTATCGGCGAGTCCAAAGCCATTAGTCTTGAAATAGTTCGAACTCGCACCCGAGAACGGCACGATGTTGTTCCAGCCGAGGGTGCCGCCGAACGCCTTCAGGTTGCTGTTGCAGGCGAGCTGTGGCGCCACGTAAGTGATGTCCAGGCCAGCGCCGCCCGCCGGAGACGGAAGTTTATTGCCATCGCCGCCGTTCATTTGGCTGTATCCGTAATGCCCGATGTACTGGATGTAGGTACAGCCAGCCTCCAATCCCCCAAAACCGTCGAAGAAGCTCGTTGTACCGAGATTGATGCCGCCGCGCTCACGAGCCTCCGCCGCGGTCAATGCCGCGCCAGCTATCGCCACGGCGATGCCTGCACTGAGGCAATATCTGCTTTTTGACATTCCCCGCCGCCCCGCATGAAATGAGTATTGCCGGTTGCCGCCGGCAGCAGTTTCGAAATCGAGGAAAGCTAAACGGTTAAGCTTGCGCCAGAGGCTCGTTAATTGGAGGGGCTTACCGCCCCAAGCGCGGAAGGCATCTGCTACAAAGACGCCTATGCCAAGCTCACGGCAACGTATAAGGTTGAGGACTGGCAGAAATAGTCGATAGCGCGACGCTCTGCGCCGCCCACGGAAACCGGCGCGGGGAGCTTTGCCCAATGGCAGGCGCTGGACGCAGAAGCGGCGCCCGATGGCGCCGCCTAAGCAGACATTCCTTGGCAGGCCAACGAATGCCCGCTCAGAGTCCTTCGTTTTCGCAGAGTGAGCGCTTGCCGGTCACGATAAACGTTCGCATGGTTTCCGAGGTCGCTCACGACAAACGTTCGCGTGTTGTTTGAGGTCGCTCACGATAAACGTTCGCTCCGTGCTTTATCGCAAAAGCGGGAAGGCCACTTTTGCGAACTCTGCTTAGACAGCCAGATGGGCGTCTGATTATTTCAGTGGTTCGTCCGCTTGATGAATGCGATAGTTCACGCCGAGACGAACGGTATTATAGGCATGATCGAAATTCGCTTGGCCGGTAGCGGTAACAGTTACACCTCCAGTTGTTAACACTTCGGTACCGGCCAGCTTATCGTTGCCGAGATTGATATATTGATACTCCGCCTTTAGCGACCAGGCAGGGTTCAGGGCATATTCCATGCCGCCGCCAACCGCATAGCCAGTCGCAGTCCGGTCCTCTTGAACCGTTTGGGTAGCGCTGGAACCGCCGTAGCTCGCGGTAACGGAAAGCTTATCCCGCACGGCGCCATAGGCAAATCCACCTGTCCCATATACGAGAGCATTGTCGAAGGTGTAGCCCAAACGGCCGCGAACAGTACCGAACCAATCGAGACTATTCTTCGCGTCCGCTATGCCCGAGCCGCCACTATCGGTAACGGTTTCTGTCCCGCTGCCGTTAATGCCCGAGGCTTGAATATCCGCCTCGATGCCAAACACAAGCCGGCCGCGCTGCCAGTTATAGCCGAGCTGGCCACCCCCAAAACCGCCGCTGGAGCCAAAATTGGGATCGGCTATCGTTGGCTGCTCGACCGTCACACCAGCAGTAACCGATGAGTCGCCGGGCGCTCCAGCCGTAGCCGCCGTTAGCACCGAGATATAGGCCGCTCCAGTTCACAGTGGCGTAAACCGGCCCATCTTTGTAGCCGCCAGCCATTTCAGGCGCGCGATATAAGTCGGCGGCGTTGGCTTGGCCCGCAGCCACTAGCACCAGAAGGGAAACACCTACGGTAATCACTCTTTTCATGACCTGCCCCTTTTTGCCCCGCCGTCACGTTTTTGCGCTGCAACGCGCTTGTGCCCGGCCCATTTGCAATTGGTAGCGCCGTTCGTTCTTCGGCTCTTGGTCTGGAGCGAACACTCACTATGCCGGAAGCGAACTCGCTAGCTTTCGCGAACCTTGTGTGTCTTCTGCGCGACATGTGGTGTTACCCGTCTGAAGTAATGGGACCGCATGACGCCATCGGTTCTGAGGCCGGCGCCAAGGCGGGATGGCCGCGTATCCGAAGGATTGAAAGGCTGCCGTAAGGCTAAGGCATCTTGTGCGCAGCGAAATTGCGCGCTAAAGCTTCGTTTTAAGCCACCACGAACGACATCCAAGATGGCCAACAAAATGTGGGGCGGGCGCTTCGAGTTCGAAGCCCGCCGAGATCATGGAGGAAATCAACGCCTCCATCTCCTTCGACCGGCGCTTCTACGCCGAGGATATCCGCGCAAGTCAGGCTCATGCCAACATGCTCTGCGCCTGCGGCATTCTCAGCGACGAGGAGGCCGAAGCCATCGTGGCGGGCCTCGGCGACGTGCGCGCCGAGATCGAGGATGGCCGCTTCGAGTTCCGCCGCGAATACGAAGACATCCACATGGCGGTGGAGGCGCGGCTCAAGGAGCTGATCGGGCCGGTTGCGGGCAAGCTGCATACCGCGCGCTCGCGCAACGACCAGGTGGCCACCGATTTCAGGCTCTATATCCGCGGCGCCATCGACCACCTCGATAGCCAGATCGCGCGGCTACAGCTCGCACTGGCACGCAAGGCGGAGGCTCACGCGGCCACGCTCATGCCGGGCTTCACGCATATGCAAACCGCCCAGCCCGTGACGTTCGGCCATCACTGCCTTGCCTATGTGGAGATGCTGGCGCGCGACCGCGGCCGGTTCGCCGATGCGAGGAAGCGGGTAAACGAGTTGCCGCTCGGCGCCGCGGCGCTGGCCGGCACGTCCTTTCCCATCGACCGGCATATGACCGCGGACGAGCTTGGCTTCGAGCGGCCCATGGCCAACTCGCTCGACGCCGTGTCCGCGCGCGATTTCGCGCTGGAGACGCTCGCCGCTGCCTCGATTTGCGCGGTGCATCTTTCGCGGCTCGCCGAGGAGATCGTGATCTGGTTCAGTGCGGGCTTTGGCTTCATCAGGCTCTCGGACCGCTTCACGACCGGCTCCTCGATCATGCCGCAGAAGCGGAACCCGGATGCCGCGGAGCTTGTGCGCGCGAAGGCGGGGCGCGTGGCCGGGGCTTTCGCCTCGCTTCTCATCGTGATGAAGGGCCTGCCGCTCGCCTACTCCAAGGATATGCAGGAGGACAAGGAGGCGGCATTCTCGGCCATCGACGCGCTGTCGCTGGGTCTTGCCGCGATGACGGGCATGATCGAGGACATGCAACCCGACGCGGAGAAGATGGCCGCGGCTGCCTCGCTCGGCTTTTCGACCGCGACCGACCTGGCGGACTGGCTCGTGCTGCATGCCAAGCTGCCGTTCCGCGAGGCGCATCACGCCACGGGCCGCATCGTCAAGGCCGCGGAGAAAGCTGGCGTCGATCTCGCCCATCTGCCGCTTGCCGCGATGAAAAAGATTGAGCCGCGCATCGATGCGGGGGTGTTCGAGGTGCTGAACGTCGAAAAATCCGCCGCCAGCAGGCGCAGCTTTGGGGGCACAGCGCCAGAAAATGTGCGCGAGGCTGCGAACATTTGGCTTAAGACGCTGGAGTCGGGCGAGACTTCAGTCTAAGAGATAGTATCTTTGGCGAGGTTCCGGCTGCGCCGCAACGGGGATGATATGGCTCGCATCGCGCGTAATTTGGTTCTGGCATTGAGCGTCGCCGTCGTGCTTGCCGCATGCGGCAAACGGGGAGAGCTGCAAAGGCCCGCACCGCCTGCAGATATCCAGAAGGATGACAAAGGCAAACCGAACCAGCCGTTCATCCTGGACCCGCTCATTCGCTAAGCAGAGCTGGCAGCCGGGCTCTTCCCGGATTTGCGATAAAGCTCTGCGAAAACAAGAAACCCTAAGCAGGCATGCTTCGGCCTGCCAGAGAGTGGCTGCTTAGATATACCGGGCCATTGCTCGCATGCATCATTTCGATTACCGCAACGGCATCCTGCATGCCGAGGACGTGGCGCTTGACGCAATCGCGCGCACGGTTGGCACGCCTTTCTATTGCTACTCTTCGGCGACCGTCGAGCGGCATTACAAGGTCTTCGCCGGGGCGTTCGCGCCTTGCGACGCGCTTGTCTGCTATTCGATCAAGGCGAACTCGAACCTTTCAGTGATCCGGACGCTGGCGAGGCTGGGCTCCGGCGCGGACGTGGTCTCGGAAGGCGAAATTCACCGGGCGCTCGCCGCGGGTATCCCACCCGAAAAGATCGTCTTCTCGGGTGTCGGCAAGACACGCGCCGAAATGGCATTCGCGCTCGATGCCGGCATTTTCGGCTTCAATGTCGAGTCCGAGGCCGAGCTTCGCGCCCTGAGCGAGGTGGCGACCTCGCGCGGTGCCGTGGCCCGGATCGCCTTCCGCATCAACCCGGACGTCGACGCGAAGACCCACGCCAAGATCTCCACGGGCAAGGCCGAGCATAAGTTCGGCGTCGGCTGGCGCGAGGTGCCCGCCCTTTACGCGCTCGCGCGGACACTGCCGGGGCTTTCGGTCGAAGGCGTGCACATGCACATCGGCAGCCAGATCACCAGCATCGAGCCGTTCCACGATGCGTTCGAGCTGCTGGCGAGCCTCGTTGAAGACCTCCGCCGCGATGGGCACACGATTTCCTTTGTGAACCTGGGCGGCGGGCTGGGCATCCCCTATCGCTGGGACCAGGACGATCCGCCGCTGCCGGAGGATTATGCCAAGGTTGCGGTCGAAGTGGCGAAGCGGCTGGGGACGAAGCTGTTGTTCGAACCGGGCCGCGTCATCATGGGCAATGCCGGCCTGCTTGTAACGCGGGTGATCTATGTGAAAGAGGGCGCGGGCAAGCGCTTCGTCATCGCCGACGCTGGCATGAACGACCTCGTGCGACCCACGCTTTACGACGCCTATCACGATATCTGGCCCGTGCGCGAGGCCCTGAAGCAAGGCCCGATGAGCCGCGCCGACCTCGTCGGCCCGGTTTGCGAGACCGGCGACTTTATCGCCAAGGACCGGCCGCTGCCGGAGCTTGCCGCAGGCGACCTGCTCGCGATCATGACCTCCGGCGCCTACGGGGCCGTCCAGGCTTCGGCCTACAACTCGCGGCGCCTCGTTCCCGAGGTGCTGGTCAGCGGCGCCAACTACGCCGTCGTGCGCCCGCGCCCCTCCTACGAGGATATGCTGAAGGCGGAGATCGTAGCGCCCTGGCTGCGATAGGCATCGCTTCGCACATTTCACAAGAGGAGAATGGCATGACCTCGCAGCCGCAGTACCCCTGGGACGGTCAGCCTGACTACGCAGCCTGCAATTTTGCCGGCGGCCACCTCATACGCAACTTGGAGAGGCGGCTTACGATAGACGGCCGCGTTCACGCCGAAACCATTGTTGCCGCGATTGGCACCATAGCAGGGTTTTCGGCTTTGCGGGCTTTGATGGCCGACCTTGCCGCGACAAGAGACCCGGCCATCGCGGGACAGTTGAACATCCTTCAAAGCGAGAGCGGCGCGAAATACTACTTCGGCGAGCCGATCAACCGCATGCTGTTTCCCGTAAGCGCCGATGAAGCCAATCGCAAGCTCTGGTCGCTCGCGGCTGGCGGTGCGGTTTTAGCAGGCCTCGACCGTTCGCAACTGCCGGAGCTTGGCCCCATGTTCACGCATGTGACCCAGAACTCTCGGCGGAGAGCTGGAGAGGCCGGCCTTCGCTGCCGAAAGAAAACTATCCAAAATTGCCGTTCAGAGAGCTGTTGCTGGTTGTGTGGCCGCTGGCACTGATGTGCTTCACGGGGCGGTTTCCTGGCGCGTCCAGGGAGTACGGCGTCGCGGGAATTCAAAATTGGCCCGCCATCTCGGCCCGCGCAGCCAGTGCGTTCATTCAAAAGGTCAAGGGCGCGCTGGAGCCGGCGAAAGCGCTCACAATAGTAATGGAAGCCGCCATTTACGCCTCGAAGCTCGATCCCGAGCCCATCGACAAGGCGACGTTGGAAGCGCGGCAGGCGCCTCCCAAGGCTTAGGACGTTCGTGCCTGCAGCCGCCGTCATCACGGAAATGCCGGAGGCATTATCCGGGATCGTCACAAATGCCAGCGTCTGTTGCGGTTCCGGACAGCCGCAAGGCGGCTTCCGGGACGACGGGGCGAAGCATTTTGCCACCGTCCCCCGCTGTACTAGCGCGCCACGAGCTTGAAAAGCGTTGTGGCATATTCCGCGACCAATCCACCTGCCGCCGCGACCGCCGCCCACTGGCCAAGCTCCTTGAACGTTTGCGCATAGTTGACGCGGACACGAACCTCCACGATCTGCTCGGGAAGCGGCGTTTCGGCTTGCACGCCGCCGTCCGAAGTCTTGGCGGCGGCGACGATATAAAGCCGGCGGGTGCCGCGCTGAAGCGGGGTCACGATCCACTTCCAGCAGCCATGGTCCGCTTGAGCCGAGCAGGCCGAGCTTGGCGCGCGTGCTGCCGTCGATCCATTGCGTTTCGCGGCTGAGATTCTGGATCAGGAAGCCGCCCTCGGGGGCCTGCAGCGTCACGGTCATCGCGGGCGTGGTCAGGATATCGTGCTTGTGCACCTCGCCCTTGAGGCCCGCCAGGAGCGCATCTGTGTCCTCGCGCGACAGCCGGACCTCGACCACCGAGGCGACGCCGGTGCGCATGACCCGCGGCACGTTTTCGACGAGCTTACCGGATTGCACCTGCGCGGCAGGCTCTTCGGGCAGCCGGTGCCGCTCGGCGGATTCCTTCGCGAGCGGCTGTGCGGCTAGCGTCTCCGCCTGGCGCTTGTAGCTCGCGGGTGCGCGGCCTACCTCAGCTTCTCTGGCCGCCGCCGAAGCGGGCGCGGGTGCCGCGCGGGGCGCCTGCAGCGCGCTCATCTCCTTGAGCGCTCGATAGATCTCCGCGCGCTCCGCAAGCGAATAAATGCCGTTCTGCCGGAACGCCGCCGGCAGCTCGTTTGCGCCAAGCTCTGGAATTCGTAGCGAAATCAGCTTGCCAAGGTTCTGCGCCAAAATGGCCTCGGCGCGCACCCGTTCGCTTGCCACCGACTCCCGCGTCCAGATCGCGATGACGGCGCTGGCCTCGCTGAGCCCGATAGCCCCCTGGCCGTACCAGACGGAAAAGCCTTGCGCTTCGAGATCGGAGCCGAGTGCTGCGGCCAGCGAGCGGTCCCCAGTGCAATGCAGAATGAGAATGTCCAGCAAGTCGCCCTCCGCCCAATGCTAAATCCGGGCGGAGGGTAGCAGGCGAATTTTGGCTTGGGCGTGTCAAAGCGCCAGCGTCTTTATGGCGTGCTCCGCCTGGCCTTCTCATGGGTGTGCAAACGTGCTTTCATCTAACGCCGCATCCAAAGCACGATCTGCCGGTGAAGACCATAAAGAGCATCGAGAAAGCATCGAGCGTCAAGCTCACCTAATGCGGCCAGGTTTTGCAGATGAGAAAGTTCTACTATCCAGCGCTTGTCGACAAGGACGCGGACAGCGATTTCGGCGTCAGTTTCCCCGACTTTCCCGGCTGCGTTAGTGCGGGCGAAAGCGTTGAGGAGGAAGCCGTGCTGAGAGCGCGGGAGGCGCTGGCGGGCCACGTTGCGCTGATGCTGGCTGACGGCGATACTATGCCGGCGCCTCGGCGCTGGAGGAAATCGCTGCCCAGAAAGAGGCTTCGACCGTGGCGGTTACTCTAATTCCCGTGGTGCTTCCGGGCCGGGCGCGCCGGGTGAACGTGGCCCTCGATGAGGCGCTGCTCGAAGAAATCGACCAGATCAGCAACAACCGCTCCGGCTTCCTCGCCGAAGCCGCCCGCGCCGAACTCGCCCGCCGCCGGGCTTGACCCGGTTGGTGGGGAGCACGCGGCTTGCCGAGAGTTGCAGGTCAACGATCTTGGGCGCCGTGAAAGACGCCGAGAACCACCAGTTCGTCGCGGTCTTTGTTGACCTCGTAAACGATGATGTAGGGGCTTACGATTAGCTCGCGGGTTCCCGGATCGCGTCCGCGCCGTCCGATCTCTGCGAATCCAGGTGTTGCCAGAAGATCGAGTTTCGCCCGGATACGCCGGATCGTGTCGGTAGCGCCGCGCGGATTGTCTTTCGCGATCCACTCGAATACGCGGTCAAAATCGGCGTCCGCCTACGGACGGATCAAGACCCTCGTAGACCGAAGCGGCTTAATCGAGCGTCGAACTCTTCAAGCGTCAGAAGCTTCGCGCCCGTATCCGCTCGCCTCCGGCGCACTTCCGCAAGCTGCCGAATTTCCCCTCATCCTGTCCTTCTCCCCGCAAGCTCGCCTTGGAGAGCTTGCATCCCAACGTATCAGCATCCGCAAGCGGATGCTGATGGAGAAGGGACCCCTGAATAGCGCCCGGAGCGTGCCACACCGTCCCCTCTCCCATGGGGAGAGGGACAGGGTGAGGGGCGCGAGCTTTGAAAGTGCCGCGACCTCGCATCCGGCCCAGCCCCAGGCAGCGAGCCCAGATTCCCCCTAATGCCGCGCGGGCTGGATTGTCCGGCGGACCTCGGCGCGCAGCAGATCGATCGGCGCCAGGCCTTCTTTCGGCTTCTCGAAATGCCAATAGGTCCAGCCATTGCACGCGGCGCGCCCTTGCGCCTTCGCCCCGATGGAGTGAATGGAGCCGCGCATCCCGTCCCACAGCAGCGAGCCGTCGGCCATGATCTGCGCCCGAATCCGCGCCTTGGCATCGAACAGCGCCTCGCCTGGGCGCAACATGCCCCGCTCCAGCACCATGCCGAACGGCACGCGCGGCTCCGCCCGCTTCGAGACGATTGGGTCCGCCGTGCTGCTGTCGAAAGGCTTCACCGCCGCAAGCCGCTCCTGGGCCGCGGCGACGTAATCCGGATCGCGCTCGATGCCCAGATAGCGCCGCCCAAGCGACTTGGCGGCGGCGCCCGTCGTGCCCGTCCCGAAAAAGGGATCGAGCACCAAGTCGCCCGGCTTGGTCGTCGCCATGATGACACGCCGCAGCAGCGCCTCGGGCTTCTGCGTCGGATGCGCCTTGCGTCCGCCATCGTCGCGCAGCCGCTCCGGCCCCGAGCAGATCGGGATCAGCCAGTCCGAGCGCATCTGCAGGTCGTCGTTGAACGCCTTGAGCGAGTTGTAATTGAAAGTGGGCCGGGAGGCCTGGCTGCGCGACGCCCAGATCAGGGTTTCATGCGCGTTGGTGAAGCGCGTGCCCTTGAAGTTCGGCATCGGGTTGGTTTTCACCCAAATCACGTCGTTCATGAGCCAGAAGCCAAGATCCTGCAGCGCCACGCCCAGCCGGAAAATATTGTGATAGGAGCCGATGACCCAGATCGCGCCATCCGGTTTCAGCACGCGCCGGCATTCCTTTAGCCACGCCCTGCTGAAGCGGTCGTAGGTGGCGAAATCGTCGAACTTGTCCCAGTCGTGGTTCACGCCGTCGACGCGGGTGTTGTTGGGGCGCAAAAGCTCGCCGCCAAGCTGGAGATTGTAGGGAGGGTCGGCGAACACGAGATCGGCAGAGCCTGATGGCAGGCTGGCCAGCGTCTCGATGCAATCGCCCTCGATGATGCGGCTTCCCGCGTCTAAATCAATGCTACTCTCGAACGCTTCAGTTTCAAAACGCATGACATCGTCCACAAAATGTACCTTCGACGGATCATAGCAGAGTCAGCGCCGGAAAGGGTTAACGCAACGTAAACTTGTGCGGCCGGGCTGCGAATAGCGGGGATAGTGCGGCGCGCCCGCGATGGCGAGTGTGCGCGTGACAGGCCGGGGAAGCACGGGCGTTGGCAGAGCCGGGCAACTGTGCTTAAGTCAGACGCTGCAGAACCGCCACATTTGCTCCGCATTGGTAAAAGTCCTTCGGCAGCCTGGAAATTAGCGATGGCGCACCCTCCCCAGCCCTACGATCTTGTCATCATCGGCGCCAGTTTCGCCGGGCTTGCCGCCGCAAAAACCGCCGCGATGCGCGGCCTCAAGGTGGCGGTTCTCGACGCCAAGCCGGGGCCTGAGCATCGCGTCGCCACCACCGGCATTCTGGTCCAGGAAGCCGCTGAGGAATTCGACGTACCCTATAGCCTCACCCGGCGCGTGCACGGCGTCCGCCTCTACGCGCCCAACCTGAAGCACGTCGACCTGTTCGCGCCCGGCAGCTTCTTTCTCACCACCGAGCCCGGCCGCCTCCTCAATTGGCTGGCGCAGGAAGCGATGCGAGCGGGTGCGCATCTCCTGTGGCGCATGCCGTTCACGGGCGCCGAGCGGCAAGGCGGCATTTTCACTTTTTCAGGCGTGAACATCTCCGCGCGGCACATTCTGGGCGCGGACGGCGCGAGATCGGCGGTCGCGCGCCATTTCGGTCTCGGGCGCAACCGGCGTTTTCTGGCCGCCATCGAAGCCCAGTTCGACGACCTTGAAGGCGCCGATACCCGCTTCCTGCATTGCTTCCTCGATTCCGGCATCGCGCCCGGCCATATCGCCTGGGTGGTGCCGGGGCCTTCCGCGTTCCACGCCGGCCTCGCCGCGGCGCCTGGGCGCCGGCCGCATCTCAAGGCATTCCTCAAAAGGTCCGAGCCGCTGTTCGGCTTCGCAAACGCAAGAGCCATCGGCCACACGCACGGACGCATCCCCTGCGGCGGCCTGGTCAAGCCCTGGGCCATCCCCGGCGTGACGCTGATCGGTGACGCGGCGGGCATGGCTTCGCCAGTCACGGGCGGCGGCATCCGCTACGCGCTGCGCTTCGGGCGGCGCTCCGCCCAGCTCGTGGCCGATCATCTGCTCCATTTCGGGCCGCCCCCGGAGATCGCGCTGGCGCGGGAGCTGCCCGGCTTCGCGCTCGATCATGCGATGCGCGCCGGCCTGAACCTCGCCCCGCCGAACTCCCTGCTGTCGGCCGCCTTCAGCACGCCCGCGATCCGCTGGCTGGCGCGGCATATCTATTTCAGGAGCCGTGGCGGCCAGGGCGTCAGCTTTGCCGATTTCGAGGCGCGGCTGGCCAGGCTGGAAAGCAAGGACGGCGCGGCGGCAACCGGCGTTTTCCGTTGATTGTTGCGGGCCGCCTTTCTAAATCTAACGCGGCGCCTTAAGGCGCGCATCGATGGAAACGCCCGGCATGGCAGGGTCCAACCGCCAACCTAAGTGCAAGATGGAGCCTCACCCATGCACCATTTTCTCGAATGGCATGTCAGCCAATATATGACCAAGAACGTCACGGCCATCCCGCCCAGCATGACCTTGCACGAGCTTGGCGCCTTGTTCGAGAACCACGACTACAATTGCTTTCCGGTGGTGGAGGGCGACGTGTGCGTGGGGATCGTAACCAAGTTCGATTTTCTGAAGGCCTTTATGTTCACAACCACCCAGCTCGTGCCGCATTATCAGGAGCTGATGACGCGCCCAGTGGGCAGCATCATGACCAAGGACGTGGCCTATGTCGAACCCGAGGAGCCGCTGACGCGCGCGCTCGACCTGATGATCGCCATGCGGGCACGCAGCTTCCCGGTGCTGGAGCCGGGGCGTAGGCTCGTGGGCATGATCTCGCGCACCGACCTTACGCGCGCGCTTTACGCGGCATCCAACCCGTAATAGATAGCGGGGCATGCGCTCTGCGGTATTGTTCCGCCGGGCGCGTTTGCGGCACACTCAGTTGTCATGGCCCGGCTTGACCGGGCCATCCATGATAAATCAAATGAACGCAGCGGCTTAATGGATGGCCGGGTCAAGTCCGGCCATGACAGCAGTGAACAAGCCCCCGCTGCCGCCGGTTCCGGCATACTTAAGAAGGACGATCCATGAGCACGCTTCCGGCATGCCCCAAATGCAGCAGCGCATACACCTACGAGGACGGCGGCCAATTCGTGTGCCCGGAATGCGCCCACGAATGGCAAGCGGATGCGGGCGCCGCGCCGGCCGGCGCTGACAAGGTCTACCGCGACTCCGCCGGTAACGTGCTGCAGGACGGCGATACAGTGACTGTCATCAAGGACCTCAAGCCCAAGGGCTTCTCGAAAGCCATCAAAGTCGGCACCAGGGTCAAGAACATCCGCCTCGTCGACAGCGACCACGACATCGATTGTAAGATCGACGGTTTTGGAGCGATGAGCCTGAAGTCGGAATTCGTCAGGAAGGTTTAGCTGCAGGCGGGCATCCGGGGGTGCAGCCCAAACTCCTGCACCGTCCGGCTCATGTGTCTCCTGACGAACCCTTAGGCTTACGATCAGCCGCCCAGCGCTGCTTGTTCGCGGGTCCGTGCGCTGAACCCAGCGGCAAAAACGGAGGGCGAGTTCGCTCCCGAGCCCCAGCTCACGCCGGATCTGATCGCGTTCTCGACGCTCTTCCCCGGCATTCTTGGTTGACGCAAAGCAGAGTTGGCAGCCCTGCCAGCAATTACCATGGGTAGCTCAAGGCCGGCCGCGGACTTGCGGTCTATTGGCGATACCGTCTCTTACCGGGAGTTCAGCGCTCTTCATAAATTGGCTTTTCAAGCCGCCGGTATCGCGCGCGTCCACGCTTTGCCGCCGCGGAACATGGCTGGACCGGGTGCCATCCGTCAGCGATAGATTTTCCATCTCCAAAGCCAAATACTGCGGATATTGCGATGGATCGCCACGGCGCGTGCCGCGCCTCGCGATCACGAGGGTGTGCCAGAGATGTCAGGACTTTCGACGGCTGGAGTAAGTGGGCTGACAGGCGGCGCTTGCTAAGGTGCGCGCATATCGCCGCAGCATGGCTGCCACGGTACCGCCCCAGGTTGCAGTGGCGTGTCAATTCCGCTATGGACAACCTATATAAAACCCCAAAGACGCCACAACACCGGCGCGAATCGTAGCATGACTTGAGAAGGGGAATGCTTCATGAAGCGCGAGGGCTGGACTATGAAACTGGGACATGCGGCCGCTATCGCCATGATATTGGCGTTTCCGTCCGCCGGCCGCGCCGCGCAGGGCTGCGACGCGAGATCCTTCGGCGTACAGATCGATCAAGCCGCGCAGGCGCTCCGGACGCTAAACCGCGAAAGCGAGAGGCGTTTCCACGGCCGCCTCGAAACGCTGGCCAAGACGCATGGCTGGACCGACGCACAGAAAGCCGACAAAGCCGCCGCGGCCATGGACGACGCCAAGCTCGAAGCGTTCAACAACGACATCGAAGAGCTTGCCAGCCAGCTCGACGCGCTTAGTGCGACAGCGAATAGCGATGTTTCCTGCACGAGGCTTGGCGAACTCAAGACGGTCCAGGAAAAGCTCATTGCTGTGATGGGCCAGAAGTCCGGCTTCATCCTGGCGCAGCTTGAGGCCGAGGGCGCCAAGGCTCCGGTTTCGCCCTATGCCAAGCATCCGCTGCCTCAGGCGGCCCAGCAGTCCGCCAGCGCGCCCGCCGCGCCGCGCCAGCAGGCAGAGGCCGAACAGCCCGCGCCGCCGGCCTGGTCCGCCAATCTCCTGCAGACACCGGCTCCGCAGCCTGCACAACGGCCAGCGTCAGCATCGGCTCAGCCCGGCGCTCCGATTCAGTTGAAACCCGCGCCCCAGCAGCCGGAACTCTCGCGTGGCCGCGCTGCCCAAGCCGCAGAGCAGTCCGGTCTCGCCACCTCCGGCGCCGCTTGAGCCGATGCAGCCATCCGCGAGCGGCTACTCGGCTGAGGAAATCCATCAGGTAGGACAAGGCGTTTTCGGGGCACTGACGTCCGACCTCGCGGTGCTTATGAACCGCACCTTCAGGCAATACGGCCAGCCCAACGCCTATATCGTCGGCGAAGAAGGCGGCGGCGCCTTTCTTGCGGGCCTGAGATACGGCGAGGGCAAGCTCTTCACCCGGCTTAACGGCGTCGATACCGGCCCGACGCCCATTTGGTGGCAGGGGCCGACCCTTGGGGCGGACCTGGGCGCAAGCGGATCGCAAACCCTCTTCCTGATCTATAACCTTCAGAACGCGCCAAACTTGTACCGGCGCTTTCCCGGTCTCGACGGCTCGGCCTATGTCGCAGGCGGCTTAGGTATGACGGTCTATCGAAGCGGCGACACCTTGATCGTGCCGATCCGCACCGGGCTGGGGCTTCGCCTGGGCGCCAGCATCGCCTACCTGAAGTTCACCGAGCGGGCCAGCCTTAACCCGTTCTGGTAGGCTTAGCCTTCACCGGCAGCGAAAGTCACGTGCCAGGCTCTGTCGCGTCACTTTCGCTTACGTCATCGTGAGACACTTCAGCGCCTTGGCGAATAAAGCGCGGTTGTCCTGGATAGGATTTACCGGCCTTGATCCAGACTGGTGTTCTTTGAAGCCGCATAAAGGTGCGTTTCGATGCGTCCATGTCCTTTTTCGATAGTTGTCTTGGTGGCCAGTTCATCGACGGGCGCGGTGTCAAAGTAATCTTCAACTTCGGTTTCCAGCGTCGATTGGTTGCCCTTCAGCGCGAGCAAAAAATCGGCTCCTGACTTCCGTGCCGTGTTGAGGCATGGCGCCGCATCTTGACGCCATCGCTTGTGTGTCCTTATTTCCAGATGACGAAAAGCGGCGGTGCGCCGCACAAACATAGAGGGTATCCATGGTCACTGCCGTAACAGATGCGACATTCGACAGCGAGGTCAAGAAGGCGGACGTGCCTGTGCTGGTGGACTTTTGGGCCGAGTGGTGTGGCCCCTGCCGGCAGGTGGCGCCGATTTTGGAAGAACTGTCCAAGGAGTTTGAAGGCCAGCTCAAGGTGGTCAAGCTCGACGTAGACAGCAATCCCCGGGTGGCGCAGGCTTACAATATCCGCGGCATTCCGTCGCTTTTGCTTTTCAAGAACGGACAGGTCGCAGCCCAGAAGGTCGGCGCCCTTCCCAAGCAGCAGTTGAAGGCGTGGCTCGTGGACGCCGTTGCCTGAGCCGCACGTGCGGTCTTTACCCAAGCGCCTGACTATTTCCCGCAAGCTCGCCCTGGCGAGCTTGCGTTTTTGTATGGCCGCGCCGTAATGCGCACCGTTTGAGTGCTTCGCGAAGACCCCCTCACTCTGTTTCTCTCCCCAAGGGGAGAGAGGACCCTAAGATTTCCGCCGAGGCTATTTCGAGCAAACGGTATTCCGGCCCCGCTTCGCTCGCCGCCGCAACGGCGCAGGGCGGTCAAGGCGTTTGCAAGATTGCGATAGCCTCCTCGCAAAACGCAGCGCGCTGGCTTTCGAACTCAATCCCGGCCTTGAGGACGAGGTGGCGCAGCCTTTGCTCCCGCGACTGCGTGGCAGGCGGGAAATCTTTGGCTTCGATCTGCCGGTAGGTAGCGAGCTTTTCGCGATGATGGGCCGCGAGGCGCTCCAATTCGTCTGCAAGCCGCGTGGGGCCGATGACCGCCGACGCACGCAAGCGCACCATCAGCTCCTCGCGGATGGGCACGCGGCCTAAGGCTTCCCCAACCCAGCGTTCCAGCTCGTCGCGGCCCGCGGGCAGCACCTGGTATTTCCGCTTGCGGCCGCGCCCGCCTTCCTGCGGCAAGCCCTCGATCAGGCCCGCTGCTTCAAGGCGTGCCAGCTCGCGATAGATCTGCTGATGTGTCGCCTGCCAGAAATAGCCGATCGAGCGGTCGAAGCGGCCCGCCAGCTCGGAACCGGAGCAAGGCCGCTCGATCAGGGCCGTCAGCAGGGCATGCGGTAGGGACATCGTGCCAAATCCGGTTGAACAATTCGCAACCGTCACTCCGGAAACGCAGGGGGCGTTATGCGGGATGACGTCAGCGCTTCTTACGATCCCGTATCCGCGCGGCGTCACGGCGTGCCGCAACGCGCGCGGAACGGCAAAACCGGGCGGTCAGCGTTTTTCCTTATAGTCCGGCAGCATGGACCCCACCCGCTTGCCCATCTCCTCCGCGAGCGCCTGCAAACCGCTCAAGGGCCGGATCATTACCTCGAATTCGACGATCTTGCCGTCCTCATCGAAGCGGATGAAGTCGATGCCTTTGAGGTCTTTGCCGCCAGCCCTGGCGCCGAACTCCAGCACAACGCTAAGCCCGTCTGCGGTGGATGCCTGGCGGTAATAGGTGAAGTCCGAGAACACCGTCGCGGCGGTGCCGATGGCGAGGACCAGGGCATCGGCGCTCTTGTAGGCCGCGTGCGCCACCGGCGAGCGGAAGGTTGCGTCGGGGTGGACGATCGACCGGAGTTCGCTCAGATCGTTCGCGGCGACCATCGAGTGCCACTTGGCCAGCGATGCCGCGGCGGCGGGGCGAAGATTGGGAAGGGCTGTCATTGCGGTCTCCTCCTGGTGTTCGGCGGGCTAAGCCAGGGCCTGAACTCGGCGATCCATACTGAGCGAATCTCCCCTCACCCCAGCCCTCTCCCCATGGGAGAGGGGGCCGGTCGCAGCCGTTGAGAGGGCGTCCCCTCTCCCATCCGAATCCGCAAGCGGATTCGGACACTTTAAGATGCAAGCTTGCCAAGGCGAGCTTGCTGGAGGGACAGGGGCGTAGCGCTCAGTATGGTTCGCCCGCCCCAGCAGGCGCTAAAGTACCGCGGCGAGCCGCGTTCCCTGATCGATGGCGCGCTTCGCGTCGAGTTCGGCCGCCACATCTGCCCCGCCGATGAGATGAACGGAGCAGCCGCGCCCGGCCAGTGCATCGTAGAGATCGCGCAGGGGCTCCTGGCCGGCGCAGATCACCACGTTATCCGCCGGTATCATCTTGTCTTCGCCGCCGATTGTGACATGCAGCCCCTCGCCGTCGATGCGCCGGTAGACCGCGTCGCCAGCCGTCGCCACGCCGCGCGCCTTCAGCGCCGCGCGGTGAATCCAGCCCGTCGTCTTGCCGAGCTTGTCGCCGGGCTTACCTTTCGAGCGCTGCAAGAGGATAACCTGCCGCGCGCTTCGCTCCACCTGCGGCTGGCCCGCCCCGCCTGCCGTCCGGTAGCTTGGGTCCACACCCCAGCTCTTGAAAAAGTGCTCCGGCGAAAGCGGCTCATGCGGCTCGGCCAGATATTCCGCAACGTCGAAGCCAATCCCGCCCGCGCCGATCACCGCGACCGTGCCGCCCACGGGCTTTTCGTCGCGGAGCACGTCCAGGTAGCTCAGCACCTTGGGATGGTTCACGCCCTCGATTGCAGGCATGCGGGGAAGAACGCCCGTCGCAAGCACAATCTCATCGAAGCCTCCCCCGGCGAGGGTTTGTGCATCCATGCGCGTCCCAAGGCGGACCTTGACGCCCGTCAGCTCCAATTGCCGGCGGAAATAGCGCAGGGTTTCCTGAAACTCTTCCTTGCCCGGAACCTTCCTGGCGATGTTGAGCTGGCCGCCGATCTCCGATGCCGCCTCGTAAAGGGTGACATCGTGGCCGCGTCCGGCCGCTGTCACCGCGAAGCTCAAACCGGCCGGCCCCGCGCCCACAACGGCGACCCGCTTTGGGCTTGCGGCCGCCGCGATGTTTAGCTCGGTCTCGTGGCACGCGCGCGGGTTCACGAGGCAGGACGCGATCTTGCCGCTGAAAATTTGGTCGAGGCAGGCCTGGTTGCAGGCGATGCAGGTGTTGATCTCGTCGCTGCGATTCTCGCGCGCCTTGCGCACGAAGTGTGGATCGGCCAAGAGCGGGCGCGCCATCGACACCATGTCGCAATAGCCTTCGGCCAGCAGGCGCTCGGCGATCTCGGGGGTGTTGATGCGGTTCGTCGCGATGAGGGGAATCGAAACCTCGCCCTTCAGGAGCTTCGTTACCCAGGCGAAGGCGGCGCGCGGTACGCAGGCCGCGATTGTGGGAATCCGCGCCTCGTGCCAGCCGATGCCGGTGTTGATGATGGTGGCGCCAGCGGCCTCGATTGCCTTGCCGAGCTGGACCACTTCCTCCCGCGTGGAGCCGCCCTCGACGAGATCGAGCATCGACAGCCGGTAGATGATGATGAAATTCGGCCCGACGCGCGCGCGGATGCGCCGGACGATCTCGATTGGCAGCTTGATCCGGTTCTCATACGGGCCGCCCCATTCGTCGTCGCGCTTGTTGGTGCGCGCCGAGATGAACTCGTTGATGAGGTAGCCTTCCGAGCCCATCACCTCGACGCCGTCGTAGCCCGCGTGCTGGGCGAGCGCCGCACAGCGCGCGTAATCCTCGACGGTCTGCTCGACCTCCTCCCCCGATAGGGCGTGCGGGACGAATGGATTGATCGGCGCTCGAATCGCCGAGGGCGCGACGAGGCCAGGCTGGTAGGAATAGCGGCCGGTATGCAGGATCTGCAGGGCGATCTTGCCGCCCTCGCCGTGCACGGCGCCCGTCACAACGCGATGGCGGTCTGCCTCCGCTTCTGTTGTCAGCATCGCGCCGCCTTGCATGACGCGGCCGTGCTCGTTGGGGGCGACGCCGCCGGTCACGATCAGGCCCGCTTCGCCGCGCGCCCGCTCGGCATAGAACGCGGCCAGCCGCTCGAAGCCGTTCGGCGCTTCCTCAAGGCCGAGATGCATCGAGCCCATGAGAACCCGGTTCCGCAGGGTGGTAAAGCCGAGGTCGAGAGGCTTCAGAAGTTCGGGATAAGGCATGAGCGGCAACCCTTTGTGCAACCAGTTGCACAAAGCCTAGTCCATGTTTGCGTTTAGTGCAACCAGTTGCAACAATTGTAACCGCTGCCAGCCGCGATCTGCCACGCTTTTCCGTCAAACGAACCGCGCTTCCCGTTCGAAGAGGGTCTGCGTTTCCTGGGAAAGGGCCGCGAGCTTATGGGCAAGTTGGGTCGTGCTGTCTTGAATGCAGCAGCCGGCGAGGCTGTTCGCCTGTATCGCGTCGTCGACGGATTTCATCCGCTCGGTCAGCCCGGTGGTCGCCTCGCGCGCGGAATTTGCGAAGGACGCGATATCGCGGGTCGCTTCATATTGGCTATCGATGGAGACCCGCATCACTCCCGTAAGCTGGTTGAGATCCCGGATCTCGTTGCCGATGGAGTTGACGGCGCCCACCGCGGTTCGCGTGGCGGCCTGAATGCCGCTGATTTGCTTGCGGATATCTTCCGTCGCTTTGACAGTCTGGCTGGCGAGCATCTTGACCTCCCGTGCCACGACCGCGAAGCTCCGCCCGGCCGTTCCAGCCCGCGCGGCCTCGATCGTCGCGTTGAGCGCCAGGAGATTGCTCTGCTTGGCGATGCCGTTGATGATCGTGACCACTTCGCCGATGGTTTGGGCTGAGCGGGCCAATGTTTAAATCAGCGTGTTCGCCTGTTCCGCCTGAGCGACCGCGTGATCGGACTTTTCGGCCGTGGACGCGACCGTTTCGCTGATCTTGCCGATGGATTCGCTGAGCCGCCCGATACCGTCGGCCACTCCTGCCACGTTGCTGCCGGTATCGACGAGCGCTGCAACCACTTGTCCGGAGTATTTCTCCGTATCGCCCACAAGCTGGTGCATGGAGGAGGCGGTGTTTCCAATTTCGGTTACAGCGCTTCCCACACTGCCAAGAACATCGCGCACCCGCTGAGCGAAAACGTCCCGCATCCGCTGGGTCTCAGCCTCCTTTTCGGCAATGGTGGATGAAGCCGATGTCGAAACCGAGGAAGCGCCTGCGAAGAGGGCAGCACTTATGCCCGCTATGTTCGCGGCCAGAATGGTCAGCTTCGCGTCGCTCCCGGCGGCCTCAGCCAAGCGCCCCTCGAAATTCCCGAGGTCGAAGGTTTCGACAGCCTCGGCCATGCGCTGAATGCGGCGGCGAGTTCGCCATATGTGAAACGCAGCCCCGCATAGCAGCGCCGTAAGGGCCGCGAGTGCAAAAAGGTTCACAGCTCCCTCCATCTCGAAGGCTCCCTAGAAATCCGGGGCCAACGGATTAGTTGCCGGTGCCGGCCTGGCCTGCGGCCCCCGTAGGAACGAATTTGCGCCGGCCACGCCGGAGGACGCGCCTGGCAACATAGCCGGCCCCGGTATGCCCCCGGTTAAGGCGCTCGAATGGCTTCTGCTTCCCGTCATAATCCGCTCCTACGCCGCAGCGCTCACGATGCTTGCAATATCGAGTACCATGCCCACGTCTCCGCCTCCCAGCAGCGCGCACCCGGTAACTCCGCGGATGCCTGTCAAGTATCCCCGCAGCGGCCGGATCAGCACCAGTTGCTGTCCCATCAACTCGTCGACGAGTAGCGCAACGCGGTGCGATTGCTTGCCGACAACGACGAACAAATACCTTTGTCCATCGGGCGCATCCTGCGTCTGAATGCTTCCCTCGCCGGTGACGTCCCTAAGGCAATGAACCGGAAGCACTTCCTCACCGCCAAGCTTGAGCATGAAGCGGCCCCCTCCCGCCGACAGCCGCATAACGTCCTCGACGCTGGAATGCACAATCCGCTGTATGGCTTCCAGCGGCACCACGTACCGGAACTCGCCCACCCGCACGACCATGCCGTCCAGCACGACCATGGCCATTGGCAGGATGACTTCGAAATGGACGCCACCTTCCGGCCGCGGCACCGCGCGCAGTTCTCCCCCGCGGCCGCGGAGCGCCGCCCGCGTTCCAGCCAGAAGCGTCCCGGCATTTCCGTCTTGAATCGCGGCGGCGGCGAGTTCGTTGTCGTCGAGCGTGGCGACAACCCGCTCCTCGTTCCGGGCCAGGGCGAGGCGAAGCTTGCCGTTCTTGCTCTTGTCCGGTGAGATACGCTGCGGGGTGCTCTGAGACAGGCAGAACTCGATCAGCGTGCGCAAGTGCGGTCTAAGCTCTTCGAGCATGTCGTGGTCGACGACCATGTCGTCCCCGCTGACTTGCAACTGGATTTGGCGGCCCTGCTGCCGTGCCGTGGCTTCGGTGAAGGCCTCCAGCGGCTTTGTCAGCAGCGTGGCCGGACGGGCGCGAACGGAAATGGCTTCCTCTTGCAGCCGCTCAAGTTGGGAGCCGAGCTGTGCCTCGGCCTGATAGACCTTCTCGATCCGCCCGGACAAGCCTTCAAGCGCCGATCTCACCGCGCCCTTGGCTTTGTTCCAATCCCCGTTCGCTTTGAGAACCTCGCCCTCCACCGCCCGCATGAGATCCTCCGCGGCGATGTCCCCGAGCGTCCGGTAGATCATGGCCTGCCCGGTTACGATCTCGCCGATGCCCTCCAGGATGTCGCGCGGCATCAAATCCTGGCTGACGGAGGCCCGGGCAGCCGTACTTTGCTGCCCCGCGGGCTCCTCGGTGCTTCCCCCGCGATTGAGCACCATCTCGATCTTGAGCGACGATCGCGACGGATCGAGCCTCGCCAGCTCTTCGGCTAGTTGGTTCTCCCCCAAGGACGTCGCGAGCAGAAAATCGAACAGCGTGCTCGCCCCGTCGAAAACCGTCACGTTGCTGATGACGGTGGCGGCGCCGGAGTTGACCCATCCGAGGAACCTGGCGGCCGCCTGTTCGTCGTGATTGAGTGCCGCCCGCACGATGTAGAACCGTTGCCCTTGCTCCAGGGCTGCCACGGCGGTCTTGAGGCTTTCCGGCGTCAAGACCTTCCGGAACGACTTCGGCAGCCCCAGGCGCGTCTCGATGACCGAACTGGAAACCGTGCCGCTCGCGGTGAATGTGACAGTCGCGGCTTCTTCAAAAAGCTTTTCGATTTCCGCCATGTCGGGAGTTCCGCCAGTCCCCACGGTATCGAACAGCAACTCCAGATCCGCGATGAAGGACGAGCCGATGCGCAGGAGCATGGGATCGGGAGACGTGCCGTCGTCTCTCGCCCTGGCGAACAGGTCGATCAGCGACATCGAAAGATGGGCCGCCGTCTCAAGCTCGTAGTGGCGGCAGGCATAATAGATGAGGCGGAGAAGATCGGCCGTGTCCTCGCACTGATCCGGAGTGCCGCTGCGCTTGCGCATCCTCTCAAGCGTGTGGCCCAGGTCTATGAGCGTGTCGTAGGCTTGATCCGCGCACCAGTTTTCCAATACGGCGGCCGGCTTGAAATCCAGCTCCGGCAAGTGTGCCCGTAGCTCCTGCTCGACCGAGACGAGTTCCTCGTAGAGTCGCAGTTCCAGCCGCCGGAATGCCGCGTACTGGCGTTCTTTCGCCATCCGCTCCGCAAGATCGGCGATGCGGACAAACTCCAGGGACGCGGCCATGGAGCCGATCCTGGCGATGGCGGCGAGGAAGGCCGTTTCGTCAACTGGATTTCCATTGATAAGAAGGCTGCCGAAGCTCGAAACGCTGGATAGGAGCAGCGGAAGGCCTTCAAAGAATTTGCAAACCGGGCTGTCTGCCGTGACATCGCCCGTAGGACGGGGGCGATAGGTTGCCTCGGTATCGATGATGGTTTGGGCCGCGACCTTGGCGAAGAATGCGTGAGCCTCTTCGAGGGAGACTTCGCGATCCCGCGGATATTCCGCGAGCAGCTCCAGCCAGCCAGACATGCCTATCTGCCTGGCCGCATGAGTGAGCCTGTCCACATGAGAGGCCAGCGTGAGCTGTCCCTGCAAAGGGTCCGTCTCAAACTCGGCCAGCGCCGCTTCCATTTCGCGCAGGATATCGTGGACCATATCCAAGAAGATCGCGCGATAGGTGGGATCGGAGGAGAGCACCGGCCCCCCTGGGGTGTCGCCGGGCACCGGGGCGAGAACCACTGCGCCGAAATTCTTGAGGTCGTGAAAGTCGCTTCTCGCGGCGCCAGGGCTGCTTGCGGGGGCGGCGCCCAAATCCTCTTCACGGGCTTCAGGTCCGGCCGGGGCCGCTTGCGCGGGCTCTTCCGGCTGCGCCAAGTTTGTAAGCCCGGCCGGTGCTTTTTCGCCGGGCATAAGTCTTTCCATGCCGGCTATCAGCGCCTCAAGATCGCTGGCGGAAGGGGCAGGCTTCGACAGGAAATCTCCCAGCAGTTCCATCCAGCCCGGCAGGCCCATTTGCCCCGCCGCGAAGCGCAGAGGCTCCAGGGATTGGGTAAGAACGCCAAGCTCCAGCGGTTCGCCGGCCTGCAGTTTATCCAAAACCGCGCAGGCATCGCTCAAACCGTCCGATGCCATCCCGGTGAAGATTTGGAGGTAGCCCGTATCCTGGGCGAGGGCTGCTTCTTTCACGGGTTCGAAGACAATTGCCTCAGGCTCGGGTGACGCGGCGGACGGTTCCCCGCGCTGCACGGCGCGGCACTCCTCGATCTTCGCCTGAATCCGGGCGACGAGGGCCTTCGATCCCTCTGGGGCGGGGTCCGCGCGCCGTGCGAGAGATTCGTTCATCATCTCTCTCAATACGTCGGAGATCTCCAGCAGCAGTACCAGAAGATCGGGGGTGAGGGGCACATTCTCGTCGCGCACCAGGCCGATCAGATCCTCGGCCGCATGGGCGCAATGTTCGATGGTGCCCAGCCCGAGGACGCGAGCGTTGCCCTTGAAGGTGTGAATCGCCCGGAACAAGGCCGCGATATGCCCGGCATTGGCTGGCGTCTCCTTCAAATTCAGCAGGGACTGTTCTACGAGATCGAGCGATTGCGCTCCGTCGTCTGCGTACAATTCCCAGATTTCATCCAATTCGCCGGGCAACGCGGCCTCCTATTCGATGTGCGCCACGGCGCTCAACCCTGGATCAGAGCCTTCATGGTTTGCACAAGCTGGCTCCCCCGCTTGTCCGCAAGGTCCATGGACACTGCGCCAGAAGGCTTGGTGACGATGGCATCGGCGCCAAGCTCGCGGGCCTTGGCCGCATGGGGCGAGCCCGCGACAGCCACCGAGGAAAGAATGACGATTTTGGCGCGCGTCCGCAGCTTGGCGTGACGCAGAAACTCAAGCCCGTCCATCTCCGGCATCTCGATATCGAGCAGGATCAATTCGAGGTCGGGATGCTTCTTAAGCTGCTCCAGGGCAACCTTGCCGTTGGCCGCGGAGGCGACGATCTCGAACTCGGGCAGCGGTGCGATAAAATTGCTGATGACGAGGCGCATCATCGCTGCATCGTCGACGAGCATGACTTTATGCGGCATTGGGCGGTCTTTCTTCCGGTAATGGCGGTGGGGCTGCGGCTCCTTTGGCAATGAGAAGCCGCAGCCTGGAGTGTTTTAGAACTCCCCGAATCCACGCTCGTCATGGTCGAGCGGGATGATCGCCTTGGGGGGCCTTCCGCTCACGCCGTTCGCGGTGCGGCGTATCGGGGCTGAGCGCGCTGCCGCTGCCGCCGGGGCGGCCGGAGCCCGGTCCTGCTTCTGGCCTGCGAGGAGTGCCTGGAACTGCGCGAGCATCTCGGGGCTGAGGCTGTCGAGGCCCGGCAAATTCTGTGCGCCGCGGGCACGTTCGCGCAGCTTGAACCGCCGGACGCCATCGCGCATGCGGTCTGCGAGGCTGGCGAGTTCTCCGGACGAGGCAGCAAGTTCCTCCGATTGCTGGCTGCCTTCCTGGGCGGCCTTGGCCACCTGGTTCATGGCCACGTTGATCTGCGAGACGCCCTTCGCCTGCTCGGCGCTTGCCGTCGCGATCTCCCCAACGAGGTCCTTGACCTTGATTACATTGCCGACAATCTGGTCCAGGGCTTCGCTGGTTTCCTTGGCAATGCCGACGCCGCCCGCGACCTGCTTGACCGAGTTCTCGATCAGCTCGGCAGTCTCGCGCGCCGCCTTTGCCGAGCGTCCGGCCAGGTTGCGCACCTCCTGTGCCACCACCGCGAAACCGCGCCCGTGCTGTCCCGCCCGGGCCGCCTCGACAGCGGCGTTGAGCGCGAGCAGGTTGGTCTGGAACGCGATTTCGTCGATGACCTTGATGATCTTGGCGATGTTTTGCGCCGAGGCGTTGATCTCATTCATCGCTGTCGTCATCGCGCCCATCTTGGTCTGGCCGGCATTGGCTGCCTGCGAGGTGCTCATGACAAGCTGGTTGGCGGTGTTGGCGGCATCGGTATTGGCCTTAACCTGGGTGTCGGTCTCCTCCAGGCTGGATGTCACCTCCTCCACCGATGAGGATTGCTCCTCCGAGGTCGAGGCCATGTTTTGCGAGGCGCCCTTGAGCTGCTCCGCCGACTGGCCGACTTGTTCGACCGCATCGACGATCTGGTGCAAGGTGCCGTTGACCTCCAGCAGTGCACGCTCGAACGCTTCCTTGAGCGCGAGGAAGTCGCCCCGGTACTCGCCCTTCAGGCTGACGCTCATGTCGTTCCGGCCCAGAGCGTCGATCACTTCCTTGATGTTGTTCAAGGGCGTGATTACCGCATCGAGCGTCTCGTTGACCCCCTGGACGATCTTGCGGAAGTCGCCCTGGTGCTTCGACGCATCGGCGCGGGTGGCAAGCTTGCCCTCCACGGCTGCGACCGAAAGCATGTCCGCGTCGGCAACGAGCGCGTTCACCGCGTCGATGCAGGTGTTGAGGTTGTTCTTGATGGTGTTGAAATCGCCGTTGTAGCTGTCGGTGATCTTGGCCGGGATCGCGCCCTTGGAGATCTGGTCGACATAGTTGGCGGCGACGTTCAACGGCCCAATCACCGCGTCGAGGGTGCTGTTTACGCCCTCCACGATCCTGCGGTAGTCGCCCTGATGCTTCAGGGCGTCGGCGCGAGTGGCAAGACGTGCCTTCCACGGCGGCCTTGGCCAGCATGTTGGCATCGGCAACCAGCGCGCCGATGTTGTCCTTGAGCAGCATCAGCCATTCGTGGATCTGATCGTCCTTGGAAGCCTTGTCCATCTGGACCTTCAGATCGCCGTTGGCCACGCCCTTTACATAGGCGATGAGCGCCTCAAGCCAGCCATGCACGCCGTTGATCGCCTGCTTCATCTGCTCGTGGTCGCCCTTGCAGGCAATTTCCACCCGCTCCCTCAGATTGCCGCCACGGATCAGGCCCAGCACGCGGTTGCCTTCACCGATGGGGATGAGGATGGCGTCGAGCATGACGTTCACGCCGCGCAGCACCTCGGCATAGGCCCCCTGGAACTGCTCGGCTTTGCCGCGCTGGGAAAGCTGGCCCTCCTTGGAGGCTTCGGTCAGGCGCAGCAGCTCCTTCTGCAGAGCAAGCAGCACCCCGACGACCTGGACCAGGCTCTTGGCAACGGCGTCGTTTTCGGAGCGGACGTTGATCTTCACCGAAAAGTCGCCGGCAGCAATGGCCTGGGCGGCATCCGCCTGCTGATTGATGGCTTCGATGCAGGCGTTGAGGTTGTTCTTGAGGACGTTGAAATCGCCGTTGTAGTTGTCGGTGATCTTCGCGGGGATGTCACCCTTGGCGATCTGGTCGACATAATTGGCGGCGACGTTCAACGGCCCAATCACCGCATCGAGCGTGTCGTTGACGCCCTGGACGATCTTGCGGAAGTCGCCATGGTGCTTCGATGCGTCGGCTCGTGTGGCGAGCTTGCCATCGACAGCGGCTTTGCCCAGCATGTTGGCGTCCGCCACAAGCGCGTTCACCGCGTCGATGCAGGTGTTGAGGTTGTTCTTGAGGACGTTGAAATCGCCGTTGTAGTTGTCGGTGATCTTGGCCGGGATGTCGCCCTTGGAGATCTGATCGACGTAGTTGGCGGCCACGTTCAACGGCCCAATCACCGCATCGAGCGTCTCGTTGACGCCCTGGACGATCTTGCGGAAGTCGCCCTGATGCTTGGTGGCATCGGCGCGGGTGGCGAGCTTGCCCTCCACGGCCGCAACTGAGAGGCAGTTGGCATCGGCAACAAGCGTATTCACGGCGTCGATGCAGGTGTTGAGGTTGTTCTTGAGGACGTTGAAATCGCCATTGTATGCGTCGGTGATCTTCGCGGGGATGGCACCCTTGGAGATCTGGTCGACATAGTTGGCGGCGACGTTCAACGGCCCAATCACCGCGTCGAGCGTCTCGTTGACTCCCTGAACGATCTTGCGGAAATCGCCCTGGTGTTTCGATGCGTCGGCACGGGTGGCGAGCTTGCCCTCAACGGCTGCCTTGGCCAGCATGTTGGCGTCGGCGACAAGCGCGTTGACCACGTTGACGCTGGTATTGAGGGCGGTGGCCAGGGTCTCGAAGGTTTGGCGTGCTTGCGCGGTGTCGGTGTCGCCCGCCGCGGCCTCGACGGTGAAGTTCACGTCGCCTTTGGCGAGGCGGCCCAGACCGTCAACCAGCTTTGCGGTTTCGACGGCCTGATAGTCGGCGACCTTCTTGGCTAGACGGGCAGCCTTTTTGATTTCGGTCTGGTCCACGACGACCTCCAGCGGCGCCGATGACCTTTCCTGCTTCGTCGCGAATCGGAGCCCCGGTATAGGAAATATCCAGCTCAACCCCTGCCATCGGCTTGGCGACGGTTTCGGAGGTAACCATCTGATCGCGGCCCATTGCCCGGCGGCAGGCGCAATTCTCGGTCCCGCAATCGCCGGTCTTGAAGTGCTCGTAGCACTTGCCGCCAATCACCTGCTGTGCCGTGCGTCCGCCCGCCTTGGCCCCGGCGGCGTTCATGTATTGGATGTTGAAATCGCGATCGACGATCATGATCGGCGTCGGGAGAGCGTCGAAATGCCCGACCAGGGTGCCGATGGTCCGGTTGACTCCGTCGACGATCTTGCGGAAGTCGCCCTGGTGCTTGGAAGCGTCGGCGCGCGTGTTGAGCTTGCCCTCGATGGCGGCCTTGGCCAGCATGTCGGCATCGGTGACGAGGGCCGCTGATATTGCCCTTCAGCAGCATCAGCCACTCATGAATCTGGTCTTGATCGGAGGCCTTGGCCATTTGCGCGGTCAGATCGCCGTTCGCCACCGCGGTTACATAGGCGATGAGCGCGGTCAGCCAATCGTGAACGCCGTTGATGGCCTCTTTCATGCGCTGATGATCGCCATGGCACTCGATCTCCACCTTCTCGCGCAGATTGCCGCCGCGGATCAGGCGCAGAACCCGGTTGCCCTCAGCGATGGGCAGCAGAATAGCGTCCAGCATCTTGTTGATGCCGCGGATCTGGCCGGCAAAATCGCCCTTAAATTGTTCCGCCTTGCCGCGCTCGTTGAGCTGGCCCGCGGCTGAAGCCTCGGTGAGGCGCTGAATTTCGGCGCCCATAGCCTGCAGACTGGCGCGCAGCCTTTCGATGGTGTCGTTGATGAAGGCCTTCTTGCCCGGGAACTTTTTCAAGCTGCGCTTCGAAATTGCCCTTGGCGATCTCGTCCACGCAAGCCATGGCCTTTTTCTTCACCGCGATGTGCCCGAACACCATGGTGTTGATGCCCGAGGCCATCCGGCCGAAATCGCCGGGATACTTGGCGGCGTCGATCGTGGCGTCGATATCGCCCTTGTCGTGCGCCGCGGACATGGCGTTCATGTCGCCGATCAAGCCGCCCATAGTGCCGGCGAAGACGTTGATGTCCTCGAACGCTTCCGCCCATTCTCCGCTGAAGCTTGCGGCGTTGGCCCGCTCATTGAGTTTGCCCGCTTGCAGGGCGGAGACGATCCTTTTCAGCTCCTTCAGGCCCTTCTCGCTGACGCCGCTTTGGCCCGGCGCGGCCGCTTGTCTCGTCATGGTCTTCCTTTTCTTTACTTTCGTTGTGCCGGAGGCTTGAGCTTCTGGCGCTTCAGGTTCCTGGGTTGGTCCGGGCCGGTTCTCTATCGGGTCTTCTTTGGTGGGCAGGTGCCGGTTCATGGATTTCGCTCCTCTTTCCGGCCTCAGGCGGCCGCGCTCTTCTGGAGTTGAAGTTCCTGGTGCAGGTCTACGCCGGCCTCAGAGACCAGCCGGGTCGTGTGGATCAAGATCGCTACCTTGTCGCCCTGCTTGCCGAGCCCGCGGATGATGCCTTTGCCTTCGCGGTTGCTGCCGAACTGGGGTGGGTTGTCGATGTTGGCGGGCGGGATCTCCCTGACGTCGCTGACCGCGTCCACCGCGAGCCCGATGGGCACGCCATCCACGTCGAGCACGATGATGACGCTGCGCTCGGTGTAGGCTTTCCAGTCCATGGAGAAGCGCAGGCGCACATCCATGACCGGGATCACCTTGCCGCGAAGGTTGATGACGCCCTTGATGAAGGATGGCAGGTCGGGCACTTCCATCACTTTTTGCATGCCGACGATCTCGGTGACGTAACCGATGCCGATGCCGTACTCCTCTCCGGCAACGGCAAAGGTCAGGTACATGTCGTCGATGTTGTTTTCCTCGTTGAAGGTGAGTTCGCCTTCGCCTTCGCTTTGCGCTACTGTCATGTTGTTCCTCTATTGTTAGCCGCGCGATTGATTGTTCCGCCGCCACCGGAGGCACGGACCGATTGCACCGCCGTCACCAAAGCCGCCGGAATCTTCCCCAAGGGGAGCATCAGCTCCGCCGCATCCAATGCCTGGGCCGCGCGGGGCATTCCGAAGACCACGCTGGTTGCCTCGTCCTGGGCAAAGGTCCGCCCGCCGGCCCGCCGGATGGCCAAGAGTCCGGCGGCGCCGTCCTTGCCCATGCCGGTGAGGAGCGCCGCGGCGACATTGCCGCCCGCCTGCTGGGCGACAGACTCGAACAGCACGTCCACCGATGGGCGCGAAAAATTCACGGGAGGGCCGTCGGCCAGAACGACGCGGTATTCGCCGCCCGAACGGACGAGTTTCATATGCTTATGGCTGCCTGGAGCGATCAGGATGCGGCCAGGCAGCACCCTGTCGCATTCCTCCGCCTCCTTCACTTGCATGCGGCACGAAGAGTTCAGCCGCTCGGCGAAGGTCGCGGTGAAACCAGCAGGCATATGCTGCACGACCAGAATGCCGGGCGCATCGGCGGGAAAGGCAGGCAGAATGTCAGCGAGGGCCGGCACGCCGCCGGTCGAGGCGCCGATGACGATCACACGGTCGGTGGTTTCACCCAGGGAGGCCTGTACGGGCTCGACGGTGAAGTTGACGTCTTTACGGGCGAAGTGCCCGACATTGACTGCCGCGGCGGCCTTTACCCGCTCGCAGATATCGTCCAGCATCACCGGCAGGCCGTCGGTGAGGCCGATGGTTGGCTTGGCGATGACATCGACCGCACCGGCCTCAAGCGCTTCCAGGGTGATGCGCTTGCCCGCCTGCGTCAGCGAGCTGATGACCACGGTGGGGATCGGCATAATGGGCATGAACCGCTTGAGGAAGGTCACGCCATCCATGCGCGGCATTTCCACATCCAAGGTGATTACGTCCGGGTGCAGCTCGACGATCAGGTCGCGGGCGCGGTAAGGGTCGCCCGCTTGGCCAATCACCTCGATTTGCCGGTCTTTGCCGAGGCCCACGGAAAGAATTTTCCTGACCAGGGCGAAATCGTCCACGATGAGAACGCCGATTTTGCCGGAAGCGCTCATTGGGGCCTCCGGTAGATGGCGTTCGAGACGGGTTGCCAGCGCGTGCGGAGGTCGCGGACCACCTCGGTTACGCTGGTCAGCAGCCAGCCTCCGGGCTCGGTCACGTCGTAGAGCTGCTCAAGGATTTGGAACTGATGCTGCCTGTCGAAATAGTAGAGTATGTTCCGGCAGAAAACGACGTGAAACCCCTTGGTGAAGGGGTATGGCACGGACTTCAGGTTGAGCCTGCGGAAGGTGCACAGCCGGCGGATATCGGGAACGATCCGGTATTGGCCCATGCCGGCCGCGGTGAAGTAGCGCTCAAGGATTGGGCTCGGAACATGCTCCAGATGGTTGGTGCTGTAGAGTGCCAGCTCGGCCTGGCTGATCGCCGGAAGGCTGATGTCGGTTCCCAGAATGGAAACCCGGGAGGGGGCCATCGCTCCAAACGTCTGTGCGGCCACGATGGCCAGCGAGTACGCCTCGTCTCCTGACGACGCAGCAGCGCTCCAGACGCGAAGGCCTCCGCTTGGGGAGGGGGCGGTGAGTATTTTTTCCCGGAAGAAGTCCAGGGCCTGGGGCTCGCGGAAAAAGTAGGTGTGGTTCGTAGAGGCAGCGTGTATGACGGCGAGCTTCAGATCGACGTCGTCGCCCTTTGTAAGTTCGCCTGCGAGAGCGCCGAGGTTGGACAGGCCGAAGCGTTCCTGGACTTTGGCCATGCGGTGGGTAAGCAGATCCCGCTTCTTCTCGGGAAAACTCATGCCGCAGTGCTCGCAAAGCCAATCGCGAATGCATTCGTATCCTGTGTCCGCTGCCAGCATCAGAACGCTCTTTTCTTGGCAAGGCGCTCGCAGTCGAGCACAAGCGCGACCTCGCCCGTGCCGAGCAGCGCGCAGCCCCAGCTCGCCCGGATATTCCCAAGCTGGCCAGTCAGGGGCTTCATGACGACCTGCTGCTGATTGAGCATTTCGTCGACGGGCAGGCCAATCGGCCCCGAGCTGGTGTTGAAGACGATGACGATGGAGCGGTCGAGCGGCGTCAGCTCTGTGCAATCCTCGCCGTAAAAGTGAGGCAGGCGGCAAATCGGCACGTAGGACTTCCCGCACCCGCACCATTTCGCCGCCATCCTCGTCCGGGATTTCGATGATCTGGTCGCTGCTGGGCTGGAAGATGTCGGCCACCACGTCCACCGGCGTGGCGAACAGCCGGCGGCCGAGCCGCATCACCAGGCAGTCGAGGAAGGCCAGGGTTACGGGGATCGAAAGCAGCACGCGGCAGCCCGTGCCCGGCTGGCTATCGATAGCGATATGCCCCCGCAGGTCTTTCATCGTGCTGTTCAGCACATCCATGCCAACGCCGCGCCCCGACAACTCCGTGACCTGCTCCGCGGTTGAGAAGCCGGGCTCAAGGATGAGTTGCCACAAGGCGGAGTCTTCGGGATCGGCGCCGGCGCTTGCGAGCCCGCGCTCGCGGGCGCGGGCCAGAATGCGCTCGCGGTTCAGGCCGCGCCCGTCGTCTTTGACCGTTATCTGGATTTCGCTGCCGACCTGGGCGGCCGCTAGTTTGATACGGCCGGTTTCGGGCTTGCCGGCGGCCTTGCGCTCTTCCGGCGATTTCAAGCCCGTGATCGGCTGAGTTGCGGATTACGTGGACCAGGGGCTCGTACAAGCGGTCGGAGACCACCTTGTCGATGGCGGTCTCCTCTCCTTCAAGAATGAGGTCGATTTTTTTGCCGGTTTGCCGTTCCAGCTCGCGCACCATGCGCCTGAGGCGGCGGAAGACCTCGCCGACCGGGACCAGGCGCAGTTCCGAGGCGGCATCCTGCACCTCCCGGACTACCATTGTGAGCCGGTGCGCGGATTTCTCGAATTCTGTCAAATCGATACCGGCGAGGTCGGGCGAGCGCACGACCTCGGAAACGCTGAGGCTGAGTTCCCCAACCAAATCCATGAGGCGGCTGACTTTTTCGGCAGAAACTCGTAGCAGCCCGCCGCCTTGGCCTGTGCCTTCAGCTTCTTTTTCCATCGCCAAATTCATTTGGTCACCGGATATTGGGGGGCCGCAGACATGGCGAGCCGGGGTTTAGGCGTCGACTTGTTACCGAAATCGGGCGTGATGAGGCTGCCAGCCGAACCGCGAAGATTTGGCCGTGCCCGTCATTTCCGTAACTTTATGTAGCCGAACCTAGCTTTCAGGCGCGTTCACCTGGCAAGGACAATTTGAAAGACTTGCAGGTTGTGGCGCGGCTAATTCTTGCCGGATACTGCTGCCGGGGAGCGTTCGCCCTCCCTGCTCCGAGACACGGGGCGGCCTGGACCTGGGCGCGGTGGGGATCGAGAGGTTTCCGGCAGTCTTGGAGGAGCGGGATTTTAGGGGAGCGCTAAATGCCGATGAATTGTAGCGCGGTACGCAAAACGCGAGGGAGCTGCGGGTCTAGGGCGAGTTGCCCGGAGGAGTTTCGCCTCCAGGCGCGGTCCCAGAACCGTGCGTGAACCTCTCGATTTACACGGCTCTCGATGTCCAGCCGCCTCTATGGCATAACGTGGGCTGCAGGAAAATCCCGCGAACGACAGAACACATTGAAATAGCTTAGGGAATTTGGTGCCGGCTGAAGGGATTTGAACCCCCGGCCTTCGGTTTACAAAACCGCTGCACTACCACTGTGCTAAGCCGGCAAAACTGCATGCCTTCTGCGGCGCCCTTGAGAAGCGGCGCATATGCTACTCTCACGTCAGCAAGTGATAACAAATCCGGGATCTCGAAGCAACATGAGAGCGCGCGCGTGCACACCTCATCGGCAGATCTTTGTTGCTAGTACGGCTCGGCGGCCGGAAGTTCGCTTGCGAGCTTGCGGCAAACGGGTGCGATTCCGGTCGGCTGCACTAGCGCAATTGCCGCGGCGGCCCGTAAAGCCTCTGCACGGCAGCCACGTCCGAGGCCTGCAGCTCGTGCACGCCTTCGTCGTACCGGTACGCCATCACCGAGCCGGAACTGCCGGGATGATCGAGGCCGATGGCATGGCCGATTTCGTGCATGAAGGTGTGGCGGAGGTCGTAGACATCAAGGTTGCCGTCGAAGCCGGTTTTCCAGCGTGAGCCGGGGTTGAGGCAGACATAGGACTGCTCGATTTCGCTGACGCCGCCGTCCAGTTGGGCTTCCGCCCGCGGCGCAGGAGGCTGCGGCCCGCCCAAGGCCTTCTCGACCGGCAAGGAACCGTGATCGCTAAGATAGCTCAAATTGGTGAAGGCGCGGCCCGCGGGGACATCCTGCGCGCCCACGACGATGTTGGCCTGGAGCGGATCGCGGGCTTCCACGAATTTCACGTTGGCGGCCGCCTCCCATGCCGCGAAAGCGGCATGCAGCGCGCGCCCCGCCGCTTCCGCCGAAACAGCCGGCGAGGCGGCGACGATATCGTTGAAGGCATGCATCGAGGAGCAGTTGTCGGGGCTCAGGATGCGCCGGCCGCCGGGTAGCGCGTAGGGGCCAGTCAGAACCGCGTAGGTGATCGTCGTCGCCGGGGCCGACGCCTGCGACACCCACTTCAAGAGGTGGCCATCCACCTCCAAAAGTGCGTCCGCCGAAGCTGGAGCGCCACCGGTCACAAAAAACACAAACGTCAGCGCGATTGAAAGTAGCTTCATCGCAGGGATTTCTTCTCCTTTAGCGCCATGCCGCGGGCCGCATGGCGAGCCCCGTATTGCAGCCTTTCCCAATTCGCTGCATAGGCAAAGCTTCACTTAAGTGTGCCAGCGTTGCAAGCCCGGCAAAAGTCGAAGCAAATAGCGCGCCAACGTTATGAAGGCATTAACCGCCCCTGTCCAGCGGCCAATCAACCCGTCCTCGCTTGCGTGCGGCGCAGCCCGGCCCTAATTGTTCCTGCATTGAAACCTTCGCCGCGGCGGCTTCGAAAGGCTTGGCGCCCATGACATCGAGCTTGCATATCGCCTGCGCTCAACTGAACCCGGTGGTTGGAGACCTGAGCGGCAATGCGGAGCAGGCCCGCGCCGCGTGGAAAGAGGCGCGCGCGCAGAGCGCCGATCTCCTGGTTTTCCCAGAGCTTTTCATCGCGGGATACCCGCCCGAGGACCTTGTGCTGAAGCCAGCGTTTGTGCACGCCTGCATGGAAACTGTGCACGGGCTCGCGAAGATCACGGAGGACGGCGCGCCGGCCATGGTGGTGGGCACGCCCTGGGGCGAGGACGGCAAGGTCTATAACGCCGTGGCGCTGCTCGTGGCCGGCAAGGTCGAGACGCTGCGCTACAAGGTCGACCTGCCGAATTACAGCGTTTTCGACGAGAAGCGGAATTTTGCTCCAGGCGCCATGCCGGGGCCGGTAAACTTCAACGGCGTGCGGCTGGGCATGCCCATTTGCGAGGACATCTGGACCGATGCGGTTACGGAATGCCTCCACGAGAGCGGCGCCGAGCTGTTCGTCGTGCCCAATGGCTCGCCCTTCACGCTCAACAAGCGGGCAGTGCGCGAAAATGTGGCAGTTGCACGCGTGGTGGAGACCGGGCTGCCGATGCTCTACGTCAATCAGGTCGGCGGCCAGGACGAGCTTGTCTTCGACGGCGGCTCCTTCGCGCTCAATCGCGGGGGCAAGCTCGCCGTGTCAGCTCCCGGCCTGGGAGACCGCGATTGCCACGACGGAATGGCGGCGCGAGGCGGAGGGCTGGACTTGCGTGACCGGCCCGCTGGCGACCGTTGAGGAAGGGCACGCCGCCGCCTATCTCGCCTGCGTGACCGGCCTTCGCGATTACGTTGGCAAGAACCGCTTCCCCGGCGTGGTGCTGGGCCTGTCGGGCGGCGTCGACTCGGCGCTGGTCGCGGCCATGGCGGTCGATGCGCTTGGGCCGTCGCGCGTGCATTGCGTGATGATGCCCTATCGCTTTACGTCGCACGACTCGCTCGCCGACGCCGCCGGCTGTGCGCAAGCTTTGGGCACGCGCTACGACATCGTTCCAATCGCCAGCGCGGTCGAGGGCTTCAACGAAATGCTGCGGCCGCTTTTCGCGGGGCTCGAACCCGGCCTCGCCGAGGAGAACCTGCAATCGCGCATACGCGGCACCACGCTGATGGCCATCTCCAACAAGTTCGGCGGCATGGTCGTCACCACCGGCAATAAATCCGAGGTTTCGGCCGGCTACGCGACGCTTTACGGCGATATGAACGGCGGCTTCAATCCGGTCAAGGACCTCTACAAGACGCAGGTCTACGCGCTTTCGCGGTTCCGCAATGGGGCGCGGCCGAAGGGCTGCCTCGGCCCCGAAGGCGTGGTCATCCCGGAGAACATCATCACCAAAGCGCCCACCGCCGAGCTGCGCGAAAACCAGACCGACCAGGATTCGCTGCCGCCCTACGACGTGCTCGACGACATCCTTGAAGCGCTCGTGGACCGCGAGGAGCCGCTTTCGGCGATCGTGGCCCGCGGCCATGCGGCGGAGACGGTGAAAAAGGTTGAGCGCCTGCTCTATTTGTCGGAATACAAACGGCGGCAGGCGGCGCCCGGCGTGAAGATCACCGAGCGCAATTTCGGCCGCGACCGCCGCTACCCGATCGTCAACCGCTTCCGCGAGACGCTTCCGTAGCCGGCCCCGCGGAGGCTGGGTTTATGCTCGCCGCTAAAACCCGGCCGGTTCATTGGCGGCCGGGCTGGCGGGCTGAGAGCGCAAAGCGCGGTGGCGCGGCTGAAAATTCCGGTTGCCGGTGCATGCCGATTGATCCCATCTCTACAAATCCTACTCATTTTGGGAGTTTTTGGGCGCTCCTGATTTTGAAACAATGTAGCACAAATGTTTTTATAAAACGTTAAGTTGCATATGCTATTGATTTGCCATTATAATGTTAGTCAGTGCTGCGCAAGGTTATAGTTAATTTACGATCTGGATTTACATTTAACTGACTTTTTGAAAGCTAGAAAGCGGCCCAAAGCGGGGAAATTTTCGCAGAAACCGGCCTCTGGAAGAACTCGCGATTTCGAGTTAACCATGTCCGGATTAACTATAGTACTGCGGGGCTTGACAGGATGGTGCCTGTCCGTAGGCGTCTTCGGCTCACTATGGTGTCGTGTTCAGCTATCTGTATGGTGCTTGAGGCCGAAGAACGCACTTGCGGGCTCTTGGGGATTTCGTCTCTTATCGGGAGTTCAGCGCTCCCCATAAACTGGCTTTTCAAGCCGCCGGTATCGCGCGCGCTTACGCTTTGCCGCCACGGAACATGGCTGGACCGGGCACCATCCGTCGGCGATAGAGTTTCCATCTCCAATGCCAAATACCGTTCCCTATTGCAACGACGCTTAATCGGCCCATCGGCCTCGGATACGTTCGAGTACTTCATCTAACTCCCAACGACGCTAACGCTCTTTTAAGCAATCCCAGCAGGCATACCGCTACTATACTCAGCAATTCAAAACTGCTTTGCGGATGGCCATAAGATGGCAGTAGCCAAACGCAAGCGCAACCTGACCGTGCAATTATCCACAATCTTTACGATAATTTCTGGCGAATTGTACAATCAAGCCAGGCGGGCGCGGCGAGACAAGGTCCGCGCAAGCCTCCCGTGCAGACAATGGAAGAACAAGGAAGCGTGCCGGGATATTGCGGCGCGAGGTTTTGCGACTGCGGATGTAGGATAGTGTCATGAAATTTAGCTATGCGTGGACCTTCGTCAACAAGCTGCGCGGCGGGACGCCAGCGCCACCGCCGGAAAAGCGAACCCCGGCATTACCGCGCCTGCCGGCGTGCCGCGCACTGTCCCGCCAGATTGGCAAGGGCATCTTCCGCGCTATGCTTGCAGTCTTCCGCACTGGACGCCGCCAGCATCTTGCGTTTGGCGGACATGCCCTTAGCCCAGGCGTTCCACACCCGGCGGCCCAGCAAAAACGGCACAACCGCTGCCAGTCATACCCGCCTCCATCGCGCAAAACAGGCCTTGAAACTATGGATTGGGCAGCGCTTACCGCGCGGTGCGCGCCGGCTTGCTTGCGGATTTCGGATTGGGCCGCCTCACCTAGGCGGGCTTGTTTCTGCCTGTTGGGGGCTTCGGCATTTGCTTCGGATATCTTGAACGGCGGTTTTCGAGCCATTGCGTAAGAATGCCGGAATGAAGGAGCCTGGGAAGCCTTTAGACTGCAACGACACTTGATCTGGCCCAGATCGCAGTCCATTTGGAGCGTTAGACCAAGCGATGGTCCATGAAGGAAATCGCCATGCAAATCTCTGTAACCGAAGCGAAGGCCCAGCTCATTGAACTGGTGCGCCGGGCCGAGGCGGGCGATGAGGTCGTCTTGACTCGTCACGGCGTGGCCGCGGTACGCCTCGTGCCCATCAAGGCGGTGCCCGATGCCAAGACGCGCCGGGCGGTGCTGGATGCGATCCGCCGTGCCGCCCGCGCCAAAGCGTGCCCAGGCCCCAGCGCGGCAAGATCTCAGGACTTCCTCTATGGCGAAAGCGGTATACCGGAATGATCGCCGCCGATACTTCAGCACTGATGGCTATCCTCTTGTCTGAACCCGAAGCGGATGCCTGCACTGCGATCCTGGAAAGCGAGGCGCACGTCCTGATCTCGGCTGGAACCGTGGCCGAGGCCATGATTGTGGGCCGCCGCCGGAATCTCGGCGAGGAAATGGCGGCGCTGATCGAGGATTTGGCGTTCGAGGTTGTGACCGTGACGCCCGCCGCCGCTCACCGGATTGCCGCTGCTTACGAGCGGTGGGGAAAGGTGTTCATCCGGCCGGGCTCAATTTCGGAGATTGCTTTTCCTACGAAGTCGCGAAAGAGCATACTTGCCGACTGCTCTATGTTGGCGGCGATTTCGCCAAGACCGATATTGAAAGCGCATTGTAAAAGGCAACTTCGCAGGCGGACTTATGTCCTCCAGTCTCTGTTAGCCGGCCTGCTGCAGCTTTGACCGCCCCCCTGCAAATCGCTACACAGAAGCGTCAAAAGCGCAGCAAAAGATAACAACCATGAGCAAACCCGTAAAAGTCCGTTTCGCGCCAAGCCCCACCGGGCGGCTCCACATCGGCAATATCCGCCCCGCCGTGTTCAACTGGCTGTTCGCGAAGGCGGCGGGCGGCACGTTCCTCCTGCGCTTCGACGACACCGATCTGGAGCGCTCTAAGGAGGAGTTCGTCGCCGGTATCCGCGACGATCTGAATTGGCTCGGGCTCACCTGGGACGAAGAGTTCCGGCAGTCGCAGCGCCTCGCCTTTTACGAGGCGGCGGAGGAGAAGCTCAAGAAGGCCGGCCGCCTCTACGCCTGCTACGAGACAGCGGACGAACTGGAGCGGCGGCGCAAGCGGCAGATGGCGCGCGGCAAGCCTCCCGTCTACGACCGCGCCGCGCTCAAGCTCACGGCGGAGGAGAAGCAGGAGCTGGAGGCCCAGGACCGCAAACCGCATTGGCGCTTTCTGCTCGAACACCGGCGCACGCCTTGGGACGACCTCATTCGCGGCCCCCAGGAGATCGACGCGGCTTCGATCTCCGATCCCGTGCTGATCCGCGAGGACGGCACGCCGCTCTACACGTTCACGAGCGTCGCCGACGATGCCGATGTGGGCATAACGCATATCATTCGCGGCGAGGACCATGTGACCAACACCGCCGTGCAAATTCAGCTATTCGAGGCGCTGGGCGCGGCCGTGCCCGTTTTCGCGCACCACAATCTGCTCACCGGCGCGCAGGGCGAGGCGCTGTCCAAGCGGCTGGGCTCGCTGTCCATCACGGGGCTACGCGAGGAGGGGCTGGAACCGCTCGCGGTCATGACGCACGCCTCGCTGATTGGCACGTCCGATCCACTGCAGCCGCATGAGAGCCTTGAGGCACTGGTGAAGCTGTTCGACTTCGGGAAGGTCTCGCGAGCGCCTGCGCGCTTCGATCCCGAGGAGCTGAAGGGCCTCAACGCGAAGCTGTTGCACACCACGCCCTACGCTGCTGTCGCCGGCCGGTTCAGCGAACGGAAAATCGGCGGCGGCGAGCCCTTCTGGCTTGCGGTTCGCGCCAATCTGGAGGTCTTCGCCGATGTGGACCAGTGGTGGGGCGTCGTGCACGGCAAGGTGAAGCCGGTTATCGAGGATGCTGCCTTCACCGATCAGGCGCTGGCGCTGCTGCCGCCCGAGCCATGGGATGCCGCGACATGGTCGAAGTGGACGGAGGCCGTGAAGAAGGCAACCGGCGCGAAAGGCCGCGCACTGTTCCACCCGCTGCGGCTCGCGCTGACGGGCCTTGAGCGCGGGCCGGAGCTGAAAGACCTGCTGCCGCTGATCGGGCACAAGAAGGCCGCCACCCGGCTCGCGGGCAAGGCAGCCTGAGTGGAACCGTTGCAGTCGCAAGTGCGAGAACATTGCTCAGGCCGTGTGCCGCAAGCGATCCGTCTTGCAGGGGATTCCGTTCTCCACCCGGCGCCATTCGCCGTTCACGAGTTGCTCATACGCGATGAAGCAGCTCGGCAGTCCTCTTGCCGTCCAGAGGTCGGGGCCATCCATCAGGTGGTAATGCAAGTGCGGAGCCGTGGAATTGCCGGTGTCGCCAACCCTGGCGACGGGTTGGCCAGCACGAACGCGCTCTCCTTCGCTGACGCCAATCGATCCGGTGCCCGCGTGGGCCAGGAACGCAAATCCTTCCTGCCCTTCGATAATCATATAGTTGCCGGCGACGATGCGATAATCGGCACGCAGCTTCGTCTCGCTCAGGCGCAGTCCGGCAGTGAGAGCGCCGAGGATGTCGAGTGGCGTGGCCCGTTGCCGGTCAGGCCAGCCGTCTTTGGCGGCAATCACCTTGCCGCCGATGGGCGACAGGATCGGGGCGTTCATGCCGCGGCTGCGTTTCAGGCTGATACCGCCGCCGAAAAAGTACTGCAGGCCGGCCCAGAAGCTGCTGGCTAGCTCGAAGTCCGAGGCGTGGACAAAGTCGTATGCGTAGCGCTGGCCAAGCTGGTCCGTACCATGGGACGGGATCCTGTGCCCGGGCGTGTTGGGCGCAAGCCACTCGCCGGCGGACAGAGGAAAAGTGACCGGCGCGGGTGCCTCAGCGTATTCTGCTTGCATCGATCAGCCCTCCCGGCTCAAGGCTGATCGAATAGCATACTGCGTAGTTTGTTTCCACTTAAGGCGTTTCCGATCCGGACGGTCTTCAGATACCCAGTTCTTCCGCTGTCTCGCACAAAGTGGGCAGTTGAACGGATTTACTTCATTCCACTCCGGGGATGCGCGGCAGAAAATTCCGGCCCTCCTTTAGGACGTACTGCCAAAAGGCCGTGGCGGCGGGGGGCAGCTCCTTGTCCTCGCGGTGCACGAGATACCATTCGCGGATCGCGGGCAGGTCCATGATGTTGAGGATCGCGAGCCGCCCGGTCTGAACCTCAAGCTCGATGGTGTGCGCCGAAATGAACGCGAGGCCGAGGCCCGCCATGACGGCCTGCTTGATCGTCTCGTTCGAGCTGATCTCGATGCGGATGGCGGGCTCCACCGAAGCGACGCCTGAGAACAGCTTTTCGAATAGTACGCGCGTTCCCGATCCAACCTCGCGCACCAGAAGCTTCTCGCCTGCGAGGCAATCCCTCGGGGCCGGGGCCGTCAGTGCGGCGAGCGGGTGATTGGGCGGCGCGATCACGACATGCGGATGCGGGCCGATTACCGCTTCCCTTACGGGGATGCCCTCGGGCGGCCTGCCCATGATGGCGACGTCGACCTCGTAATTCCTGAGCGCCGCCAGCGTCTCCGCCCGGTTTCCGATGCGGAGCTGCAGCTCGATCTTCGGGTGCCTCTCCGCGAAGGCCGCCACAAGGCGCGGCGCGAAATACTTGGCCGTACCGACCACTCCGATGTTAACGCGGCCGCCCGCCAGCCCTTTCAGCGCGCGCAATTGTTCCGCGCTGTCGATGAGAAGGGCTTCCATGCGTGCCGCCGTTTCCACGACCTGCAGGCCTGCGTCCGTAGGCTTAAGCCCGGCCCGCGTCCGCTGGAACAAACGCAACCCCAGCCGATCTTCGAGCAATTTGAGCTGCTCCGTCACCGCAGGCGGCGTTAGGCACAGCTCACTGGCTGCGAGCGTGATTTTCCCGGTTCGCGCAATTGCCGCCACCGCCCGGAGTTGCCGGATAGAGACGTCCCGCATGTTGACCAAGAAGGTTTTTCCTAACGCACCATGAGGTTTATTCTATTTTGCTTAATTTACGCCATCCTGCATTGTTTTTCAAAATTAAAACGCGACAATGCGCCGCAGGTTAGGGTGCGGCGTGTCGCCGCAGAAGCCTCGCACGAAAGCGAGCACAGGGGGGTAGGACTTGAGGAGCATACTGCGCTTCGCATTGCGAGGCGGCAAGGGGCCGGGCGCGCTCAGGAAGCGCCGGCTCCTTAGCTGCCTTATGCTGCCTGCTGCGCTCGCCGCCGGTATTTCCGTTGCGGCGGCAGGCAGCAAAACCGAGCAGCCCATCGAGTTTCCGCACGACGTTCATGCCGGGAAGATGGGCATCAATTGCATGTACTGTCACACCTATGCGCGCCGCAGCGCAGTCTCGGGCTTGCCGCCACTGCAGAAGTGCATCGCCTGCCACGAGAACATCGAGTTGGTGAAAGACAAGCCGCGCATCAAGAAGCTGTTCGAGTATTGGGAAACGAAACAGCCGATCCCCTGGAAGAAGATATACAGCCTTCCCGATTTCGTGCGTTTCAATCACGAGCGGCATATCCAGCGCTTTTACTTCCAGCAGGGGCAACCCGTGCAGGAAGTCTGCGCGCTGTGCCATGGCGACGTGAGAACCATGACCGTCGCCGAGAAGGTCACGCCGCTCACCATGGGCTGGTGCGTATCCTGCCACGAGCAGGACCACAAGCTGAACAGCACAACCGCCCAAACCGCCAACGGTCCCAACGACTGTTCCTATTGTCACAAATAGTCTGCGAGAGAAAAAGATGACCAATATCGATCGCAGAAAACTGCTGAAATTGCTTGGCTGGAGCAGCGCCTCGCTCGCCGTGGCGGGTTGCGGAAACCCGCCGGAGTCCGGCACCACGACCGCGGAGGCCTATTCCGAGCCGGGCGACTTTAATGTGCCGGGCGTCGGGGTCTACTACGCCTCCACCTGCACGCTTTGCGAGGCGGGCTGCGGCATCAAGGGCCGGGTGCGCGAAGGCCGCATTCTGAAGCTCGAAGGCAGCCCCGAATCCGCGATCTCCAAGGGCCGGCTGTGCGGCTTGGGGCAGGCGTCAGTCCAGCATCATTATAATCCCGACCGTCTTAGGGAGCCGCTGCTGCGCCAGAACGGCAGCCTTCAGCCCACGACCTGGGACAAGGCGCTGAGCCTGATGGCGGAGAAGACCAAGGATGCCGGCGAGAAGTTCGCCTTCCTGACCGGGCCAATGAGCGGGCATCTCAAGGTCCTGGTCCAGAATTACACCGAGGCTCTGGGCTCGAAAAACCACTTCGTCTACGGCCTCCTCGCCCCCAAGGTAAATCGAACGGCGGCAGAGAAGATTTACGGCGTCTCCACTCCGCACTTCCAAATCGCGAAAGCGAAGCTGATCCTTTCCTTTGGCGCCGATTTCCTCAATTGCTGGGAATCGCCAGTCCATTTTTCCGCGCAATACGCCGAGTTCCGCAAGGCGAACGAGGGTAAGGCGCGCGGCGTCCTGATCCAGGCCGAGCCGAAAATGACGCTGACCGGCGCGAATGCGGATCGCTGGATCGCGATCAAGCCGGGCAGCGAAGGCGTGTTCGCGCTGGGGCTCGCAAACGCGCTGCTCCAAGACGCGCGCTACGCCAAGGCCGTGCCGGCTTCGATTGCCGATGCGGTTCGAAAATACGACAAAGCGCGGGTTGGCCGGGAAACTGGCGTCAGCGAGGAGGTGTTCGGCCGCGTGCTGGCGCAGTTGCGCGAACGCAGTCCGAGCCTCGTTCTGTCGGGGGCATCGGCCGAGGGGCACGCACATGGCACGCAAAACGCCGCCGCGATCATGCTGCTGAACGTCGTACTGGGCAACACCGGCAAGACGATCACCGCGCCTGCGAAAAACCCGTTCCCGCAAATTGCTCCGGCCGGGGGCGATACCTCCGCGCTCATCGAATTCAACCAGGCGCTCGCGCATGGCCGGCTGCAAACCGTGTTCATCCATGACACGAACCCGGTTTTCACCGCGCCCGCCTTCATGAAGCTGCGCGATAACCTGAAGAAGGCGGCGTTCAAGGTCGTGTTCGCCAGCTATCTCGACGAAACGGCCACGGAAGCCGACCTTGTGCTTCCGCTCGATTCCGCGCTTGAGGATTGGGGGACGCATGTCGCGGCCTATCAGCCGGACGGCGTGCAGATCCACATGCAGCAGCCGCTCATGGAACGGCTCTATCCGGAAGGCACGCGCTCGGCCGGCGACGTTCTGCTGACCCTGCTCAAGCAGCGGCGGCCGCAGGAATACAATCAGTTCACGGACTATTACGCTTACCTCAAGAGCGCGATGGTCAAGAACAAGTCCGCCTTCAAGGACGCCCCCGCGGACGATGAGGCGTTCTGGTATCAGACGTTGAGCCACGGCGTGTTGAACGTCAGCAATCCGGAGCCGCAAGCGATATCGCCCAATCCAGGCGCGCTGGACCTGGACCTGCCCAAGCCCGCCGAGCAGGACCTGCATTATCCCATGCAGCTTGTGCCTTCGGTGCGCGCGAATTTTCGCGACGGCCGGCATGCGAACCTGCCATGGCTGCAGGAAACGCCGGACCCGCTGACCACCATCGCCTGGGACTCGTGGCTCGAAATCCATCCCAAGACCGCGGAGCGCATGGGGATCGCCGAGGGCGACATCGTGGAAGTCATGTCGAAAGGCGGGACCGTAAAGGCGCAGGCCTATCTGTTCCCTGGCCTCGAACAGGGCACGGTCTCCATTCCCATCGGCAACGGCCATGAAGCGATGGGGCGCTACGCGAAGGGCGTTGGCGTCAATCCGCTGAAAATCCTCGATCCCGTTTTTGAGAAGTCCACCGGCGAGTTGGCGCTCTACGCAACGCGCGTGATGCTCCGCAAGACGGACGAGAGCAGGGCCGTCGTGAAGGACGAAGGCTGGCGGCCGGGCGCCGTCAACACCCAACTGAACCGCAAAATCGTCGCCACGCTCGCGGCGGACAAAGTCAAGCTCTTCCCGGAGGAATAAATGTCGATTACCAGAATGTTCCGGGACTGGGACAAGTACCGCAGTACCGGTCCCTCCGGCGATCTCGAAAAGGATCACCCAGACTACAAATGGGCGATGGCCGTCGACCTCGACATCTGCACGGGCTGCAATGCCTGCGTGGTGGCCTGCTACGCAGAGAACAACGTGCCAACCGTAGGCAAGGACAGGTTCGAGGCCGGCCAGACCATGCACTGGCTCCGGATCGAGCGGTATTGGAACGAGGAAGACGTTGAGACGCCGCAGCAGGGCGCGCAGTTCATGCCCATGATGTGCCAGCAATGCGCGGCGGCACCGTGCGAGACGGTGTGCCCGGTGGGCGCGACCAATCACACGCCGGACGGCCTCAATTCGCAGATTTACAACCGCTGCATCGGCTCACGCTATTGCTCGGCGAACTGCCCTTACAAGGTGCGCTACTTCAATTGGTACGACTACCCGGAGCAGGAGGTTGCCTGGCCGGAGCCGCTGCCCATGCAGCTCAACCCGGATCTCACGGTGCGCAGCAAAGGCATCATGGAGAAGTGCACCTTCTGCATTCAGCGCCTGCGGGCGGCACAGAGCACCGCGCGCACCGAAGGCAGGCTGGTTCAGGATGGCGAGGTCTTGCCAGCCTGCGCGCAGTCCTGCCCGAGCGGGGCGATTGTATTTGGCAACCTGGCCGATCGCTATTCGCAGGTTTCCAAGCTTTGGCGGCAACAGCAGGTCGAGCTGCACAAGGATAAGCAGGACAAGGATAAATCCGGCGGTAACGGAGGGGTGCGCGGCTATCGCGTGCTCGAAGAATTGCGGGCTTATCCGTCGGTTATGTACCTCGAACGGGTGCGGGATACCAAGGCATGATGGGGGAGCTGCGCGTGGCGGTGACGAAAGCCCCCCTCATCCTGTCCTTCTCCCCAAGGGGAGAAGGGACGCCAGAAATCCCGCCGAGGATAGTTCGAGCGTCCTCTCTCCCCTCGGGGAGAGAGACAGAGTGAGGGGGGACTTTATGCAGCACTCGCCTGGATTTGCCTAAAGCCGAAAAATACTCTGTTGAGGAAACGCGAGCATGCCCGATTTCACTAAAGGCGAAGAAAAAGATATCCGCGACGATATCGCATGGGCACAGATCAATGGTGACGTTCTTAGAAGCCTTTCGAAGCCGCGCTTCGCGTTTTGGGCGCTATTTACTTTTGCCCTCTGCCTATTCTCGATCGGTGTCGCCTGCGAGGTCTACCAATGGCGAAGGGGGCTCGGTGTCGCCAACTTCGACAACCCGCATGTGTGGGGGCTCTACATTTCGACCTTCATCTTCTGGATCGGCATGAGCCATTCGGGCACGCTGCTCTCAGCGATCTTGCACATCATCCATGCGGATTGGCGCAAGCCGATTTATCGCTTCGCGGAGGCGATGACGACGTTTTCGCTGATGACCGCTGGCCTATTTGTGATGGTGCATCTGGGGCGGCTCTGGAAATTCTATTATTCCCTGCCTTATCCCAGCGAGCGCATGATATGGCCGAATTTCCAGTCGCCGCTATTGTGGGACGCCATCGCGATTTTCACCTATCTGACCTCGTCGATACTCTTCCTCTATGTCGGCGCGATTCCCGATTTCGCGATCTGCCGCGACAATGCCACCGGCTGGCGCAAGAATTTCTACAGCATGCTCGCCTTGGGCTGGATGGGCACGGACCGGCAGTGGCGCAATTTCCGTGTGACGTACCTCACCATCGCGTGCTTCCTGATCCCGCTGGCGGTGTCGGTGCACTCCATCGTCGCGGGCGACTTTGCCATGTCGCAGCAGCCCGGATGGCACGTTACGTCCTTCCCGCCCTATTTCGTCGCAGGCGCCCTTTATTCCGGCTGCGCGGCCATCATCACGCTCTTCATCGTGCTGCGCTACACGTTCCGGTTCGAGGAATACATGACCATGCCGATCCTCGATAAGGTCGGCCGGCTGACTTTCGCTATCGCCATGGTCTGGACCTACCTCAACTTCGTCGAGTACGCCTCCGTCTGGTACGGCGACGACATGTATGCGAAGGACCTTTTGATCCAAAAAGCCACTGGCCCTTACTCGCCCTTCTGGTGGGGGATGAATTTCTGCGGTTCCGTCGTGCCGCTGCTTCTTCTCTCAAAAACGCTGCGCGGAAGTCTGACCGCGATGATGATTATTTCCCTGCTGCTTAATCTTGGAATGTGGCTTGAGCGCTGGATGATCGTCGCTCCCACCTTCAGTCACGGCTACTACCCTTGGACCATGGACCACAGCCAATGGCCGGGTCTCGTCCAGTGGGGAATGGTGCTCGGCAGCTTCGGCTGGTTCGGTATGCTGTTCATGCTGTTCTGCAAGCTCGTGCCGTCCGTCTCGATGTATGAAGTAAAAGAAATGGTCTATCACCGCACACTGGCTGAAAGCCATGCGAGGGAAGCATGAGCACTGTTCGAATACTCGGGTTGTTCAACGATTTCGATGCGGCCTCGCATTCGATCCGGGAGGTGCGCGATGGCCATTTCCCAGCCCTGAATATGAACGACGTCACCATAAAGTCTCCAATCGAGCACCCGGATGTGGAGGAACTGCTTGGGAACCGCCCCGCGCCGATCCGCAAATACACGCTGGTTGGCTCGATACTTGGCGGTGCGCTGGGCTTCCTGTTTCTCGCCTCGTCGCAGGGCAATTTCTTCGCCCAGCAAAAGGGCGGAAAGCCGATCATTCCGATCCCGCCGGACCTCGTGCTCACCTTCGAGATGCTAATCCTGGGCGGCGTTTACATCACCGTGCTCGGATTTCTGATCTGCGCGGGGCTGCCCGGCGCGCATGCGCAGCGAACTCTATAGCACCAAGATTTCCGAGGACCAGATCGGGGTCATAGTAAAATCCGACGCTCATACCGTGGCGGAAATCAAGAAGATCTTCGAAAAGAACCGCGCGCTCAGCATCGCCGAGGAGGTGATCCAATGAACCTCAACGGCGAGTTTGCGGAGAGATCGCGTGGAAAAATGGGAAATCTCCTCACCTGTCGCTCCCGTAGGGAGAGGCCGCAGTGTGGCAGCTCCGAGCGCAATTCGGGCGCCATTTATGGGGAGAGGGACAAGGCCTTAGGTGGTAATCCCCTCTGCAATCGGGGACGACGCTGCGGCCATCGCTGCGTCGCACTGGCACTTCTTGTGCCCTTGCCAGCCCATGCCTGGTCGCTGTGGAACGAGATGATCGAGCAGATCAGCATCAAGCCGCAGGAGAAGCCCCTGCCGTTCCCGCGGCGCTCGGTGCCCGTGCCCGGCACGGCGACGATGCGCGTGCCCGACCAGGATACCGCCACCGCATTCGTCAATCCCGTCAAGGCTACGCCGGAGTCGGTCAACACCGGCAGGCAGCTCTACGGGATTTACTGCACGCCCTGCCATGGCGCGTCGGGCACCGGAAATGGGCTGGTCGGCGAGAAACTTAGCGTGCGGCCGTTCGATCTGACGAGCGACAGGGTTCAATCGCTCTCCGACGGCTTCATCTTTGGCTACCTCACCTTCCGTGGCGCGGTCATGCCGAGCTACGCCAACGACTTATCCCCCACCGAGCGCTGGCACGTCGTCAACTATCTCCGTAACGGACTAAAGCCGCCTGCCACGCAGCAGGCCGGAAATCAGGCAAAATAAGGAGGAGGACCCATGATTCCGTTCGCAAGCTGGTCCGTCCTGACCGCTGACTTCCTGACCGTTCTTTATCTGGCCTTTGGCGGGGTGGTGTTTTCCGCCATCCTGCAGCTTTCCGGCGCGCGGTGGCACTACGAGGTGCGCCGGGTCGCGCTCGGATTGTTCGCGCTGTGCCCGCTCGCCTTCGTGCTGCTGGGCGTGCTGCTGGCGGCTGGAGAGACCACCTTCCCCTGGCTTGCCTCGCAAGAGCACGGCTCCGGCTGGAGCACTTACGTCTTTCAATTCATGGGCAGGCCCACAGCGGTGACGCTGCCCCAGTGGCACAATTATGCGTTCCTGGTGGTGCGCGAGGTTGCCGCGTTCATGCTCATGTCCTTCCTTTGCGGGCGCTACATCAAGCTGATGAAGCTCAGCGATCAAAGCATGAACTATTGGCGGCGCTTCAGGCGGATCTCATACTGGATTCCGGCCGCCTTCGTGCTGTACGGCACGTTGATCGCCTGGGATTTTGAGATGACGATGCTTCCTGAATGGCACAGCGCGATCTACGGCATGTATCATTTCCTGAGCAATTTCGGCATGTTCGTCGCATTCGTCATGATCCTGGTGTACGTCTTCTGCAAGAACGGCATGATGGTCAAGCGCGTGCCCGAACATGTGTACAACTACATCTCGCAGATGCTGCTCGCCTTTACGCTGCTCTGGGTATACGTCTACTTCGCCCAATATCTAACTATCTGGTACGGCAATATTCCGCACGAAATCAATCGGATGGCGGAAATGGAGGATGGCGACTTCTCAACGATGTGGTGGACGGTCATCGTTCTCAAATTCGCAATCCCGTTTGCACTCTTGATCTTCGACTACACGCGCCATACCCCCGGAATGATCGCGGCAATCGCTTGCAGCATCTTCGCGGGCACCTGGATCGAACGCTACATGTGGATTGCCGGCTCCTATCCCGCTGGCCCATTCGTTCCGGGATATACGCCCATGACCAGCCCGTTCGATATTGCCGCGACGCTGGTCGTGATCCTGGCCGGCTATCTGCTGGTCCGGGGATCGCTGGTGCGCGGCCGCGTCATTTACGCGGCTGGCTCGCCCGCGCCGCTATAGGCGCGGGGCTGGCACTGCGGCGAAATTGAATACTTGCGCTCCTGGGCAATTGGCGGAGTTCGCATATGTTCACTTTTGGGTTGTAATATTCGCGACTCACAACTACTCAGGGTCGGGGGAGCGCAAGCGGGGCAGGGGCGTCTCGATTTTGTACCAGCTCGCGCGATGCAGCATCCTATCACCTTGAGGAGGCTGCCATGCACAGCTCATGGATCGTTTGGCGTGCTTGTCTGTTCCCGTTCGCGGCCCTGGTCCTGGCGGCTGGGCTCGCGGCTCCCGCGCCAGCCCAGAGCCAATTTCCAAGCCCACCCCCGAGCGCCGATGGGTTGCCCTTACCGCCTGGCGAGATCATCACCAGCGTGGTTTACCGGGGGCCGCAATTTGGGGTGGACCAAGGCACGTCATCCGGGCCAATCCGCAACGGCGTCGACGCCAACACCTATGTGGAGATTACCGGCGCGACGGCGCCATTCGTCAATTCCGTATCCTCCCCGGCGGTTGTTGTGGTGACTACGGTGCCAACGCAATACGTGCGCTTCTACGCTCCGCCCGGCAGCGGTGCGGCAGGTTCCTGGCTGGCCGGAACGAACGAGGTGCGCGGGCTGACCCCGGCGCAAATACGCGACGTGCTGGCGCTGCCCTTTCTGCCAACGCAGGATGACCATCGTGCAACTGCCCGCCGGAACGTGCCTCTTGATCGGTGTGGCGGGGCCGATTGCAGGGTGGGGAAATGGCGGCGCGGTGCAGGAGTACCTGGTGGGCCAGAGCGGAGGCCAGGCAGGATGCGGCCCAGCGCCGGGCTATCCGAAATATACCGGCAGCTTCATTAACCGGCAGGATATCGGGGCATATGCACTGGCCTACGTGCCGCGCGCGGGCAGCGGCAATACCGGCGCGGTCGCGTTTGCTCTCGATCATGCCACGCCGCCGGCTTTGTACACGGACATGGATTCGATCTACAACGCGCTCGATGTGCTGAATTTTGGGGACTCCGGACCTTTGCGCGCCGCTTTGGTGCAACTCGATGGCGAGGTCTATGCCGATGTGCCCTCCATGGCGATGAGCGTGGGAAAGATGTTCCTCGACGTGTTGCACGATCAGACGCACGTTGCGCGCGGTTATACTGACCCGGCCGGCGGCAGCCCGTGGCGGCTATGGGTCAGCGGATATGGCGGCGGCGGCACACTGTCCGGCAATGGCGATAGCCACGGCGTCGGTTTCGGGGGCGGCGGTGTCTCGATGGGCGCGGACCGTCACTTCGGCCCGGCTGTGCAGGCAGGCGTTGCGGCGGCCTATATGCAAAGCCGCTTCAGTACAGACGGCGTTCCCGGCACGGGAAACCTGAATAGCATCGCCGTAGCATCCTATGCCGGATATACGGCGGGGCACTGGTATGCCGATGGCGCGCTAGGCTATTCCTACAACAGCGCGGGCGTGACGCGCGGCATCGACTTTCCCGGCGTGTCGCGTGTGGCTTATGGCAACCTGGTGGACAACGCTTTTCTCTCCCGCGCCGAGGCGGGATACCGGATTCGGCTAAATGGCCGCACCACCGCAACGCCGTTCGCTTCGTTCCAAGGCATCGTGGCTGGACAAAACGGCTTCACCGAGGGCGGGGCGGGGGCCGCCGCCCTGGATGTCAAGGGCGTCACCGACGCTTCCGCACAAAGCGTTCTCGGCGGCGAAGTGGCCTACGATCTGCCGGTTGGCTTCGCCGCCCCGCTCAACATTTCGGCGCGGGCTGGATGGGCGCACGATTTCGCCGATGTCAGCCGCGGCATTACCGCCAATTTGCAGGGGACGCCAGATGGAGGCTTCACGGTCAGCGGCGCACGCTGGCCGCGGGATGCCGCTGCGGCGGGAGCCCGGCTCAGCATAACATCGGAACAAACCAACCTGTTCATCCGCTATGACGGTTTGCTTGCGGAGGGCGCATCGATCAGTAGCGCGACAGCGGGGCTGCGCATCGCGTTCTAAAGCGGAATGCTCCATATCGCCCGCGTGGACAGTCGCGCCCGGCATCAGTTTCGTACAAGCATTACGCGGCCTTCCTTGAGCGGCAACAGCTTCGGAGGGCCACGGTGTGCATTCAACTTCCTGAGATTGCCGATGTTCAGCATTCCTTGGCCGCGTGGCGTGCCGAGTATCCGCAGCTCGAACTCATGCTAAATCGCAAGACCGAGCCAGCCCAGGCGCTGCGGTTTCTCGCGCTTCAGCAGTGGAGCGAAGGCCGGCTGGAGGCGGCGATCCGAATGCTTCTGGCGGCAGCGGCCCTCGCACCGGAGTCCGCCGTGCTGTGGGGCGATCTTGCCGGGGCCTACCATGCCATGAAGCGCCTGGAAGAGGCTCGGGCCTGCACGCTGACGTCCCTCGAAAAGGACAACACGCAAGCCTCCGCCTGGCTGCTTCTGGGAACGATCCATAGCGATACTCAAGACGACTCCGGGGCGGAAGCCGCGTTTCTCCGGGCGCTCGATCTCGACCCGCAGCTTGCTGCCTGCATTGTGGGGCTGGGCCTGTTGTATCTCAGGCAGCGCCGCTTCAAAGAGGCCGCGGATCGGCTGGAGGCAGCGGTCAGGCTCAGAGATCGAATCCCTATGATCCATGCCTGCCTCGCACAGGCACTGTACTACCTCGGGGAGTTCTCGGAAGCTGCCAACGCTCTTGCGATAGAGGCGAGTTTTCGTCCAGGCGACCCGGGAATTCTAAGGAAGCTGGCGCTGAATCGCTTTATCGAAGCGGTGCTGCATGAAGACGTGCAAACCGCGCTGGCGACTTACCGCGAAGTCGCGGGGCCGCACGCCGAAGACCGGAGCACCGTAACGGCCACGGCTTTCAGTCTCTTGAGCAGTTTCGGCCATCGCGATGCGGCCATTAAACTGGGACGTGCGCGGCTGTCCTGGGCGCCGGACGATCCGGTACAAAGCTACCTGCTCGCTGCTTTGGCGAACGAACCCTTGAGCCGCGCCCCGGAGAGCTACGTAATACATCACTTCGATCAATTCGCGGAGACCTTCGACGCGCAACTTGCCGGCGTGCTTGGCTACCGCGTTCCCGAAGACTTGGTAGCGCTCCTGGCCAAAACGCGGCGAGCTTTCCCGCAAGTTGCCGATTTGGGCTGTGGCACAGGACTTGCCGGTCCGCTGCTCCGTTCTCTTGCCGGAACTTTGACGGGCGTCGATCTGGCCCAAAAGATGCTGGAAAAAGCTGCGGAACGATGCGTCTACGACGACTTGATCGAGGAAGAGATTGAATGCTTTCTCGGTCGTCAGCCTGATCGCTTCGACCTGTTGTTCGCTGCCGATGTCCTGATTTATCTGGGCGACCTGACACAGTTGATGCGCACTGCCGCACAGTCATTGAAGCCGGGCGGCCTGTTCGCCTTTAGCATCGAGCACGCGCCTGGGAGCGGCTACGTTCTGCTGCCAACGGGCAGGTTTGCCCATCATCCTTCCTACATCGAAGAACTGGCGAACGATAATTTCATCGTCCTCGAAAAAGTGCCTACGGCGATTCGCCTCGAAGCCTGCCAGCCCGTCGATGGCCTGCTTTATATCTTGCGGCGCCGGTAGTTTTGACTGCCGGCGATCCCCAAGCACGGTGGTATTTCATAAACCTCGGGTAGCAGCCAGCCTAGAGCTGGCGCTCCACCAGCATTTTCTTCAGCTCCGCAATCGACTTGGCGGGGTTCAGGCCCTTGGGGCAGACTTGCGCGCAGTTGAGGATCGTGTGGCAGCGATAGAGCCGGAAAGGGTCTTCCAGATCGTCGAGCCGCTCGCCGGTCGCCTCGTCGCGGCTGTCCTTAACCCAGCGCGCGGCCTGTGACAGCACGGCCGGCCCGAGATAGCGATCGCTGTTCCACCAATAGGACGGGCATGATGTGGAGCAGCAGGCACACAATATGCACTCGTAAAGGCCGTCGAGCTGTGCGCGGTCCTCGCGGCTCTGGCGCCATTCCCTGCCAGGCGCGGGCGTCTCGGTCTGGAGCCAGGGCTCGACGGAGCGATGCTGCGCATAGAAGTTCGTGAGGTCCGGCACCAGAATCCTTCACCACCTCCATATGCGGCAGCGGGTAGATGCGGACCGTGCCGCCAAGCTCCTTGATCGCCTGGGTGCAGGCCAGCGTGTTGGTGCCGTTGATGTTCATGGCGCAAGAGCCGCAGATGCCCTCGCGGCAGGAGCGGCGGAACGCGAGGCCGGGGTCGATCTCGTTCTTGATCTTAATCATCGCGTCCAGAACCATCGGGCCGCAATCGTTCAGGTCGACATGGTACGTGTCGATTGAAGGGTTGTCCGGGGTCTCCGGGTTCCACCGGTAGATCTCGAACTTGCACCATTTCGCCCCGGCCTTGCGCTCCGGCTTGTTCCAGATTTTGCCTTTGCGGACTTTTGAGTTTTTCGGCAGCGTTAGCTGAACCATGGGAAACTCCGGCGATATGCGAGCGACGAGGACCAAAGAGAGCGGAAAGCCCCCGCGCAATTTGGCAAACATCGAAGCCCGGCGCAAGCCAAAGGAGTTAACTTACCTGAAAGGCGTATTAAGTTTGCCTGAATGAGGGGCTTCCGCGGTGCCTGACGGCTCGCGATACCGCTCCGACGGCAGCTTTCGCCGGCCGGGTGGATAACGTGAGAAGCGGGCGATCGGGTGGCACCTCCTATAAAGGCATTGGCAGCGATTGCCGCTATTGGGTTGTGGCTCGCGCTCCTCGTGCCGCTTAACTGGAATTATGGCTTGGAAAGAGGAGGGATCGTCCTGGTCCTTTTGCTGGGCCTTGTCCTGCTTCGCTTCGGTCCGCGCGCGGCAATCCAGCCAGCGGCCCCCGGGGCTGAGGCCTGGCTCACCTTGTTCTTGAGATTTGCCGTAGCCGCCGCGCTGATCCTCGGCATCGGCTATGCAAGCCAGGCCGTGACGCGCTGCCTTGAGAAGAATGAAATCCGGATGGACCAAGGACCGGCGGTTTGGCTTGCCGCGCGGCTACTTTGGAATGGAGAAAACCCTTACGGACTTGGCGCAATCGTGGATTCCTACAGTTATGGAATCCGCGCGAGGGAACGGCGCGCCGAGGGGATCGTATCGAGCATTCCCGAAGGGGAGGCTGAAGCGGCTTTGGAGCGCTACAGCAGCACGCTCGACCCTGAATTGCGCAAGCGGTTGCTTCCGGTGGAGGCGGCGAGCGGCGGCCCGCTCAGCGAGGCGCGGCTGCTCGGATTCAATATGGCCCCCTGTTGATTGATGTCACCGCCCTTTTCGCGCCGCTGGGCCAGCCATGCGCCGCGGTGGTCCTGAATATAGCGATGTACGGCATTATGCTCTTGGCGATGGCCCGCCTGTTTGGGGGGCGTTTGAGGACAAGGGCTTGGCGCTGGCGGGAATCTTGGCGCTTCTCCTCGACCGCAATATGAGCTGGAACTACATCGACCTGACCATGGCCGACATTCGGGCCTTGGCTTTCTGCGCGTTGAGCGTGCTTGCGTTCCAGCGGGGCCGGGCCTTGGCAACCGGCGCGACGATCGGGGCCGCGATCGGGTGCAAAATCTTCCCAAGCCTGGTCTTCGTGCCCTTGCTGCTGGCGTACCGAAGCCCCCGGCCGTTCATTGCCGCCGCGGGCGTTATCGCTTTGATCTATCTGCCGTGGCTTGTCTGGGACCCAATTGGGGTGTTCGCCAATATTTTCATGTGGCCGTTCGTCATGTCCAAGGATTCGACCTCCTGGACCTATTTCGCGGCGCCTGAGATCGTGGCTACCGTTAGGCTGCTCGCGCTCGGCGCGCTTGGCGTGCTGTGGTACCGGTATCACACCGGGCGCGAGGAGCGCCTGTTCTGGACGCTGGCCGTTGCCAACACATTGCTGATCGGGACCGGGGGCGTGTTTCACAACAACTACGTGCCTTGGGCGTCGATCTGGGTTGTGGCGGCGGTCGCCGAGCGCTACTCGGCGGCGCGGGTTCCTACGGCATGCGCTAGTGTGGCAATGGCGGAATGAACGGAGGGGAGTGAGCTTTGTTCATGCCGCAACCGGGCATCCAGCAACGCCCATGCTCAAGCGGCGGGGGTGGGCTGGCCTTCCTCGCCAGACCAATTCACGCGCAGGGTAGCGAACATCGTCGCGGTGAGCATGACGAACGCGGCAATGGAGCCCGCCAGCAGCGCATAATCCTCAAGCTGCAGCAGCAGGTAGAGCAGGCCGTACAGCGTGCCGAAAATGCCAGCCATGGTGAGGCCGCGCTTGAGGCTCGCGAGCGCCATGCCCACGTAAAGCGAAATCATGACGCCAGTTGCCACCGAGGCGGAGAGGTAGGCCAGCGCGAATCCGATATGCTCCGAAAGCGAGAGCAGGAGGACGTAGAAGATCACCATGGCGAGGCCCACGAAGATGTATTGGATCGGGTGCACGCGCCGGCCGCTCAGAAGCTCCAGGACGAAGACGCCGGCGAACGCCGCCGCCACGAACATGAAGCCGTATTTGAGCGCGCGCTCGACCAACGAATAATAATCGACGGGCACGAACAGGTTCACGCCCAGGTCCTTGCTCGTAAAGCGGTCGAGCATGATCTGCTGCGAGCCTCCCGCCCAGGCTTGCGGGACATCGCGGGCGAGAAAGGGAACGCTCCAGGACGACGAGAAGCCGCTCCCGGTGATCGAGCGCGAAACCGGCAGGAACCCGGTGAAGGCCGGATGCGGCCAGTTGGATTCGAGCGAGACGGTGTTTTCGCGGCCTGCGGGGGCGACCGTGAGCGAGGACGAGCCGTTCAAGACGAGGTCGATCTTGTACGGCAGCGGCGCGCCGCCGTTGAGCCCGCCGGCCCCGGCGAGCGGCTTCAGGCGCGCATGAATACCGTTAACCGTGCGCAATTCCTCGCCCGCGCCGGTACTAGGCTCGAAATCGATTTTCTTGCCGCCGCTCTCAAGCTGCACGTTGTTCTTGAGCCCGGAAACGTCCTGGATGCCCAGTGCCAGAACGGCGTCCTGCCAGCGGATCGCGGCCGGGGCGCCGGGCTCGACGAGGCTCAAATCCACCGGCCGGAATTTGCCCTCGACCGTCAGCTTCGACTGGTACACGGTGACGTCGTAGATCGAGCGGTGCCGCTTCTCGGTCTGCACCTTGCCGGTGACGTTCAGCGTGTCGGGGAGGAAGACCGCGCGCCGCGTCACCTCCACATCGACGGTCTTATCGTATTCGAGCCTTTGCGCCTTCACCGTATACGGCACGATGAGATAGGGGCCGAGGATACGCTGCGTGCCGCCCCAGTCCTTGGCAATCTCGGTTTCTACCGACAGCGCCCGGTGCTGCCGCTCGCTGCTCATAATCCAAACCACGCCGAGCAGCACCGAGATCACAAGGACGAGAAAGCCGACGAGCGCGAATTTGAACGAGGGTGAGCGGAAAAGGCTGGCGAAAAATCCGGATGAAGCCACGGGTCTGTCCTCCGAAGAAGTTTGGAGCCAATTGAGCGCGCCGGATGCGGGCGGATCGAAGGCTTGAATCTGTCAGGCTTTGGGCGGTTCCGGGATTGCGCCGGTAAGCTACGGTTAACCCTGCCGGGCGGGCATTTCCGGTGATTTGCGGCGCATTTCAATTTCGCGGGATCGCGTGATACGCGCGCCGGTCCTTGGGGCAGTTTTGCGGCGGATTTTGGCTGGGTTCGGACTGCTTTCCGCCTCGATGCCGCCCGGACCGCCTGCCATTCTGCGGTACACGGATTGCAAGAACGCGACGGGAGGTTACAAATGAGCAATACGGCGCCCCAGGCAGCCCCCAGATGGCTGCGCCCCGCCTACCCCTTCGGCTTCGCCTTGTTCTGTCTCGTCCTGATGCTTTACGCCGGTTTTGAATATATATACATGCGAGGCGCTCCGGCAGACCGCATCAATAATGCAGATGTGGCCCTGAAGGGGATCGCCATTTGGTTCGAATGGATAAGTCTTGCTGCGATCGCCTGGTTTATTTACCTCGGCAGCATCGCATCCCGCACTCGGTTAAAGGACGGTTAGGCAGAGGCATTCTGGATCCGCCAGAGGGCTGTCTCGGCGATCGAGACGTACTTCAGGGCGACGATGGCGGCGGAGGCGAGCGTGCGGCGGTTCGCACTGTTCGCCGAGTCGAGCGAACTCCGGGCATGCGAAAGCTGTACACTAGGCAACAAGACCGCTAGATGTACCGCTGGGGAACGTCCCTTCGTCGCAGCCAACATATGGGCAAGGACCTTCCGTGGTGTCGAGCGGCAGCGGGAGTCATCTGGTGGTTGTAGGGTGATTGAGGATCCGCATTCAGCCATAGGCCGAAATCCGGCGAGCGCGCGGGCGGGGAGAGCGCTTCTTCGCGCGCGACGACGGCCGCGCCCGAGCCGTCTTCCATCTGGGGGCGGCTTCGGCGATCGGTGATACAGACTGAACTCTGATGTTCATCGGGTGGCTCGCGCCGTCTTGCCCGCTCCGTCCGACGTGCCCGCCGGTGATGTGCGCCAGAAGCGCGCCGAGCGCGGTGGTGGGCGGCGGGGCGCTGCGCCAGCCCCGCGCGCGGCGGCCGCGAACCGTCCCGCCAGCAGACCGACCGCCGCGCTTTCGACATAACCTTCCACGCCCGTTACCTGTCCGGCGAAGCGGAGGCGCGGCGGCTTTCAGCCGCAATTGGGCGTCCAGCAGACGCGGGGAATTGATGAAGGTGTTGCGGTGCAGGCCGCCCAGCCGGGCGAACTCGGCCTTCTCCAGTCCCGGAATGGTGCGGAAGATGCGCACCTGCTCGCCATGTTTGAGCTTGGTCTGGAAGCCCACCATGTTCCACAGGCTGCCCAGCTTGTTGTCCTGGCGCAGTTGCACCACGGCGTGGGGCCGTGCTGCGGTGCGCGGATCGCTCAGCCCCACCGGCTTCATCGGCCCGAAGCGCAGCGTGTCCACCCCGCGCGCCGCCATCACTTCGATGGGCAGGCAGGCCTCGAAATAGGGCGTGGATTTTTCCCACTCCTTGAAATCGGTTTTCTCGCCCGCGAGCAAGCGCCGCCACGAAGCCGCGATACTGGTCTTCGTTGAGCGGCAGGTTGATGTAATCGGCATCGCCGCCGCCCGGCCCCTGCTTGTCATAGCGGGACTGAAACCAGGCGGTTTCGAAATCGATCGAATCGCGATGGACGATGGGCGCGATGGCGTCGAAGAAGGCGAGATGCTCCTCGCCGGTGGCCTCCGCGATGCTGGCGCCCAGCGCTTCCGAGGTGAGCGGACCCGTGGCCACGATCACGGGCCCCAATCGGCGGGCGGCAGTTCGGTGATTTCCTCCCGCGCGATGCGCACCCGCGGATGCGCGGCCAGCGCCGCGGTCACGCCTTGCGAGAAGCCGTCGCGGTCCACCGCCAGGGCGCCGCCGGCCGGCAGCTTGTGGCGGTCGGCCATGCGCATCACCAGCGAGCCGGCGCGGCGCATTTCCTCATGCAGCAGGCCCACGGCATTGTTCATGGCAGTCGTCGGAGCGGAAGGAATTGGAGCAGACCAGTTCCGCCAGGCCGTCGGTCTGGTGGGCGAAGGTCGCCGCGGACGGGCCGCATCTCGTGCAGCACCACGTCCAGCCGGCTTCCGCCGCCTGCCAGGCCGCTTCCGACCCGCCAGACCGCCGCCGATGATATGAAGAGTTGAATTTTTTTGCATGGCGCGGCACCGGCTGGCGTTAAATCTTGAAATGTTCGAAGCCTTTGGCCGGAAGTTCGAGTTCCGATCCATCGGCGGTCTTGAACCTCGGCGCCCCGGCTCCGGCGAGCACGGTTCCAACGCGCGCGACAGGCACCCCCGCCGCCTGGCTTGCGGCTTCGAACGCGCTCGCGCGCTCAGGCGGAACGGCCGCCTCAGGATTCTCGTAGTCGTCGCCGCCGGTCAGGATCGTTTTTATGGCATCGCCGCCGTTCGCTGCGACGGTGCGGGCGGCCTCCGAAAGCGGGATTGCCGCCGTCCAGACCTCGGCCGAGACCTGCGACGCCTGGCACATGCGCGAGAGGTCGAGCGCCAGCCCGTCGGAAATGTCCATCGCGCCCGAAGCCTCGGCTACCAGCGCCGGCGCCAGGGCAAGCCGGGGCTCGGGATAGAGATAGCGCCGGCGCAGAAACTCCCGCTGGTCCGGCGAGAGCGGCCCAACGCCGCTTCATTCAGCCGCAATTGAAGGCCAAGTGCCGCGTCGCCCAGCGTGCCGCTTATATAAAGCGCATCCCCCGCCTTGGCGCCGCCACGCGGAACGAGGCCGCGAGCGCTCGCCTCGCCGAAGGCCGTGATGGATAGCCACCAGGCCCCGCGCGCGGTGACTGTATCGCCGCCGATGAGTGCTATCCCGAACTTGTCTTGGGCGCGCGGCCAAGGCCTGCCGCGAAGCGCTGCGCCCAGTCCTCCGTGGGGGCTTCGCCGAGCGCCAGCGTCATGGTGTAGGCGAGAGGGCGTGCGCCCTTGGCGGCGAGGTCGGAGACGTTGACCGCAAGCGCCTTATAGGCGGCGTCGCCTGGATCGTCGTCCTCGAAGAAGTGAACGCCTGCCGACGAACTCTTCATCCGCCGTGACCACGAGCCCGGCCGCTGGAAGCCCGGTCAAGAGCGCCGCGTCGTCCTTCAAGCCAAGAGCGGCCGGATGTACCGCCAGCGGCGCGAGGTAGCCGGAAATGAGAGCGATTTCCCCGAGGCGGCGCATTAGGTTCTCATCGCAGGCCAGCGATTTCAGACCAGCACGTTATCCTCACCCGCACCCTCAGCAAGCTCGCCCTGGCGAGCTTGCAACTTGGGGTGTCCGCATTCGCTAGCGAATGCGGATGGGGAGAGGGAGTCCCGTCGCAGCCGTTGAGAGGGCGTTCCCTCTCGCCATCCGCATCCGCTTGCGGATGCGGACATTCAGAAGAGGCAAGCTCGCCAAGGCGAGCTTGCACGGGAGAGGGACAGGGTGCGGGGTAATGCCGCTAGCCATCATGCCGCCACCTGCGATCTCGTTCAGCTATGGCCTGACCCTTTCGGCGCCTTCCGGCCGAACTCGCCGGGGCGCTTCTTGCGGGCCACCCGGTTCAAAACCCCGTTCACGACGCCAGGCTCCTCGCCGCCGAAGAAATCGTGGGCGATCTCGACATATTCGTCGATGATCGCGCGCGCGGGCACGTCGCGCTTTTCAAGTAGCTCGTAGACCCAGAGCGCAAAATCGCGCGCAAGATGCTGTCGATGCGGGAAAGCCGCCAGCCCTCGGCCAGTTGGGCGGTAATCTCGCTGTCGATCTGGACCTGGGCATGGGCAACGCCCGAGGCGAGATCGCGGAAAAAGCTGCGGTCCGCGCCCGCGTACTCGGCCGTATTAAAACGGTGCGAGACGAACTCGTCCAGCACTTGGCTCAAATCGCGTTGAGTCAGGTCCATTTGATATAGCGCCTGCACAGCGGCCAGCCGCGCGCGCGTCCGGGATGGAACCGATGGCGCACTGGCCTCCGGGCCAGACGCGCCGTCATTCTTAGAATCGGATGTTTCAGGCTTTCAGATCTCAACCCAGCATACGAGAGCCCCGTCATTGCGAGGCGGCTTCAGCCGCCGTGGCCATCCAGAGGGCAGCAGAGATATTACTCTGGATTGCTTCGCTTCGCTCGCAATGACGACAATACCGCTTTCGCTGAAAAATGACACACTCAGTGTGCCCGCTTGCCGAAGTCCCGCTTGTGGCGGATGACTTCGAGGCAAGCCTCAACGGCATCGCGTCCCTTATTCTTGCCGCTCACGGATGCGCGCGCAATAAAGCTTGTTCCTCGATTCTCGACAGTCAAGATCCCGTTTCCCAGCGGAATGCTGCGGGCGATCGACAGGTCCATCAGGCCACGGGCGGATTCGCTCGCGACGATTTCGAAATGGTAGGTCTCGCCGCGAATGACGCAGCCGAGCGCGACATAGCCGTCGAAACTTGCCGCCGCTCGCCGCCGCGCGCCGCCAAGGCGATCGCCGGGATGCGGAATTTCGAGTGCGCCGGGAACCGCGATCCGTTCGAAATGCGCGCCCGCCTTCAATCGCCGCTGTCGCGCCGTCGAGCAGCATGTCGGAGATGTGGGCGTAGAACCGGGCCTCGACGATCAGGATATTGCTGCTCATCTCTCAGCCCTTTGCCTTACCGCGGATGGCGATCGGTGCCCACGATGTTGAGATCATAGCCTTCGAGCGCCACGATTTTCTTCTCCGGCGTGTCGGTCAGAAGGATCATGTCCTTGATGCCCAGGTCGAGAAGTATCTGCGCGCCGACGCCATATTCCTTGACGCGGCGGCGGTCGATGTCCTCGGCAACCCTGCGCGTCACCACGTCCGACACGAAGGTCGGCCGCGTCGTGCGCAGAAGCACGACGACGCCGCGCCCTTCCTTGGCGATGATGCGCATGGATTCGCCGAGCACGTCGCGCTCATATGGCTTCCAGTCGAGCATGTCGCTGAAGATGTTGACGGCGTGCATGCGGACGAGCACCGGTTCGGACGTGGCGATATCGCCCTTCACCAGCGCGATGTGCTCGGCATATTCGAGCGTGTTCACATAGACGCACATTTGCCATGTGCCGCCATTGTGGCTCTCGAACGGCGCCTCCATGTGCGCTTGACGAAATGGTCGTATTTGCGGCGATAGGCGATGAGGTCCGCGATGGTGCCGATCTTCAGGCCGTGCAGCTGCGCGAACGGCACGAGGTCGGCATCCGCGCCATCGTGCCGTCGTCATTCATGATCTCGCAGATCACGCCGGCCGGGTTGAGACCGGCGAGCCGCGCGATGTCGACGGCCGCCTCGGTGTGCCCGGCCCGTACCAGCGTGCCGCCATGCCGCGCGACGAGCGGAAAGACATGGCCGGGGCTGACAATAT
>CAVXDM010000008.1:0-40134 GCA_963760455.1 uncultured Alphaproteobacteria bacterium
TGGGGGCGGAAACTCTACGACTCGCGAAGTCCGCATTCGGGCAGTGCAGGAGTTCGGTATCCGCAGCGCGCACTGGCGTCAGATTTCTCCCCAGCGCCGGTAGCCGTCATAGCAAGCAGCCCTGGCGGCGATCCAGGAACCCGCACGGCGTATCCGGATGGTCTGCGGAGCTAAAGCCCAACGGCCAACTCAGATAACGCAACCTGATGTCTGGACTTTAATCAGTGGACGTCAATCGGCACCGGCGTTGTTGAAGTTGAGATAGGGTAGCTGGGATGCGGCCCATTGCTCGTCGATCTCGACGAGGATGGCGGAGACAAGACGGACGAGCGAAGCCTCGTTTGCAAAGACGCGTATTTTCTGGGTTCTACGTTTCAACTCCTGCTGGATCGAGCGCTCGATTGGGTTGGATGTACGCATGCGCCGCCAATGGTCTCTTGGCAGCTTGAAGGCGGCCAGGCCCTCGGGGACATTGTTTTCGAGCCAGCCGGGCGAGCTTTGGCGCTGCGGTGCGATATTTAGCCACGAGGCGCTTGAGTTCCTCCGCGCTTCCCAGGCTTGGGGCGTCCCACACGGCCCGCAGCTCCTCGCCGATGGCCTTGCGAATGGCCAGATTGGGGGCGTGGTGGATGGCGTTCTGGGCAAGGTGGAACTGGCAGCGCTGCCAGCGGGCGCCGGGCAGTACGGCTTTGCGGGCTGCCTTGAGGCCCGAATGGTCGTCGGAGGTGATGAACTCCACGCCCTGCAGGCCGCGCGCAACCAGGCTTTCGAGGAAGGCGCGCCAGTGCACCTTGGCCTCGGAGAACGCGACGGAGACGCCCAGCACCCGGCGCTTGCCGGAGGGCTCGATGCCGATGGCGGTGAGCACGGCGCAATCGTCCGCGACGCCGTACTCGCGGGTCTTCTCATAACGCGCGTCGAGGAAGAGATAGCGGAAGCGGCCAAGCCTGCGGTTCCTCCAGGCTTCGAGTTCTTCATCGAGCATGGCAGCGGCGCGGCTGACCTGGGTCGAGGACAGGCCCTCGATACCGAATTCGGCCAGCACCTTCTCGACGCTGCGCGTGGAGACGCCCTTCACGTACATCTCGGCCGCGCATAGCATCACGGCGCGGCAGGAGCGGCGCCCGCGTTCGAGGCTCTGCGGGAAGAACGGCTTGGGCGCGCCCGCGGTCTTGGGCACATCCAGGGTCAGCGTGCCGGCCTGGGTGTCGATCTTCTTGAGCTTTGTGCCGTTGGCATAGCCGCGCCGTCCGGAGCTGCGCTCATAGTGGCCTGCCCCCAGGAACTGGTCGCGTTCGAGCCGCATGGCAGCGTTCATGAGCGCGGTCATAACCTGCGCCATGGCTTGTGGACCCTCTGCGACGAGTTGTTCCATGACTGCGGCAATCGTCGTATCGTTGTTGGCCATCGGTGCTTCCTTCTTGGCGGTTGGAATACCGATGCGCGATTCGCTTCAGTCCCCCACGCGTGGGGGACTGAAGCGTCCACAGCCTCCTCGCCCTGCGGGCCTCGGAGGTAATTTCCAGACATCAAGTTACACGGACGATTGGTTCTAACCAATACGGCTCGCGGCCTTTTGCAGGAGTTCGGCCAAATATCCACAGCGCGCACCTAGCGTCGGATTCCCCCCTCCCAACGGCGGTAGCCGTCATAGCAAGGCAGCCCTGGCGGCGATCCAGAAACCTGCACGGCGCATCCGGATCGTTTCGGAGCTAAAGCCCTACGGCCGGATCATCCCCACCTTAATGAAAGATTAGTTTTGCGTAGGAGCCGGTTATAGTTAATGCAACCAAGGTAAATCCCCAATCAGCATGTCGCGAATGCGCGGATTTTTGCAAATAAAACCGCTTTTCGGGTCGATTTCTGTATTTCAAAAACCCCGTTAAATATACGAGCAGATCCCTCATTAACCGCGATTTGCGGCCGAAGGGAACCTGCACCGGCATAAAATGTTATTGCACATCAACGGCTTGGGGGTGCTTAACAGAAACTCAAGACGTTTCTGCTATATTGTTTCAAAGTCGAATACGCCCCTCCACCCGCCGGAAACGGTCCGGGGGTGCAGTTTGTAGAGTTAACATGGCGTTACATCAGGCCGTCCCGGGTACTTCCCCAGCCATTATTCCACAACGGCGCCCGCTTGCCTCAGCCGCGCGCCGCGCCCTCGCCCCATTCTTGCATCTGCAGGCATGCCAAGAATGGCCCGCCCATAGGTCGCGGCGGCGCCATTGTCGCCAAAGGCGTCGAGATCGAGGCGATAGGTCCTGAAGCGCGTCGCAACGGGCGCATACATCGCATCCGCGATGCTGAAACCGCCGAACAGGTATGGTCCGCCCTCGCCAAAGTCGCGCCGCACCTCGCGCCAGATTTCCACCACGCGGCGGATATCGGCCCGTGCCTGCGCCGAAGGGACATGGCCGGCAATCCGGGCGTGGAAATCCATCGGAAATTCGTTGCGCAGCGCCTGAAAGCCGGAATGCATCTCGGCGGAGATCGAACGGGCCACGGCACGCGCTTGCGGGTCCGCTGGCCAAAGCTGCGCTTGCGGCGCAAGCTCCGCCAGATACTCGCAAATCGCGAGGCTGTCCCACACGGAAAAGTCGCCGCGAATGAGCACCGGAATGCGCCCGGAAGGCGAATATCCAGCGATCTCGCTCACCGTTTCCGGCTGCCGCAACCGCACCGGAACCTCGCGGAATGGGATGCCCGCAACCTTCGCGGCGAGCCACGGCCGCAGGCTCCAGGACGACCAGGCCTTGTCGCCTATGACGAGATCGAATTCTTGTTCCATGGCTCCTCCTGGCCGCCTTATCCCACAGGACCCGAGCCGCTTGCAAACACGGCGTTAAGCATCCCCACAGAGATTTTCCCGCGCGGCACGCATTTCCCGCCCGCGGTAACACAATCTTAAGCGGAAGCCTCTAATTATCACCAAATCGTGCAGATATAGTTCTGCCTGCTGCACTACCCGTTTGTGAGGCGTTGCGTTGGAGTTGTCGCGTTCCAGGTGGGGCGCAGAGATTGTCTCGCGTTTCCGGGTGGCGATAGTCCGCCCGCTGCGCTTCCCCACCCTCTGCCTTTGGCGGCTTGCAAGCGGCCTCGCGCACGCCCTCCTCCGCACGATCTGGCGTATCCTCAAACGGTCGGCCGTCTGGCTCGTAACCGAATCTCCGCTCGCCGAGCCGCGCCGCAGTGCGCATCGGCCGCTGCTCCGGCTTATCCCTTGGCTGCTCATCACCGCCGGCTGGATCGCTATAACGCTTGTCAGCATCGCCTCCTATTACGCCTCGATCCTGCCCGACCCGCACGAGGCCATGACGCTCAACGTGCCGCCGAACATCACGATTTACGCCCGGGGCGGCGAGCTTATCGGCGAGCGCGGCATGCGCCGGGCCTACGCGGCCTACAAGGACATATCGCCCAATCTCGTGATAGCCGTGCTTGCGGCCGAGGACCGGCGCTTCTTCTATCATTTCGGCGTCGACCCCAAGGCGCTGTTGCGGGCGTTCAGCTCCAATTTCCGCTCGGGCGAGGTCCAGCAGGGCGGCTCGACGATCACCCAGCAGCTTGCCAAGAACCTGTTTCTTCAGCCCAAGCGAACCTTGTCGCGCAAGGCCGAGGAGTTCGTCCTGGCGCTGTGGCTGGAACGCCGGTTCACAAAGCAGGAGATTTTGGAGCTTTACCTGAACCGCGTCTATTTCGGCGGGGGCAATTACGGGATCGGGGCCGCCGCCTATTCCTATTTCGGCAAGGAACCCAAGGATATCACCTTGGCCGAGGCTGCCATTCTCGCGGGGCTCATCAAGGCGCCCTCCTATTATTCGCCCAACGGGAACATGGATCGCGCGCGCGCGCGCGCCAAGGCGATCTTGCGCGTGCTGGCCGAGACGGATCAGATCGACATCAACCAATATGCGGAGGCGGCAACCACAAAGGTCGAGATAAAGACGCCGCATTCGAAGCCGGGCTTCGGTTTCGTCGCCGATTGGGTGGCCGAGGTCACGCCGATGCTCACGAGCGAGGCCAATCGCAACCTGATCGTCGAGACCACCATCGACGCGAACCTGCAAATGACGGCGCGCACCGCGGTCGAGAACGTAATGCGCACCAAGGGCCGCACCGCGCGCGCTTCCGAGGCGGCGGTGCTTCTGCTTACCCCCGATGGCGCGATCCGGGCCATGATCGGCGGCCGCAATCACGCGGAGAGCCAGTTCAACCGCGCGGTGCGCGCCATGCGGCAGCCGGGCTCGGCCTTCAAGCCTTTCATCTATCTCGCGGCGATGGAGAACGGCTTCACGCCCGACTCGCAGGTCGAAGACAGCCCAATCGAGATCGGGGGATGGAAGCCCACGAATTTCGGCAACGACTATCGCGGGCAGGTAAGCTTGCGCACGGCGCTGACCCATTCGAGTAACATGGCGGCGGTGCGGCTGGTGGAGATGGTTGGCGCTCCACGTGTGGTGGAAGTGGCGAACCGGCTCGGCGTTCAGTCGGTGCGCAATGTCGGCCCGACGCTGGCGCTTGGCACCTCCGAGACGACGCTCCTGGAAATGACGTCGGGATTTGCGGTGTTTGCCAATGGCGGGCTTGCGGTCGTGCCGGAGGTGGTCGAGCGCATCAAGGACAACACCGGGCGGGTTCTTTTCGAGCGCTCGAAGGCGCCGCCCCCGCGCATCGTCAGCGCCCGCGCCATAAGCGCCATGAACGACATGATGAACTCGGTCGTCGCCGGCGGCACAGCGCGCGCCGCGTCGCTGGATTATTACCCCGCGGCCGGCAAAACGGGCACCAGCCAGCGTTTCAAGGATGCCTGGTTCATCGGCTACACGGCGCAATGGGTGGGCGGCGTCTGGATGGGCAACGACAATGCGAGCCCGATGCGCGGGATTACCGGCGGCTCTTTGCCGGCCGAGATCTGGAAAGAGGTCATGCTCAAGGCCCACGAAGGGCGGATGCCGGAGCCGCTGCCGGGCACTGGCATGGACCCCGCGCTGTTGCAGCGCGCCGCCGAGGCCATCGGCATCGCGGAGGTTCCGACGCGCAATCCCAACCGCAAGCGGGATCTCGCCGCGAATGGGGTGACTCGAAATCGCCGGAACCATTCCCGCGACCAGTGACGCTGGGATCACGCGCTGAGCCGTCGCGCACCCTATTCGAGGGCGGCTTCCGACCCGCCGTCTTGCGGATTTGAGCAATCTGGGCTATATATCCTGATATATTCCGGAGGACTGCGATGAGCAATGCCGCACAAAAGAAGGCGATCAAGAACTATCGCGCGCGCCTAGTTCAGCGCGGCTTGGTCCGTTTTGAGGTGATGGCGCCACGTTCCGACCGCGACCTGATCCGTGCCTTGGCGCGGCGCCTGGCCGGGGAGGGCGAGAAAGCCGAGCAGGCGAGAGCCGTTGTGACGAAAGCCGTCGCTGGCGAATTGCCGAAGCCTGGCGGCATCCTCCATGCCTTGCGCCGTTCGCCGCTCGTCGAGGCCAACCTCGATCTCAGCCGGCCGCGCGAGGAAGGCAGGGCGCTCGATCTGTGATGCGCTACCTTCTCGACACCAACATCATCAGCAATGTTGTCAAGCCTCAGCCGTCTGAAGCGTTGCTCGCGTGGATGGGCGCGCAGCAGGACGAGGACCTGTTCATCGCGTCGCTCACGGTCGCGGAGATCCGCCGGGGAATTCTGGAGAAGCCGAAGGGCAAGAAGCGCGACGTGCTGGAGGCTTGGTTTTCCGGTCCTGAAGGACCTCAGGCGCTGTTCGCGGGCCGCATTCTCGGATTTGACGATAAAGCCGCACTCATATGGGCGAGACTAATAGCGGAAGGGAAGGCCGCCGGGCATCCCCGAAGTGCGCTGGATATGATCGTCGCCGCCATCGCGGGCGCCAATGACTGCGTCATCGTTACGGACAACGAGAAGGACTTCGCTGGGTTGCGGATGGTCAACCCAATACGAGATGGTGCGTCAAGTTGAACTCTAACGCCTGGTGCGTCCTCAGGCCGATGCTCTAATCGTCGCGGTAGATGCGTTCGCGGCGCTCGTGGCGCTCCTGGGCTTCGAGGCTCAAGGTCGCGATAGGACGCGCATCCAGGCGCTTGATGCCAATGGGCTCGCCGGTTTCCTCGCAATAGCCGTAGCTGCCGTCCTCGATCCGGCCCAACGCCGCTTCGATTTTCGAAATCAGCTTGCGCTGCCGGTCACGCGCACGAAGCTCAATGCCACGGTCGGATTCGTAGCTTGCACGGTCAGTTATATCGGGATGCTGTTCCGAATCCGCCAAATATTCGAGGGTTTCTTTGCTCTCCCGAAGGATTTCGTCCCGCCACACAAGAAGTTTTTTTCTAAAGTAAGCGCGTTGGCGCTCATTCATAAATGGTTCGTCTTCTGAGGGCCTGTAATCTGGAGGCAGATCGCCGCCGCTCATGTCGCCTCCTGCTCGCATAACACCCCGGCGATTGCAGTAAAACCGGGAAGGATGCGGAAAGCTCACTATCGCGGTAATGGCAAGCGTTATGACCTTCAATGCGCATTAAGTCAAGAAGTGAGAAACTGCCCGCCGGAAGCCCCCGCCCAAGCCCAAGCTTTAAAGCTTGCGTAATTCGTTTGACCTCGGGCGCTTAGCTGCTTAAGCGGTAAACCCAATTTCAGAGCGTACCGCGTCCTTGGCCTGCCCCGCAACGCCCGCGCCCTGATAGTCAGCAAGAAGCACTTAAATAGGGGAATCCACCATGCGCGTCTATTATGATCGCGATGCCGACATCAATCTTATCAAGGGCAAGAAGGTCGCCATTATCGGTTACGGCAGCCAAGGCCATGCACACACATTAAATTTACGGGATTCCGGAGTGGCCGAAGTGGCCGTGGCGCTGCGCGCTGGCTCGGGCTCGGCCAAGAAGGCGGAAGCCCAGAATCTCAAGGTGCTTGAGGTTGCGGACGCGGCGAAATGGGCCGACGTCATGATGATGCTGACTCCGGACGAACTGCAGGCCGATATTTACCGCGATCATCTGCATGCGAATATGAAAGAAGGGGCGGCGCTCCTCTTCGCGCACGGGCTCAACGTTCACTTCAATTTGATCGAGCCACGCGCCGATCTCGACGTCGGCATGGTGGCGCCGAAGGGGCCGGGGCACACGGTGCGTGCGGAATATGTGCGCGGCGCGGGCGTGCCCTGCCTGATCGCGGTGGCGAAGAACGCAAGCGGCAACGCGCATGAGCTGTGCCTGTCCTATGCAAGCGCCATCGGCGGCGGGCGTGCGGGCATCATCGAGACAAGCTTCCGCGAGGAATGCGAGACCGACCTGTTCGGCGAGCAGACGGTGCTTTGCGGCGGCTTGGTGGAATTGATGCGCGCGGGCTACGAGACGCTGGTCGAGGCGGGCTATGCGCCGGAGATGGCATATTTCGAGTGCGTTCACGAGGTGAAGCTGATCGTCGACCTCATCTACGAGGGCGGCATTGCGAACATGAACTACTCGGTGTCGAACACGGCGGAGTACGGCGAATATGTCAGCGGCCCAAGGGTCGTGGACGCGAGTGTCAAGGAGAAGATGAGAGCCGTGCTGTCGGACATCCAGGAAGGCCGATTCACGCGCGACTGGATGCTTGAGAACCGCGTCAACCAGACGAGCTTCAAGGCGATGCGAGCCAAGTGCGATGCCCACCCCATCGAGGATACGGGCCGCAAGCTCCGCGCCATGATGCCGTGGATCGCCGAGCGCAGGATGGTCGATAAGTCTAAGAATTAGGCAGGGACCGGCGATCTATACGAAGGGCGTTACCCCTCACCCCAGCCCTCTCCCAATGGGAGAGGGAGTCCGGGCGTGCCCGTTGAGAAAGCGTCCCCTCTCCTCATCTGCATTCGCCTGCGAATGCGGACACTCCAAGTTGCAAGCTCGCCAGGGCGAGCTTGCCGGAGAGGGACAGGGTGAGGGGTAACGCCCTATCGTTTTGTCTCCCCTCAGCAAGGGCGTGGCTATTGGCGCAGGAACGCCGACGCGCGTTTCCGCAGGTCCATCGCGGCCAACATGAAGCTACTGAAATCGTCGACGGCCTCCTGCCACAGCGAAATGTAGGTCGGCAGCGCCGGCAGCACGCGGCCTACCACCTCGCCATGGTCGAACTGCAGTTCGGCGCCGTACTTGCGGCAGATGCGCTGCATCTTACGGTTCTCGGCCAGGCAGTTCATGTAGAGCCGCTGGACGCCCCGGTTTCGCGCCGCCCGGATGATGCGACCCAGTAGCTCGGTGCCGATGCCCTGATTCTGGTGCGCGGGCTCGACCGAAAACGCGCCCTCGGCATCCGCGGGCCAGCCGTCGCCAAGCAGGCGCATCTCGGCTGCCGCGTGCATCTCTCCGCCGGCGAAATAGCCGTAGACCACGCCCTTCATGTCGCCGAGATGCGAGGCGTAATCGGCGATAAAATCATCGTTGACCGCCATGCCGAACCGCAGCCGGCGTGTGTCGCGATCAAGTCTCAATAGGTGGTTGCGGAACTTATCGCCCTCTGACAACCACATCCTTCTGATCGTTCCTCCCCAGATTTGAGATCCAGCCATTGGAACCCCTTTCTGGGATATAGACTTGCATGTCTGCAACTTTAGTAGTGCCCAGGAGATGCCAGGGAAATGCGACATTTTGTGCAGCGCACAAGATTATGCCCCCTCATGGCACCTATGAGGATCGGGTATGGCCGCCCGCTTCAGGGCGTATGAAGAAATCGGCGGGCGCCGGCCCCACACTCGGTTGTCATGGCCCGGCTTGACCGGGCCATCCACGAAAATGGCAATGACATCGGTGTGTTACTGGATGGCCGGGTCAAGCCCGGCCATGACAGCGGCGGCCAGCGCCGCCGACTTCTTCACACGCTCCTTAGCGCGTGCCGGTGGAGCCGAATCCGCCGGTGTTACGCTCTGTGACGCTTAGGTTTTCCGCCTGCTCCAGGGTTACGGCCGCGACGGCTGCGATCACAAGCTGCGCGATCCGGTCGCCCCGGACGATGCTGAAAGCCTCCTGCCCGTGGTTTATGAGTATCACCTGGATCTCGCCGCGATAGTCCGCGTCGATGGTGCCCGGCGTGTTCAGGACGGTGACGCCATGGCGGTGTGCCAAGCCGGACCGCGGGCGCACCTGCGCCTCGAAGCCCGCAGGCAGCTCAAGCGCGATGCCTGTTGGCACCAGCGCGCGCCCGCCCGGAGCGAGGCTCAGCATAGCGCCATCCTCGATGGCTGCCGCGAGATCGAGCCCCGCCGCGAGATTGCTGCGGTAGGACGGCGCCGGCAGCCCCTCGCCATGCGGAAGCACCCTGTAACGGACAACGGTCACGCTTGCCTCTCTCCTGCTTGCTGAAGCCACGCTGCCGCCGCCTGCACAAGGCGCTGGGCAACCTCTTCCTTGCTCATCTCCGGCCAGCTCTGCACCGATGTTGGGCTAATCAAATGCACGGTGTTCCTGTCGCCGCCGAACACCTTGCCCTCAGGCGATACGTCGTTGGCAACGATCCAATCGCACCCCTTGCGCTTCAATTTCCGCAACGCCTCCGCGACCGCGTTTCCAGTTTCGGCCGCGAAGCCGATCACCAGGGCCGGCCGCTTTTCAGCCCTGTCCGCAACCGTCTTGAGAATATCCGGATTCTCGACCAGATGGACCCCAGGCGCGGACGCTCCCTTCTTGATCTTGCCGTGGTGTACCTTGGCTGGGCGCCAATCCGCAACCGCCGCGCTGAATATGCCGATATCCGCCGGAAGGGCCGCTTCCACCGCGGCCAGCATTTCGAGCGCCGTCTCGACGCGAACCGCCGATACACGCCGCAGGCAACGCCAGCGCGCTTGGCCCCGACACCAGCGTTACGCGCGCCCCAAACCGGGCCGCGGCCGCGGCGATGGCGTAGCCCTGCTTGCCGCTGGAGCGGTTGCCGATGAAGCGCACGGGATCGATGGGCTCGAACGTCGGCCCCGCCGTAACCAGCACATGGCGGCCCCGCAGCAGCCCAGCGTCCCCTCCGGCCAGAAGACGCTCCGCGGCGGCCAGTATCCCGTCCACCTCGGCCATGCGGCCCACGCCGTGCTCGTTGCAAGCCATCGCGCCCTCGTCCGGGCCAACGAAATGAACGCCGTCCGCCTTGAGCTGCTCCAGGTTGCGCCGGGTCGCCGGGTTTTCCCACATGCGCCAGTTCATGGCGGGCGCGGCCAGCACCGGCTTATCGCCTGCGAGCAGCACGGCGCTGGCGAGGTCGCCCGCCAGCCCATGCGCCATTTTCGCAAGCAGGTCCGCGGTGGCCGGCGCCACGACGATCAGGTCCGCCTCGCGCGAAAGCCGGATGTGTCCGATTTCGGTCTCGTTCTTGAGGTCGAATAGGTCCGTGAAGGCCGGCCCCTCCGAAAGGACGGCAGCGGAAAGCGGCGTTATGAACTCCTGCGCGGCGGCCGTCAGGATGCAGCGTACCTTGGCACCCCGCTCCTTTGCCCGGCGGATGAAATCCAGGCATTTATAGGCCGCGATGCCGCCGCCGATAATCAAAAGAATCGACTTTCCCTGCATGGTTGCTCCCTGCTTGGGTTTTCGCGACGATACCGCGAGGCCAAGCATGCGTCATCCGGCGTGCGATCCCCGGCGCCGGCTTATCCGCAATTCGTTGGCCAAGCCAGACCGGGGCATTAGGCGCCTGTTAACCTCGTCCGGCAGCGGATTTACCCGATCCGGGCCGCTTTTCGATATTGAACTAATTTAGCAGATGCTCCTTGGTTAGCTCCGGTAGCTGACGGGCGGTTTGGCTGGGTAACTGGCTGGGCCGAAGCCCCGTCCGCTAAGAGCAGGCCGGCGGGGGCAGGTGCTTGGGGACGCGAAGAAGGGGACGGCGCTGGTTTGGCGTCTCCCCCTCCCCCACGATCACCATTCGCGCGGACCGGAAGCCTCCCAGCTCAACGCTGCGAGCACAGCAAGTCCCGCGATAATCACCAACAATGCTACATTCGTGTCCATCTTTCCACCTCAACATAAACGCTACCGCCAGCAGGGGTAGCAGAACATGACTTAGCTACGCTTACGTTGCAGGGTAAGTTTGTAGCGATAGCGGCAAGCTGGCCCTTTTGCCGCTGTCACCGTTTGCTGACGCACTCGCTGGCATACGCGCCATAAGTGTGCGGCCGCCGGATCTTCTGTGGACGCCGCCGGCGGGTATCTCGCGGCCTTGAGCCGCTTCCTGGTGTGCTAGTACGCCCCGCGGGAAATCTCGCCGCATTTGCGGCTGGCGCTGACAGGATTTCCCGCGGGCGGCGCGCGGCTCAGAGCGGGCATGACAAGCGGCCGCTTCGGGCTATAAAGGGGCATGACAACAGAGAATAACCGGACCTTCCGCCGGCTCGCCGCCGAAATCGTGGCCGATCCGCGCCTGGCGCTGATGCTGGCGCTGGGCTTCAGCGCGGGCCTGCCGTTTCTGCTCGTGTTCTCGACGCTCTCTGCCTGGCTGCGCGAGGCCGGCATCGCACGCACCGAGATCGGCTTCCTGAGCTACGTGGCGCTCGCCTATAGCTTCAAGTTCCTGTGGGCGCCCATTATCGACCGGCGCGACGTGCCGCTGCTGTCGCGGCTGGGCCGCCGCAGGGGCTGGATGCTGCTCTCTCAAGGCTGCGTAAGCCTCGGCCTCGTCGGCATCGCCTCGGGGAACCCTTCGCATTCCCTGGTCTGGACCGTGGCTTGCGCGTTCTTCGTGGCCTTCGCCTCCGCGACCCAGGACGTGGTGGTGGATGGCTGGCGCATCGGCGCCGCGCCAACCGAACGGCAGGGCATGATGTCGGCGAGCTATCAGTTGGGCTACCGCATCGCGCTCTTGTGCGCTGGCGCGGGCGCGCTCTACATCGCCGATTACGGGGGCTGGAAGGCGGCCTATACCACCATGGCGATCCTCATGGCGGTTGGCATTGTGGCAAGCCTGCTCGCACCGCACCCGCCCGAGAGCGAAACCAACGCCCCGCGCGAGTCCTTCATCAAGCTCTATGCCGAGCCCATCGCCGAACTGGTGCGCCGCAAGGGAGCGATGCTCGTGCCGCTGCTCGTGCTTGTCGCGCTCTACCGCGTGCCCGATTTCGTCTCCGGCGTGATGGCGAACCCACTCTACATCGATCTCGGCTTCTCGAAATCCGCCATCGCAACCGTGTCCAAACTTTACGGCGTCTGGATCGGCATCGCCGGCGTGTTCGCGGGAGGGCTCGCCGTGCTGCGGCTCGGACTGATGCCGACCCTCCTTATCGGCGCCATCGCGGCCTCGGCCTCCCACCTGAGCCTCGCCTTGCTTGCGCTTTCCGGCGCGAGGCTCGAATACCTGACGCTTGCCATCAGCGTCGAAGCCTTCGCCTCGGGCTTCGCGGGCACGGCGCTCATCGCTTTCATGTCGTCGCTGACTTCGCCGGCATACGCCGCGGCGCAATACGCGCTGTTGAGTTCGCTCTATGCGCTGCCGGGCAAGCTCGTGGGCGGCCTATCGGGGCTGATGGTGGACCATTTCGGCTATCCGCTGTTCTTCGTGACGACCTCGGCCATAGGCATACCGGGGGCGCTGCTCTGCCTCTACCTGTGGCGCGGCACACTTGCTTCGCCCACGGAGGAAGAGGCGCCCGTGCCGGCACCGGATAGCGAGCCGGCCCGAACGTCCGGCTGAAGCTTTCCTTGGGCGCCTTACCTTCCCAAATAGGGGAGAACGGTTTCAACTCTCGAAGGACGCTCAATGGAACACAAGCGCAAGGGCGAAGGGCAAACGGCCCTTATCACGGGGGCCAGCGGCGGCATCGGGCTTGAGCTTGCGCGCTGCTTTGCCCGCGACGGCTATGGCCTCGTGCTCACCGCCCGCTCGGCCGGGGCGCTCGATGCGGTGGCAGCAAACCTCACAGCCGGGTTTGGCGTGAGCGTGGTGCCAATCGCGCACGATCTTGGCCGGCCCAATGCAGGCGCGGAGCTTGCCCAGGCACTCGGCCAGCGCGGCCACGATATCGATGTCCTCGTCAACAATGCGGGATTTGGCGCGGCCGGCGCCTTCGAGAACAGCAGCCTTGAGACCCAGCTTGGTATGGTCGATTTGAACGTGCGGACGCTGGTCGAGCTGACGCATCTCTACTGGCCCAATATCTTGCGGAAAAAGCGCGGCGGGGTGCTCAACGTCGCCTCGACGGCCGCATTTCAGCCGGGTCCCATGTTCGCGGTCTACAGCGCCACGAAGGCCTTTGTGCTGTCGTTCACCGAGGCCCTGTGGGAGGAAGCGCGCGGGACCGGCGTGAACGTATCCTGCCTCTGTCCCGGACCGACCGAGAGCGGCTTTCATAAGCGCGCGGGCACCGAACGTATTTGGCTGCTTCGAGCCGGCATGATGTCCGCGGCGCGCGCCGCCGAGCTTGGCTACCGGGCCTTTCAAGCGGGCAGGCGCGTCAAAGTCGCGGGGGCGGCCAACGCCATCGTGGCAGGAACGGCCCCGCTCATGCCGCGCGCGATGGTGCTTCGGGTTGGCCGCAAACTGCTCAGCACTTGAGTTGCGGCGCGATTGGGACGGCCCGCACTTCCCACAGCCGGTACAAGAGGCGGGAATTACAGCGGGGCCGCTGGCGAATATGATCGGCGGCATCGTCCCGGAAGGGCGTGGTTTGCACGCCTTCCGGGACCGTTAACGCCTGGGACTATTTCCGCCCTGCTTTGGCGGCCGGCTTGGCCCGCTTGGCGCGCTCCTTGCTCGCGGCGGGCGCCGTGACGGCAGCCGCGCTTTCCATTCCGGCGCGCCGGCCCAATCCCATGGTCTTGGCCAAATTCGAGCGGGCGGCGGCATAGGCGGGCGCTACCATCGGGTAATCGCGTGGCAATCCCCACTTCTGCCGGTACTCGTCGGGAGACAAGCCGTAATGCGCCTGAAGGTGCCGCTTGAGAGACTTGAATTTCTTCCCGTCTTCAAGACAGATGAGGTATTCCGGGGTCAGGGATTTCTTGACCGGCACGGCGGGTTTCAGCTCGACTTTCGGCTGTTCAACCGTCTGCGACGTGACACTGCTGAGCGCCGTATAGATCGAGCCGATAAATTCGGGAAGTTTCTCGCCAGCTATGGCGTTGTTGGAGACATAAGCCGAGACGATATCTGTGGTCCAAGCCGCTAGTTCGAGTTCGCTGTTCATCATTTTGATCCTGGGTATTGCCGGAGGCAGGTGAAACCGAAATACAAAGAAAAGCGCCAAGCTTCATCTGTACTATTTTACGCATATTGCAGATAATAGTTAATACTATCTAACCCAAAAATAGAACCAGCGAAAGATGGTAATGCTTTTTTGACGCAGGCAATCGCGCGCCGGCATATTCTTCGCGGCCGTGATGTAGGTTGCGCGGGGCGGCCCACAGATTTTCGCTCTTTCAGCCCTCGATGCCAAGTCGCAAGCTCCGATACAGAAATACGTATCGTAGCCGCCATCCCATGGCGGATAAAGTGCGATAAAGTTTCCGGGGTGGAATTCGATGCACCAGTCTTCGTCCTTCTCCTCGGACGTTACAATAATGAAATTGAATCGGATGCCGGAACGATGGTCACGAACGGCCTGATCTCTAGATTATCAAACCCGAAATCGCTTAGCTCAGCGAGGCACTGACCTGCCGATGCGGTCTTCTATCAAATTAACTTCATCTCAAACAGGAATAGCGCAACGAATTCACGCCTTGGTTCTCCGCCTAACACAAGTTCGAATGCGCTGGTTAGGAAGAACTGCGAGCCCGATATGCTTCGCGCGATAGTCATCGTGCAAAATAAGGAGCTTCTCGGGCACCGGACTCATCGAACGCCCCCGCGTGCGGCCAAGCGGCAGGGCGGCGGCCGATGTGAACCGGCCGGCTGTTTGTTTTTATTTCCGCACTTCTGCTCATGCCGCCCCCAGAAAATGGAAGAGTGCGGCAAAGCCCGGACTTTCGACCAGGGGAGCAGGCCCCGCCGGTGGCCGGAGGGGCAGCCTTAAGCTATGCGCCTCGTGGGCGCGATCTTCCATTCGTTCGCAAAACAAGGCCGAGTGAAGCCGCGAGGCGGCAGCGCCGCCCCTGGGGCAGCTCAGACTTCGTTGATGGTTAGGTAGGCCATCGTCTGGTTCAGCAAGACGTAAGCAATCTCGCCGAACGTCGCTGGCCCGCCGATTGGGATATTCTGCTTCCCCTCCAAATGGCCGTAGAGGTAGTTGAGGATGCAGTTGCAGGAGAAGGCCGGGCGAGATGCCGAGGTTTTTCACGCGCCCTTCAAACGCTGCCCGGTAGTCGCCAATGGGAGCGGCCTGCCGGTATTCCACGCGCTCCAGCACCGGAGCATAGAATTTGACCGAGCGGGTGGCCTCGTCGAGGGCCTGGAAGCTGACGTTAATCATCTCTCCCGACCGGTCGGCGACGAGGGGAAGCTGGAGGTCGAGCTTGTTCTGCTTGGCATAATCGAAGAAGTTTGCCTTGGCGCCGTTAATGAGGCAGCCGGCGCCGGAAAAGCCCGTTTCATCGAAGACAATCCTGTCGCCCGCGCCTTGGCGAAACACGTTGACGATGCCGATGCTGGCGATGCGCGACCCTGGAAGGCTCGCGTGCAGGACGGCGAGGCGTTCGCTGCAGAACTCGCCGGTTTTTCCGTTCACAACCTTGGGCTTGACGGTGCCGAGTTCGCTCAGATACACGCCCGAAACCCAGCCGATGATCGGCCTTTCGTAAAGGCTCGGCAGCCGCTCGGCATTAAGCGCGTAGCTGGCATGGATGCCGCTCATTCCGGGGAGGATCACAAGGGAAAAGCCATTCTCCGGCGCCTCCGCTGTAAGCCTCGCAAGCTCGTTCTCCCCAACCAGCGCAGTTTCGGCGCGGGTCACGCTGTCCGGCAGCTCGGTGACAAACGCACGGTTGCGGTCCACAAGCCCGCCCTCGCGGGTGAGGAAGTAGGGAATTGTGCCGCCGATCCATGTGCCCCTGTGCAACTCAGCCAGCACGGCCTCGTCGCCCGCCACATGAAGAAGCCTTCCGGCGTCGATGAGAGCGTTTGCCTCAGAGATATTGCAAAGCTTTGACATGGTCTTATCCCCTTTACATAAGCTTCTCTAACTCAGGCAGCGTGAACTTTTCATACTTTGCAAAGAAAGTTTGAAGGTCCGTAGCAAGCTTTTCCTTCTGCGAGGCGTCTGAATGACCGTATGCGCGGATCGCATGATCGATGGCCATGTTCGCGGCAAATAGGGAAAAGGTGTGCTTGACCTTGCGTGTCATTAGCTGTTCCCAAATTGGATGCGTCGCGGAAGGAAGTGGCATTGGATATCTCCCCTGGCAGCCTTGGCACCTTGAAAAAACAATGCCCGGTGAGCGGGCGCCCGCTAAACGGGCTCCATTGAGTTTACGGGGCCGCACTTATCCGAAACTGGCGGCGGGGTTGCAGCCGGTGTGCTGCCAGCGGGAATAGCTGCGGAAATCATGCTCTCGCACGGCTGTGCCGCGCGAAGGGGGCGCTGTGGACAGGGGATGCTGAAGGCAGCCGTCAGCGGTAATGATCGTGTGTCTGTGCGGTGTCGCAGCAAGCAGCGGCGCGCACGCACGGGATGGCGGGCGGGAACCCTTCAAGCGGATCGCGGATCAGTCCCTATTGCCGCTGTCCGTCTTAATCTCGCTGAAGGTGTGGGGCGCGCCGTCCCCCCAGTTGCGAGCTGCTTTTGGAAGGGCGGCCGCCGACGGCAGCCCGCTCTGCGCCGGACTTGCCCCTAGGGAAAAATAGATACTAATTCAGGCCCTTCATCCCCTCGGACAGCCCCGCGAGCGGCGCTGGGAAGCCGATGCCGGAATCCGGGGTCGGAAACACGATAAAGCTCGCGGTCTGCCCCGACGTGAGCTTGCTAACCAGCAGGCCATCGGTGTCGACCACTTCGGCGAGACAGCCGAATTTCCAGCATTTCAGGAACTTCACATTGCCGATGTCGTGACCGTCGATGCGCAGGCCGAGCCCGGCGGGCAGGACCACGCCCAAAGGCGCAACGATGCGCAGGATCTTCTTGTCGCTGTCGAACGACCGCATAATGAGGACCGTCAGGAACATGTTCGGCCGGTCTTCAAGCTTCAGGTCTTGCACCAGCGCGCACTTGTCCTGCTTGGCGCCGGCGAGCTGGGCACATTTGAGCTTCCAGGCGCCGTAGATGGCTTTCACCTGGCCGGCGCCTACCTCCGATTGAGCGAAAGCTTCAGCGGAAGCGAAGGCGAGGACAACGCAAGCGGCGAAGAGCTTCGTCAATCGTAGCATGGCTGGTTCCCTGTTTGGGGTGCGGGACATTTGGCATCGCAAGTCCTCAAGGAATAGGGCTAAATTGAGACTACCGGGCTTCAGCGGCAAAGCAAATTGTCCGCGCGGCAATCGGGCCGCAGCCCGCGAGCTTGAGCTATAGAGCATTGATTTAGCTCAAAGTTTGGTTGTTCAAAGCGCGAATATCGGGCAAAATTGGCGCGACGGGACGGGCATGAAAGGCCCGAAGATGAAAGCTCGGAATTGCGCTAGGGCCGTCCTTGCCGCGGCCGCCTCGCTCGCGGGAATTCAAGACGCTTTGGCCTTCGAAGGCGCGCCGCAGGGCTGGCAAATCCTGTTCCAGCGGGCCGCGTCCCCGTCATGGCCGCGATGCGCGATTTCAACGCGTTTATGCACGTTTTTCTCATTGCGGTTGTGCTGCTCGTGACGGGGCTGCTCGCGTGGGTGCTTTACCGCTACCGCGAGAGCAGGAACCCCGTTCCTTCGAGGCTTTCACATAATCCGGTCATCGAGGTGCTTTGGACGGTCGTCCCGGTGCTGATCCTGGTGGTCATCGCGATCCCGTCCTTCCGGCTACTGTTCTACCAATACGAGTTTCCCACGGCCGATGTGGTGGTGAAGGCGACCGGCCAGCAATGGATGTGGTCCTACGAGTACCCGGACGAGAAGGTGACGTTCTACTCGATGCCCATCGCCGATAGCGACCTGAAGCCGGGCCAGACTCCGGATGCTCTCCGTCGACAACGAGATGGTCGTGCCCGTGGGCAAGGTGGTGCAGGTGCTCGTGACGGGCGCGGATGTCATTCACGAATGGATGGTGCCGGCCTTCGGCAGCCGCGCCGACGCCATACCTGGCCGCGTCAACCGTACCTGGTTCGTCGCCACCGAGCCCGGCACCTACTACGGCGAGTGCTCGGAATTGTGCGGCCAAGGGCACCCTTACATGCCGATCGCTGTTAAAGCCGTAAGCGCGGGCGAGTACGCGAAGTGGCTCGCGGAGAAGAAAAAACAGGCGAATGCGCAACCGTCTCAGACCGCCTCGGCGAGCAGCCGCTATCCCGCCGGAGGCTGCGGAAATCGGATACCAACCCCGGTGCGCGTGGCTTCCCCCTCACCCCAACCCTCTCCCGCGGAGGGGAGAGGGAGCAGGGCGTGCCCGCTGTGAAGGCGTCCCCCTCTCCCCTTGCGGGAGAGGGGCAGAGGGGTATGAAGCCACGGATGAAAGCATCTGGGTAGCCGGGTCCAGGAAACGCTGAAGGCAAACGCAAGATACAAGGGCAACGCAGATCATGGCATACAGCGCGACGGCTGGGGAGCACGAGCAGCATCTGAGCTTCATCGCCCGGTGGCTGTTCTCCACGAACCACAAGGACATCGGCACCCTTTATCTGATCTTTGCCGTGATCGCCGGGCTGTTCGGCGCGGCCCTGTCGCTGCTGATCCGCGCCGAGCTGCAATATCCCGGCCTGCAAATTTTCAGCAGCCCGGCGGAATATAACGTGGTCGTGACCTCGCACGGCCTGGTCATGGTCTTCTTCGTGGTCATGCCGGCCTTGATCGGCGGCTTCGGCAACTGGCTCGTGCCGCTGATGATCGGCGCGCCGGACATGGCTTTCCCGCGCATGAACAACATTTCGTTCTGGCTCCTGCCGGCCTCGTTCACGCTTCTGATCCTGTCGCTGTTCGCGGACGGCGCTCCGGGCTCAAAGGGCTTCGGCGGCGGCTGGACGCTCTATCCGCCGTTCAGCACCACCGGGAATCCCCGGGCCGGCGATGGACTTCGTGATCTTCTCGATCCATCTGGCGGGCGCGTCCTCAATTCTCGGTGCGATCAACTTCATCACGACCATCCTCAACATGCGCGCGCCGGGCATGACGCTGCACAAGATGCCGCTGTTTGTCTGGTCGATCCTGGTGACAGCGTTTCTCCTGCTGCTGGCGCTGCCGGTGCTCGCGGGCGCCATCACCATGCTGCTCACCGACCGCAATTTCGGCACCACCTTCTTCGATCCGGCCGGCGGCGGCGATCCCATGCTGTTCCTGCACCTGTTCTGGTTCTTCGGCCATCCCGAGGTTTACATCATGATCCTGCCGGGGTTCGGCATCGTGAGCCAGGTCGTGGCCACCTTCTCGAAGAAGCCCGTGTTCGGCTATCTCGGCATGGTCTACGCCATGGTCTCCATCGGCGCGATCGGCTTCGCGGTGTGGGCGCACCATATGTTCACCACCGGCATCAGCGTGGAGACGCAGGCCTATTTCGCCTTTGCCACCATGGTGATCGCGGTGCCGACCGGCATCAAAATCTTCTCCTGGATCGCCACCATGTGGGGCGGCTCAATCGAACTGCGCACGCCGATGCTCTGGGCGGTTGGCTTCATCTTCCTGTTCACCGTCGGCGGCGTGACCGGCGTCGTGCTCGCCAATGCGCCCATCGACCGCGAGGTGCACCAGACTTATTACGTCGTGGCGCATTTCCATTACGTGCTGTCGCTGGGCGCGGTGTTCGCGATCTTCGCGGGCTTCTATTACTGGTTCCCGAAGATGAGCGGGTACACGTTCTCCGAATGGGGCGGCAATCTGCATTTCTGGCTGACCTTCGTGGGCGTCAACCTCACATTCTTCCCGCAGCATTTCCTGGGCGCGGCAGGCATGCCAAGGCGCTATGCCGATTATCCGGATGCGTTCTGGGCATGGAACTTTATCTCCTCCATCGGCGCTTATATCGGCGGAATAGGCGTGCTGGTTTTCCTGGGCGTTCTCGCGGATGCGTATTGGCGCAGGCAGCAGGCCGGGGCGAACCCGTGGGGCGTGGGCGCGACCACCCTCGAATGGTCGCTGCCGTCACCGCCGCCGTTTCACTCCTGCGAGGAGTTGCCGCATATCCGCTGACCGGAGGTGTAAGTGAAATGCCGAAGCCGGGCGTATAAGTTGGGGACGTCATTCCGGCGAAGGAGCGTGTAAAGACTGGCCGCCGGCAACAAACACAGTTGTCATGGCCGGGCTTGACCGCGCCATCCATAAAAGCGATGTGCGCCCGGCATGTTACTGGATGGCCGGGTCAAGCCCGGCCATGACGGCGACGGTTGGCGCCGATATTTCCACGCGCTTCGTGGCGGGGGGCATCGCCGATGAGCGCCGCAAAGGTGAAATCCAACCGGCGCCTTGCCGCCATGCTTGCCCTGTTCGTGGCCTTCATGATTGGCCTTTCCTTCGCGGCGGTGCCGCTCTACCGCATGTTCTGCGCGGCGACCGGTTATGCGGGCACGCCCCAGCGCGCGGCCAAGGCTCTGGGCAAGATTTACCCGCAAACCGTCGTAGTGCGCTTCGATGCCAATGTAGCACCCGGCTTGCCCTGGAGCTTCGAGCCGGAGCAGCCCGAGGTCGAAGTTCACGTCGGCGAAACCAAGCTCGCGTTTTTCCGCGCCACCAATAAGTCCGATGAGGCTAGTGACCGGCTCCGCGGTCTTCAATGTGAGCCCCGGCTACATGGGCAAATATTTCACGAAGATTCAATGCTTCTGCTTCGAGCAGCAGACGCTTGGACCCGGCGAGCCGGTTGAGATGCCGGTTTCCTTCTTCCTCGATCCGGCAATGCTTGACGACAGCAGCGCCAGAACCGTCCGCGATATGACGCTTTCCTACACGTTCTTCAAAGTTACGACGCCGGCACGGGCGCGCGGAGCCAAATTTGCAAAGGGCCGTGCGGATAACCCGGCCGCAGCGACACAAAATCCGGGGCAGCGCGGAGAAAGCCATGGCTGACCACGCGGTCAAACACCACGACTATTATCTGCCGGACCCCAGCCCCTGGCCCATCGCGGGCTCGGTCTCGGCGCTGGTCATGCTGTTTGGCGCGGTCGTCTGGATGAAGAGCGCCGAGGGCGTGTTCGGGCTGCACGGCCCTTGGATTTTCATCGCCGGGGCCGCGGGCGTGCTGGGAACGATGGCCGCCTGGTTTTGGGAAATCATCGTCGAGGCCGTCTATAAGCATACGCACACGCCCGCCTTACAGCTTTCGATGCGCTACGGCATGGTCCTGTTCATTACCTCGGAGGTCATGTTCTTCGTCGCCTGGTTCTGGGCCTATTTCGACGTCTCGCTGTTCCCGGCGGATGTTTCCACGCTACCCAATGGGCAGCAGATCGGTGTTGTGGGCCGCGATCAAGTGCTAGGCGGGAAATGGCCCCCGGTCCCGGATGCGCCCGCGTTCAGGCACACCTTCGACCCGTGGGGCTTGCCGCTGTTCAACACGCTCGTGCTTCTAACCTCGGCCGTAACGGTAACTTGGGCGCACAATTCTCTGCTTAAGGGCGACCGCAAGAACCTCATCCGCGGGCTGGCACTCACCATCCTCCTCGGGCTTACCTTCACAATCTGCCAGGCCTACGAATACTCGCATGCCGGTTTCACTTTCGCGGGCCACGTCTACGGCTCGACCTTCTTCATGGCGACCGGCTTCCACGGCTTCCATGTGATCGTGGGCAGCATCTTTCTTTCGGTGATCCTGCTCCAGGCCATCGCGGGGCACTTCACGCCGAAGCAGCATTTCGGCCTGGAAGCCGCCGCCTGGTACTGGCATTTCGTCGACGTGGTTTGGCTCTTCCTGTTCGCCAGCATCTATGTGTGGGGTGCCGGTTCCTATGCAGCGGTTTCATAGTAACGGCAGTGCATGGATAGATGATCTGAGAGCAAGCTCCTTAACCGCAATGGTTGTATGTTGTATTGACAACTTAGTAACGGTTGTATTCTTGCGTTATGCGGCCCTCATCGCCCAATATAGCCGCTACATTATGTTACCGTAGCGCATCACCACACATTAAGTTGTGCCTGACGATTGTTCTCGAAGCTCGAAATCACGGCACAGGCGGAGTGGGGATAATATTTCGCGTTATCGCGGAAGCATCTCGCAGCCGGATGGGGGTCTGCTGCGTGCTGTTCATTATTCCCGTCGGGGTAGCAACAAATCAGGGAATGCTATACATGACACGCGAGGCTTTCGCGCGGCCGGTCTTTGCTGGCCTTTTTCTGGGCGCTAGCGCCCTTGCCCTCAATATCGCCGCATTCGACCAAGCATACGCCTGCCCTTGGGGCATGGTGAAGGGCACGGCGCCTGGATCATGCATGTGGGGCACGAACAACACCGCCTCCGGCAAGACGTCCCTCGCTATAGGCGATCACAACACCGCCTCCGGTACGCAGTCCGTTGCTATCGGCAAGGACAACACTGCGTCTGGCAGCAAGTCGTTTGCCTTTGGCGTGGACAACACTGCATCCGGCACCGAAGCCGTCGCCGTTGGCGATCATAACACGGCGTCGGGCACGGAAGCCAAGGCGTTTGGCTCAAACAACACCGCCTCCGGCACGAAGTCCTTCGCTGCGGGCAAGGGCAACACGGCTTCCGGCACGCAGTCCGTTGCTATCGGCAAGGACAACACCGCGTCTGGCAGCAAGTCGTTTGCCTTTGGCGTGGACAACACTGCATCCGGCACCGAAGCCGTCGCCGTTGGCGATCACAACACGGCGTCGGGCACGGAAGCCAAGGCGTTCGGCTCAAACAACACCGCCTCCGGCACGAAGTCCTTCGCTGCGGGCAAGGGCAACACGGCTTCGGGTACGCAGTCCGTTGCTATCGGCAAGGACAACACCGCTTCCGGAACGAAGTCTTTCGCGCTTGGCAAGAACAACACTGCTTCAGGAACCGAGTTCGTCGCCATCGGCAAGGGTAATACCGCCTCCGGCACGAAATCGGTCGCGATTGGCAAGGGTAATACTGCCTCCGGACCAAGTCTTTCGCCCTTGGCAAGGACAATACAGCCTCCGGGACGGAGTCCGTCGCCATAGGCGAAGATAACACGGCGTCGGGAACGAAATCACTCGCCCTGGGCAAGGACAATACCGCATCGGGCACCGAGTCGGTGGCCATCGGCGAACACAACACCGCGTCCGGTACCGAAGCGGTTGCCATTGGCAAGGACAACACCGCCTCCGGCACGAAGTCCTTCGCTCTCGGTAAGGGCAACACCGCCTCCGGAACCCGGGCTGTTGCCATCGGCAAGGACAACACCGCGGCGGGCACGGGCGCCAAAGCCGTGGGCGTGAAGAACTCGGCGCTTGGCACCGATGCGGAGGCCTCCGGCTTCGAGAACACGGCGGTTGGATACAAGGCGAAAGCCGAGAATTCCGCCCTGTCCGTTGCCGAGGGCGCGCATGCCAACGCCAGCGACAGCCTTGGCTCCACGGCCGTCGGCGCCTTCGCCAACACGCAATACAGCGTTGGCTCGGTGGCACTCGGCGCAGGCGCGGATGCCAGCAACAGCTACGGCTCGACGGCCATTGGCACGGGCGCCTCAGTCGAAGGCCATGACAACGCCACGGCCATTGGTGCTGGCGCCCATGCAACTCGCAACGATCAAATGGTTTTCGGTACGCACGACAACACCTATACGGCGCCGGGGATCACATCGTTTAAGAGCAAAAGCGAGCAATCGGGACCGCTTGAGGTCGTCACCTCCGATGCGGGCGGCAACCTTGCAACCGACGGCGGCTACATCTTCGGCAAGCTCAATCAGCTCAACAACCGCGTCGACAAGGCCACGGAAGGCGTGGCGCTCGCTCTTGCCATCTCGCAGCCGATCTTCCTTCCAGGCCAGGACTTTGCATTCCGGGCCGGCTGGGGCGCATTCGAGGGCGAGCATGCTGTCGGCTTCAGCGGCGCCGGCGTGATCGGCCGGGGTTGGTTCGGAGCGGGCTCGACCGCCGCTCTCGACGCTGGCATCGGCTTCGGCACCGAGCACAGCACCGTGGCCGGCAAGGCTGGCATCACCTTCGGGTTCGGCTCCACTCCGGCCCTCAGATAAACCCCGCGGGAGGAGGGCCGCATGGCCCTCCTTTTTCTTCAGCCAACCTTCGGAAGAGGTGCGGCCAGTTTGCTTTTTGTAACCTCCGGACCAAGGGCCGGCCGGTGCCAGCGGACTTGCCCAGCGCCAGCAATGGCGCTCCGCTGGCAGACCGGCCGGCCAGAAGGGGACTTGTGATGCGAGAGCTTTGTTTTAGGCGGCAATCGCGTGGCCGGAATTGGACCGCCAATTTCGCGCCGATCGTCGCCGCCGCTTCCGTTTGCGGCTTCTACATGCTGGGCGCCGCGGCTTATGCTGCTGAAAATCACGCGCCCAAAGCGCCGCCGCAGCCGCAGCAACTACAACAGCAGCAGACCGTCGATCCGCTCGTGGCGGCCATGCTCATCAAATCGACCATCATCGCGCTCCAGCATGCCAACCAGACCGGCAACTACACGGTGCTGCACGATATGGGCACGCCGGTCTTTCGCGAGCGCTTCGACGCCACGAGGCTTGCGGTGCTGTTCTCAAATCTGCGCGCGAGGGGCATCAACCTGAGCCCGGTGCTTATGCTCCAGCCGGGCCTCGAAAAGCCCGCCGAGTTTACCGCGCAAAAGCAACTTCACCTGATCGGCAGCTTTCCAACCCAGCCGCTGCAAATCCGCTACGAGCTGGTGTTCGTGCAAATCGACGGCGTGTGGCGGGTGGATGGGCTCGCGGTCGACGCCCAGGCTCCGCAGGCCGCGCCAGGGCCTCAGGCCGGGAACGTGACCTACAGGCCAGCCGGGCGCGAAACCAAAGGGAAGTTCTAGCAGCCGGAGCGGCATGCTGCCGGTCTTGCCTCACCCGATTTGGTGGTGCAGCAAGACCGCAAGGCGTGCCGATCCAGTTCAAGGCTAGCAATCCGGCTTGGGATCAAGCGCCAAGTCTAGGATTAGCCAAGGCTCATTCCAGGTGTTCTAGCCGGCGGAGTCTTGAGCCTGGAACTAGTAGAGTGCAGCGACCCGCGAATGCTGGTTCCCCGCTGGTTTCTGAGCAGCCATGTTCAGGCCAAGGCCAGCCCCTGCTGCCCGCACAGCTTCGTAAGTCTCGATGGCGGTATCGGCAACGGTGATGGCCTTGCGGCTATGGCAGCGCATGATGACGGTCTGAACGAGCGAAGACCGGTCGTACTCCGTCATCTGGGGAAAAATCTCGGCCTTGCCTCGCTGCCCATGGAGGCGGTCGAGCGCAAGCATCGTCTCCTCGATATAAACGGTGGCCTGTTTGGCCTTCTTTCCGCTCGGCGAGGAAGCCTGGGTAATGGCTACGAGGGTCTCGCATTTGGTGTCGTCGTCGACGGCCTGGGCAAAGGCGCCCGATCCGGCAAACGTCAGCAGTGCAGATACGGCTAGACTTCTTAGCAGTTTCATGGCTCGTCTCAACTCACTTTGCTATCGACAATCGGACCTCGAAGGCTAACCGGGTTAAGGCTTCAGGAAAACCAACCCTATGCAACGCCTGCGTGCAGGATGAGCCTTCTTCTACAGTTTGCAGTCAAATAAGGAGGAGCGATTCGCAAGGCGAAAGGAAGGCGGCCGGCTTGGCATGGCGAGCGTTTCCTGCTTGACGAAGGTAGAGATGCCGCTGCATCAAACGGGTCTTGCTGTGTAGCGTGAGGCCATTCGCCTTGAAACTGTCCCGCGGTATGTTGCAATCTCCGCTAGAATCTCCGGGTGTCATCGCGAGGCGGCGCATCCGCCGTGTGCATCCCTCAGCCGGAATAGGCCGTTCGAAATGAAGTACGTCTCCACGCGCGGAAAGGCCGCGCCCGCCGGTTTCCAGGAGGTTCTGCTGGCGGGCTTAGCACCCGATGGCGGTCTTTACGTGCCAGGCGCCTGGCCTGCGATGCCCTCGCTGCCCGCGGCTGCGCCCGGCCACTACGCCGCGGCGGCCGCTTTCGTGATGGCGCCTTGCATGGGCGGCAATCCCGCGCATGACGAGCTGTTCGCGCTCGTTTCCGATGCGTATGCGGGCTGGAGCCATCCAGACACCGCGCCGCTGACGCAGATCGGCCGCGATCTTTTCCTCCTGGAGCTGTTCCACGGGCCGACGGCCGCCTTCAAGGACTTCGCCATGCAGGTTCTGTCGCGGCTCATGGAGCGGGCGCTGAAGCAAACCGGCAGCCGCACCACCATTCTCGGCGCGACCTCCGGCGACACGGGGGCTGCGGCGGTGGAGGCATTTCGCGGCCGGCAGGATATCGAGCTGTTCATTCTGTTTCCGCATGGGCGCATCAGCGACGTGCAGCGCAAGCAAATGACCACCGCGCGCGAGGACAACATCCACGCCATCGCCGTTGAAGGCACGTTCGACGACGCGCAAAACATCGTGAAAACGCTGCTCGGCGACGCGGACTTCCGCACGCGGCATGCGCTTTCCGCGATCAACTCCATAAACTGGGCACGGATCGTGGCACAAACCGTGTATTATTACACGGCAGCGGAAAAGCTGGGCCTTGAGTTGCGGCCGAATTTCACGGTTCCGACCGGGAATTTCGGCGACATTTTTGCGGGCTTCGCCGCCTTAAAAATGGGCCTTCCCCTGGGCAAGCTCGTAATCGCCACGAACGAGAACGATATCCTGGCCAGAACTCTTGAAACTGGCCGTTACGAACCGCGCGATGTGATGCCCACCGATAGTCCGAGCATGGATATTCAGATTTCAAGCAATTTCGAGCGGCTCCTGTTCGAGGCGAGCGGGCGCGATGCGTCCTTCGTGACCGGGGCAATGGCGGATTTGCGCGAGCGTAGCAGCTTCGGCATCCCGCCCTCGGTACTGGACCCCATCCGCGGACAGTTCGCTGCCCATCGCGTCACCCGCGAGGAGGCGGCGGCGGCCATGAACCGCCTGTACCAGGATACGGGGATTATCGTCGATCCGCACACAGCGGTCGGCCTCGCCGCTGCACAGCGCGAGCAGGCGCGGCTCGATGGCCCCATGGTTGTGCTGGGCACCGCTCATCCCGCCAAATTCCCGGACGCAGTGAAGCGGGCCATCGGGCGCGAGCCTGAAGTGCCGGCAGCACTTCAGCGGTGTCTGGGCCTCAGCGAACGCTTCGAGATCATGCCGAATTCCGCCACGGCCATCGCATCCTATATCGACGCTAAGAGTCCCCCTCACCCCAACCCTCTCCCCGAGGGGAGAGGGAGTCCGCGGCGGCTCGCAACAGCGTCCCTTCTCCCCTCGGGGAGAAGGACAGGATGAGGGGGTCTTAGGCCTCCTTCGCGTAACGAACACACTCCAGCTTTCTCCAAGGTTCACACCATGACGATCCAAGTAAGCCAGCTCAGCAACGGTCTCAAGGTCGTAAGCCATCGGATGGCCGGCCTTGAAACCGCGACCGTGGGCGTGTTCGTCAATGCGGGCGCGCGGGCCGAAACCGACAACGAGCATGGTGTCGCGCATTTCCTTGAGCACATGGCGTTCAAGGGCACGGCCACGCGCACGCCCATGCAGATCGCCGAGGAGATCGAGGGGGCCGGCGGCGCGCTGAACGCGGTGACATCGTCGGAGTCGACGAATTATTACGCGCGCGTGCTTGGCAGCGATGTCGAGCTGGGCGTGCGGCTGATCGGCGACCTGCTCTTGAACCCGGCATTCTCCGACGACGAGATGGACCGCGAGCGCGAGGTGATCCTGCAGGAGATCGCCGCCACGCAGGACAGCCCCGACGACATTGCCTTCGACCTGGCCCTTGAGGAGGCCTATCCGAACCAGCCGCTCGGCCGCTCGATCCTTGGCACGTCGCGCACCATCGAGCGCCACGCCGCCGCCGACCTCAAGCGCTTCCGCACCGAGAATTACGCGGCCTCGCGCATCGTGCTGAGCGCCGCCGGCGCCATCGACCACGATACGCTGCACAAGCTGGCGGACGAGCTGTTCGGCGGCATGCCCACGGAGCCGTCGCGGCCAATCAAGCGCGCCCGGTTCGAGGGCGGCCACGCGCATTCCGAAAAGCGCTTCGAGCAATGCCATGTGATTTACGCCTTCGAGGGCTTCCCGAATGGCCACGAGTTTGCGTTCGCCGGACGGATATTCGCGGGCATCGCGGGCGGCGGCATGGCGTCGCGGCTGTTCCAGGAGGTGCGCGAGCAGCGCGGGCTTTGCTACGACATCCACGCCTTCGACTGGGGTTATTCGGATAGCGGCATCATCGGCCTGCACGCGGCGACGAGCCCGCAGCAGCTTCCCGAGCTTGCCGGGCTGGCGCTTGGCATTTTCAGCGATCTCGCCGAGGACGGGCCGACGGCGAAGGAGCTGGCGCGCGCGAAGGCTCAGCTCAAGGCGGGCCTGTTCATGAGCCTTGAAAGCTGCGAAGCCCGCGCGGGGCAGCTAGCCTGGGACCTCATGGTGTTCGGCCGGCCGGTCTCGAACGAGGAGCTGATCGGCAAAATCGAAGGCGTGACCTGCGAGGCCGTGCAGGCCGTGGGCCGAAGGTTGCGCGGCAAGCCGGAAATAGTGTCCGTTTCAGTCGGCGCGAGGGGCTCCGCCTCTGCGGTGGTGGACGCGGCGGAAGCGTTCCTTTCCGGCACCCTGGCGCCGGCGTGATCTCCCATGCTCGGCGGCGCGCGCTTCTTCTGTTCGGATACGAAGCCCCACATCGAGGGTGACGGGGTCTATTTGCGCGAGCCGCAAATGTCCGACTACGCGGCATGGTCCAAGCTGCGCGCTGAGAGCCGGGAGTTCCTGGAACCCTGGGAGCCGCGCTGGCCGCGCGACGAGCTGGACCGGAACACCTACCGCCGGCGCATCCGCTATTATTACCGCGACGCGCGCCAAGACCTCGGTTACGCCTTTTTTCTGTTCAGAACCTCTGATAACGCATTAATGGGGGGTGCGACGCTGAGCAATATCCGCCGTGGGGTAAGCCAGACATGCTCCCTTGGATATTGGATCGGAGCGCCCTATGCCCGGCAAGGCTACATGACCAGGGGAGTGCGCGCCGTTACCTGGTTTGTTTTCGACGTGTTGCGTCTTCACCGTTTGGAAGCGGCCTGTTTGCCCGTGAACGCGGCGTCATCCGCGCTTCTGACACGGACTGGATTTCAATATGAGGGCTTGGCCCGGCGGTATCTGAAAATTAATGGCACATGGCAGGACCATTGGCTTTTTGCATTGCTTGCGGAAGACCGCTTACCGTGACCTTCGCTATTTGGTGGGAAGCAGCGAGATGACACGAACCCGGCAGCGCGGAGATACCTCCGTGCAAGTCCCCCTTTGCGCAATCCTGGCGGTTATCGCCACACTGTTTTTGGCGCTGGCGGGCTTCAACACCAGTGCGCTCGCGGTAGAGCCGATCGTCATCGGCCCTGGCGACGAGAAGATCGATATCACCCTTCTTGGGGAATTCTACGAGCGCCGCGGCGACAAGCTGAGCGTGGAAACCGCGGCCAGTGCCGAGGTCGTCGCCGCGCGCATGACCGTCTCCGCCAAGACGCCTGGCACCAATCCGAGCTGGGTCGTGTTCGCGCTCTCCAACCCGACCGACAAGCCGATCATGCGCTGGCTTACAGCGCAGAAATACGACATCGTCGCCTCCCGCGTGCTGAAACCGGACCTCGACGCGCCGCGCATCACCAACGTGACGCCGTCGCTGGGCTTCCGGCCGGAGCGCAACGAGGATTACGACCACCTCGACATCTACCGGCTGTCCATCGAGCCGGGGACCACGGTGACATTCATCGTCGAGCTAGCCTCGGCATCGGTTCCAAGGCTGTTCCTGTCCTCGCCCGCAAGCTTCGGCAAGCGGCAGCGGGATATCAGCCTGTTTCACGGCATTCTGCTGGGGGTCACGGGGCTACTCGCGATCTTCCTGACCGCGATCTTCGCGGTGAACCACAAGGCGATCTTTCCCGCCGCGGCGCTTGTGGCTTGGTCGGCGCTTGCCTATCTCTGCGTCGACTTCGGCTTCTGGCATAAGCTTTTTCAGCTAACCTCGGAGGACAACGGCACCTACCGCGCCGCCTCGGAGGCCGCGTTTGCCGCAAGCCTCGTCATATTCCTCTACACGTTCCTCAATCTCAGGCTTTGGCACAACTGGATCAGCATGGCCTTTTTCGGCTGGATTTCGGGCCAGCTCGGCCTGATCCTGTTTGCCCTGGTCGACGCGCAGGTGACGGCAAGCCTCGCCCGGCTTTCCTTCATCCCCATCGCGGTCGCCGGCAGCGCGCTGATCGCCTTTCTCGCCCTTCGCGGCCAGGAGCGGGCGCTGGCGCTCGTGCCGTCCTGGATGCTGTTCATGGTCTGGCTATTCGCCACGGCCGTCACCATCCTCGGCAAGGTCTCGGGCGACATCGTGGTCTCGGCTCTCTCGGCGGGACTTGTGCTGTTCCTGGCCTTGATCGGCTTCAACGTCACCCAATACGCATTCCAGACCGCCGAGCCGGGCGGTTCGAGCGAGGATGCGGGCCAGTTCAAGCTGCGCGTGATGGCGCTCGAAGCGTCCGGCGCCAGCGTCTGGGAATGGGACGGGCGGCGCGACGAAATCGTGACCGGGCCGGAGGTCGAAATCCGCGCTAGGCCTTGAGCCTGGATCGCTCAGGAGCACGCTCGATAGTTGGCTGCAGCACTTGCACGCCTCCGACCGCGAGCGCATGCGCCTGACCTTGTGGACGATCCGCGAGCGCCAGGGCGGCGACATCAATCTTGAATTCAGGATGAAGCGGGCCGACGGCGGCTATCTCTGGTACGAGCTACGCGCGGGCGTAACACAGCAGCGCAATACCAGGGCGCTGCGCGGTGTTGGGCTGTTGCGCAACATTACCACGCAAAAGCGCGCGCAGGAGCGCCTGCTTCACAACGCCATCCGGGACGGGCTGACGGGCCTGCCCAACAGAGAACTGTTTCATCGACCGGCTTCAATCCGCACTCGCCCGCGCCAAGGACGAGAACATGAAGCCGACGATCTTCTTCATCGATCTCGACGCTCTCAAGAACCAGGCGCGCTCCCCCGATTTTGCGACGAACGACGGCGTATTGCTGACCATCGCGCGCCGGCTCACCCGCCACATCTCGCAGCAGGATACACTCGCCCGCGTGAGCGCCTTGCAATTCGCGATCCTGATTTCCGAGGACACGGAGCCGCGCCACATCGCCATGCTGGCGGAGCGGGTCCGGCGTTCGCTGCGCACTCCCATGAAGGTTGGCGGGCGCGACCTCGTGATTACCGGCAGCATCGGCATTGCGATGTACGACGGCACCCAGGAAACCGCCGAAGACCTGCTTCGCGAAGGCGAGAGCGCCATGTACCGGGCCAAGCGCGCGGGCGCCGACCGGATCGAGCTGTTCAAGCCCGAGATGCGCGGCGCCACCGACGAGCGTTCCGTGCTGCAGGCCGACCTCAAGCACGCCATCGAGCGGCGGCAAATCCGCATCCTTTACCAGTCCATCTTCGAAATCGGCGACGGCCGGCTGTCGGGCATGGAAGCGTTCGTGCTGTGGGATCATCCCACTCTTGGCAAGCTGACCTTGCCGGAGTTCGAGGCGGCCGCGGAGGCAGCGGGCCTTTCGGCGGAGCTATGGGCCTATATTTTCGAACGCTGCATCCGGCAGGGCGCACGCTGGCACCGCATCCTGCAGCGCGACGACCCGCTTTACGTCAGCATCAACATGACGAGCCAACAGCTCTTCCACCACGATCTGGTGCAGAACCTGAGGCTCATCATCGGGCGGGAGACGCTGCCCAAAGGCGCGCTCCGGCTTGAGATCGCCGAAAGCCTCATCAATTCCAACCCCGAGCAGGCAATCGAGATCATCGATTGGCTTAAGAGCTTGAATGTCAGCGTGGCGCTCGACGAGTTCGGCGTGAGCTTCTCGTCGCTCTCCTACTGGCACCGGCTCAACATCGACGCCATCAAGATCGACCGCTCGCTCGTTGCCCTGAGCGACAAGGAGCGGTCGAGCGCGATGGTGCTCAAGGCCGTGCTGACCATCGCGCATGAGCTGAGCAAGGACGTCGTTGCCGTGGGCGTCGATAGCGATCAAGACCTGGCTTACGTGCAGGCGCTTGGATGCGACTACGGCCAGGGCTTCTACTTCAGCGAGCTTATGAGTGAGCGCGAGGTCGTGCATCTCCTGAACTCCATCGCACGCTCGGTCCGCCGCGACGACAAGGAGCAGGAAAAAGAGGTGAAGCGCGCCGAGCGTAGAGCGGCAAAGGACCGCGAGCGCGAGGAGAAGGAAAACGAGCGGGCGCTTGCCATGGCCGAGGCCGAGGCGAGAGAGAGCGCGCACGCTGCCGGACCTGCCGCCGCGGACGGCAGGCGCGATGGCGGTGGCAAGCGCGGGCCGCGCATTGGCCTGGGGGGAGGCAAGCCCAAGCCTGACGAGGCGGGCTCCGCCGTGGAGAGGCCGCGCTCGAAAGTCCCGGTTCCCGAACCCGCGCGCTTGCTGCCAGGCGAGGTTCCTCCGCCTCCGTCCGGCGCGGATACTGGCCGCTCGGTGTTTCCGTTCGGCCGGAGAAAAAAGTCTTAGCGGATAAGTCCGGCCCAGGCGAAGCACGCGGCTGGGTGCAACGTGCAGGGCGTCAGCCCGCTATACATAGCCGTCATCGCGAGGCGGCTTCCGCCGCCGTGGCGATCCATAACAAATTCGGCAACTTGCATCTGGATTGCTTCGCTCCGCTCGCAATGACGGTTCATTCCAAGCCAACGAACGGGGCTAAAGCGCCGACGCCTTCTCCTTTTGCGACTTATAGAATTTCTTAACCAGCAGGTCGCGCTTGAGCCGCGACAGGTGATCGATAAACAGGTGGCCGTCCAGGTGATCGATCTCGTGCTGGACGACAGTGGCGAGCAGGTCCTGGAAATCCTCCTCCTGCTGCTTGCCCTCGATATCCACGTAGCGCACGCGCACCAGGGCCGGCCGCTGCACCTCCGCATACATCTCCGGGATCGACAGGCAGCCTTCCTCGTGGACGCGCGTCGTATCGCCCTTCGACACGATCTCGGGATTGATGAGCATCAGCGGCCGCTTGGGCTCGTCTTCGCCGCGCGCGGTGTCGATGACGAGCATGCGCCGCAACTCGCCCACCTGAACCGCGGCAAGCCCAACGCCCGGCGCTGCATACATGGTTTCGAGCATATCGTTCAGGAACGTGCGCACTCGCTCGCCGACGGTTTCGACCGGCAGCGATTTTTCCCGCAAGATGGGGTCAGGTAGTTTGATAATTCGCAATTTCGGCATGCTCTTGCACATAAGCGAAGGCGGGCAGCCGGTCAATATCCGGGCGGCACCGGGCGCGCGGCAAATGCAACCGGAGGGATAATTTTCCCGTGAGGTGCCCGGCCCGGACTATGCTCCGCAGCCGGGGCTGGTCCGCCTCGACGGAAGCCGTCGACTAGCAGCGCCGTCATTGCGAGGCGCTTTAGCGCCGCGGCGATCCAAAGACGCTGGCGCTGTGCTTGGAATCGCAGGATTGCGTCCGGCCGCGCTCCGCTCGCCGTCGCAATGACGGGGCGAGGACTCTCCGCGGCTTGTACTATGCTCCGCAGCCTGGGGCGGGGCAGCGTTCCACCTCGACGGTGACATGGCTGAGCTTGGGCAGGCCGCGGAGCTTATCCTTATAGTCCTGGGGCGGCTTCGGATCGCCGGAAAGGATCGACACCATCGCTGCATAATGGCCAGGGCCGACGCGCCATAAATGCAGGTCGGAGATGGCGTCGCCAGAGGCTTCGAGGCGCTTGCGCATCTCCGCCGCCAGAGCGTGATCGGGCACGGAATTGATCAGGATGCCGCCCGACTGTTTCGCCAGCCCGTAGGACCAGCTCACGATCACCGCCGTGCCTACGAGACCCACAAGCGGGTCCATGAACGGCCAGCCCGCGAGCTTTGCGGTTAACAAGCCGCCAATGGCGAGCAGCGAAATCAGCGCATCGGCTAGCACGTGCACATAGGCCGCCCGCAGATTGAGGTCGCGATCTTGGGCGTGGTCATGGTGGCCGTGATGACGGTCGGCATCGTGGCCGTGGGCGTGATGATGGTGGTGATACTCGTGCGCGTGCGCGTGATTGTCGCGCAGCAGCCATCCGCTCAGGAGGTTCACGGCAAAGCCCAAGCCCGCGATGGCAATCGCCTCGTCATAGGCGATGACCAGCGGGTGGATAAGGTGATCGACGGCCTCGTAGGCGATCAACAGCGCGATCATGCCCAGGATGATTGCACTCGCGAAGCTGGCGAGGTCGCCCACCTTGCCCGTCCCGAAGGCGAAACGCTCGTCGCGGGCATGGCGGCGGGCGAAATAATAGGCGAGCGCCGAGATCGTCAAGGCGGCTGCGTGCGTGGACATGTGCCAGCCGTCCGCGACAAGGGCAAGCGAGCCGAAGACCGTGCCGCCGGCGATCTCGGCAATCATCATGGTTCAACACACCGCCGGACCACTCATTCCGCCTCTAACTCAGCCCAGAGATCGTAATCGTCCGAAATCCGTGACGGTGGCGCGGACGAGATCGCCGGGCTCCAGCCCTTCGGCATCTGCGATAAAGACGGAGCCATCGATTTCCGGCGCATCCCAGGCGCTGCGGCCCACCGCACCATCCTCGTCCACCTCGTCGATCAGCACCTCGACGGTCTTGCCCACCTGCGCGGCCAGAACCTCGGCGCTAACCTCGCGCTGCACCGCCATGAACCGCTCGTGGCGCTCCGCCTTTACCTCCTCCGGCACATGGCCCTCCAGCGCGCGGCTCGCGGCGCCTTCGACGTTTTCGTATTTGAAGCAGCCTACCCGCGTCAGCCGCGCCTCGCGCAGCCAATCGAGCAGGAACGCGAAATCCTCCTCCGTCTCACCGGGGAAGCCCACGATGAAGGTGGAGCGGAGGCCAAGGTCTGGAACCATAGCCCGCCAGCGCTCAATGGTTTCCAGGGTTTTCTCCTGGTTCGCGGGGCGGCGCATCGCCTTCAGCACCTTTGGCGAGGCGTGCTGGAACGGAATGTCGAGATAGGGCAGGATCTTGCCCTCGGCCATCAGCGGCATGATCTCGTCCACATGCGGATAGGGGTAGACGTAGTGCAGGCGCACCCAGAGCCCAAGGCTCGAAAGCGCCTCGCACAGCTCTGTGAGCCTCGCCTTGACGGGCGCGCCGCGCCAGGGGCTTTCCGCGTATTTCAGGTCCACGCCATAGGCGCTCGTGTCCTGGCTGATGACCAGCAACTCCCGGACACCCTGGGCCGCGAGCGCCTCGGCTTCCGCCAGCACATCGCCGGCGGGGCGGCTCACGAGTGGCCCGCGCAAGGCCGGAATGATGCAGAAGGAGCAGGCATTGTTGCAGCCTTCGGAGATTTTCAGATAGGCGTAATGCGGCGGCGTCAGGCGGAGCCCCGCGCGGGGCACCAGTTCCAGAAACGGCGCGTGCGGGGCCGGGGCCGCGACGTGGATCGCCTCCACGACGGCGTCGTATTGATGCGGGCCAGTCACGGCAAGCACGTCCGGGAAGGCCTCGCGGATGCGCTTGTCCTCGACCCCGAAGCAGCCCGTGACAATCACGCGGCCGTTCGCCGCCATGGCCTCGCCGATGGCTTCGAGGCTTTCCGCCTTGGCGCTATCGAGAAATCCACAGGTGTTTACAACCACGACATCCGCGCTGTCGTAGCTTGGCGAAATCGCATAGCCCTCGGAGCGCAGGCGGGTCAAAATCCGCTCGGAAATCCACAAGCGCCTTCGCGCAACCAAGGCTGACAAAGCCGACCCTTGGCGCTGTCTGTGTCTGTTTTTTGGGTGACTGCATCGCTCGACAGGCTCAAAATGAAAAGAGCGCCCCATGGCGCCCCGCTCATGTAATGCATTCTGGCCACTTTATAAAGCGCGGGCGTAGCCTGCGGAGGCGGATCGCGCCTTGCTTGCACCGGCCATGATGCGGCACGCAAAATCCGCCGGGTAATTTATTTTATTGCTCTTTTTCACGTTGCGGATATGAACGGCGGTATAGACTGGGCACTCCGGCAACCTCACTTATGATGTCAACATCATGCGTTATTTTGTGTTTTTGAAGAAAAGCCCGCGCGTCCGAGGCTTCTGGCTCAGCATCGGACGGCCGCTTTCCACCGCGTTTCTCGCGCTCGCAATTTCGTCCAGCGCTTTCGATACCGCGAGCGCCCGGCAATACCGGCATCGCTATTACCGGCAGCAAAGCGTGGAACGGGAAAGCGAGCCCAAGTCCGGATTCAAGAAGCCGGTTGGCCCTCTGTTCGCGGTTGTCTCGCTCGCCGAACAGCATGTGACCTTCTACGACGCCAACGGCCAATATGCGCGCGGGCTGGTATCGACGGGGGTTCCGGGGCATCCGACGCCCACGGGCGTCTTCACGATCCTCGAAAAAGAGCGCTGGCACCACTCGAACATCTATAGCGGCGCGCCGATGCCGTTCATGCAGCGCCTGGCTTGGACCGGCGTTGCCATGCACGAGGGCGCGGTGCATCCTGGCCATACCGCTTCGCATGGCTGCATTCGCTTGCAGGCCGCCTTCGCGAAAGAGCTGTTCGGCGTTACCAGTGCCGGCCAGCGCGTGATTATTTCGCCGGTGGAGGTGACACCCGCCGATATCGTGCATGCACATCTTCCCATGCCGAAGCTGCGGGAGGCGCCTGCCTTGGCGGCTGTGGAGAAGGCCCCCGCAGTCAAGAGCGGGGTGGAGACTGTGGCGCTGGACCCGAACGCGCCCGCGCAGGCAAAGCCGCTCAACCCGATCGACTTCGCCAAGGCCATGAAGGCCGCTTCCGCGGCGAAAGCGACTGCCGCCGCCGCTGCCAGAAAGGCCGCGCAGGCGCTGCTCGATAGCAAGCCGGTGGAAGTGCGCCAGGCGGCCAGGGAGCTTGACGTCGCGGAGGACGCTTTGAAGCGGGCGCGCGCCGAGTTGGACGATGCCACGGGCGCGGCAGCTAAGGCGGAGGGCGAGGAGGCCCAGAAGAAGGCGGCGGAGCGGAAGTCCGCGGCCGAAACGAAGCTCGCCGCGGCAGAGGCCAAGGCCACGGAAGCCCGCGATGCGAAAGCGACAAAGGATCAGGAGCTTGCTGCCGCGCTGACTGCCATCCGGGATGCCGATGCCGCCACCGCTCAAGCCGCCGCCGATGCCAAGCAGGCGGTGCGGCGCCTGGAGCCCGTATCCATTCTTATCAGCCGCAAGACCGGCAAGCTTTATGTCCGGCAGGCGACCGAGCGCCTGTTCGAAATGCCCATCGCCATCCGCGATCCCGAAAAGCCGCTGGGCACCCACCTGTTCATCGCGATGCGGCCCGGCGACAATGGCGCCTCGCTGCGATGGGTGAGCCTGACGCCGCCCGCCGCCGAAGAGGTTCACATCCGGCACCACTCCAGCCGGCGCGTGCATCCCCAGTTCGCGGAGGAGGCAGCCGAACCCGCTCCCTCGTTCCCGGAGACGGCTTCAGGCGCGCTCGACCGCATCGAAATTCCAGGCGACGCCGCACAGCGCATCTCCGAGCTTCTGTGGACGGGTGGCACGCTGATTATTTCGGACGTGGCCATGAGCGACGGGAAGTTCCCCATGGATTTCCATATCCTGCAGCAGACCATCGTCCGCGAGTGGGATTGAGGCGGAGTTGTCCGTCGCAATATTGAGTATTGCGCAGAGCTGAAGTGCCAGTTGGCTGTAAGCCGGGTTCTGTGCCAGCGGCTTTCACCATGGCCATTCATCTGAGACGCCCGTTGCCGGGCGGCACCGGCGACCGACGGTATAGGCGCGCTATGAGGGAAGGAGGCAACCCATTCTTGGTTGTTAACTTTTTGTTAAAAATACAATGAAATTTATTTCAAGGTCCGCTATCCTCAGTCCATCGTCAACTGAGCCATTTGGGTGATGGCGGAAATGATGGCTGAAATAATGTCCTGGTTGAAGTGGATAGGAAGCTGGCCATGGGAATTACGAACATTGTTGTTCGTGGCCTGCAGTATCGTCGGTTTCCTTCTGGCGTATGCTACGCCTCACATTCCTAAACTGGAGAGAGAAGCTGAGAAGGCTAGGCAGCCAGCTCCCAGTCAATCTGTCCCAGTTATCGTACAGCCTATAAATATAGGCGACACCAAAGTCGAAATCTCCCCGGCAACGATAGAACAATCGTCCCCGAAACAAGAACCAAACTCCATTGCCCAGCAGGCGCCTCGACCATTCAAAGTCGAACGACCACAACAGCAAACACCCAAGCAAACTCCTGCACCGATAGGAGTGAGAGGAAGCAAAAACGAAGCAGAACACTCCTCCGGCCGCGAAGACCGAAGCCGCAAAATCGGAAGCGCAGGATCGATCACGAAATATTATAGCTCCAAGAAATATCTGCGCGGCAACGTCACAATCCAGGTTACGGGCGGGAGCGCAATAATTCAACTGGCTGGCGATTATGTGCCTGACTATGAACGTGATTATAAGCTAAAAAGTTTAACAACCGGCGATGAAATAGATATTAAAGTATTTATGCTTTTAACGCGGTGATGGGCAAAGCCGGACCCGGCGGACGGCCGCATCGGTGCGGGCGCGCCGACGTTTCGCTGAACCGCGTATCGGGAACCGTAATCGCGCATGACTGAGTTTCATGACTCTATACCTGCTTTTTCCACATCCGCCAAAACTGGACGCCCCATCGCCTGGGACGCATGCTTGTCTGTGTTCTTGCATTATTCCGGCGGAGCTTGCGCGGACCTTGGTGCGTCGTATTTTGCCAGCCGCGCGCAATCTTTTTCCAACTACTTCGTCAAAGTTGTGTAAAACGTTCACGGTCTGGTAGTACTCTCGGCCGTCCGGCGCGATCCTCCGGCTATTCGCAGAACGCTTCAACGCAGCCGGATATGGCGGCGGGATGCCTGCGGAGCTGGTTGAAAAGTTGGTCATATGGCAGCGCCATGCACAGCGGGCATATGCGCGCGCCATTCCGGGACATGAAAAGCTAGGTCGTGATGGCCGCCACTCCCCGGCAAGAGACGGTGCCACCAGGGGCCGGGAAGTCCGTTTCCGGCCTTCTCCCGCTGGAAACGACGCGGCTCAATCTCACCGTCCATTCGTTGGCTAAGCCACGGATGCCTGCTTGGAGCTGGCAGTTTCACAGATACGAATAGTGGTGCTGAACTCACCTGCACCGCGCATGAGATGGCGCCATTCGCGTACGCCATGGGCTATGTGGACGCGTACGGCGAGGTCAAGCCGCCCTCAAATGGCACGAGGATCGCCGCCTCCGCCTGCGCGCCGAACTCGATGCGGTCCACCTCTACGGCGTCCCTAACCGCGACGGCGTGCGCCACATCTATTCCACCTTCCCGATTGCCGGCGGCAGGAGATGGCGCAGCGTGGCCGCTATCTTTCCCGCGACCTTTGCCTTGCCTGGATCGGCGCGCTCGCCGCTGGCGGCCCGGCGCGGAGATCGAGGTCGCCGATAAAGTCTAAGGCGCTCCGGCCGAAGGTTAAGGAACCGTTCGAAACGCTTATCCCCCCGCTTTGGTAAATCAGGACATGGTTAAGTGCAGATCCGCGTGTCTGAAACGGGCCGCTTTTTGCAAAAACTTGCTTGGAAATTGCAAATTTGCGTCTTTCAGAAACCCTGTTAAATATAGTCGCAGTTTTGATCTTAACCTCGATTCGCCCGCAGTTGGCTTGCGAAGCGCTGGAATTATCCAGTGGAATCAATGGCCTGCCCTGCCCGCAGCCCACGCGGTGTTTGCCCAGGACGAATCCGCTGAACTAATTCACCCCCCAAGCGCAGGGAAGAAATTATCAAAATGCGCAGTTTCGCTGGCGGATAGCGTTAACGGGAGGTGAGCGGGAATAGAAGTGCCAGTTGGCCTGTAAGCCGGGTTCTGTGCCGGCAGCTCGCGCCGCCGCGATGGCCATTCATCTGGGACGCCTGTTGCCAGACGCCTCAAGCAACCAACCCGGACGGCGATGCGAAAACGCATTCCGGAGCGGTTTCCCGCCCCTGTGCCGTCCCTATTCGGTTTTGCTCCCGGCGGGGTTTACCTTGCCAGCGCTGTTGCCAACGCCGCGGTGCGCTCTTACCGCACCCTTTCACC
>CAVXDM010000009.1:0-4998 GCA_963760455.1 uncultured Alphaproteobacteria bacterium
TAACAAATTCGGCAACTTGCATCTGGATTGCTTCGCTCCGTCGCAATGACGGTTCATTCCAAGCCAACGAACGGGGCTGAAGCGCCGGCGCCTTCTCCTTTTGCGACTTATAGAATTTCTTAACCAGCAGGTCGCGCTTGAGCCGCGAGAGGTGATCGATAAACAGGTGGCCGTCCAGGTGATCGATCTCGTGCTGGACGACAGTGGCGAGCAGGTCCTGGAAATCCTCCTCCTGCTGCTTGCCCTCGATATCCACGTAGCGCACGCGCACCAGCGCCGGCCGCTGCACCTCCGCATACATCTCCGGGATCGACAGGCAGCCTTCCTCGTGGACGCGCGTCGTATCGCCCTTCGACACGATCTCGGGATTGATGAGCATCAGCGGCCGCCTGGGCTCGTCTTCGCCGCGCGCGGTGTCGATGACGAGCATGCGCCGCAACTCGCCCACCTGAACCGCGGCAAGCCCAACGCCCGGCGCTGCGTACATGGTTTCGAGCATATCGTTCAGGAACGCGCGCACTCGCTCGCCGACGGTTTCGACCGGCAGCGATTTTTCCCGCAAGATGGGGTCAGGTAGTTTGATAATTCGCAATTTCGGCATGCTCTTGCACATAAGCGAAGGCGGGCAGCCGGTCAATATCCGGGCGGCACCGGGCGCGCGGCAAATGCAACCGGAGGGATAATTTTCCCGTGAGGTGCCCGGCCCGGACTATGCCCCGCAATCGGGGCTGGGACGGCGCGGAAGCCGTGACCGCCAGCGCCGTCATCGCGACGCGCTTCAACACACCAGCGTACCTCTCATTCCGCCTCTAACTCAGCCCAGAGATCGTAATCGTCCGGAATCTGTGACGGTGGCGCGGACGAGATCGCCGGGCTCCAGCCCTTCGGCATCTGCGATAAAGACGGAGCCATCGATTTCCGGCGCATCCCAGGCGCTTCGGCCCACCGCACCATCCTCGTCCACCTCGTCGATCAGCACCTCGACGGTCTTGCCCACCTGCGCGGCCAGAACCTCGGCACTAACCTCGCGCTGCACCGCCATGAACCGCTCGTGGCGCTCCGCCTTCACCTCTTCCGGCACATGGCCCTCAAGCGCGCGGCTAGAGGCGCCTTCGACGTTTTCGTATTTGAAGCAGCCCACCCGCGTCAGCCGCACCTCGCGCAGCCAATCGAGCAGGAACGCGAAATCCTCCTCCGTCTCACCGGGGAAGCCCACGATGAAGGTGGAGCGGAGGCCAAGGTCTGGAACCATAGCCCGCCAGCGCTCAATGGTTTCCAGGGTTTTCTCCTGGTTCGCGGGGCGGCGCATCGCCTTCAGCACCTTTGGCGAGGCGTGCTGGAACGGAATGTCGAGATAGGGCAGGATCTTGCCCTCGGCCATCAGCGGCATGATCTCGTCCACATGCGGATAGGGGTAGACGTAGTGCAGGCGCACCCAGAGCCCAAGGCTCGAAAGCGCCTCGCACAGCTCTGTGAGCCTCGCCTTGACGGGCGCGCCGCGCCAGGGGCTTTCGGCGTATTTCAGGTCCACGCCATAGGCGCTCGTGTCCTGGCTGATGACCAGCAACTCCCGGACACCCTGGGCCGCGAGCGCCTCGGCTTCCGCCAGCACATCGCCGGCGGGGCGGCTTACGAGTGGCCCGCGCAAGGCCGGGATGATGCAGAAGGAGCAGGCATTGTTGCAGCCTTCGGAGATTTTCAGATAGGCGTAATGCGGCGGCGTCAGGCGGAGCCCCGCGCGGGGCACCAGTTCCAGAAACGGCGCGTGCGGGGCGGGGGCCGCAACGTGGATCGCCTCCACGACGGCCTCGTATCGATGCGGGCCAGTCACGGCAAGCACCTCCGGGAAGGCCTCGCGGATGCGCTTTTCCTCGACCCCGAAGCAGCCCGTGACAATCACGCGGCCGTTCGCCGCCATGGCCTCGCCGATGGCTTCGAGGCTTTCCGCCTTGGCGCTATCGAGAAATCCACAGGTGTTTACAACCACGACATCCGCGCTATCGTAGCTTGGCGAAATCGCATAGCCCTCGGAGCGCAGGCGGGTCAAAATCCGCTCGGAATCCACAAGCGCCTTCGCGCAACCAAGGCTGACAAAGCCGACCCTTGGCGCTGTCTGTGTCTGTTTTTTGGGTGACTGCATCGCTCGACAGGCTCAAAATGAAAAGAGCGCCCCATGGCGCCCCGCTCATGTAATGCATTCTGGCCACTTTATAAAGCGCGGGCGTAGCCTGCGGAGGCGGATCGCGCCTTGCTTGCACCGGCCATGATGCGGCACGCAAAATCCGCCGGGTAATTTATTTTATTGCTCTTTTTCACGTTGCGGATATGAACGGCGGTATAGACTGGGCACTCCGGCAACCTCACTTATGATGTCAACATCATGCGTTATTTTGTGTTTTTGAAGAAAAGCCCGCGCGTCCGAGGCTTCTGGCTCAGCATCGGACGGCCGCTTTCCACCGCGTTTCTCGCGCTCGCAATTTCGTCCAGCGCTTTCGATACCGCGAGCGCCCGGCAATACCGGCATCGCTATTACCGGCAGCAAAGCGTGGAACGGGAAAGCGAGCCCAAGTCCGATTCAAGAAGCCGGTTGGCCCTCTGTTCGCGGTTGTCTCGCTCGCCGAACAGCATGTGACCTTCTACGACGCCAACGGCCAATATGCGCGCGGGCTGGTATCGACGGGGGTTCCGGGGCATCCGACGCCCACGGGCGTCTTCACGATCCTCGAAAAAGAGCGCTGGCACCACTCGAACATCTATAGCGGCGCGCCGATGCCGTTCATGCAGCGCCTGGCTTGGACCGGCGTTGCCATGCACGAGGGCGCGGTGCATCCTGGCCATACCGCTTCGCATGGCTGCATTCGCTTGCAGGCCGCCTTCGCGAAAGAGCTGTTCGGCGTTACCAGTGCCGGCCAGCGCGTGATTATTTCGCCGGTGGAGGTGACACCCGCCGATATCGTGCATGCACATCTTCCCATGCCGAAGCTGCGGGAGGCGCCTGCCTTGGCGGCTGTGGAGAAGGCCCCCGCAGTCAAGAGCGGGGTGGAGACTGTGGCGCTGAGACCGAACGCGCCCGCGCAGGCAAAGCCGCTCAACCCGATCGACTTCGCCAAGGCCATGAAGGCCGCTTCCGCGGCGAAAGCGACTGCCGCCGCCGCTGCCAGAAAGGCCGCGCAGGCGCTGCTCGATAGCAAGCCGGTGGAAGTGCGCCAGGCGGCCAGGGAGCTTGACGTCGCGGAGGACGCTTTGAAGCGGGCGCGCGCCGAGTTGGACGATGCCACGGGCGCGGCAGCTAAGGCGGAGGGCGAGGAGGCCCAGAAGAAGGCGGCGGAGCGGAAGTCCGCGGCCGAAACGAAGCTCGCCGCGGCAGAGGCCAAGGCCACGGAAGCCCGCGATGCGAAAGCGACAAAGGATCAGGAGCTTGCTGCCGCGCTGACTGCCATCCGGGATGCCGATGCCGCCACCGCTCAAGCCGCCGCCGATGCCAAGCAGGCGGTGCGGCGCCTGGAGGCCGTATCCATTCTTATCAGCCGCAAGACCGGCAAGCTTTATGTCCGGCAGGCGACCGAGCGCCTGTTCGAAATGCCCATCGCCATCCGCGATCCCGAAAAGCCGCTGGGCACCCACCTGTTCATCGCGATGCGGCCCGGCGACAATGGCGCCTCGCTGCGATGGGTGAGCCTGACGCCGCCCGCCGCCGAAGAGGTTCACATCCGGCACCACTCCAGCCGGCAGCGGGCATCCCCAGTTCGCGGAGGAGGCAGCCGAACCCGCTCCCTCGTTCCCGGAGACGGCTTCAGGCGCGCTCGACCGCATCGAAATTCCAGGCGACGCGGCACAGCGCATCTCCGAGCTTCTGTGGACGGGTGGCACGCTGATTTTTTCGGACGTGGCCATGAGCGACGGGAGGTTCCCCATGGATTTCCATATCCTGCAGCAGACTATCGTCCGCGAGTGGGATTGAGGCGAGGCTGCGGGTGCGCCGGTTAGGAAATGGATGAGCTGGAGCGGTTTGAATAAAACACGCATGCTCGCTCGGTGAGACCCGACGTTCAAGGTTGTCGAACTAAAGACCGCATGACCTCAACAAGCAGAAATCGGTTCCCCGGCTTTCAGCCCGAAGGCTTCGGTTTCCGCAGCGCCAGGATACAGTCGCAACCAAGCCTAGATACCAGCGTATGCCGCTAATCCTTTTGTGCGTTTGATAGGTAAAGCTCCAACATCTTAGCTTTCGTCTCGTTCTCCTTGTAGTACAAAGAGATACGCCGGTGATAGGCAAAGCCGGACCCGGCGGACGGCCGCATCGGCGCGGGCGCGCCGGCGTGTCGCTGAGCCGCGTATCGGGAACCGTAATCGCGCATGACTGAGTTTCATAACTCTATACCCGCTTTTTCCACATCAGCCAAAAAATTGACACCCCATCGCCTGGGACGCATGCTTGTCTGTGTTCTTGCATTATTTCAACGGAGCTTGCGCGGACCTTGGTGCGCCGCATTTTGCCAGCCGCGCGCGACTTTTTTTCAACCACTTCGTCAAAGTTGTGTAAAACCTTCACGGTCTGGTTGTGCCTCAGCCGATTCTGCGCAATCCTCCGGCTATTCGCAGAACGCCTCAACGCAGCCGGATATGGCGGCGGGATGCCTGCGGAGCTGGTTGAAAAGTTGGTCATATGGCAGCGCCATGCACAGCGGGGCATATGCGCGCGCCATTCCGGGACATGAAAAGCTAGGTCGTGATGGCCGCCACTCCCCGGCAAGAGACGGTGCCACCAGGGGCCGGGAAGTCCGTTTCCGGCCTTCTCCCGCTGGAAACGACGCGGCTCAATCTCACCGTCCATTCGTTGGCTAAGCCACGGATGCCTGCTTGGAGCTGGCAGTTTCACAGATACGAATAGTGGTGCTGAACTCACCTGCACCGCGCATGAGATGGCGCCATTCGCATACGCCATGGGCTATGTGGACGCGTACGGCGAGGTCAAGCCGCCCTCAAATGGCACGAGGA
>CAVXDM010000010.1:0-88402 GCA_963760455.1 uncultured Alphaproteobacteria bacterium
TGCAGTCCGATGCGTCACCACTCCGCCACGTGGCCCTGGCGCTTTCGTAGCATGATCGGCGGCGCATGAAAAGCGGCTTGGTGAGGCCGGCGCCGGATGCGGTCACGGAGCGATGTTCGATCGGAAGATGTGAAATATCGCGTCCGGCTTTTTGTCCCTGACCACGAACTCGACCTGGCCGATCAGCAGGCCCTTGTTTGCGCCGGCGGGCAAAAAGGTGCAGGCGCCGTTGAAACTATCCTTACTTACGCTGGCGGTGACCACGGGGACAGGATGCCCATTCGTGCCCTGCTCAAGCTTGCCGCGGGCGAAGTCCGAAAAGCGGAACACAACGCACCCCTTATAGGCGCTGTCGACGCGGAAGCGTCGAATTATTCGAACCCCGTGAGCGCCTGACACACACTGCATCGCATTTGGGTGCTTTGCCGGATTTCTCGCATTAACGCGCGGTTGATATCGTGTAGTGGTCCGTCATAGTTAATACGGTTTTGGTAAACGCGGGGAGAGCGCGTTCCTCACACGCACATTTTTGCGAATTTTTCCTCATATTCGGTCGGTTTATACATCTAAAAAACCCCGTTAAATATGATCGAATATTTGAATTAACCACGGCACTCATAGCATTGCACCGATGCGTTGTGGCGGGGTAGTCGATACTTCCACAGCATTATCGCATATGTATCAGTGGTATACCCAAGCCCATCCGCACTTAACGGTTACTCAAGACACTTCTGCTAAATTACTTCAAAATCTGAGAGCCCTCCGCGCAGCCTTCGAAAAGGCGCCGGCGGAGCGGCTGGGAGAGTTAACTTGCCGTTACACGAAGCCCAGTTGCTTGCTTCGCCACGCCGGTCTTTCGCCCGGAAGCAAACCTACCCGTCAGGCGATGTCCTTGGCCAGCTCCGCCTTCACGGCCAGCGGCATGATCGCGATGTGACTGTATTCCGGGTGCGCGATCGCGACGGCAATCTCGGCGCCCGGCGCGAAGAACTTCGCGGCTTGTCCGGCTGCAAAGCGAAAATGCAGGAACAGCACCGACGACACTTTGCCGTCCGGCGTCGCGTATTCGAGGTCGCGCTCGATCTCGCCTTTGACAACCTCGCCGTCGCAGCGCAATTCCATCATGCGCTCCACGCCGCCGAGCCGCGCCAAAATCTGCTGCCGGCGTCCCGGGTTCTCGATCTCGAACATCACCGTGGCGGTCAGTTCGCCGCCCTTCGGTATCATCGGGTTATAGGCTTCAAGCTCGTCCGCAAGCTGCGCCTCGCCGCCCTTCTCAATGCGCAGCATCTCCTGCACCTGCAGCCACATCGTGTCGTAATTCTCGAAATAGAACATGGCGTAGGGGCCGACCGCGACGCGCCGGTTGGCTTTGATCTCGCGGACGGCGCGGCGCTTTTCGTCGCGGACGCGCTCGTAGGCTTCGAGAGGGAGAATGTCGGCGGCGGTGATTGCGTGCTTCATCGTGCGTCCCTTACTAAATCGTAACTCAGGGCGAAGATTTCGATGGGATGATAGGGGCGGGCAGGCGGCAGCGCATCGCTGCCGGACAGGCGGGCGATGCCCTGCACGATGTGTGCGGCGGCGAGCGGGCATTCCGAGGCGACGAAGCCTTGCTGGTTCTTCTCAGCAGCGGCTTCGAGAACGTCCGCCGCCTTGCGGGTGGCGGGCTTGCCGACCTTCATCGCCGTTTCGAAGTTGTCCTTCTTGACGCCCCAGGAGCCGCCATGGCCCGAGCAGCGTTCGATAACCGTGATGTCCTGTGCCTGCGGCAAGAGCCGCAGCATGTCGGCGGCCTTGGCGCCCATGTTCTGCGCGCGGGCGTGGCAGGCCAAATGCAAGGCGACCGGCCCGGCCAGCGGCATCAGGCCCGGCGCCAGCCCCTGCTTCTTGGCAATATCGACGACGAATTCAGTAAGGTCGAACGTCGCCTTCGCCAGCGCATCGACGGCCGCACGCGCGGGGTCGCTTTCCGGCACGAGCAACGGCCATTCCTGCTTCAGCATGAGCGCGCAGCTTGGGACCAGGGCGACAATGTCATAGCCCTTGGCGATCCAGTCCTGCATCGCCAGCGCAACCTTCCGGGCGTTGGCAACCACATCGCCGATCAGCCCTTGCTCAAGCTGGGGCATGCCACAGCAGGCGGGGTACACAATTTCGGTCTCGACGCCGAGCTTGGCGAGCACCTGCCGCGTCAGCCAGCCGAGATCGGGGTCGTTGTAGTTCATCGAGCAGGTGGCGTAGAGCACGGCCTTGCGCCGGCCATAAGCGGGCGCCTCTGCGTTCACCGTCACGCTCTCGTTTTTCGCCCGCGCCACGAGCGTTTGCGACGCGAAATGCGGAAGCTCAGCCTCGCGATGCACGCCCGCGGCCGTCTCAAGCACGCCGCGAATCGCGCGATTCCCCATGGCCCAATTCACCAGCGGCGCAACGTATTTGGCGGCCTCGCCATTGCGGTCGGTCTTGGTCAGCTCTCGATCCGCAAGCGGCACCTTGCCCTTTTTCGCCTCCACGGCGCGGTAGCGCAGCATCAGGTGCGGGAAATCGAGATCGAAATTGTGCGGCGGCACATAGGGGCACTTCGTCAGAAAGCACATGTCGCAGAGCGTGCAGGCGTCCACGACGCTCTTGAAATCGCTCGACTTGACGTCGTGCAGTTCACCCGGCGAAGCGTCCGCCAGATCGAACAAGCGCGGGAACGAATCGCACAAATTGAAGCAGCGGCGGCAACCGTGACAAATTTCGAATATACGGCGCAACTCCGCGTCGAGCTTCTCTTCGTCGTAGAAATCGGGATTCTGCCAGTCCACCGGATGGCGGATGGGCGCTTGCAAACTGCCTTCAGACATGAATCGCGCCGGAGTTTGGGGCTGGGAGATAGGTATAAGGAGGCAGGCGCGCGCGAAGAGGGGGGCCGCGCGGCGCCTGCCTCCCGCCGGATTAGGACTTCTTCACCTCGTCGAGCGCCCGCTGGAAGCGGCCGGCGTGCGACTTCTCGGCCTTCGCCAGCGTCTCGAACCACTCGGCGATTTCCTCGAAGCCTTCCTCGCGCGCGGTGCGGGCCATGGAGGGGTACATATCGGTGTATTCGTGGGTTTCCCCAGCGATGGCGGCGGCGAGGTTGGCTGCTGTTGGGCCTATGGGCAGGCCCGTGGCGGGATCGCCCGCTTCCTCAAGATATTCGAGGTGGCCGTGAGCGTGGCCGGTCTCGCCTTCGGCGGTCGAGCGGAACACGACGGCGGTGTCGTTGTAGCCTTCCACGTCCGCCTTTTGTGCGAAATAGAGGTAGCGGCGATTGGCCTGGCTTTCGCCGGCGAATGCGTCCTTGAGATTTTGTTCGGTCTTGGTGCCTTTGAGCTTGGCCATTGTCGTCCTCCAAAAAGATAGGTACAAATAGAACGTGGCGCATGCGCGAGCCTTGCAGCGCCCAGCCACTTTAGAATCATTCTAAAGAATGTCAACAGAGGCTTGGGGAAAACGTTCCAGTTCGCCGGACGTTGTGCCGGCAAGCTGTGCAGAATTGGCATGGATGGCGATCATCCCCTGCAACTTGGGTTCGCTTCCGGATGTGTTCAAGCCGGGCCGGCCGGAGAAACTATGTGTAAGGCGTGCGTGTGCGCAAAGGACTTGCGTAAATATACGTAGCCGGCGATATAAGAGCCGGGAGGTTGGCGCAGACGTGTCTCTCGCCAACCGGGTCAGGTCCGGAAGGAAGCAGCCCTAACGAACCGGATGCGGGTTGCTGTCCAACCTCTCACCGCCGCGCCACAGCGACCACCGTCATTGCGAGCGAAGCGAAGCAATCCAGGGGCAACGGTCCCAGCCCTTGCCATGGATCGCCACGGCGGCCAAGGCCGCCTCGCGATGACGATCCGGTATAAGCGTCTAAGTGCAGAGCTGTTTTCGAAAGATGGACTTGGCTTTCGTGGCCCATGAGCAAATCCAGCGATAAGCAAGACATGTCGCAGGATTCGCAATCGCGGACGCCCTACGTTGTGCTCGCGCGCAAATATCGTCCGCAAACTTTCGACGATCTCATCGGCCAGGACATCATGGTCCGGACGCTCAGCAACGCGTTCGAGATGGACCGGATCGCGCAGGCCTACATGCTGACCGGCGTGCGCGGCGTCGGCAAGACGACCACCGCCCGCATCCTGGCACGCGCGCTCAACTACGAGCGGCCCGGTATCGCGGACAGGCCCACGCTCGACATCCAGGAGCTTGGCGCCCATTGCCAGGCGATCATGGAAAGCCGCCATGTCGACGTGCTCGAAATGGACGCGGCCTCCAACACCGGCATCGACGACATCCGCGAAATCATCGAGGCGATCCGCTACAAGCCCGCCTCGGCGCGCTACCGCGTCTTCATCGTGGACGAGGTGCACATGCTGTCGAAGGCGGCGTTCAACGGCCTGCTCAAGACGCTGGAAGAGCCGCCGCCGCATGCGAAGTTCATCTTCGCCACCACCGAGATCCGCAAAGTCCCGGTGACGATCCTGTCCCGCTGCCAGCGCTTCGACCTGCGCCGCGTCGATGCGAGCCTGCTTGAGCGCCATTTCGCCGGCATCCTTGGCAAGGAGGGCCACACCGCCGATGAGGGCGCGCTGGCGCTGATCGCACGCGCCGCCGAGGGCTCGGTTCGCGACGGTTTATCCCTGCTCGATCAGGCGCTGACGCTCGGCCAGGGCCATCTGACCCCGGCGGGCGTCTTGGAAATGCTGGGCCTTTCGGGGCGCGGCGCGATATTCGACCTGCTCGAACGCATCTTCGAAGGCGACGCGCCGGCGGCACTTGCCTCCCTGAATACGCTGCACGACACCGGCAGCGACCCGCTCATGATCCTGACCGACGCCGCCGATGCCGTACACGCGTTGAGCCGCCTCAAGGCCGTGCCGGGCATCTATCCGCCCGATTTCTCGACCGCGGACAAGGCGCGCGCGGATAAGCTATCCGGTGCGATCCCCGTTCCCCGGTTCGCCATCGCCTGGCAGATGCTGCTCAAGGGGCTCGACGAAGCGTCGCGGGCGCCGAGGCCGTTCGCCGCTGCCGAAATGCTCGTCATCCGCATGTGCTACACGGCGCAGTTGCCATCGCCGGCCGAAATCATTGGGGAGTTTGCGAGCAAGCCTGCTTCGAACGGCGGTGCTCCACGCCGCAGCACCGGCCCGGCCGCCGCCGCTCCGCCCCCGGTTCAGGCGCAAAGCGAAGCGCCTGCGCCAGCCGCAAAGCCCAGCACGCCGCAATTCGGCTCGTTCGAAGATGTGGCGGCCTACGCGGGCGAGGTCCGCGACATCAAGCTCAAGAGCGCGCTCGAAGAGAAGGTGGAGCTTGTCAAGTTCGGCCCCGGCTTTATCGAGTTGCATACGCTTGACGGCGCGCCGCAGAATATTGCGCAGGAGCTATCCCGCAAGATGCAGGCTTGGACCGGCGAGCGCTGGATCGTCTCGCTTTCGGAACAGCGGGGACTTGAGCCATTGGGTGCCCGCCGCCGCGCCGAAAACGCCCAGGCGGTCGAAGACATCCGCAAGCATCCGGTCGTTAAGAGTGTGATGCACCACTTTCCCGGTGCGGAAATCAAAGGCGTGCGCAAGCTGGATTAGCCTATGCGCCAATCGAATGCCGCCGTCATAGCGAGGCGGCTTTGCCTCCGTGGCGATCCATAGTAGCGTCAGTGACCGAGCCCTGGATTGCTTCGTGGCCCCCGAGCCGGGGCTCGCAATGACGACCAGAACAAGGAGAGCGTCATGAAGAATATCATGAACATGATGAAGCAGGCCCAAGAGCTTCAGGCCAAGGTCGCCGAACTGCAGTCCGAGTTGGAGACGATGCAGGTCGAGGGCGTGTCGGGCGGCGGGCTCGTCAGGGTTGTTCTGAACGGGAAGGGCGCCATGGCGCGGATGTCCATCGACGAGAGCTTGATGAAGCCCGGCGAGGCGGAGATCCTGGAGGATCTTATCGTCGCCGCCCATAACGACGCGAAGCAAAAGGTAGAGCAGGCCATGGCCGATAAGATGCGGACGCTCACCGGCGGCCTGCCGCTGCCTCCGGGCATGAAGCTGTTTTAGCGGCACGCTGGCCGCGAATCGATAGGCGCGGCAAGCGGTTCCCTTCCCCATTAGCCGGGCTCAAAGCCACCTCGCGGGCACTTCGCGGCGGCTCTGCGGCAGCCTCGCCCTAAACCTTCCACAATTGGGTCCCCGGATCGCCTTATCCGCCTAGCAAACCCTTGATAGCCCAATTTACCCGCGTTTCATCGTTGCCCATCACAATGGCGGAACGAGACGCCTTCGCTTGCGCATTTTTCTGGCAAGCGTATCAAATTGTGTGAACCTTGCTTGCCCGCAACCCGACTACATCATCGGAAGGAACAGATGGCGGAAGGCCTTTCCGATCTGGAGGTTGTTAAACGGATCGCTGACGGCGACAAGCGCGCTCTTGAAACGCTTTATACCCGGCACAGCGATAGGACGTTTAAGTTTCTCTTCAGGCTTACGGCAAACAGAGCTGCCGCGGAGGATCTTGCGCACGATGTTTTCTTGGAGGTCTGGAGGGGCGCAAGCCGCTTCGAGGCCCGGTCTTCGGTAGCAACCTGGATTTTGTCTATTGCAAGGTACAAGGCTTTGGATGCGAGGCGCAAACAAAGGAGCTTTACCGAGCACGACCTGCCGGCGCGCACCGAACCGACACCGGAAATGACTGCGATCGACTCCAGTACGGGAACCTACATGCGGGATTGTTTGACAAAGCTGTCGGCGGAACACCAGGAAATCATCGACCTTGTCTATTATCACGAGAAGTCCGTGAAAGAGGCCGGCGAGATCCTTGGCATCCCTGAGAACACGGTCAAGACGCGTATGTTCTATGCCCGGAAAAAGCTCAAGGAGATGCTTCTAGCCGCCGGAGATCAGACAGATGCCTTCAGCTATGGAAAATGATGACGGCATGGACGAGGTAGAACTCCTCGTGCCGTGGTATGTCGCCGGGAAGCTCGAAGAGTCCGAGGTGCGCCTGGTCGAGGAGCGCGCTTATCATGACAAAGAGTTCGCGAAACTGATCGAAGACGCCAAGCGCGAGGCGGAAGCGATTGCCTTGCTCAACGAAGCGGCGGGCGCTCCACCCTCGGCCCTGTGGGCGCGCATCGAAAAGTCGGTGGAATTGGACAGGCAGGCGCGCTCGCATCCATGGCTCGCGGAGCGGATCGCCCATCTCAAGGACGCAGTCTCAAGCTTCTTCGCCGGGCTTTCGGCGCCGCAATGGCAGGCGGCCGCAGCCGCCGCGGTGGCGATCTGCGTGGTCGAAGCGGGCGCGATTGCCTACCTGTCGGGCAACGAAAGCACCCCGGCTAAGTTCCACGCCGCATCCGGCCCGAAAGCGGAGATGAAGCATTCAGCCTTCATCGTAGCGTTCAAGGACACCGCCACCGTTGCCGAGATAAACAAGGCGCTCGGCGAAAGCGGCACGCTCATTATCGAAGGGCCGAATACGGATAACCTCTACCGCCTTGGCCTGCGGAATGATAATGTGCCAGCGAAGGACCAAGCTTACGCAAAGCTGCAGGCGTCCGGCTTGGTTACACTGATCTTGCCTGAGAAGTGATGTTTGAATCCGCTGAAGGCTCGAACCCCATGACGCGAAGACCTAAGTGCGGCTGGATAGCGGCGGCGATTCTGACTTTGCTCGCAAGCACAGGGCAGGATGGCGCACAAGCGGCGGTCGTGTCCGGAATGGCTCCGCCCAGCCCTCATTCGTCCGCCGCGCAGGCCATGTTCCGCCTTCCCGGCGGTGCTATTGGACGCATGCCGCGCGGCCGGCTCCCCGGCATTGGCAAGAGACCCGGACCGGTTTCCAAGGGCATTTTGAACGCAGTGCCCAAAACACCAAAGGGAACTGGCCGCACCAATGCGACGGGCGGCCCTCCAAAGCCCTCCACCACTAATCCTGCAACGCCACGCTCCACCAACCTGGACCGCAGCCTGATGGCAGGCCCTCGAACTTGGCTTTTGTCCCCGGTGCAATCGCGGCGGCCACGGCATTCGCGATCGTGGGAGCGGGCGGCGCGTCACGGCCTCCAATTGCCGTGCGCTACACCGGCGCTCCAGGACAGGACCCAGCACAGGTCGCCGCAGCGCTTCTCGATAGCAAGCGCCACCGGCCGCGTGAACTCTTGGTCGAGGTAAGCGGCGGCACGTCCGATGCGGTGAAGGAAGCCCTGGCGCGCGACTATGGGGCTCAAATCGCCGAGGTCGGCACCGTGGACCTCGCCAGCGTGCGGGTATGGCATCTGACTCTCGGCCCCAGCGGCGACCTGCGTGAAGTGCTTGCCTCCCTCCTGCGAGACAACCGCGTGCTGACCGCCCAGCCGAACTATATCTATACGCCTGTGGAAGGACCGCCCGAAAAAAAACAGGTATCTCCCGGGAATGGCGCGGCCCTTACGCCGCCGCCCGGGAAACTGCTGCCGACGGGCGCAGGGGTGAAACTCGCAATCATCGACACTTGCGTCGAGGGCAATCACGACGAGCTGCAAGGGTCGATCGCTTACTCCTTCAATGCGGTGGAAACGGCATCCGGCAGTTGCAAGCCGGAAAATCACGGCACCGCGGTAGCCAGCCTCATCGCGGGGCATGGCAAGCTTCATGGCACGGCAGAACGTGCCGCGCTCTTGTCCGCCCAAGCCTTCAGCTTCACTGCCGAGGAAAACGAGGTCGTTGCCACAAGCCGGGAAATCGCGCTGTCCATGGATTGGGCGGCCAAAAGCGGCGCGCAGGTGATGAATTTGAGCTTTGCTGGCCCGGCCGACCCGTTGATCGAGCGGGTGGTAGCCGCCGCGTACCGGCAAAATATCGGCCTGATTGCCGCGGCCGGGAATGCGGGTCCCGCCTCTCCGCCGCTTTACCCCGCGGCCTATCCCGAGGTGATTGCGGTCACGGCGACGGATGGGAAACTGGAGATTTATAGCGCCGCGAACCGGGGGAAATACATTTCCGTATCTGCGCGCGGCGTGGATGTGCTCGCAGCGCATGTCAACAATACCTATGGCATGGAATCGGGAACCTCTTTCGCCGCCGCTGAGGTTAGCGGGGTGGTTGCCGCCCTTCTCGAAATGCGCCCCAAGGCCGGCCCCGAGGAAATCCGCGCGGCGTTGCAGAACACCGCCGCCGCCGTACCGGGCGCCGGAAAGGAAGAGGCGGGCGCGGGCGTTGTGAACCCGCAAGCCGCGGTGGCGTTCGTCGAGACCTCGCTGCCGCAATAGCGCTGGCGGCCATAGCTACTCACTTTCTTCGAAACCGAAGCGGCGGGCGAGCCGCCGGGCCGCGAGCCCGAATCCCGAGCCAATCCTCCGCCAGCATGGGCGCGGCTATCTAGCTGGGCCTCTTCCGGAACTGTTCAACCTAAATTCGCGTTTGCTGCCGCGGGACACCCGCCGTTGTCATGGCCAGACTTGACCTGACGCGATCCGGCCATCCAGCCAATTGAAAACGCTAGCTGTTCCTTGCAGCGGGATGGCCGAGTCCAGGCCCGGCCATGACAGCCTGTGCCTCACCCGCTGGGTGCGTGGATAAAGCGCCCAAGGCACGATATTCCGGCTCGCATTTTCTCAGTCAGTCCAGGCTCAACCGCCGGATTTAGGTTCAACGTTCCAGCTCATGGTCCTCCTGCCTGCCCATTCCAGCCGGCGGCATTTTTTTTTCATGCCGCATGAACCTCTCTCTTGGCCCCTCCGACAAATAGATACCGAACAGAACGTGCCCATAAAGGAGACGGGATGGCCCCCCATTCCGGTCCTCCTCGCCCACAGCAAGTCTTGAAGGAGGCTACCATGTTGAAGCTTCTGTCCGTTACTGCTCTTGCATCGGCTGTTGTGCTCTCCTCTGCAGCAATGACATCGGTATCCGCCGGCGGTCACGGAGGACCGCATTTCCATGCCGCCGCCGGCCACCATTTTGGCGGTCCCAAATTCTACAGGACCGTCAAGCCCTTCAAACATCACTATGTTGGTCATTTGCCCGCACCCGGGGCCTCACCACCACCATCATTTCCATTGGCGGCATGGCTCGTACTGGGCCGTGGGCGTTCCGGTGGCGGTTGGCGTAGGTGTAGCCACCTATGCGGCAAGCCGGCCGGCGCCGGTCTGCACGTGTCTGACCAAGGACTACCTGGAGGACGGCTCCGTGCGCTTCACCGATACGTGCACCAAGGAATATGCGCGTCAGCCATGCCGCCGGAGCCGGCTCCAGTTAAGTAACCAGCTTCCAAATTCCCTACCCCCAGGGGACAAGGGCTCGCGATTGCAAAATCGCGGGCCTTTTGGCGTGGGTGACGCTTCGGGGGACTTGATGCCAGCGGCGGAAAGGGCGAAGCTCTGCCGGCGCAGCGAACGGAGACCGAGCCATGTCAGCCGAAGCCCCCTCCATTGCACCTCTTCTCTTGCCCTTCGACGGCGTCGAGCCGCGCTTCGGCGAAGGCGTGCGCTTTCTTGGTCCCCGCGCGAGCGTGCTCGGCAAGGTCGAGATGGGCGCGAACGCCACGATAGCGGGCGGTGCTACGATCCGGGGCGACGGCCATTTCGTCCGCATCGGCAGCGATTTCTTCATCGGCGAGACGAGCACCGTGCACATCGCGCAGGACCTGTATCCAACCGTCATCGGAGACCGCGTGACCGTGGGGGCCAACGCGGTGGTGCATGCCTGCACGGTGGGCAGCGATTGCGCGATCGGGGACAATGCGGTGATTCTCGATGGTTCCGTGCTGGAGGATGGCGCGGTGATCGAGGCGGATGCCACTGTGTTCCCCAAGTCGAAGCTCGCGGGTGGCTTCATATATGCGGGCACTCCGGCGAAACCCGTCCGCGTGCTGACGCCGGAGGAACGCGAGGCCCGCGCCCAGGGCTTGCGGCAAGCCCCGGCCAGTGCGTTTGCCGCGCCCAAGGCCGCGAATGTCGTGGCGCCCGAGGCGGCGTTCATCGCCAGAACGGCGCGGCTGTCCGGGCTGATCGAGTTGCAGGACCGGGCGAGTGTGTTCTTCGGCTGCGATTTCGATGCCGGCGCCTTCCGCATCGTCATCGGCGAGCGCAGCAACATCCAGGACAATACGCGCATCGCTTGCGAGGCGGGCGACACGGTCATCGGCCGGGATACGACGCTTGGCCACAATGTGCGGCTGGCGTCCTGCCAGATCGGCGAGCGCGCGCTGATCGGCATCGGCGCCGTGGTAGCCGCCGGCACCATTATCGAGGACGAGGTAATGCTGGCCGCCGGCGCGGTGACGCAGCCCGGCCAGACGCTCGAAAGCGGCTGGCTCTGGGGCGGCCGGCCCGCGCGCCCGCTGTCGCGGCTCGACGATGCCAAGCGCGGGGTGATGCAGACCATTATCGGGCACTACTGCGGTTACGCCGAGGCCTATGCCCGCGCGCAGGGGCTGTAAGGCGGCGGCCGGCGGCTCGCGACAGTCATGGCCCGGTCACGCCGGCACATGACAATCAGGTTAGCGGCAAGCGCGCCGCTTTTCGCACACACTGCTCTAATGGGCGCGGCCGGCCGCTTTGGGGATGTTTCTATATAAGTATAATGCATGCCGGCACCGCTTTCTTCGATTGGTACAATTATAGGCGAATGCTCCTTTTAAATGAGTAAATACCGCCAATGCGCTGATATGGAACAGTATATTAGTTCCGTACCAAGATGACGCGCCGGGTAGCGAAAGACGATTGCGCAAGTATGGGTTGCACATTATACTTAACGCGCGCAAGATTCTAATATTAACGGGGTTTTTGAAGCGCAGATTTGCGGCCAAAATAGCAAGAATCCGCGTTCTTTGCTGCCGTGGAAATCGAAAATGGCGCGCGTTTACCATCCGGAGGTTAACGAGGTCCCGCTCCTACCAGGAAAACCGGCTTTCCCCGCGCGGCGTCGATGCTTCGCAGGCGCGCCCTCGGGACGCTCCGGGATAACGCCTCCGGCATGCCCGCGACGACGGCGATCACAAAAAAATCAGACGTATTGCGCATCAGTTCAAATTAATGAGTGATTAAGTTTAGCTGAACGTGTAAGGTAGAGTCTCTTAATCCTCCCCCCTGAGCCGCCGAGCCCCATACGGTCCGCGGCTCTTTTTTTGCGGTCAGCGATTTGTCAGCCGGGGCATGCCATTATGACGTTGGCGGTTCTTCCCATCTTGCCGTCCAAACGCCCCCGCCTTCCCCCCGGACTGGCGGGGGCCTGTGCGCCTAAGCCAAGCCCGGCTTTTCACCTTGACCGCCGTAACCTTGATCGCACCCGGCAGCGTGCTGCCTGGCGATGGCGCCGCCGGCCAGCGAGATTCTGCTATATACGTTCGAGCGGCCGCGCGACCGCGCTTTGCGGCTCTATTCTTGGCCCGCGCATTGAAAGACTCCGCGCTCTAATTGGGCCGCTTTTGCCATCGTCTTGACCGTTCCGGTATGCTCCCTGCCGTCGCGAGGCGGCGAAGCCGCCGTGGCGATCCATAGCAACATCTGAAACTTGAGTCTGGATTGCTTCCGGCCGCGCTGCGCTCGCCGTCGCAATGACGGAGAGCGGTCAAGACTTATGGCCGTTGGTATAATTGGGCCGGTTCCGCCATCGTCTCGACGTAAACCATCACTCAATACGAATACGTTAATAGAAACTTAAGAGGGAGCACTGATCGGTGACTTGCAGTTTTAGTAATAGTCCAGTCCGTCTAACTGCCAAAGCGGTCATTTTGCTCGAACTGCTACTTTGCGGAATAGGTGTTTCTCCCGCATCGGCTACGGATGACAGCGCAAACGATGTCGGTATCAAAGCCTTCAAGGAGGTCTGCCTGGCTTCCGCTCCTTCTTTCGCCAACGCCGCTCAGCTCGCGAAGAAATATGGCGTTGAGACTTGGATACCCCTCGGGAAGGAAAAGGTGGGCATGACGAAGGATCAGTCCATATCCATTCAAATCCAACCGGGCAAGGAATGCGCGATTACCTCCAAAACACGGCCCGGCCCAGCCGTCCATACACAGTTTATGAACGCTGTAAGCAGCGCCACGAAATCGCCAGCGATCGCGAAACTGACGTCAACCCCGTTTATCGCTGCCGTTGGCGGCAAAAAATTCATTTTTAAGCATGACCGGGACGGTGGCGAAGCTTACGTCATGTTGCGCAAGGATTAATACCGTACCGGCATTGGAGTGAAACTCGTAGGGATGCGCCTTTCGGTGCCGGCCGGGCTTTCGAATGTCCGCGCCGCGCCTGTGCGCTAACCACCCCGGCGGATGCCCGACAGGACGCATGGACATTCGCGGCCGTCCGGGCTATCACGGCCGCGGAAATTGCAAGAAGGAACCCCCATGCTCCGGCGCCTCTATGCCTGGACTTTGGCCCGCGCCGAAAGCCCGCATGCACTTTTCGTGCTGATCGCGGTGTCGTTCGCGGAAAGCTCGTTCTTCCCGCTGCCGCCGGACATTCTGCTGATCCCGATGGTGCTGGCGCAGCGGAAGCGCGCGCTGGTGCTGGCGGCGTGGTGTACGGCGGCGTCGGTCGCTGGCGGCATCGTTGGCTACGGCATCGGCTCGCTGCTCTATGAAAGCGTCGGCAAGTGGATTATCAACCTCTACGGCTACGGCACCGGCGTGGAGAGCTTCCGCCAGACCTACGCCGATTGGGGGGTTTGGATCATCCTGCTCAAGGGGCTGACGCCGATCCCCTACAAGCTTGTCACCATCGCCAGCGGCTTCTCGGGCTTCAATTTCGGCCTGTTCGTGCTCTTGTCGATCATCACGCGCGGCATAAGATTTATGGTGTTTGCCGGCGTGCTGGCCTATTACGGGGAGCCGATCCGCGATTTCATGGAGAAGCGCCTTGAGACCGTCATGCTGGGCTTCCTGGCGATCGTTATTTCGGGCTTTGTGATCGTAAAGTATGTTGCATAAACTTCCACAAACGCGCGCGCGCTGGCTTGAGCTTCTAACCGTCGGAAACGCGGCGTTTCTTATCGCGGGCGTGGGCCTTGCCTCGCTGGCCAGCGCCTGGACCTTCCAGCTCATGGGCTTCGAGCCGTGCGAGCTGTGCTATGCAGAGCGCAACCCGTATTACTTCGCAGTTCCGGCCGGGCTGCTCGCGGCCATGCTCGCGGACCGGGCGCCCAAGGCCGCCGCGCTGATCTTGGCCGCCATCTGCGCCGCGCTGATCTACGACGCAGGCCTTAGCGCCTATCACGCCGGCGTCGAATGGCATTTCTGGGCTGGTCCCGACGCTTGCACCGGCAACGGTCCCGGCGTGCAGGCTAGCGGCTCGCTCGCGCAGAAGCTCCGGCACAATACGGCCGTGCGCTGCGACGTGGCGGCGCTGCGCATTTTCGGCATCTCGCTGGCGGGCTATCTGGTTTTCCTCTCCCTCGGGCTCGCTGGGCTAGGTGGCGCAGCACTTTACCGCGCCCGGCGGACAGGCACGCTCTAGCGCCGGCTAGACGAAGCAGGGGCCACCCCATCATCGCGAGTTTCACACCGGCTGGACCGGCCGGCCCTTCGGAAGTTGCAAGCTTGCCAAGGCGAGCTTGCTGGGAGAGGGCTGGGGTGAGGGGGGCTTCGCAGTTTCATCCGGTGCGAAACTCGCAATGACGGCCACTAGCATTGCCGCAGTCAAGTCCTGGCTAAAGCACGTGAAACAGATATAGCAGGATGATGACCGGTATAGGGATGCCGATTGCCCAAAGCAGTATACCCCTCATTTTTCATACCTCCGGATATTTTCGCTTTTGACCGCAACGCAACCATTCCGGCAGAGTTCCGATGCTCAAGCCGGAACATTGCGCTCTGTTGCGGTTTAGTTGCGGGTAACTGCATTTAACTTCGGAGGAATGCAATGAAATACTTAGCCGCGGCGGCTCTTGCCCTCTTGGTAGCATCCCCAGCGCTAGCTCAGCAGACTCCAGGCACGAACGCCGCGCCGCCAAGCTGCGAACCAGCCCGCGATGAACGCACCTGCTCCGGCCGGCGCGGAGAAGTTCATGACCAACGAAGCGCCGAACCAATGGCGTGTTGGAAATCTATGGAACAAGAGCGTTTACAATGCGCAGGGAAAGTCCATCGGCGATTTGAATGACGTTTTGGTCGGCCCTGACGGAAAGATACAGGCCTTGGTGATCGGCGTCGGCGGGTTCCTGGGCCTCGGCGAGAAGAACGTGGCCATCGACTACAACTATGTCGAAAAGAACGGCAACATCACCCCTAACCGCATCACACTAAACATGACCGATCAGGACCTGCGTTCGGCTCCGACGTTCACCCGCGCGAAGAACTCAAGCAAGTAGCTCGAATCGCCAGTGTCGACCGCAGGAGGGCGGCGCGTTCCGCCCTCACTTCTTTTGCTCGCGCGCCCGGAACCTTTCGCAAGAGACCGTCTTCAAAAAGAAAACGCTCCAGCGAGGATCGACAATGCCGTCAGTGAGCACACTCCAGGAACTATTCCTGACCCACCTTCAAGATATCTATCACGGGGAAAAGCAAATCCTGAGAGCTCTTCCCAAAATGGCCAAGAGCGCGACCACCCCTGAGCTAAAGCAAGCCTTCCAAAACCATCACGATCAGACCGAAGGGCAAGTAGAGCGTCTGCAGCGCATCTTCGAGCTTATGAATAAGAGCGCGCGCGGCAAAACATGCGAAGCTGTCGAAGGTCTCATCGAGGAAGGCAAGGAAGTGATGACCGAGGCCGCAAGCGGCGATGTGATGGACGCGGGCCTGATAGCCGCCGCCCAGGCCGTCGAGCATTACGAGATTGCCCGCTACGGCACCCTGCGCTCGTGGGCCGAGCAACTCGGCATGAAGGAAGCGGCCAAGCTCCTCGATGAAACCCTGTCGGAAGAGAAGCAGACGGACGAACTGCTGAATAAGATCGCGATGAGCAGCGTAAACCGCAAGGCCGCCTGAGCTGAGTTCGCAAAAGTGGGCTTCCCGGTTTTGCGAAAAAACTCGGCGTCAGAGGACTCGAAGTAGGCATTCGTTGGCCTGCCAAGGAATGTCTGCGTAGCCGCGATTGCACTCTTTTCTGTGGTAAGGCGGGCTCTGCCATGGGGCCGCCTTAGTTGTTTCGGAATTGAGAGACACGTCCATGGGGAGCGGACAAAGGGATGAGGTTCAGCCGAAGGGGCATGAGATCGCCGAAGGCGATGACAAGCATCCTGGCGGCTGGAAGAGAAAGCGCTCGGGCCTCGGCGAGAATTACCAGCATGGCGTGGGATGTGGCGGATATAGCGCGGAGCTGGACCAGGCGGAAAGCCAGACCGGCATAGGGCAGCGCAAGAAACAGGGATAGGGGGGCGTGTCGTGAGGGGACTGGCGGACGTGGGGCTTGAGCGCGGCAGGGCTGCGCGGATCGGTGCGGGCGGAGACGCCCAGCTATGAACGGCAGCACCTTCGGGCTCTCGCCCGCCGCCACCTTCTGGGCGATCATGGCCGCCCTGGTGTTGATCTCGCTCGCGCTGTTCGCGGGCATCCTCCTGCCGTTCGCGGCGGGTTTCGTGCTCGCCTATCTGCTTAATCCGATGGTTGACGGCTTACACCGGGCGGGCATTCCCCGCAGCGCATCGGCGCTCGTCATGGTCGCACTCTCGATCCTGGCGCTGGCCGCCTTTACCGCATTGATCGTGCCGCCCCTTGCCAGCCAGTTCGGCCAGCTTATCGAAAACTTGCCCGCGCTGTACGAGCGCGCTCACCACTACGTCACACAGCACTACGGGCACTACCTGCAGCAGATCACGGAGCCGCAAAAGCCTGGCGAGCCGGCCGCCGTCGAGCAACTCCGGCAGCACATAATGCCGTGGCTGGTCTCGCAAGCGCAGGGCCTGCTCAAGAGCGGCGTTGACCTCTTCAATTCCATCGCGCTCCTGTTCCTGACGCCGGTGATTACCTTCTTCCTGCTGCGCGATTGGGACAAGATGATTGCGAGCGTCCGGGATTTCCTCCCGCGGCAGCAGGCGCCCGCGATTATCGAGGTGGCGCGCGAAATCGACACCACGATTTCGGCCTATCTCCGAGGCACGCTGATCGTGCTCTTGATCGTATCGGCCTTCTACATGGTGAGCCTCGGCCTGATCGGCCTGAACTACGGACTCCTGATCGGGCTTGTGGCGGGGATGTTCAGCTTCGTGCCCTATCTCGGCTCGACGGGCGGATTCCTGGTATCGGGCGGCGTGGCGCTGGCGCAGTTCTGGCCGGATTACACGATGGTTGCGGCGGTCTGCGGCGTTTTCGTCTTCGGCCAGGTCATCGAAGGCAATGTGCTGACCCCAAATATCGTCGGCAACAAGGTAGGCCTGCATCCGGTCTGGCTGCTGTTCGCCTTGGTGGCGTCCGGCTACGTCCTGGGCTTCCTCGGCCTGATTATTTCGGTGCCGCTCGCCGCCGCCATCGGGGTACTTGTTCGGTACGCGGTCCGCAGGTATTATGATAGCGCCCTGCATAATGAAGGCGACGATGGGCAAAGGGCCGGCAACGCCACGGCGGCGCGGGGATAATTTTGCGTGATATTAAATTCGCATCGCTGCCGCAAAGTCCCCCCTCATCCTGTCCTTCTCCCAGCAAGCTCGCCTTGGCGAGCTTGCATCGCAGCGTGGCCGTATCCGCAAGCGGATACGGCTGGGAGAAGGGACGCCTTCTCAACGGCTGCGGCGGGACTCCCTCTCCCATCCGCATCCGCTTGCGGATGCGGACACTTCGAGCGGCAAGCTCGCCAAGGCGAGCTTGCGGGGAGAGGGCTGGGGTGAGGGGGGACTTTGCGGCAGCCATGCGAATTCAGATGGATCTTGCATGAAAGGGGCTCAGCTCGTTTTCGACCTGCCGCATGTTCCGAGCTGGGACGAGGCCGACTTCCTGATAACCGCGCAGAACGAGCGCGCGCTGGCACTCATTACCCAATGGCCGGATTGGCAGTCTCCGGCCGCGGTCGTGTTCGGCCCCCCGCAATCCGGCAAGACCCACCTCGCCAAGATCTGGCAGATCCGCTCGAAGGCCCGTTTCGTCGAAGCGCCAGACCTTGCCGCGCACCTCTGGTCCGAGCCCTATCAGCCCCTGATCGTCGAGGACATCGGCACGGCAAGTTTCGACGAAACCGCCCTCTTCCATCATCTGAACCTTGCCCGCGAGCATGGCTCCTCCATCCTGCTCACCGCGCAGGCCGCACCCGGCCAATGGAGCCTCACCCTTCCGGACCTGCGCTCGCGGGTCAGATCCTATCCCGCGATGGAAATCCAGCAGCCCGATGAGGAGCATCTGGCCGCGCTCCTGGTAAAACATTTCAGCGACCGGCAAATCGAGGTTGCGCCCGACGTCATCTCCTATCTTATAGCGAGGATGGAGCGATCCATGGCCGCGGCGCAGCAAGTCACGGCGCATATAGACAGGCTCGCGCTGGCTGAGCGCCGTAAGATCACCCGCGCATTCGCCGCGAAGGTGTTCAAGGAGCTGCGCGCCAGCGAAGCGGAAGAAAACGGCAGCAGTAACGATGACAACGATTGCGGTACATGCTGATTGATGTGAAATCAGGTTGCATGGTTCGAAGGCTCTCCGTCATTGCGAGGGGCCTTAGCCCCGAAGCAATCCAGAGGGCGATAAGCGAGATGCTAATTCTGGATCGCCACGGCCGCAAAAGCGGCCTCGCGATGACGGTTAAGCACCTGAACGGTCAGCATGAAATACGTCAAGGTGCGGCTCGCAGCGCGCTGTCATCCACCGGAGGAAAATGATGGGTCTCGCCAAGGTCAAGTCTGCCCCCAGCTACCGGGACAGGATCGAGGCATTCGGTGCTGCACGCTTTTTCAACCGCGAGCTGTCATGGCTCGAATTCAATAAGCGCGTGCTGGAGGAATCCGGCAACGGGCGCAACCCGCTTCTGGAGCGCGTCCGCTTCCTGGCCATTTCGGGATCGAACCTCGACGAATTCTACCGCGTCCGCGTAGCGGGGCTCCACGAGCAGGCGGCGACGGGCATCACGGAACCGTCCCCGGATGGCCTGACGCCCGGCGAGCAGGTCAAGCAAATAAACGAGGCGGTGGCGCAGCTCTGCGCCCGCCAGCACGCGCGCTGGACCGAGCTTCGGAGCGAGCTAGCGAAGGAAGCGTTCTCGCTCCTGACGCCCGCCATGCTCACTGAGGCCGACAAGGAATGGCTGCGAAGCTATTTCATGCGCCAGATTTTTTCCGCCCTGGTCGCCGTCGCGGTCGATGCAGCACATCCGTTCCCGCATATCCAGAGCCAGGAGCTTGTGGTCGTGCTCGAATGCGACCGCCACGACGAAGGCGAGCCGCGCTCGATGTTCGCCTTCGTAGCCGTCCCGAACGGGCTCGACCGCTTCATCCGGTTGCCCCCGCGCGGCGGCCGGACCGCCAAGAAGACCGAGGTGCGCTTCGTTACCATCGAGACCGTCATAGCGCTGTTCGCGGGCACCCTGCTGCCGGGCTTCAATGTCAAGGAATCCGGTCTCTTCCGCGTCCTGCGCAATAGTGAAATCGAATTCCAGGAAAAGAGCGAGGACCTGCAAAAGGTGCTGCGCCGGGCGCTCGTGCAGCGGCAGCTTGGCGAGGTGATCCGCCTTGAGATCAGCGCGTCGTTGCCCGGAAGTGCCCAGCAGCTCGTAATCGAGGAAATGGGCATTGAACGCGACGAAGTGGTGATTGTGGACGGACTGTTCGCGCTTGCCGATATCTCCCAGCTCATCGTCAAGGACCGGCCAGACCTGTGCTACACGCCGTTCGAAAGCCGCATCCCCGAGCGCATCGCGGAATCTGGCAACGATTGTTTCGCGGCCATCTCGACGAAGGACATCGTGGTTCACCACCCCTACGAATCCTTCGACATCGTCCTGCAATATATCCGGCAGGCGGCCGCGGACCCGGATGTGGTCGCCATCAAATGGACGCTGTACCGCACCTCGCGAAAGTCGCCCATCGTCGAAGCGCTGCGGCAGGCGCGGGAGGCCGGCAAGAGCGTCACCGTCATGATCGAGGTGATGGCGCGCTTCGACGAGCTGGCCAATCTCGAATGGGCCAAGCAGCTCGAAGCATGCGGCGTGCACGTGGTTTACGGCCTGACACAGCTCGATCTGAAAACGCATGCCAAGCTAGGCCAGGTGGTCCGCAAGGAGGACGGCGAGCTTCGGACCTATAGCCACATCGGAACCGGGAATTATCACCCGGCGACGGCGCGGGTTTATACCGATCTTTCCTATTTTACCGCGGACCCGGCCGTAGGGCGCGACCTGACCAAGATCTTCAACTACGTCACCACCTATAGCCGTCCAAACGACCTGGAGCGCACCTTCATCTCGCCGCACGGCATCAAGGCGCGCATCCTGGAGGAAATCGAGGCCGAGATCGGGCACAGGAAGGCGGGCCGCCCCGCCGCCATCTGGATGAAGCTGAACGCCCTGGTCGACACCGACGTGATCGACGCGCTCTACGAGGCGAGCCTATCGGGCGTTCCGGTGGACCTTGTCATACGCGGCATTTGCTGCCTCAAGCCGGGCGTTCCGGGCCTCTCGGACAACATCCGCGCCAAAAGCATCATCGGCCGCTTCCTGGAGCACGCGCGTATTTACGCTTTTGGCGCGGGGCATGGCTTGCCATCCGAGGACGCCCACGTGTATATCAGCTCCGCCGACATGATGCCCCGCAATCTGGAGCGCCGCGTTGAGGCGATGATCGCCATCACGAACCGCACCGTCCACGAGCAAATCCTCGACCAGATCATGATCGCCAATCTGAAAGACAATCTGCAGAGTTGGAAATTGCTGAGCGACGGCACATCCGAGCGCTCCCGCCTCGAACCCGGCGAGGAACCGTTCAGCGCACACGAGTATTTCATGACAAATCCAAGCCTCTCCGGACGCGGCGGCGCCATCAAGGAAAACTTTCCCCGCCGTTTCGTAGCCCCATCGGCCCCGCACGCTTAAGGTGACCCGTGGATTATTCGGCCCAGGGAAGGCTTCAGGACCGGAAACCTGTTGCTGTCATCGATATTGGCTCGAACTCCATCCGCCTCGTCGTCTACGAGGGGCTCTCGCGCTCGCCGACGCCGCTTTTTCAGGAAAAGGCGATGTGCGGGCTGGGCCGCTACCTCAATTCCACCCGGCGCCTTAACGAGGAAACCATCCCTTTTGCGCTGGCCTCGCTCGCCCGCTTCGCGAAGCTTGCATCGATATGCGGCGTAAGGGAGCGCGACCTGCATCCGTTCGCGACTGCCGCGGTTCGCTGGGCGGAGGATGGGGAGGAATTCCTGGCCCGTGCGGAGAAGGCCTGCGGCGTTTCAATCCAGGTCGTCGGCAATGCCGAGGAGGCACAGCTCGCCGCCACCGGCATCAAGGCGGGCTTCCTGCATCCTTCCGGCATCGTGGGCGATCTGGGCGGCGGCAGCCTGGAACTGGTCCGGCTCCAGGGGGGCGCTTTCCGGGAGAACGTTTCGCTTCCGCTTGGCGGGCTGGCGCTCCTGGACAAGACCAAGGGCGAGAAGCCGGCGGCGATCCCGATCGTCGCAGAGGCCTTGGCGCCGCTCACATGGTTGAGCGAGGCGCGGGGCGAGCCTTTCTATGCGGTCGGCGGCACTTGGCGGACGCTAGCGAAGCTCTACATGGAGCAGACCGCCTATCCGCTAACCGCGATCCACGGCTATTCACTCGATACGCGCAAGGCGCTGCAAGTCTCGGCGCGCTATGCGAACAGCTCGCCGGCAGCGTTGAAACGCATGGTAGGCATGGCGACCGGACGCGACGAAACGCTGCCCTATGGCGCGCTGGTGCTGAACGCGATCATCCGGCAATTGCAGCCCTCCGGCGTGGTTTTCTCCGCGTTCGGCGTTCGCGAAGGCATCATGTACCGGCTCTTGAACGAGGTGGAGGTCCAGAGGGACCCGTTGCTGGCCGCTTGCGAGGACATCGCACAGCTCAGAGCCAGGTCCAAGGTGCACGCGAAAGAGCTGATACGCTGGACGGATGCGCTTTTCGAGAGCCCCGGCCCGGTCGAAACCTTCGAGGAGCGGCGCTTGCGGCACGCCGCGTGCCTGCTTTCGGATATGGCCTGGCGCGGCCATCCCGATTACCGGGGCGAGCAGAGTGCTGTTCTCGTCGCTCAGTCCGCAATTGTCGGCGTGGATCACCCCGGCCGCGCCTTCCTGGCGCTATGCGTGTACCACCGTTACGAACGCCGGCTTATGGGCGAGCTTTTGCCCAAGCTTTCGGAGCTGATTCCGCGCCCGGAACGCAAGCGCGCGCTGATCGTCGGCCAGGCGGTGCGGCTTGCACACACGCTTTCTGCGGGGATGGCCGGAGTTTTGCCGCAAACAAGGCTTGAATACGAGAATGGAAAGCTGGTCTTGCGGATTTCCCGGCAGTTGCAGGCGCTCGACGGCGAGCCCTTGAGGCGCCGCCTGCGGAACGTGGCACGCGAATTGGGATTTATCCCCGATTTACAAGTATCTGCTCAACTCGATCCCCCGAAATCGTCACTTTTCGGTGGTCTTTTGGGCTAAGAACGCAAAATCGCTCCAGGTTGTGGGGATAGTTTAGCTTGACACCTATCTGTAGTGCAGGATTTGAGTCATAAACGGCGCAAATAAGCGCAATCGCCCCGGGTTCCATGCATCAGGATCTCTACGCAATTCTTGGCGTCAAACGTAACGCGACGAACGACGAGATTCGCCGCTCCTATCGGAACCTCGCCAAAGATCTGCACCCCGATCAGAACAAGGGCGATCCGAAATCCGAGGAGAAATTCAAAAAGGTATCGGCCGCGTTTGCCGTGCTCGGCAATCCGGAAAAGCGCAAGCGCTACGATGCCGGCGAGATCGACGCGATGGGCAACGAGCGCGCCGGCTCGTACTATCGCGAGCATGCCCCGGGCACCGCGGGATCGCGCGGCGCTTACACCGGCGGCTTTGAAGGCTTCAACACCGGCGGTGGCGGCGGCGGCGATTTCTCGGACCTGTTCGGCGATCTTTTCGGAAAGCGCGGGCCGGGCGGCGCATTCACCATGCGCGGCATGGACTACCGCTACAACCTGGAAATCAGCTTCCTGGAAGCGGTCAACGGCACCAAGAAGCGCGTGCAATTCCCCGACAACGAGACGCTCGACATTTCAGTGCCTTCCGGGGTCGAAACCGGGCAAACGCTGAGGCTCAAGCATAAGGGTGGCCCCGGGGCCGGCCGGGGGGAGCCAGGCGACGCCTTAATAGAGCTGAAGGTCATGCCGCATCCCTTGTTCGATCGTGACGGCGATAACGTAACGCTCGAAGTGCCGATTTCCCTAAGCGAAGCCGTGCTTGGCGCGCGCGTGGAGGTTCCGACCATTGGCGGGCGCGTGACCGTGGCCGTGCCCAAAGGCGCCTCCAGCGGGCAGGTTCTGCGCCTGCGCGGCAAGGGCATCAAGAACACCCGCACCGGCGCGCATGGCGATCAGCTCATCACGCTAAAGATCGTGCTGCCCGCCAATATCGACGGCGAGCTTGAGCGCCTCGTTCAGGAGTGGACGAACAAGCATCCTTACGATCCGCGCTCGCGGTTCCGGGAGCTGGCCGGCGTTTGACGCGCAGGCTTTTTAACCGGGGTCCGGCCAACATAGCCCACGATCTCGATGAGCGCCCAACTCACCAGCAGCGCCGCAAGCGCGACAATCGCCGCGCCGGCGTTATCTCCGAAATGAACCAGGGAATAGAGGATGTCGCCGTAGTCGCCGCCAAGCAAGCGGCAGACATGCGGCGCATCGGGGTCTACCTCGCAGCCGGTCCAGCGCCCGATCAGGGCCGCCGCCACCAGCACCAGCGGCGGTATGAGGCAAAGCAAAATAAGAAGGCCTGCGAGCATGCGAAAGAAGCGCATCGGCATTGACCTCCAAATGTTCCAGCTAGAATTGCCTTCGAACGTTACCGCAAACTACCGCTGATTTGTAGTTTCCATCCCATTAATGCAACGGCACGAACGGCCGCTGGTGCGCTCCGCACCGCGAGGTGCTGCCACATAGACACAGGATCGCCGTCGCGAGTGACGCAGCCCGGTTCCGCACGGCGGCCGGTTCGCCGGGCCGTTGACAGACCGCCCCGCATTGCGCATTAGCACTTGACAAAAATAGGCGTTGGATTGGCCCAATCTTGCCATGCGGTTAGCGTATGGCGGCATAAATGGCTGCGGCGCAGTTTCGTAGTGACCAGCCGCTCGACCGGGGACAGGGGCATGAATACCCGGCAAGCGTGCTGTTTCAGGGGATTTCAGGGAGAGTATTACCGGCCATGTTCTTACAGGGAAAACAGTCCAGCGATCAGGCAGCGGCTACATGAATAATGGCAACGAACTAGACAGGGGACCGGCGGCCAGTGTGTTCGAGCCGGTTCGGGACGTCTTTCGTTACAAGCTCCCTCCCGCCGGCCTGGAGCGGCTTTGCGATCTGTCGCAGGTCCCGGCACACTACCGGCCGACGTTCGCCAATTCGATCACCGACCTTTTCGCGAAAGCGCAGCGCTGGCACCGGATCGCGGTGCGGTCTGTGGAGATGGACACGGCTGCGAAGGAACTCGACCGCGTCGCAAAATCCGCGCGCAAGCTCAAGGAAGATATCGACAAGCTGAGCCCGCAGGCACGGGCAACGCTGGGCCTATATGCTCTGCGGCTGGACCAATTCAGCGAAGCCGATCCGCAAGAGGCCGTGCGCAACCAGATCGAGGATCTCGTTAACGTGGGCGGTTACGGGCAGGCCGGTCCAAAGATTGCTCAACTGAGTTGGGCCGCGGGCAGGATCGAAGCGGCTGCTGCCACCGAGACGTGGCCGAGGCAGAAAGGCGGCAACCTTGCTCCATGGAAAAACGGCGGCGACCCAAAGCTGCCTCACATCGACACCTTCAACCGCTTTGTGATGGAGCTTGCCTGGGCCGCTCACGCGTGCCACAGCCCGCTGCGGTTCGAGCCGGACAATATGAGCGGCGAGCTTATCGCATTCCTTGAAGCGGCGGTGCCGTTATTGCCAAACGGGTTCATTCCGCCGGAGGTGTTTCAAAAGGAGGAGCCCGCCAAGGCGCCAAGCGATTCCAGGCTCAAAAAGCTCTCGGCGTTTTGGTCGAAACCGCAGTAAACGCGGGGGCCGGCGGGCCTTCGGCGCTCCAGACTCCCGTACCTGGAGGCGCCACATTGCAAAGGCGGGACATAAAAGGTAAAAGTAAGCTCAAGCTTGCGTGGGCGCGAACGGTGTCAACCGGCTTCCGGAGTGGCGATGGCGCTCTCGTTGGATCAAACCTACGACGTGATCGGTAAGCTCACCCGGGCAGTCACGGCACAGGACATCTGCGACGGGTTGACGAGCTTCACTGGCCGCTACGGCCTGACCTCGATGATTACGGCGAGCCTGCCCGCGCCCCATGAGCACAAAGCCAAGGCGCAGAGGCGGCACCTCTTCGTGGCGGCATTTCCACCTGGCTGGATGGACCGCTATCTGGCGCAGGACTACGCGCATATCGATCCCGTTGTTAGCCGCTGCAAGCACGATCTCTCCCCCTTCCTATGGGCCGAATCCGCCCCCTTCGCGCGTCCGGAGAACAGCGCCGCCGCCGGCAGGATGTTCGGCGAAGCCTGCGAGTTTAATCTCAAGGCAGGGTTCGTGGTGCCGACGATTACCCTCGACGGCCACATCGTGGCTCTGTCGCTGGGTGGCGAGGCTGCCGAGGTTCCGCCAGCAGCGCGCGGAATGATTAGCCTGATCGGCGCCTTTGCGATCGGCCGTGCCATCGAGTTGCGAGACCGGGAAAGAAGGCGCAAGCGCGCGAAGCTGACGCTACGCGAGGCTGAGTGCCTGAAATGGGCCGCCGAGGGCAAAACCGAGTGGGAGATCAGCGAAATCCTGCGCGTCTCCCAGCACACCGCCGACAAGCATTTGTCCAACGCACGGCGCAAGCTAGGGGCTGCGAATTCGCGCCCAGGCGGTGGCTAACGCCATCCGCTGGGGCCTCATTTTCTGATTGTGCCCGTCGAAAGTGTGGGGCCTGCGAAAAGTGCAACGCGGCGATAAGCCGCGTATGTGCCGGTGCCAGGGAAGCAGATATATTACGCGATCGCGTAATAGCCTGCCGTCCTAACCCATGTTGAATCGCACCTCAGGCCGTGCGGGGGTATTGGCAATGATTTACGTTGTGTCTGGGCAAGACACCGCGCGCTACACGGCGCTCATGGAGCAAGTGTATAAGCTGCGGTACCGCGTTTCAGCCGAGGAGCTTGGCTGGGGGGATCTTGCCAGCGCTCAGGGTCTTGAGCGCGATCAGGACGAACGCCCGGACGCAGTCCACCACATTTGTGTGCGCGACGGCATAGTGGCCGGCTATCTGTGCCTGCTGCCGACCGTGGGACCTCACGTGCAAGCTGGCAACTTTCCAAGGCAAGGCCGGGCGCAGCTTCCGCGCGGGCTCGATACCTATGAGTTGACGCGCTATTGCGTCGCCCCCGCTTGCCGCGAAGGAGGCTGCAGCACGTGTGGCGCCGCGAGCGAGCTGATTGCGGGAATTGTCGAATGGGGACTGGCCTGCAGGGTCGACAAGATCGTCATCGCTTTTAAGGCCTACTGGCTGTTTCATGCCTTGCAGCTAAAGTTTCAGGTGCGCTCGCTTTGCGCCGAAAGCAAGAGCGGCCTCCTGCTTCCAGCACTGCTGGAGTTCAATCAAGTGACACTGCAGGCCATCCGCGATTACCGCAAACATTTGAGCCCGGTTGTTTCATTCCTCGGCGAGCACGAAGGCAAGCGCGCGGCCCTGACCGTCTGATGGACTTATGGAACAAGCCGACGGGCGCAGCGCGATCACGTTGGCATCCAAGCTCGCCACCGGCTGCCTATTTGCCGAATGTATTGGCTCGTTCTTTGTCAGCATCACAGCAATGGCCGTGGATGTAATTACAACGATATCTTGGAGCGCCATTCCGCCGTTCGACGCTTGCGAAAACAACTTAAATAGATTGTGCTCGAATTGAGCCTCCGCCTTACTGCATTTCGTATTGCTTTGTGCTGCATAGATGTTTGAAGCAGCCATTAGAAACGAAGCATACTCCCCATTTAGCGACATCGCTTTCTCCCCCAACGCATCACCGGAATGTATACATTCTATATCCGGCGGTTCAAAAGGGTAGCGGAATATCTTGAATGAGTGCTGCAAAAACGGCCTTTTCCACAACCATGGCGCGACCATGCGAGAGCATGCGCGCGAGCATTGATCGGATTGTGTAGGGAACAGCCCTGGATAGTATATTTCTATTTAATACCAATCGCCAGAAGTTCCGGTCCTTCCGGCGTGCTGCCTGACATCGCGTGGTGCGGAACGCGCGCCGGGTGCGCCCTAAACGCGGCGCGCCCGGCCCGGCGCCTATGGCCTTACATCAAGCGGGCGCCACGGGGAGTCCGGGCTTGGCTGGGCGCCTCTTTCGAGGCCGCGACTATGCCAAAGGGCAGCTCAAGCTGCACAGGGGCGGCGGAAGGGGCTGCCGGCGCCTTCTTCGCGAGAAAGCCATTTCCAAAACCGTTTGCGGCTAAGGTTGCGGGCTGCGCAATCCTTCGAGCGAATGGCCGGGGTGCCGGTTTTGAAACCGTTCCCGCGCGCACTGCTTTCGACCTTGCGTCCAGCAATACCGCATTGACGAGGGATCCAAGCTGCCGCCATTGATTATCTTCGCTCACGGGCCACTCCATTATTTACTAACTGCCGCCAGGCTCTTAAGCTCGGCGTAGTTTGAGCATTAGGTGATTCGGTGGCTCAATTACGACACTGCAAGCCATTTTTAACATTAAACCCTGGAAAAGTGTGAACCCTTCCGCTTTTCCTGTGTGCTACGTCTCGGGCTCTTTCGGCGGAGTAAATTCCATTGCGATACCATGAACGCCATTCCGTGAAGGCGAGTTGGAGCTGGCGGATTGCGGCGCTTTGCGTCTTGACGGTCGCGGGGACCTTCGTCTGGCACCGTTTCTTCAACCTCCCCACTCCGCTGGCTTTGAAGGTCTTTTATGGCGGGGCTATCGTGGCGGTGATTAGCCTGATGCTGGCGGCCGCCGCGCTCGTGAACATCTGGAACGAAGGCGTGCTCGGGGCCGGAAAGGCGTCCTTTGCCATATTCTTGAGCTTGGCCCTGCTCGCGGTTCCGGCGGTTTCCCTTTCCAGCCTCATGCGCTTGCCGAAGCTCTACGAGGTCACGACGGACCCGGCCAATCCGCCAGCCTTCGACATGATCGCCAAAATCCGGCAAGGCCAGGCAAATCCGGCTCATTACGACGCCACCTTCGGCCCGTTGCAAACGGCGGCTTATCCGGACATCAAGCCGCTTATTGTAGCGCGTCCGCTTATCGACGCTTACTCCGCCGTTCGCGAGACCGTTAAGGCGCTCAACTGGAAGGTCATAGACGAGCAGTCGCCCGAGACGGCCAAGAACGGCTATATCGAGGCCATCGACCGCACCTTGATCTTCGGTTTCACCGACGATGTGGCCATTCGCGTCGCCGGTTCGGCGAAGGCGGCAAGGATCGACATTCGCTCCTCGTCGCGGTTTGGCCAGCACGATCTCGGCCGGAACGCAAAGCGCGTGCGGGTTTTCCTGGCGGAGGTCAAGGAGCGCCTGGCCGGGATCGAACGCGCCGAGCGGATGGAGCGGCAGATTGCGTCGCGCGACGCTGCGGCGGCGAAAGCGGCGGACCCAAAGCGCCGGCAGGGCGCGCGGCGGCGGGACGACGATGATAATTGACGCACAACCGCTCCGATAGGTCCGGAACGGCGGTGGTGAGCTTCGATGTAACTCCACATTAACTCTCCCGGCAACTCCGCTGGCCCCTTGGCGGGGGAAACGGGGAGCGCTTTTCGATTTTGAAGTATTTTAGCAGAAACATCTTGAACAAGCGTTAAGCTTGGTTTTTTCGGTTATACCGCTGATATATAAGGAATAATTGGCGGAACTTCCGTGACCGAAAGAGTGACAGCAGACAAGAGCTTTGGTTAATTTGCAATATTCGCGTATATTTAACGGGATTTCTGGAAGCTTAAATTCGACCGGAAACGCAGAAAAAAACGCAAAAATACGCGCTTGGGAGACATGCTTCTCCTGCGTTTACCATATCCGGATTAAGCATGATGGGCGTTTAAGTGAAATATACAGTCCATTAAGGCGCAGGAGCTTGGCAAAGCTACGCACAACGCGCTGTGCCGCCGCTAGGACGGCGACGGCTCCGGTGCCATAGCAGGTGCACCGCGCCTCCTCCGGCGGTGGCGCAGCTTATCCAGCAGCAGGTAAATCACCGGGGTGGTGTAGATCGTGAAGAGCTGCGACACGGCCAGCCCGCCGAAAACCGTGTAGCCCAGCGGCGCCCGCAGTTCCGATCCCGGCCCCGACGCCAGAATCAGCGGCAGCGCGCCGAACATCGCCGCAAGCGTCGTCATCAGGATCGGCCGGAAGCGCTCCATGCAGGCCTGGTGAATGGCATCCTCGCTCGAAAGCCCGCGCACGCGCTCGGCCTCCAGCGCGAAGTCTATCAGCATGATGCCATTCTTCTTCACGATGCCGATGAGCAGGATTATGCCGATCAGCGCGATGATGGAGAGCTGCTGCTGCGTGATCGAAAGCGTCAGAAGCGCGCCGAACCCTGCCGAAGGCAGCGTCGAGAGGATCGTCAGCGGGTGGACCAGATCCTCGTAAAGAATGCCCAGCACGAGATAGACGGATACGAGGGCGGTGATAATCAGGAGCAGCGTCGAGGACTGCTGCTGTTGAATTGCGAGCGTCTCGCCGGCCAGGTCCACATGCACCGAGGCCGGTATGTGCAGGTCCTGCGGGATTTGCCTGATTTGCGGCAGCACCTGGCCGATGCTCACATTCTGAGCCGTGTTGAAGCTGATCGTCACGGCCGGGAACTGGCCGGTGTGAGCCACGGAGAGGGGAACGCCGGTGAGGCTTATCGAGGCAAGCGCCGATAGCGGGACCTGCTTGCCACCGCCGCCGTTCACGAAGATGCGCTCCAGCCCCTCCAGCCCCCTCTGCACGTCGAGATTGGCTTCCAGGATCACGTTATACTGGTTGCGGAAATCGTAGATCGTCGAAACCGCGCGCTGGGAGAAGGCGTCGTTGAGCGCGTTGTCGATGTCCTTGACCGAGACGCCGTATTTGGCCGCCTTGAGCCGGTCGATGGTGAGCATGGCCTGCGGGCCGCCTGCCTCGCGATCCGAGTTGACATCCGTCACGCCCGGAATGCTCTTGACGCGGGCCTGAACCTTGGGAAGCCAATCGATGATATCCTTGATCTCGGGGCTCCATATCGTCACCTGATACTGCGACCGTGATCGCCGTCCTCCGAATTGCAGCTCGGAGCCGGGGAACATGGTGATATCCACGCCTTTGAGCGCCGCAAATTTCTGGCGCAACCGGGCGATGACGGCGAGAACTGGCGTTTTCCGCTCCGGAAACGGCTTGAGCGACATGAAGAAGCGGGCCTGGTTGGCGGAGCCGAAACCGGAGCTGCCGCCGATGGAAACCGCGACGCCCGCGACATCCGGGTCCTCATCGATGATCGTGTTGATCTTTTTCTGAAGCGCTTCAAGCGCGTCGAAGGAAATGTCGGGCGCGGCCCGCGCGTTCCCGATCACAAGGCCGGTGTCCCCTTGCGGCACAAGCCCGCCCGGAAGCGTATTGAACAGCAGGACGGTCATGACAACCGATGTCAGCGTTACCGCCACCATCAGAAAGCGATGATGCAGCGCCCAGACGAGAGAGCGCTCGTATCCCCTGAGCAGCGCTTCGAAGAAGGGCTCGATGCGCCTGTCGAGCCAGGTCTCGCGCGGGCGCGGCAGCTTCCGTATGAGCCTGCCGCAAATCATCGGGGTCAGCGTGAGCGAGATGACGGCGGAAATCAAAATGGCGTAGGTGAGCGTCCAGGCGAATTCGCGGAACAGCTTACCCATCATGCCGCCCATGAACAGGAGCGGAATGAACGCGGCGACGAGCGAGATGCTGATGGAGATGATGGTGAAGCCGATCTGCCGCGAACCTTCAAGCGCGGCCTGCAGCGGTTTCAGGCCTGCCTCCATGTTCCGGTAGCAGTTCTCGATGACCACGATGGCATCGTCGACCACGAAGCCGACGCAAATTGTCAGCGCTAGCAGCGACATGTTGTCGAGGCTGTATCCCGATACCCACATGAGGCCAACCGTGCCGGCCAGCGAAAGCGGTACTGCCACGCCCGCCGCCAGTGTCGGCACGCCGCGCCGCAGGAATACGAACACCACCATCATCACGAGCAAAATGCTCGCGATCAGCGTTTTCTGAATATCGAAGATACTGGCGCGGATGGTCTTGGTGCGGTCGTTCAGCACCGTGAGCGTGACGTCGGCGGGAAGCAGCCGGTGCAGTTCGGGCATGAGGCTGTAGATCTGATCGACCGTCTTGATGACGTTCGCGTCCGCCGTCTTGAAGATGATGAAGATGATGGCGGGGGAGCTGTTGAAATAGCCGGCCGAAAGGCGGTTGCTGGTGCCGGTCGAAACCTTGGCGACATCGCCGATGCGAACCACGTCGCCGCCCTTGACCTTCACGACAAGCGCCGCGTAATCGGCGGGCTTCGTAATCTGGCCGTTCGTGACGACGGTGGTCGACTTATCCGGGCCGTCCAGGACCCCCGACGGCACGAGCGAGTTGGCTTGCGTAATGGCGGTCCGGACATCCTCAAGGCCGAGGCTGCGCGTCTGCAGCTCCGACGGATCGGCGACCACGCGCACGGCCGGGGTTTGCGCCCCGCCGAGCAGCACTTCCGCCACGCCGTTCACCTGGCTGATGCGGGTGTTAACGATGAGGTCGCCGAGGTCATAGAGGTCGGTCGCGCGCCGGTTGGGCGAGGTCATCGCCATAATCATGATGGGCGATCCGGCGGTGTTCGACTTGCGGATCGTCGGGCGGCGGATCAGCGTGGAGGGCAGGTCGGCCTGCGCCGCGTTGATCGCCGCCTGTACGTCGCGCGCGGCGTCGTCGGCACTGCGCGACAGGTCGAATTGCACCTGGATGCTGGTCGAGCCGAGCTGGCTCGTGGAGGTCAGCTCGTTGACGCCCGCAATTTCGCCTATGCGGCGTTCGAGCGGCGCCGCGATGGTGGCTGCGACGGTTTCCGGATCGGCGCCGGGAAGCGTGGCGCTTACCCGCACCGCCGGCAGATCCGCGTTCGGCAGGCTCGACACCGGCAGATTGAAATACGCGACCATGCCCGCGAGGAACAGCCCGATGGACAGGAGCGTGGTCCCGATGGGACGCCGGATGAATAGCGCGGATGGGTTCATCGCGAGGCGGCCCTAACGAACGTCGCTCCCCTCACCCCAGCCCTCTCCCGCGCAAGCTCGCTTTGGCGAGCTTGCTTCATTAGGGTGTCCGCATCCGCAAGCGGATGCGGATGGGAGAGGGGGCAGGCCGTGCCCGTTGAGAGGCCGTCCCCTCTCCCATAGGGAGAGGGACAGGGTGAGGGGTTGAACCTTTGGAGATGCTCCGCAGCACCAGCCGTTCTCATCCCGCGCCTCCAATTTCGGCGGAGGGCTCGGCCTCGGGGACTGGCTCTTCGTGTCCACCCCATGAAATTCTCGACGCGCGTTTTCACACCTTCCATGGCGAGGTAGATCACGGGCGTGGTGTACAGCGTGAGGAGTTGGCTCAGCAGCAAGCCGCCGATGATGGTGACGCCCAGCGGAATGCGAAGCTCGGAGCCTGGGCCATGGCTGATCACCAGCGGAAGCGCGCCCAGGAGTGCGGCGACCGTCGTCATCATGATAGGCCGGAAGCGCAAGTGGCAGGCTTCCCGGATCGCCTCTTGCGGAGTCATGCCCTGGTGGCGCTGCGCATCGATGGCGAAGTCGATCATCATGATGGCGTTCTTCTTCACGATGCCCATGAGCAGGACGACGCCGATCAGCGCGATAAAGGAGAACTCCATCCCGAACAACAAAAGCGCGAGCAGCGCGCCGATGCCCGCCGAGGGCAGCGTGGTCAGGATCGTGAAGGGATGGATGAAGCTTTCGTAGAGAACGCCCAGGATGATGTAGATCGTGATGATCGCGGCCAGGATCAGCAGCGGCTGGCTTTTGAGCGACGCATTGAACTCGGCCGCGGCGCCGGTGAAGCTGCCGGCGATCGAAGACGGCATGCCGATCCGCGCGCTGGCATCGGCGATTGCCTGCACGGCGGCGTCGAGCGACACGCCGGGGGCGGCGTCGAAGCTGATCGTGGCCGCCGGATATTGCTGGACGTGGTTGACCGAAAGCGGCGCGATGGCACGCTCGATGGTGGCGAAAGCGGAGAACGGCACCTGCGCGCCGCGCCCCTGGCCAACCGCCGGCACCGCGCTGATCGCCGAACTGGTGGCGCCGCCTGTGCTGGCACTCGCAAGGCCGGTGGTGGCATTTCCGCCGGTCGAGTTGCTGATGGCGTTGCCCGGAACGAAGATCGAACTCAGCGCGGCTAAATCTTTTTGGTATCTGGGATCGACCTCCAGCACCACGCGGTATTGGTTGGATTGCCCGTAGATCGTCGAAACCTGGCGCTGCCCGAACGCATCGTAAAGCGTATCGTTGAGCGCCTGCATGGTGACGCCGAGGCGGCCCGCGATTACGCGGTCGATGTTGATCATGACCGCGTTGCCATCCTCCTGAAGGTCGGAGGCAACGTGGCTCAGGCGGTTGTCCTGCTTAAGCTCGGCCGTGAGCTTCTTGGCCCAGCCCGAGAAGCCCTGCCGGTCGAGGCCCACCAGCACATACTGATATTGCGTGCTGCTGCGGGCGGTGCCGATCTGGATGTCCTGGACGACCTGCAAGGTGGTGTAGATGCCAGGGATTTGGCGCGCGGCCGTTGTCAGGCGCTGCATGATCTCGGTTGCGCTCACCCGCCGCTCGGTCTTGGGCTTCAAGGTGAGGGCGAAATGCGCGACGTTCAGGGTGGCATTCGTGGTGCTGGTGCCGACCACCGACACGATGCCGAGCACGTCCGGGTCCTTGCGGATCACCTCCTCGACCGAGGCCTGCAACGTCTTCATGCGCTCGAACGATACGTCCGGCGCGGTCACGGTATCGGCGGTGAGAAAACCGGTATCCTGATCCGGCAAGAAGCCTTTCGGGATGGCGAGGTAGAGCAAAACCGTCAGGACCAGGGTGAGCGCCGCCACGATCAGCGTCGAAGTCCGGAACCGCAGCACGATATCGAGGGTGACGCGGTAGAAATCGGTCAGCGCGTTTAGCGGCGCCTCGGTGAGCCGCGCATACCAGGGGGCGCGCGCGCCATGGCGAGCCGCACGCAGCAGCCGGGCGCTCATCATGGGGGTGAGCGTCAGCGCGATGACCATCGAAGTCAGCACCGCGATGGTCAGCGTGAGCGCGAATTCACGGAACAGCCGGCCCACGATGCCCGTCATGAACAGCAGCGGGATGAACACCGCGATCAGCGAGACGGTCAGCGATACGATGGTGAAGCCGATCTCGCCCGCGCCCTTGTAGGCGGCTTCCATCGGCCTGTCGCCATTCTCTATATGGCGCATGATGTTTTCGATCATCACGATGGCGTCGTCGACGACGAATCCGGTCGCGATGGTCAGCGCCATCAGCGACAGGTTATCGAGGCTGAAGCCCGCGAAGTACATGATGCCGAAGGAGGCGATGAGCGAAAGCGGCAAGGTGACGAGCGTCACCGCGGTTGCGCTGAGGGTACGCAGGAACAGCAGCACCACAAGCACGACCAGGACCACCGAAAGCCCCAGCGTGAATTGCACCTCGTGGACCGATGCCCGGATGGTGCCCGTGCGGTCGGCGGCGACCTCGACGTTCACGCCCGAGGGCAGCCCGTTCAAGAGCTGCGGCAGCTTATTCTTCAATAGATCGACCGTGCCGACGATATTCGCGCCGGGCTGGCGCTGCACGTCGATAATCACGGCGGGAATGCCGTTGTAGCGGGCGGCGACCTTTTCGTTTTCCAGCCCCGCCTTGATGGTGGCGACATCGCGCAGGAGGACCGGCGCGCCGTTCGAATACGACACCACCACCTCTTCATACGCCTTCGCCGTTTCGAGCTGGTCGTTGGCGCCGATCAGGAACGCCTTCTCCGGCCCGCTCAACAGGCCCTTCGAGCCGGTCACGTTGGAGTTGGCGATAGCGGCGCGCACCGTTTCCAGCGCGAGATGGTAATTCGAAAGCTGGGCCGGATCGGCCTGGATGCGCACCGCGGGCCGGATATTGCCTTGCACCGTTACGCGGCCGACACCCGTCACCTGGCTCAGGCGCGGGCTCAGGAACGTGTCCGCGAGGTCGCTCAGCCGCTCCATGGATAGCCCGGTGGAGGTGAGCGCCAGCGTCAGGATCGGCGGATCGGAGGGGTTCACCTTCGCGTAAGTCGGCGGATAGGGCAGGTTTTGCGGAAGCTGCCCGCCCGCCGCGCTGATCGCGGACTGAACGTCCTGGCCGGCCGCGTTTATGTCGCGGTCGAGCGCGAATTGCAGCGTTATCTGGCTGAGCCCCTGCGAACTCGACGAACTCATATTCTCAAGCGAGGGGATCTGGCCGAGCTGCCGTTCCAAGGGCGCGGTGATGAGCCGCGCCATGGTGTCGGCGTTGGCGCCAGGGAGCTGCGTCGTCACCTGGATGACGGGAAAGTCCACCTGCGGCAGCGACGAGATTGGCAGGTAGCTATAGGCGAGCAAGCTGCTCAAGAGAACCGCTACCGCCAGAAGCGAAGTTGCAATCGGGCGCGCGATAAAGGGCGCTGAGATGCTCATTGTTTCTCAGAGCCCCGGACAGCCGGCGCCGCCTGGGCCACTCCGGCTTGCTCCGGCGCCTGGCCTTGTCCTTGCCCCTGTCCCTTGCGGCGGCGATGCTCTCCGCCACCGCCATTGCCGCTTCCATCGGAGGCGCCATCATGGCGGCGGGGGCGCGCTGCTTGACCGCTGCTGCCATCCTCTGCTGTGGCGGCTTTCGTTTGCGGCCCATCCGTGGCCGCGGAAGGTTCACCGGCAACCTCGACCTTGACCTTGGTGCCATCCTGAAGGCTGGCGAAACCCGCGGTCACAACCAGATCGCCGGGTGTCACGCCACTGCCGATGACGGCTTGCCGCTCGCCTTCCTGCACCACGCCAACTGGCGTGATCTTGACCGTATTTTCGGGCGTGACGAGATAGACATAGCTCCCGTTCGCCCCTTCCTGCACGGCGACGGAGGGAACGACAATCGCGTCGTTAAGCACCTTCAGCTTGAGCTTCACATTCACGAACTGGCCGGGCCAAAGGCGGTTTTGCTCGTTCGGGAAGGTGCCCTTGATCTTGTAGGTGCCCGTCGACTGGTCGATCTGGTTGTCGACGACGGCCAGCTTGCCCTCGCCGATTGCCTTGCCGCCGGTGACGGCCTGAAGCTGAACCGGCCCAAGGTTCGAAGCGTCGATCACGCTCGACACCGTGTTTTCGGGAAGCGTGAAGACGATGGCAATCGGATTGAGCTGGGTGATGACGACGATGCCGGTCTGGTCCTGCGAGCTGACCAGGTTGCCCTTGTCGAGCAGTCGGATGCCGGTCTTGCCCGCGAACGGCGCCCTGATCGTGGTCCATTGCAGGTTGGCCTGCGCGTTGTCGATCAGGGCCTGATCGAGCTTCACCGACGCTTCGTATTGATGAACGGTCGATGTCGCGGTATCGGCCTGCTGCTGCGAGGCGGCGCTGGTTTTGACAAGGTCCACATAGCGCTTCTGGTCCAGGCGTGCGTTGGCGAGCAGCGCTTCGTCCTTGGCCTTTTGCGCGACAACCTGATCGTAGGCGGCCTGATAGAGCGAAGGGTCGACCTTGGCGAGCACGTCGCCTTCCTTCACGGCCTGGCCTTCGGTGTAGGGAACTTCGATAAGCCGGCCGCTGACCTGGGTGCGCACGACGGCGGTGTTGAAGGCTTGGACGGTGCCGACGCCGTTCAGATAGACGGGAACGTCGGCGTTCTTGACCTTTGCGGCGATCACGGGAACGATCTGGTCGCCGCGCCGGTGGCCGCGCATGCCGCCGCCACCCTGGCCGCCAGCCGAGGAAGTCTTGGCTGCATCTCCAGGCTGCGCGGGGAAGAGCTGATCTTTGTAGATGAAAGCAATCAACCCGCCAGTAATCAGTACAAAAATCAGGTAGGGTAGCAGCCGTTTCATGGAGTCTTAGCTTTCACTTCTATTACGGACGCGACTTCCGCTATTCCTGCGCCGCCCGGCTTATACCACCCTCCGCCCAAAGCCTGATAGAGGGAAACTGCATCCATAAGGCGCGTTTGCCTAATCAGAGCATAAGCAATCTCCGACGTGAACAGGGTCTGCTGGACTTGCAGCAAAGTGGTCACGTCGATGATCCCTCCGACCTTCAATTGCTGCTCGGACAATTCAAAAGCGCGCCTTGCGGAGGTCACGGCCTGAAATTGCAGCCGTTCCTGTTGCGCATCCTTTTTGTACGCAATTAGGGTGCTTTCGACGTTTTGGAAGGCGGAGAAGATGGTTTTGCGGTAGGTCTGCAGCAGCTCGCCGTAAGTCGCCTTTTGCAAGTCGAGCTGCGCCTGCAGGCCATATTCGTTTGTGATCGGCTGCACGACGCCCGCCGCAATATTGTAGAAGGCACTCTGCGGCTGGAATAGGGAGGCCAGGGCAGCGCTTTGGAACCCGCCCTGGCCGGTAAGCTGAATGGACGGGAACATTGCCGCGCGCGCGGACGAGACGTTGAACTTCGCGGCCGATAGCTGCGCTTCCGCGCTTGCAATGTCAGGCCGCCGGCACAGAAGATCGGAGGGCAGGCCCGACGGTATGACGGGCACCGCGACCGAGAAAAGCTTCTCTCCCCTATAGCGGAAGAATTCAGGCGCCTGTCCCACGAGCACGGCCAAGGCGTATTTATATTGCTGGAGATTGCGCTCCAGCGGCGGAATGGTGACGGCCACGTTTGCAACCAGGGTTTCCTGCTGCGCCACGTCCACGCCGCTCTTCGTGCCCTGAGCGAATTGGTCCTTGATCGCCTTCAAGATACGCTGCGCCGCCGCCAGGTTCCTCTTGGCAATTTCGAGCTGCTCCAGCGCGCCAACCGACTGGATATAGGTTGTGGCGATGCTGGCATCGGTCGTGATCGTGGTCAGGGCCGCGGCGAAGCTCGCGTTCCATTCGTCAGCCTTGGCCGCGAACAGGAGCGAGCGGTATTGGCCCCAAATATCCAATGTGTAGGAACCGCTCAGCGCGGCCGTTACCGTGGTGGTGCGGCCTCTGCCGGGGGCAAGGCTTTGGCTTACGCCGGTGCCCGATGTGGTGATGGTTGGGATGAGCTGCTGCTCCGCGACCCGCACCTGCGCCTCCGCCTCCTGAATGCGGGCGATGGCGGCGCCAACGTCGAAGTTGAAGCCGCGTCCTAGGCGCGATCAGCTCGATGAGGTTTTTGGATCGGAAGGCGACGAAATCGTAGGGCGTTGCCGTGCTTGGAACGCTGCCCTTCTGATTAACGAATAGATTGGGAACTTCAAGCTCGGGCGAGGGCACGTTGGGATCGAGGACGGTGCAGCCAGGCAAGGCAAATAGCCGCTGCCGCCGCGCAAGCAATGCGCAGCCTTCCTGCCGGTCCCGGTACTCTGTCCCTCACAACGCTCAGCATGCCTGCCTTCTGCAGAGGAGTTTTCGATCCACCGTATCTCACCCCCAGATACGGGATTCGCCTTCTGTCAGACACTCCTAACTAGGACTGTTAAGGGGTTATGTGGCGAATTCCAGCGGGAATTTGTAATGAGTTTCCGCACGGGCGATCTTGAGCGGAAGCAGTGCCATTTTCGCACCAACTTCAGAAAGGGCGCGCGCGTCAAGCAACCGCGCGCTGCATTACATAATAGTACACGCTGCGATTGTGCGGCCGTGCCTCCCCCCAAGCAGACCCCGGCGAAGCGACGGGACTGAATGAGCTTAGGCGTCGCCGAAAAGTAAGTGCGTCAGGCGGCGCCGGAATTTCGGCCGGCGAGCCAAGGCGCAAAAGGGGCGCATATCGAGATATGTAACCCTTTTTGCAACGCAGCAGGCGGGCGAAAGAACAAGCCGGATGGCGCAGTTATTTATCGGCGATGCCTTAGTTCGCCGAAAGCTGCAGCGGCTGCCCTGAATACGAGACAAGCTCCAGCAGCGTCGCCTCGGTTAGCCGGCCGGTGAGCCTCAGGCCTCGATGCCTTTCGAAGTCCTTCACGGCTTCAGAGGTCCATACGTCCATGCGGCCGGACAGCGCGCCGCGGAAAAAACCAAGCCCGAGAAGCGCCTTCTGGATTTCGACGACGAACCGCGGATTGGCCTCGGCCCGGTCTGCAAAGGCACCGCGCGGCGCCTGATCGAGGCCGAACAGAACCAGCTTCAACAGCGCTTCGGTTGGCACGCCTGTAAGCGCCATGCCGTTGTCGAACTCGTAGGCCAGCACCGCGAGCCGCAAACCATTCGCTTGGGCCTGCAACTGATCTGCATAGCCGTGCCGTCCCAGCTCCCTTTGCAGGGCGGCGAGGAGGCGCTGCGGGGCGGGTTCGGCTGGCGGTTGCGCAACGGATAACTGAGATGCCGAAGGTTGCGTAATGGCTGGCTGAGGCGCCGATGGCTCGGGAGGGGCGGGTTGGAGGTCCGCTGGCTGAGCAGGCGGAGCTGCGGGCACGGCGGCCGCCTCCTGGGTGCTGTTGGTGACGGCGGGCTTCTCCGGCGGAAGACGTCCGTTCCACATCGCAGAAGGCGTGCGCGTGCGCTCCTGCAAAAACAGCGCGTTACCGGCTGTTGCAAGAAAAAGAGCCATGATGGCGAGCAGTGTGAGGCGCACACGTACCGGCGTCATGGCTGTACCATCGCACAATCTACAACTTAAATAAAGTATGGACCTGCTGCGCGACGGTAAGAAAACAACAATGTGCTATGTACAGATGCCCTATGTCCAGGCACCCCGCAGCCGGGAAGGCTTATAAAAAAATTGCCATTAATTCCGCTAAAGCGGCAAGGCCACGCTTTTCGCTTTGTTCGTGTGTGCGCCCTACGATGCAACCATATAGGTGTACGGGGGAGTATCGGAGATGCTGTTTCTGTTGCGGCTGGCATTCTGGATCCTCGTGATCTGCTTGCTCCTTCCGGGCGCGCCGCAGGACAATCAGAGGCTCTTTACATCGGCGCAAAAAACCGTGGCGGACGTCCGGGGCTTTTGCGCACGCAATCCCGACGTTTGCGACGACGCACGCTCAGGCATGACCATTATGCTGGCAAAGCTGAAAAGCGGTGCGGACCTCCTCCAGAAATGGCTGTCCCGCGATACGGCCAAGCCTGCCGGCGGAGGCGGGATGTTCACCAATACCCCCGCGCCAGCCAATCCTCCTTCAGCACCCACAGGTTACGGCCAGCCGATACAGATCGTGCCGCGATGGGGCGACAGTCTGAACAAGTCCGACAAAATGCCGCCTTGGCATGGGCCAGGATAGGTGAGGCTGGCCGTTAGATCTCTTTCCAAAGCCCCCTTGTCCCTCTCCCAGCTTGCCGCTTTGAGCGCCCGCATCCGCAAGCGGATGCGGGCGGGGAGAGGGAACGCCTTCTCAACGGGCACGCCGGTACTCCCTCTGCCCTCGCGGGAGAGGGCTGGGGTGAGGGGCACCTCACGATCGCCGGCGGTAGGCCGCCAAGCACCGCGATGGCGCCGCTGAGCGAGCCAAACAACCCGGCCTCACTCCAGGCGCGCGGCGACGAGGTGCTCCGCCAGGAACCAGGCTTGCATCTCGTTCGTGCGGATGACATCGCTTACGAAAAGATCGTTGGTGCCGTCGTCGCCCGCCTCCGCCGCGGCCTTGGCCGCCTGACGGCTGAACGCAAGGATGTGACGGTGCGCCTCCACCAGCCGGCTGAGTTGCATGGCGGGGGTTTCGCGGCCTTTGGGCGGCCTGCGGATCATGGTCAGCTCCGCCACATCGTGCGCCATGGCGACCGAAACGCCGCCGAGCGACATGATCCGCTCCGCAATCGTGTCCACCAGTTCGGATTGCTGCTTGTAGTGGGCGTCGAAGAGCAGGTGGAGCTGATAGAAGGTTGGTCCGTTCACCTGCCAGTGGTGCTTCTTGTACATATCCCGCAGCGACATCGTGTCGGCGAGGAGCTGGTTCAGCGCCTCGATGCTCTGCAGTCGCGTTTGCTCACCGAGCGCGATGGGGAGATCCGTCAGCGTTCCCCAAGGCTGGGTCTCTTGCCCTTTTTCAAAGTCGAGATGCGGCTGCGCCTCGACGGCGCGGACAATGGTCTTCGAGTACGATTTAGCGGAGTGTTTCATGCCCGTTGGCGCTCCCGTTGCGAAGGTTCGCTTCTCATTTGCTTAAGAAGCAGCAACGCGCGGAAACGTTCCGCGACTGCCTATCGCCGTCATTGCGGCGGCGAGCGCAGCGCGGCCGCAATCCAGAGCGAAGTCCGCGATGCCCTGGATCGCCACGGCGCCGGCGGCGCGCGGCGCCTCTCGATGACGTTGGTGGGCGGATGGAAGGCGGTGCACCTAGCTGGCCTGTATCGGCTAAAATGAATAGTTATGACGCCGGGATTATTTGACGTGGTGAAGCCAGACGGCGCAGGCTGTACTGGACGTACAGTCAAGCCGTCCGGTTTTGCCACGGCGAACAAGACCAAGTCAGAACTGCTCATTTTAGCCGATACAGGCCACTAGGGATCGGCGGGAACCGGCTCTGCCAGGGTAGTTGCGGCACGCTAAGCGTAACAAGCGCCGAAGCCCGAACCTGCCGCCAGAAGAAGCGCGGTTTTACGGTATCTTGAAACAGCCACGACGGGGAAAAAAGGAACCCACGTTCGACATATAGACCTTGTAATCCGGAAAGGTGGAGCGAAGAAGCCGCTCTTCGAAATGTGCCCGGCCGATTTGCAGAAGCGAGATGGCAATCGACAACAGCAATGCCTGCCAAGTACCGTAAAGAAGAGCCAGGCCGGACAAAGACACTATGTTTCCGGCATACATGGGATGACGCACTATCGCGTAAGGACCACTCTGGTTGAGGCTGAGCGCTTGAGGGGTTACAGAAAAGGAGCGCCGCAAATAAAGAAGTGACAAAAGAATTAGTGCCGCGCCGGCGGCGAGAACTAGGAACGGGAACGTAACACCAAGCAGTCTGGTCCGTCCAGGTTCCAGTATTCCGAAAATGTAAACACCGAAACCGCCAAGAACCGCGAGAAAATTCGGCCAGAACGTGTCGTATCGCGCCTTAGGATTTGCCTTGGCAAGCAGGATAATGGCCATGGCAGTTGTATATATCGCCGATAACAGGATAACCGCCAAGCTAAGAAGTGGAGTAAAGTAAATACCGTTGTAGATATACCACCACAGATCGTGAGTGATGTTGACAAAGCGTACCCATGAACTCGCAGCAATCAGGAAACAGTACAGCTCCAAAGATTCGGTTGTCATATTTTAGCAAATAGCGAAACACGCGGATTGCATAGATCGACCTTTGCGGTTTCACTTCCATAATTATCGAACTCATTATAGCCCGCCCCTCAGTGCCGGCGGAATGCGCATTACGTCCCTCGATTTGGTTGTGCAATAGCATTAGCGCCGATGCAACGGAAGCAACCTCTACACCCGGAGGCGAGCCGTCTCAAATCCAGCCCCAGTGGGCCGGCTTCGCGGTCTTGATTCTGAGAAGGAAGTTTCGGCGCGTGCTCACACACTGGGTAAAGCGCTGGCAGGGTTGCATCCTGGTCCATGCCCCTGAGAATGCGCGACTCTCAGCAATAGCAGGCACCGCCAAATGCCGAAATCCGGTCCAAGGCACAATTCGGCGGCACGGCGGCGCCATTCAACCTGGGCGCGAATTGAGTGGGTAGGATGGGTATAGATGCAACCTGCGATTGCAACCTCCATCTGTATCCGGTAATGCGGTTCCAGTTCTGATTAAGAGGGATAGGGGAAGAATGCACTCTTTATCGCCTATTAGTTGCGAGTTTAGCCGCGTTCTCGCGAGGTGGTGGCGCAACTACGTCGTAGACGAATGCCCGGATGAGCGGACCCTCCGTGTCCGGCGGGAGCGCATCGCCCGGATCAAGCAGGACGTGGAACTGCTTGAGGCCATGCGCATGTGGAAAGCCTGGAACGACATGAACAAAGCAAGGTCTCTTTCTACGCCAGGACATGAGTAGGAAGCGAAGAAGGCCACGAAAGTGCCAAGCCCGGCTATCACCTCAACGACTAGTACGCCTCGCAGGAGGTCCTGACCCGTTTGCGGCTGGCACGACAAGGACTTCCTGCGGATAAGGCGTACTAACAACTTATTGAATACAGCTTATCGGAGGCAAGTTCGCCTGCGAACGTGCGGCAAACGGGTGCGAAACTGCCTCCGGCTATTTTCACAACGGTCAACAAGCAACGAATGCGCTCCCGCAATGCGCCGCACGCGCTGGTACGCCATTCGCTTTCGATCCAAATTTTGCGACTTTCCGGGAAGCTGCACCTTGCCCAGCAATTGCTCCCGCTGATTATAATTCGCATTCACCACCAGCAATCAAAAACCAGGGTTGGGGATTATACCCGGCTTGGCTCTCCATCAGACCGGGAGGATCGACTGCTAAGAACTGGGCCGGTTTGTGACCGTCGCAAATCCTTTATCAGCTATAGTCTTAAGCACAATGGAGGGGACGCCATCCCAATTGAACTTTTCTGTTGCCCTGGGAAATGTGATTTCCCCCGAAGATTTCCTGACCTGATGCCCGCGTTTGTCATAAGCCTCCCAAGCGTAAACGAGCCGCGTATCAGAGGTCCGCTCCGCTACAAGAGCTTCAAGCGTGCCGTAGAGCCGGTAGTCCTCGTCCACGCTGTCATAGTTGAGTAATGCAAAATTCGCAGCCGTGGCCGCTTGATCCAAAAATGTTCTGATGCGATATGCCGTGGCCTGGGGAACCCCTGCCAAGGCGCAGATTTCCACGCTTCCTCTAATTCGAATGTGGCCCTTCTTGCCGGGGGGAGGACTCGACACCGCTGGCGCGCTCATGAACATTGCCACAGCAACGAGCCACATTCCCCATATGAGGGAAGGTAGGGTGCGGCCAATACGTGGCGATATCAGTTGCTTGAACAACAGGAACTCACCTTCATCTTGTCTGTAGGGATCTCCCGCAACCGTGGCTCAATCAGGCGGCTACGACTGAAAAATCACCCGGCATTCCATCCGGCGTGCACCAAGTTATCGGTGTCCACGCGAATTTCTCAACGGCGCAGAGGTTGCGGAAGGAAATAGTGCAAGCCTCGGTGAGGCAACCCGGTGAAGAGCAAGCATCCATCAGAAAATAGTTCGACCTGCGCCCCTGAAGCTAACCGCCAATCTCATTTCTAAGCGTCTGACGCAAAATTATCGCTTTAATCAGGCGCCGGTTGCGGCCTAATAGTGTAATTCCACTCGCCATGGAAAGCGTGCCGCTCGATGTTGATTTCCGCCTTTTCCCGGTCGCTGACTTTGATGCCTCGCGGATAGTTGTTGAGTGCACATCAATGCGCCTCATCCCAATTAGTCGCGGCGCGGGCATCCACCTTCAGCGGCACGGAGAACGCGACGGCGGGCTCCGCCGCGCGCTCCATCACACGCACGGCAGCCTTGATGGTCTCCTCGACCTCCGCATCCAGCACCTCGAACACAAGCTCGTCGTGCACTTGCAGCAGCATGCGCGCGGACAGCTTCGCGTCGGCGAGCGCCGCCGGCATGCGGATCATCGCCCGGCGCAGGACATCGGCGGCCGTCCCCTGTATCGGCGCATTGATGGCCGCCCGCTCGAAGAACGCGCGCATGTTCCGCTGCGGCGTATTGATTTCCGGGAAGTAGATCTTCCGCCCGAACAGCGTCTCGACATAGCCATCCTCGCGCACCTTGGCGCGCGTCGCATCCATATAGGTTCGGATGCCGGGGAAGCGCTCGAAATACTTGGCGATATACTCCCCCGCCTCGGCTCGCCCGATGCCGAGCTGCTGCGCGAGGCCGAAGGCCGAAATGCCGTAGACGATCCCGAAATTGATGGCCTTGGCGCGCCGCCGCACCTCGCCTGGCATGTCCTTGATGGGCACGCCGAACATCTCGGAGGCGGTCATGGCGTGGATGTCGAGCCCCTCGGCGAAGGCGCGCTTCAGCTCGGGGATGTCCGCCATATGCGCGAGCACGCGCAGCTCGATTTGGCTGTAGTCCGCCGAGATGAGCTTTTTACCGGGCTCCGCCACGAAGGCGGTGCGGATTTGCCAGGCCTTCCTTGGTGCGGACGGGGATGTTCTGCAGGTTCGGCTCGGTCGAGGAGAGCCGCCCGGTCGAGGTGGAGGCCAGCGCGTAAGAGGTGTGGATGCGGCCCGTCTCGGCATCGATATGCTGCGGCAGGGCGTCGGTGTAGGTGCTCTTGAGCTTGGCGAGCTGCCGCCATTCGAGGAGCTTGGCGGGGAACTTGCGCTGATCCTCGGTCAGTTCCTCGCTCGACACGAGTTCTTCCAGCACCTTGGCGCCGGTACTCCATTTGCCGGTCGCCGTCTTCTTGGCGCCGGGCAGGCCGAACTTGCCGAACAGCAGATCCGCGACTTGCATCGTTGAGCCGATATTGAAGCGCTGGCCCGCGAGCGCGTAAATCTCGTCCTCGAAGCGGGCGAGGCTTTGCGCGAACTCGCCCGAAAGGCGCGAGAGCTTCGCCCGGTCCACCTTGACGCCGGCAAGCTCCATCTCGCCCAGGATCGCGGGCATTGGCCGCTCCAGCGTCTCATAGACCGCCGCCATCCCTTCCGCCGCGAGCCGCGCTTTTAAGAGGTGCCACAGCCGCAAGGTCACGTCCGCGTCTTCGGCGGAATATTCGGTCGCTTTGTCCACGGGCACGCAATCGAAGGTGACTAGCGTCTTGCCCTTGCCTGCCACTTCGGCGAAGGAAATGGGCGTGTGGCCGAGGTGGCGCTTGCTGAGTTCATCCATGCCGAAGCCCGCGAGCCCGCCCCGGCCCTGGTCCACCGCGTAGGCCAGGAGCATGGTGTCGTCGTAGGCCGCAAGCCGCACGCCATAGCGGCGCATGACCACGAGATCGTATTTGATGTTCTGGCCGATCTTGAGCACGCTCTCGTCTTCGAGCAGCGCCTTCAGACGGGGGATCGCATGCTCCAGCGGAAGCTGGGCGATGTCGCCGGCACCTGTGAAGTCGAGGCCGTCGCCCGCGCGGTGCGCGAGCGGGATGTAGCAGGCGCGGTTCGGCTCAAGCGCCAGCGCCACGCCGCAAAGGCGCGCGGCCACGGCATCGAGGTCTGTCGTCTCGGTGTCGAAGGCGACGAAGCCCTGCTCCGTTGCGGCGGCGATCCAGTCTTCGAGCGTCTGCAGGTCCGTGACCTGGGTATCGCCGGCGTGGTTGAACGGGACGGAGTTCAGCCAATCCTGAACGCGCCGCAGCTCAGCCGCCGGGCCTGCGGCGGGTGACGCCTTCTCCGCATGCGGTTCAACGCCCGCAAGCGCTAGTTGCGCGGCCTCCGGGCGCGGGGCCGCTTCACCGGGGGCTGGCGGTTCGACGCCGAAGGCCTCCCCAATCCGCTTGGTCAGCGAGTTGAATTCCATCGCTCGCAGGAACGCCAGCAGCGCATGCGGGTCCGGCTCGTCGACGGCGGTGAGATCGAGGGGGCACTCCACCGGCACGTTCTGGTCCAGTTCGACCAGCCGCCGCGACAGCCGCGCTTGATCCGCGAACTCGATCAGCCGCTCGCGCCGCATCTTCTGCTTGATGAGCGGCGCCTTGGCGAGCAGCGTTTCGAGATCGCCATATTCGCGGATCAACTCGGCGGCGGTCTTGATGCCGATGCCCGGCACGCCCGGCACGTTGTCGACGCTGTCGCCCGCCAGCGCCTGCACCTCCACGACCTTGTCCGGCGTCACCCCGAACTTCTCAAGCACCTCCGGCTCGCGGATCTCCTTGTTCTTCATGGTGTCGAGCAGCGAAACGCCGGGCTGCACGAGCTGCATCAAGTCCTTGTCCGAGGACACGATCACCACCTCGCCGCCGGCCTCCGCCGCCTCGCGCGCGTAGGTCGCGATGATGTCGTCGGCCTCGAAGCCCTCCTGCTCGATGCAGGCCACGTTGAAGGCGCGCACCGCGTCGCGGATCAGCGGGAATTGCGGCACCAGCTCCTCCGGCGGGGGCGGGCGGTGCGCCTTGTAATCGGCGGAGATGGCATGCCGGAAGCTCGCCCTGCTATGGTCGAAAATTACCGCGATGTGCGTCGGCCGCTTTTCGCCCTTGGTCTCGCGCAAGAGCTTCCACAGCATGTTGCAGAAGCCGTGCACCGCGCCGACCGGCAGCCCGTCCGAGGGGCGCGTCAGCGGCGGCAGCGCGTGGAAGGCGCGGAAAATGTAGCCCGAGCCGTCGATGAGATAGACGCGGGAGCCGGGCGGAATGGCGGGCGCGCCTTGCGGTTGCGCAGGCGTTGGCTGGGCGGGAGCGAGATTCGTCATGCGCCAACTATAGGCATTCGCGGGGACGGCGCAATGCAGCGGCATTGCGCAACGCCGCTGCATCGGGTAGCCGGGCCGGTTGTTGAACAGGAATTTTGGCTGAACGCGAGCCAGCCCGCAGGTTCGACACGCGGCAGAAGACGGTCTATCTACTTGGTTTTCTTCTGACGCTTCCAGCGCGTTCCACAAATCTGGACAGACTTCGTGCGCGGCGTTCCCAAAGGCGCGGAACCGGCGCCGGAGCGAAGCATGCGCGTGCCGCCCCGGCAGAAGCCTCCCGCAGACTTGATAGTTAAAAAAATGTGAATCAATCTTTTCCTGTGCGGACAATGCCTTTATATTGAAAGCAACCACAGCGCGAAGATGGGGATGGCTGATCGGCAAGGAGCGCCAATTTGGCTTGGCTGAAAGCAGGTTCCGAAAACACGCGGACCTGCCCCGCGCAAGCGAGGAGGAAGAGAGCATGGGGGAAAATAGCAGCGCTAACGGCAACGCCCGTCCACCGGAAGATTCCGTCAGGACAACCGAGGAAAGCGGTCTTGTGCTCGATGACGAGCTGCGTTCGGCGGCCAGCCCGTTCCTTTATCTTCTGTCGAGCCTTTTGATCGCGGTCGCCGCCTACGTCGTATATATCCTGTTGCGCTGAGGGCGAAGGCGCCTATCGCGGCAATAACGCCGAGTGCCTCACAAAGCGCGCACCAGATTGATCCGCTGCGCAGGGCGGAAGCCGCGCGCCTCCAGGAATGCGAGCAGCGTGTAGCTGACGCCCATGCGCTGCAATTTTTCCCAGCGGAAAGCGCCCCAAAGTGCCGCTCCGATGGCCCCCGCGTAAATCGCGTCTGCGTGCGTTCCGCGGCTGCTACATAATACCGGATATTGAACGTGATAGGCGACTACGCGAAATTCACCTTCGGTTAAGGCGAACGATGGAGCGGGAGTTCAGCCGTCACCAATTTTGACCGTTCCGGCACTGCGCCGTCATCGCGAGGCCGCCCTAGCGGCCGCGGCGATCCAGGATCAAGGACCGCACCCCTCTGGATTACTTCGGGGCTTCGCCCCTCGTAATGACGTAGAAAGGTCAGGACTTCCGGCAATTGGCGTCATTCCATCACGTTCGCGAGCAGCCAGTCGACGGCCGCCTTATCCATCACGCGCCGGACAAACAGGCTGTCCCCGTTGAGGGAGTACACCAGCGCATGCGTTCCTGTATCCGCGGTATCGGCGCCGCCAAAGAGCAGAACCCGCATGCCGTTCGCTGGGCTCGCGGAAACCGTCTTCGCATCCAACTGCCGGGCCAGCGCCGCAAAGCTATTCGCGGCCGGGGACGTGTTGGCATCGAAGCGGCCTTCCAAATACCACGTGTCTGGCGTTGGCCTTCGGAAGATGCCGATCTCTTCCCCTCTCCATTGGACGACAAGATCTGCGTTCACGTCACCTACCCGCGAGTTCTATGTATTGGCCCCTTATGGGCTATTTTTGCGCATGGCGCTACTACATATAGCAGCAGCGCCGTTATCGCGAGGCGGCTTCCGCCGCCGTGCCGATCCAGAAGCCAGCACGGCGAATATTGCTTTTTTGATTGCTTCGGGGCTTCGACCCTCGCAATGATGTGGTGGATGGCTCCCTTCCACGGCATCGATGTGCCAAAAGGGTGTCAGGTACGACACGGACGAGGGGAGCCACCCATGAGCGAGATTAGCATAATCGGATTGGACTTGGCCAAGCTGGTTTTTCAGGTTCACGGCGCCGATGAGAGAGGGCAGTGCATGTTGCGCAAGCAGCTCAAGCGCTGCGATGTTCTGGCGTTTTTCGCCAAGCTGAAGCCCTGCATCGTGGCGATGGAGGCCTGCGGCACGGCGCATTACTGGGCGCGCGAGATCGCAAAGCTTGGCCATGAGGTGCGGCTGATCCCGCCGGCCTACGTCAAGGCCTTCGTAAAACGCGGCAAGAGCGACAGGATCGATGCGGAGGCCATCTGCGAGGCGGCCAGCCGGCCCACGATGCGCTTCGTGCCGGTGAAGTCCATGGAGAACCAGGCGCTGGCCACGCTGCACCGCTCCCGCGATCTTCTCATCAAGAACCGCACCATGCAGGTGAATGCGCTGCGCGGCCATCTGGCCGAGTTCGGTTTCGTGGCGGCCAAGGGCATCGGCAAGCTGCCGGACCTGATCAAGATCGTCAGCGAGGCCCCGGCGGAGGCGCTGCCGGACATGGTGCGGGTCACGCTTTCGGGCTTCCTCGATGCGATCGCGCTCATCACCGCGCAGGTTGCCGCCATCGAAAAGCGGCTGGTGGCCTGGCATAAGACCAGCGAGGACAGCAAGCACCTCAAGACCGCTCCGGGCATCGGGCTCATGGTTGCCACGGCGTGCTGCGCCCTGGTTCCCGATCCCTTGCTGTTCAAGAACGGCCGTCACTTCGCGGCCTGGATCGGCATCGTGCCAAAGCTCGACGGCACTGGCGGCAAGACGCGGCTCGGGCGCATCTCCAAGGCCGGCAACCGCTATCTGCGCCGGCTGTTCGTGCTGGGCGCCACCTCGCTGTTGCGCTCGCTGGCCAACAAAACCACGCCGCTTGCGCTTTGGGTACAGGGGCTTCTGGCCCGGCTCTCCAGGCGCGCCGTGACGGTTGCGCTCGCCAACAAGCTCGCGCGCATCGCTTGGGCCGTCATGGTCAGGGGCGAGGACTACAAGCCGCACGCCGCAGCAGGGCTCGCAAGCGTTGGAGCAAGCGCATGAGCGGCCCGGCTGCCCCAATCCCAGCACCGTGCTCGCGGCCGTCAACACCGCTTGCGCGCCGCGTGCCGCGGTGGCCTCCGGCCAGTGTTGACCGCCACTGCGCGCGGCGCTTTTGCGGTGTCAGGCCGGGACGGAGAAACGGCCCTCAGCCGAACAGAGAAACTGCCCAACAGGGCCAGTCCCGCCGGGCACGGCACTAAACGTCGAAGTTCAGAAGGTTCTAAGCGTTCGCAAGGGTGAAAGAGGAGTGATGCTCAAGGCTCGGCCAGACCGGAAAAACCCGTTACCGTCATCGGACACAATGTCCGCCGCAATGATCGGGAGCCGGTCCGTGGATCGCATCAGGGCAGCGGTCAGATGTACCGATAACGGCGAGGAAACCGGCGTCAGGAGGGAAACAACCTGCTTAGTTTCTAACTTCGAGCAGCCGGCGCGCGATCACCTGCGCCTGAATTTCCGCGGCGCCCTCGAAGATGTTCAGGATGCGGGCGTCGCAAAGCACGCGGCTGATCTGGTATTCCAGCGCGAAGCCGTTGCCTCCGTGGATCTGCAGTGCGCTGTCCGCCGCCGCCCAGGCCACGCGCGCGGCGAGCAGCTTGGCCATGCCGGCTTCGAGGTCGCAACGCCTTCCGCCATCCTTCTCGCGCGCGGCGAAATAGGTTAGCTGGCGCGCGATCATGGTCTCGGCGGCCATCATGGCGATCTTGTCGGAGACGCGCGGGAAATTCACGATAGGCTTGCCGAATTGCTGCCGGTCGATCGCGTAGCGCACCGCGAGATCCATCGCGGATTGCGCGACGCCCACCGCGCGGGCTGCGGTCTGCACGCGCGCGGATTCGAAGGTCTGCATGAGCTGCTTGAAGCCCTGCCCCTCTTCGCCACCCAAGAGCGAGGAGGCCGGCACCTCGAAGCCGTCGAAGGAGATTTCATATTCCTTCATGCCCCGGTAGCCCAGCACCTCGATTTCGCCGCCGCTCATACCGGCTGCGGGGAATGGGTTTTCGTCCGTGCCGCGCGGCTTCTCGGCCAGGAACATGGAGAGGCCGCGATAACCGGGCTCGGCCGGGTTCGTGCGCGTCAGCACCGTCATCAGGTCGGCGCGAACGGGGTGCGTGATCCAGGTCTTCTGGCCGGTGATCTTGTAGACATCGCCCTCGCGCACCGCGCGCGTCTTGAGCGAGGCCAGGTCCGAGCCGGTGTTGGGCTCCGTGAACACTGCCGTTGGCAGCACCTCGCCGCTGGCGAGCTTGGGCAGCCAGCGCTCCTTCTGCTCCTGCGTGCCGCCGCCAAGGATCAGCTCCGCCGCGATCTCCGAGCGCGTGCCGAGCGAGCCCACGCCGATATAGCCGCGGCTCAGCTCCTCGGAGACCACGCACATGGCCTCCTTGCCGAGCCCCAGCCCGCCGAACTCTTCCGGTATCGTGAGGCCGAACACGCCCAGCTCGTTCATCTTATGGATGACATCGAGCGGGATGTATTCGTTCTTCGTATGCCACCGATGGGCATGGGGCTTCACTTCCGCCTCGACGAAGCGGCGCATCTCGCCGCGCATGGCTTCAAGCGTTTCGTCGACGCCGCTTTCGCCGAAATGGCCCGAGCCCTCGGCTTGGCGGACCAGCTCAACGAGCCGCGCGCGAGCTGCTGGCGAATTCGCCTTGATGAGCACCATCACGCCGGCACTCGCGAAGCCGTGGCTGTCCGCGGATGTCAGGTCTAGGTCGCGAAGCCGCAGCATCTCCGACTGGCTCATCGGGATACCGCCCAGAATTTGCGCCGCATATTCGCCCACGCCGATCTGGGTTAGCAGCGCTTCCATCTCGCCGAAATGGCCGGCCTCGGTCAGGCGCTCCGCGTAGGCCGCCATCTGCTTGATGGCTTCGGCGTAGGTGGCGAGCCAGGCCAGCCCATGACAGGCGTGCTGCTCGCGCTCGATGAGACCGGCATTGAGCGCGCCGTTCTCCGTGACCTTCGCGCGGATCGCGGTGGCGGCGCTCGCCAGCAGCCGCTCCGCATTGCCGGCGGCTTCTTTGCAAAGCTCAAGTAGATTGGGCACCGCAACGGCGCTGGCGTTTGGGCTCGATCCAGCGTCAAGGCTCATCGCATTTCCTTCCTAGCTATCGTTCGCGCCGCGCCGTCAGGCAGCGCCTCTTGCCGTTCCAACACCGTCCAGCCGTCGCGAGGCGGCCTTGGCCGGCCTGGCGATCCACATTCATGCCGGAGCGTGAACCTGGATTGCTTCCGGCCGCGCTTCGCTCGCCGTCGCGATGACGGTGCGCTGGCATTCGGCCAAGCCGGCCTAGACAGTACGCCGCAAGTCCGGCACGTCATTGCGAGCGAAGCGAAGCAATCCAGAAGCCGGAAGCACTACGCCGGCATCTGGACGCTTTCGGCCGCCAAGGCGGCCTCGCAATGACGGTGGCTCAGCTTTCGCTCGAACCCGGTCTAATCCTTCCGGCCGAAGGCCAAATCGAGCCAAAGCTTGAACAGCGTCTTCGGTTCCTTCCGTTTGGGTTCAGCCGGCTTGATCTCAATCTTTTGTACAGGGGCCACGGCCGCCGCAGCCGGTGCCGGCAGCGGCGGGCACGCCGGCGTTGCGGCGATTTCGGTGACAGCCACCTCTACGACAGCAATTTCTTCTACGACGGCAGTCTTTTCGATGAGGGCAGCTTCGCCTTGAGCGGCCGGTGATCCCAGATCAGGCGCAGCTTCCTGAGTGCCAGGTTGCGGAGCGGCCTCTGCGGCATTGGCGGCAGGCTCAACGGACTCCAATACTCGCGCTGGCGTCTTCAGAGCTTCGACTTTCTAACCTCCGTTCGCCAGGGTCCTCTACCGCTTCCGCCTGAGACGGAGCCGGGTGGTGCGCCGCGGCGACGCCCAGGCTAGCGGCCACCTGCTCGACCTGCGCTTTCGACGCAGCCGCAAGCTCGTCGAAGCTCGGGCCGGCCACGGGAGCGGGAACGTCCCGCGCCGGGGCAGCCGCCGGCGCCTCGGCCGCATCGTCAAACATCGCATGGAACGGACATTTGGCGGCTTCTCCAGCCCCATCGTGCGCGTGCTCCGCTGGCGCCGATGCGGCTAGGGCTTCGGCGGCAGGCTCGGCAGCCGGCGCTTCGGCCGTATCCGCGAACACCGCATGGAAGGGACATTTGGCGGCTTCCCCAGCCCCATCGTGCACGTAATCGGCAGGCGGCGCCGCGACTTCGGGGGCAGCCGCCACCAGCTCCGCGGCGACGGGCGCGATTTCCGGCATGGAGCAGGGCTCGGAGCTGCGCTTTTCCAGCACTTCGGGTTCTGGGGCCGCTTGGGCTTCGCGCGGCGCGGGTGCCACGTGATGCGCCGGGGCAATGTCCAAGCTCGTGGCTACCTGTTCGACGCGCGCTTTGGAAGCCGCGGCGAGATCGGCAAAGCTTGGCTTTGGCTCCGATGGAGCTGGTGCGAATGTGGGAATGGGGTAGGGGACGGCTGCCGGCGTGGGCGCTTTGGCAACGGCTAGAGCGGGTTCAGCCACAGCCACGGGTGCCGGGGCGGCGGCTGGTGCGGGCTCAACCGGAGCTACGGGCGCTGGGGCAGCCGGCGTGGGCTCGGCCACAGCCACAGGTGCTGCGGCTGGCGCGGGCTCGACAACCGCCGGCTTTTCGCTGACGGGTGCTGGCGCGCTCGCGGCAGGCGTCATGTAGGACGCCAGCACATCGAGCTTATTGGCGATCATGTGATGCTTGGTTGGCCGAGGTGCTGCGCTTCCGCGAGCTTGCGAACCTCGGCAAGCATGGTCGCGAAGCCATAGGCCGCTCCCTGGCCCGGCGCGACGTCGCCAGCGCCCCAGCCCAGAAGCTCGATCAAGTCGTTGATTTCGTTCGAAACCTGATAATAGGTGTTGCCCGTGAACTCCGCCTCGGCGGCCTTGCGCAAACCTTGAACCGCTTGCAACAAGGCTTCCTGTTCGGGGGAAACGCTGGCAGGCGCCTTCGCAGGTGCGGCGCGGCTGAGGCGCAGCCACTGGCACGGGTGCTTCGGCAACGGCTGGAGCCGGCTCGGCTACAGGTTCCGGGGCGGCGGCGGGCGCCGGAGCAGCAACAACCGCCGGCTTTTCGCTAACGGGCGCGGGCGCACTCGTGGCAGACGTCAAATAGGCCGCCAGCGCATCTAGCTTATACGTGATCGTGGAATACAGGCTGCCCGAGGTGCCGGTTTTCGCGAGCGTGCGAACTTCGTCAAGCATGGTTGCAAAGCCATGGACAGCGCTTTGGCCAACGGGAACGCTTCCGTCGCCCCAGCCCAGCAGCTCGATCAACTCGTTGATCTCGCTCGTAACCTGATAATAGGCGTTGCCTGTAAACTGCCCCTCGGCGGCCTTACGCAAACCGTAGACCGCTTGTAACAAGTCCTCCGATGCTCCCGTCATGCGTGCCTTCCGTTCTCTTTATTAAATTCCGCCGGTAAAAGAACGAAAACCGCACCCTCAGCCAAACCGCGCTTTCGAGGCTTCGATAGCGTCCTCGAAGGTGCGCAAGCCGGTATGCGGCGCACTTACGAGGACCGCCATATTTCCGGGGCGATGCTCATTCTTCCACATGCGCATATGCGCTTTCGGGATATCGGTCCAGGGGAAAACTTCGCTCATGCAGGGATCGATTCGCCGCTCCACCATGAGGCGGTTGGCTTGGCTGGCCTGCAGCAGATTCGCGAAGTGCGAGCCTTGGACACGCTTCTGGTGCATCCAGAGATAGCGGGCGTCCATGGTGAGATTGTAGCCCGTGGTGCCGGCGCAAATCACGACCATGCCGCCGCGCTTGACGACGAACACCGAGACCGGAAACGTCGACTCGCCCGGATGCTCGAACACGAAGTCCACGTTGTTGCCCTTGCCGGTGTGCTCCCAGATGGCCGCGCCGAACTTGCGGACTTCCTTGAACCACTCCGCATATTCGGGGGTGCCGACCGTGGGCATCTGGCCCCAGCACTTGAAGTCCTTGCGGTTGATGGTGCCCTTGGCGCCAAGCTGCATGACGAAGTCGCGCTTGTCGTCGTCGGAGACGACGCCGATGGCATTGGCGCCCGCCGTCGCGCAGAGCTGCACCGCGAACGAGCCGAGGCCGCCGGATGCGCCCCAGACGAGCACGTTATGGCCGGGGCGCAGCACATGCGGGCGATGGCCGAACAGCATGCGGTAGGCGGTCGCCATGGTGAGCGTGTAGCAGGCGCTCTCTTCCCAGGTCAGGTGCTGCGGGCGCGGCATGAGCTGGCGGTCCTGCACGCGGGTGAACTGCGCGAAGGAGCCGTCCGGCGTCTCGTAGCCCCAGATGCGCTGCGAGGGCGAGAACATCGGGTCGCCGCCATTGCATTCCTCGTCGTCGCCGTCGTCTTGGTTGCAGTGCACCACGACCTCGTCGCCAACCTTCCAGCGCTTCACCTTGGAGCCGACCGCCCAGACGATGCCAGCCGCGTCGGAGCCGGCGATGTGATAGGGCTGCTTGTGCACGTCCAGCGTCGAGACGGGCGTGCCCAGCGCGGCCCACACGCCATTGTAATTCACGCCGGCGGCCATGGTGAGCAGCAGCACATCGTGGCTGTCGAGCTTCCAGGTGGGCACGACTTCCATTTGCATGGCCCGATCCGGCGGGCCGTGGCGCTCCTTGCGGATCACCCAGGCGTACATTTTCTCAGGCACATGGCCGAGCGGCGGGATCTCGCCGACCTCGTAAAGATCCTTGAGTTCACCCGAGCCTGAGCCGGTCCCCGGCTGCTTCAAAGCGATGACGTCACTCATGGGGCCGTTCCTTGCCGCGAATTCAAGTTTGTTTGCAGTGCAGCATGACGCTTTTTTTGGCGCAGTGCAACATAGCCGAAAGGCGTCCGCCTGCGCGGGCGGAAGCCGCCCCGGCAGAGCTGGCATCAGCTTCTCAGCGCCTGACGTAAACCCGGCCGCAGGCCACGCGATCCCATAACGCCTGCGTATTCCAACCTAAGTATCAAGAAGTTAAGGAGAGCCTCCGCTGCAGCTTTCCACGCCTTATCCACTGTTGCGCGCAACCGGGACTTGTCCTTGACGGCACCTACCTCAGGAAATAAACTCCTACTTGTATCCTGCGAACCTGGCAATCCCTAGTGGCCTCCCCGCGCTGCTAGGGATTTTTTACGCCTTCCATCCTCGCAGGCGCACATTGCCGTCATCGCGAGGCGGCCTCACCCGCCGTGGCGATCCAGATGCAGGCAGATCGCTTGTTGCTTTCGGGATTGCTTCGGGGCTAAAGCCCTCGCAATTGACGGAGACCCCCTCCGCAATCAGCGCTAAGGACACCGTTTGTACGGCAGGGCCTCGCTCATGATCTCCTGCTCGCGCGAAACCATCATACGTTCCTGCCGCAGATAGCTCGCCACCGCCGAGGCAAGGCCTGGATCGGAGAAATAATGGAGGCTGTGGGTTGTCTCGAGGCTCATAGCCGCGCGCAAGCTTGTGCTCGCCCTGCGCGCCGGCCTCGACATGCGCGATCTCGTTGGCGATGGCGTATTCGATGGCCTGGTAATAGCACGCCTCGAAATGCAGGAAGTTGTGCGTTTCGAGGCAGCCCCAATAGCGGCCGTAAAGCGTATCGCCGCCGATGAAGTTGAGCGCGCCCGCCACGTAAGCGCCATCGCGCTTGCCCATCACTAGCAGAACGCGGTCCGCCATGCGCTCGCCGATCAGCCGGAAGAATTCGCGGTTCAAATAGGGCGTGCCCCATTTGCGGCTGCCGGTATCCATGTAGAAGGCGAAGAACGCATCCCAGTGCGCCGGCTTGATGTCCGCGCCCGTCAGCCATTCGAGGGCGACGCCCGAGGCGCGCGCCTGCTCGCGCTCCTTGCGGACGGTCTTGCGTTTGCGCGAGGAAAGGGCCGCGAGGAAGCCGCCGAAATCCTCATAGCCGCGATTGTGCCAGTGATATTGCGTATCGGTGCGCTGCAAGAGGCCCGAACGCCCCAGCGCCTCCCACTCCTCTTTCAAGGCGAACGTCACATGCCAGGAGGACGCCCGCTGCCGCTTCGCGGATTCCATGGCCGCGGCGGCGAGGTAGGCACGCGCCTCGCTTTCCGCGAAGCCGGGCCGCACGAGAAAACGCGGGCCGGTTACGGGCGTGAAGGGGACTGCCGTCTGGAGCTTGGGATAGTAGAGCCCGCCCGCCCGCTCGTAGGCCTCCGCCCAGGAGTGGTCGAAGATGTATTCGCCATAGGAATGGGATTTGAGATAGCACGGCAGGATCGCCGCCACCGCGCCGTCCGCATCCTTCAAGGCGAGATGGCGCGGCGCCCAGCCCGTCTTCGCCGAAGCCGAGCCGCTTTCCTCAAGCGACAGAAAGAACGCGTGCGCCAGAAATGGATTGAACGGCCTGGCCGGGTTGGCGCAGGCGTCCCAGTCTTGCGGAGAGATATCGCGCGCACCTCTGAGTACGCTGACGCTTAAACCAGCGCGCTTGCCGTCCAAAATCAAACTCCCGACTACATCAAATCCGCTTGATAGCTTCCTCGCCCGTCATCCCGGAAGCCGCTTGGCTCGCTATCCCGGATCGCAACAGGCGCCGGCGTTCGTAACGATCCCGGATAATGCCTCCGGCATTTACGGGACGACGGCGCTGAGCGAAGCATTCAATCGGATATCGGATCAAACCATCCGCGCTCATATAAGCGCGATGCCGCGTTCGAAAAGGCCTGCCTGCCGCCGGACAGACCGCCTGTTGTCAAAGCGCTCTGTTGTCAAAGCGCTCTGGCGAACCGCGCGCAAACCACCTATAATTTCGCCATGAACCTGATCCTTCCCGCCGAACAGCAGAAGTGGCTCGAAGCCCAAGTGGCGGCGGGACGCTTTCCTTCCGTCCAGGCCGCAGCCGAGGCAGCAATTGCGGCCGCCATGACGGATGAAACCCTGCTCGATGCCGGCGATCTCGGCTGGGCCAAGCCCTACATCGATCAGGGCCGCGAAGACGCTGCTCGCGGGCGCGTGCTGACCCTTGAAGGGCATAGGGCGCGCATGGCCGCGCGGCTCGAAGCGCTCAAGCGCTGATGGCCACGGTCCAAATCACGGCATCGGCGGACGCCGATCTCGGAGACATCGTGTCCGATCTCGCCAGCAGGGCCGGCTGGACGATCGCCCAACGCTACGCCGCTGCATTCGATGCACTGTTCGCTCGCCTCGCGGATCACCCCGCCATGGGACCGCTTCGGCCGGAGCTTGGCCCTCACACACGCATCGGCGTCGTTCAGCCCTACATTGCGATCTACGAATATAGCGAAAATGACGTCACTATTTTGCGGGTTCTCCATGGCCGCCGCAACGTCACCGCGAGGTTAATCCGTGGACGGCAGACAGAGGAATAGGCCTCGCGCAATCCTCCTGGCGTGGAATGGCTCGCTTTGTAACGCCGCAGATCCACGCTAGAAAAGGGCCATGGAAGGCTCCGGACCTTATATTCAGCTCCTTGCGCAGATACCCGCCTTCGCGGCGTTCGACGATGCGCAACTGCAAACGCTGTACAGCTTTTGCGCGCTGAAGGTGCTTGCCAAGGGCGAGGCGGCCTCGATTGCGGGGGCGGACGTGGACGAACTTGGCATCGTCGTTACGGGCCGCATTGCCGCGCGAGATGGGGTAGCCTACGAGGCTGGGCGTGGCCAGGCGGTGGAGGCGGCGGCCTTCCTCACCCGCACGCCCGCGCGGGCGACAGCCGTGGCGCTGCGCGAAACCGTGCTTCTCACCCTCAGTTGGGAGGATCTCGCCGCCGCATTCCAGGTAAGCCCCGATCTCATCGGCGCGGTCTTGTCCCGCATGGGCGCGGAACAGGCGGAGGCCAGCCGCGCAACGCCGGCTCCTGGCCGCATCGTTATCTGTCCGGCGGGTGCTGGGGCGCGGCTGGACCACAGGGCGAAGGATGCGCTGCTCGCGGGGCTGGAGAGCATGGCGGAGGTCAGGGTCTTGACCCGGCAGAGCTTCGGGGCCGGCATGCCGGGCGCGCTGGCGCTGGAATCGCCCGAAATTGCGCATTGGCTGCAAGAGCAAGAGCTTGAGTTCGACCTGACCCTGATCGTTGCCGATGCGGCGGACCCCGATTTTGCGATGGAGGCCATCGAGGAGGCGGACGAAGTTCTCTTCATCGCCGGCGGCGAGGACGCAAGGCTCTCCCCGCTCGAACGCCACGCCCTGGCGGCCAGGGGCGCCGCCAATTGCCGCCTCATGTTTCCGAAGGGCGAGGCTGGCCCCGTCAAGCAAGCCGCCGAATGGATGGGGCTGCGCGGCTACGGCCGTGCGCAGGCGGTAGACTTCGCGTCGCCCGCCGCCCTCCAGATCGTGGGCGCGGGGCTTACGGGCAAGGGGCACGCCATCGCCGCCGCGAGTGCTGGCGTTTACGCGGCCGCGATTTTGGGCGCACTGCAGGCCCTTGAGGAGCATGGCTTGCCCGCCGTATCGCTGGTGGCGGCCGGAAGCGCGGTGCTGCCCGCCGGCCTTCTGGCGTGCGGGAAGCTCGGCACGGCGCATGCGATTTTCGAGGAGCTTGCCAACCCCATGCTGTGGAAGCGGGCGTCCCGGCCGGACGCGGGCCTCTTCGATCCCGTCCCGCTCGACACCTTCCTGGTTGGCGCCCTGCAGGGGCTGGAGATTCCCGCCGCCGGCCTTTTGCGGCGGTGTCGCGTTCGCTTTCGGCGGGAGCGGCCGAGGTGCACCGCACCGGCAGGCTGCACGGCGCGGTGCGGGCCGGGATCGCGCCACCGGGCATGCTGCCGCCGCTTATCGTCGAGGGCGGCGACATTCTTGTCAGCGGCGAGAACGAGGCCCAGGCGCTTGTCAGGGCGGCCAGAAGCATTGGCGCCTCGCCCGTGCTCTCCATCCACACGCAGCAACAGCCGCTCGGCCCGTGCCCCATGTCCTACCGCAGTCTGACGGGGTCCGCCCTGTTCCGCGCGGCGCAAGCCATTGACAAGCGCGTCCTTGCCAGCACCGTTCTTGGCGCTGCCGCCGGCAGTCCCGCGAGCGGAGGCGGCGCGCGGACGCTCGTTCTTCCGATGCCGGAAGGCGTCTCGCCGATGGATTGGCCGCAATGGGCAGCCCTGCGGGACATCGGCTACGAATGGACCCTGAGGGAGCTTGAAGCGCACGCCGGCGTCGAATGATTCAATCGCATGCGGACCAAAGGAGCTTTGCCGCTGCTCCGTCCTCCTGCGCAAGAGAGTGGGAAAAAGCCGGCGCGCTCGCGGGCCTTTGGTAACACCATATTTACTCTCCCGCCTGCTTCCGGCGCCTGCCGTGGCCGGCAGGGAAGGCCATCTTTTGACCTTGGCGACGATCCATGTTTACCTGGACAATGCCCGTTATCATCACGCCAAGCTTGTGCAAGAGTGGCTGGCCCAGCCGGGCCGAAGGATCAAGTTGCACTTCATCCCGGCCTATTGCCCGCATCTGAACCCCATCGAGCGGTTATGGGGCGTGATGCACAAGCACCTCACGCATAACAAGTGCTACGCCACATCGCGGGAGTTCGCCGGCGCAGTGCTCACCTTCTTACGCGAGACAGTCCCGCAAAACTGGGCGGATCTGTGCGATTGGTCACGGACAACTTCCGCGTCATCAACCCAAAGGATTTTCGGGTTTTGCCGTGAACTGGGTATACCAAGACAGGCGCCTATGCGAAATTAACGGTCTCTCAAGGAGGAGGACGAGGCCGCAAAGCGGCGTCTTGGATCGCCACGGAACATACCGCCAGTGAGGCGGAAGAGACCTTCCGTCAGGCGCGCTGGGCTGACACGAAGGGCGAGCCAGTTTGCGCCCGTGCGGCGGTAACGATGCTTGCGAGTGCCGCTGGCCTGCGGTTCGCTCCGCTCCCGCTGCTGGCGATCACGTGCGCGCATTGCGTACTAAGTGGCGTCGTTTGACTTCGCCAACGCTTGGCGCCTCTTTCCTAGTGCTTGTTGCACTGCCAGCGACGACAAAGGGGCAGTCCAGGCCGTGAGCGGTCCATCTGGATTCTAGAACTTTTTAGCGTGATGGGAGGTGAAGCGGACTTCGGTCTTTCGTTTGTGGAGTTGTTGTGGATAGTGCGCGCTCATTTTTTTGGCCAACGAATGCCGCGACCATCGGGGTAAGTAATGGGATTGATATAATCGGTGGCTTGCGTAGAGATCGCAACAGCCAGCCCTCGCTATCCGGGGCCTGGCTAGAGATAAAATTTGCCACCATCATTTGCGTAATTTTGCGCGTCGAAAAAGCTCTTCTGCCTCTTCTTTTTTCATCCAGTATGTTTTGGATAGGGCGACGAGTTTATATATCAGCGTGCTTGTTAACACTGAAAGCACAAATAGCAGTAGTGATATTCTTTCGCTTAAGTAAAATTGATATATAACGGAATTCAATATAAACCAGCTACCGAAGAGAAGCATCCCTTTGTCCGAAAACGGACCGCTGCTCGGCAAAGGGATGCCGAAATAACGATAGATGACGCCCAAAAACCAAGCATCTTTCAGATTCGATACGCCGCGGAGCCCGTGCCAAAATCTTCTCATCGTAGCAGTTTGTAGGAGATTGACGCTATATTCATATGTAACACAAACCTTCAGCATAGGCTAGAGGCTTCCAAATGAAGCGGAATGAGTTCGGCGAGATTGTCGAATTTGATGATCCAGGAATAGAGGCCGCCGCCCGAGTAATTCATGAGGCTGGCCGGTTCCATCGTTGGACTGGCTTTGGGAAGTCCTTCGAGGCTCTTGATCCAATCGGAAGAGTTGAATTTCTAAGTATTATCAGGGCACTGGCGGCGGCTGAGAAGGCCAGAGAAGCCAAATAGTCTAGTTGGATGCTCTTGCTACTTAAGGCCACGTCTTTGTCCTGGCAAAGATAAAGGTAGTAGCGCTAACCAGCTTAGCAGGCTTTGTTTCAGTAATTCCGGTGGTGGGAGGTAAGCGGCTGAGCGCGAAAATTTAGCCCACTACCGCAAGCGACCCGACACAGACCCCGGCGAGGGGGTCATCGTGTAACCACTTTTACTTTATGCTTTTGGTGCCATGCCCGGAATGCCACCAAAATCGTATTGAAAAATCGTGGCGGCAAAAATCCGTAGTCAAAGCGATCAGTGCCCCGAACTTTTCGCAAATCATATCCAGGCCAGACGAATTGGTCGCCCTCGCTCACAATCACCCATGAGCGCTCGTCGTCCAGGCCGAGGTGTTTTTGACGGCAGGCGGAATTCTCGACTGCGGCTGCGGGATCGGCAGGCGGACGATGTGTCACCGGCAACACCTTGACCAGCATTTCGCTATCGGGTTGGCGCTCGACGGCGAGCGCAATGACGCAGGGCCGGTCTTTGTGTCCTTCTTCCTGTCCCCATTGCGCTTCGCGATCCCACACATAGGCGTAGGAAATGGTCAGGCCAGGTTCTGGTGTTGGAATTGCCATTCCACTCGTTATTTCTGATCAAGCAGCTTGTTGAGATGATCATGGCGCGGCTCCATCCGCGACGCAGCGATGCTTTCGGCTTCCGCTTCTGACAACTCAGCCGTCAGGAATTGACGGCGCATACTTTTCAGTTTTTGCAGCTCTTCGTACTCGTGCGGTGCTACGAAATACCCGGCCAGCGTGCCGTTGCTGGAAACGGGTACGGCCTCGCGCTGCGCCTGCATCTTGTAACGTCCGAAGTTGCGAGCAAACTCGGCGGCCGGAACAGTTTCAGCCATGTCCATGCGTCCTCTCTTTCAGGGGTAGCACTGTACACACTTCACGCAAAGAACGCAATCTGCGCATTCTGCGCTATTGCAGGTTGATTATACGCCTTTGTCCGCTTTCTGAGGTGGTCCGGCATTTCGTTCGAATGTCTTGCACTTCCGATCCCGACCCACTGCTGGCGATTGGGCCGTTTGGGCTTGCCTGCAGGCGCCATGCCCATTCGTTGGCGAAGCCGTGAATCTCCGCTTAGGAAGAAAGAGTGTAAGCGGCGCTGGGCTTTTTCATCCGGTAGGGCCGGCGCGGCGGCCGGTGTGGAACTCGCGATGGCTACGTGCCGGAGTTCGAAACATTCGCTCCGCCGGTATAAGGCGCGCCCCACAGCCGTGACGCCAGCTCGGGAAATGTGTCGCGATTGGCGGCCTTACGAGTTCGTATCCCGCCGCCATAACCCTTAAGAAAATAAGGTTAACGCGGAATTGCAAGTCGCCAAAACTGGCGGATTCACGCGGAAATCTACTCAAACTTGGTCGAATTCGAGCTTTCAAAAACCCCGTTAAATATTGTGGCTTTACCATAATTAGGTCGCGCACGGTATAATAGTCTCGTTATACATCAATTACTTGTGTCGCGGTCTGTGCTTAACTTTTTAGTAAAGGGCTTGTGTTACAATAAGTTCAAATTGGAAAAAGCGTCTCCCGGCTATCAAAATGCATACTTTTGGGGTAGGTGGAATTTCGATATGGGGGCCTTTTGCCGCCGGCCTACACCGGCAGCAGCACCCACAGGTCGAGGTCGAGCAGCACGGCGGGGTCGTATTGATCGCCGCTCTTGAACGGGAAGCCGTCCGCGGGCTTATCCTTCAGCGCTACGAGCCGCAGCCGCAGCGCGCCCACATCGGGGCGGCCGATCAGCACCTTGTCCAGCACCTCGCTGTAGGCGTAGACCGTATCGCCCGCGAAGGCCGGCGAGACGTGCCGCCCGCCGTTGATGGCGGCGATGTGGAAGGCGTTCTCAAGTCCGTCGAAGCTCAGCGCGCGCGCGAGCGAGATAATGTGGCCGCCATAGATCAGCCGGCGGCCGAAGCGGCTCTGCGCTTGGGCGTGCTGGTTGAAATGCACCTTCGCGGTGTTCTGGTAGAGGCGGGTGGCGAGTTGGTGCTCGGCCTCCTCGATGGTCATGGCGTCGATGTGATCGATCTTCTCGCCAATCTCGTAATCGCCCCACCGATGGCGGCTGCCGGCCAGGGCATTGTTGTAGCCCTCGATGCGAAGCGGCGGCAGCGCGGCGCCCAGGCTTGCGGGTTCCACCACCTCTTTGAGTTGCGGCACATGCGGCGCCGGCGCGGGGGCGGCCTCGTCGCGTTTGCGCACCATCACCCAGCGCACATACTCCAGCACCGCGGCGCCAGTCTCGTCGCGCCCCGTCGTGCGGACATAGACCACGCCGCTTTGCTTGTTGGAGTTTTCGCGCAGGCCGATCACCTCCGAGGTGGCCGAGAGCGTGCTGCCCGCATAGACCGGCTTCAGGAAGCGGCATTCCGCATAGCCCAGGTTCGCCACCGCGTTGAGCGAGACATCGGGCACGGTCTTGCCGAAAACCGTATGGAAAACAAGAAGATCGTCGATGGGGCTGTTTGGATAGCCGATGGCCCTCGCGAAGGCGTCCGACGATTGGACCGCGAAACGCGAGCCGTAGAGCGCGGTATAAAGCGCGACGTCGCCGGCGGTAATGGTGCGCGGCGTCGCGTGCTCGATGACCTGCCCGAGCTTGAAATCCTGATGAAGAAGATAATCAGAGCGATCACGATCAGGATCGCGATCCCGATTCCAATGTTGAGCGGCGTAAACGGGCCGGCATATGGCGGCAGCGGGGTCGGCGTGGGCGGCGGCGTGGGCGGATGTGGCGTCGGAGGCGGTGCGATCTGCCGCTGCGCAAATTGGAGGCGCTGGAGCGTGGCCGGTCGTTAGGCTTGATCGCCAGGGCCGATTGATAATCCGCGATCGCTTTCGCCCATTGGTCGGTCAAGGAATAACAGTAGCCCCGCTTATCGAACGCGTCGTAATCATTGGGATTGATCTCGATCGCCTTGCTGTAGTCTGCCAGCGCGTCCTCATACTTGTGGTCGCTTCGCTTGGCGAAAGCGCGCCAAATGTAGCTTGTTCGTCCTGTGGATTCATCTCGATCGCCTTGTCGTAGTCGGCGATGGCGGCCTTCCAATCGGCTTTCCCGATATTGGCGAAGCCGCGAAAGCGATAAGCATTGGGGTCGTCCGGCTTGAGCTCGATTGCCTTGCTGAGATCGGTCAGCGCGGGCTCAAATTGTTTCAGCTCAGTTTCCGCCTGGCCCCGGCCGAGATAAGAGGTGGTCTGCCCGGGCGCCAACTCGATTACTCGCGTGAAATCCGCTGCCGCTTCTGTATTTTTTTGCAGGGCAAGATACATGTAGGCACGATTTTCGATCGCAGGGATATCTTTAGGATCAATCTCGATCGCCTTGGTGAACTCGATTATTGCCTGATCGTACTGACGCTGATCTGCTGCCTTCACCCCCGCCGCGAAGTGCGTCGCCGCTTCGTCCGTCTTCGCTTTTTCGCCTGTTTTCGCTTTTTGCTTGGCCCAGCCAGCCGGACAGAGCAGTAAAAAAATTATCGTGACAGCTGCCAGCGCTCTTTTCGAATTCTTCAAAATGTTCATGTTTTTCTCTTTCTTGAAACGTATCTGAAGAACAATTCGTTTGTCACCGAAGAAATTACGCGGCTCAATCTCGGCTTTTCCATGCCTTCGATCGAGACCAGGCACCGAGTGCGATCCGCGCGCAAAGATCAGGGTTACGCCGCGGTCTTCGCCACCGTCCTCATCTGGTCGACGCCCTCGCTCTTCCAGTTTTACCTCAACCGCTTTTACGACCCGTTCGCGCAAAATTTTTACCGCTACTCGATCGCGTGCCTTGCCATTCTGCCGCTCGCTCTCCATCGCTTTCGCCGGAGCGGGCTGCGCCTCGACTGGAACGTGTTCGGACTCTGCCTTCTGCCGGCCTTGCCTAACGTCGTCCATCAGATCACCCAGGTCGTCTCGCTTCATTACATGGGACCCGGCGTTTACGCCGTCTTTATCCGCTCCTCGGTGATCATAACCGCCCTCCTTGCGCTCATTTTTTTCCCCGAGGAACGCTGGATCATCCGGCAATGGCAGTTCCAGATCGGAACGCTGCTCGGATTGTTAGGCGCGGTCGGCGTCTTTTGGTTTCAGCCGGGTTGGCAGACGCACCCCGTTTCGTTAGGCGGACTTGCCATTGGCTTCACCGCCAGCTTTTGCTGGGCGCTTTACGGCGTGCTTGTGAAACGGCCATCGGCCCGTTTCGGCAGCATTCGCAGTTTCGGAGTGATCAGCTTTCTTACCTCGCTCATGCTCCTCCCACTCACCGGGATTTTCGGCCGGCTCGACACACCATTGCAGGTGAGCGCGCACGTGAACGGCATTCTCGTCATCTCCGCCATCACCTGCATTAGCATGGCGCATGTTCTCTATTACGTGGCCATCCGCGAGATCGGGGTCGCACTCTCGCAAACGTTGCAGTTGCTCAGCCCGCTCGGCGCGCTCGCGCTTTCGGCGTGGATTTTTCACGAGCGCTTCTCCCTTGCCCAAGGCTGGTGCGCGGCCATTCTGCTCTTCGGCGCCTTCCTCGCCACCAGGGTAAAACCGCAGGTCGGGGTTGAGGCGGCGGAGAATATTTAAGAGATCGTTAGGCCGTCAGGAAGGTTGCAAGGCTGGAATAGAAATCTCGGGCGCGTTCCCGATGCGATGTTCCTGACAGTTCGGCCCGGACCGGCCGAGTAAATGCGGAATGCGAATTGCAGGTTGCCGGGTTGGAGCGTAGGCAAATTACGGGTAGAGCGTGCAGACAATTCAAAATCTGGAAATCCACCTTGTCCACTCCTGCAATCTGTCTTGCGAGAGTTGCTCTCATTATTCCAATCACGGGCACAAAGGCATCGTCTCGCTCGAGGAAGCGGACCGTTGGATGAAGCTCTGGAATCGGAGGGTGCAACCGCGAATTTTTTCCCTGCTCGGTGGCGAACCGACGATTCATCCGCAGCTCCCCGAGTTTGTTGCCTTGGCGCGAAAGAACTGGCCCGACTCCTCCCTCCGCCTCGTGACCAATGGTTTTTTTCTCCATCGCCACCCACAGCTTCCCGCAGTTCTGCGGGACGATCCCGACGCCGCCATCTTCCTTTCGATCCACCACGAGGCACCAGATTATCAGGCGCGGCTCCAGCCCATCTTCGAATTGCTCGCCGGCTGGCGACGCGACTACGGGGTCCGCGTCGAACTCTACCCATCCTTTGCCGAATGGACGCGGAGATATCGCGGCTTTGGCTCGGCCATGACCCCGTTCGACGACCGGCAACCGCGGCAAAGCTGGGAGAATTGCCGCGCGAAATATTGCCCTCAGCTGTTTGACGGGAAACTCTACAAATGCGGCCCGCTGGCCTACCTGAATTTGCAGCACGCGACTTATCCGCTTTCAACAGAGTGGATGCCGTATCTGAAGTATCAGCCACTCGATCCCGGCTGCACGCGGGACGAATTGTCGGAGTTTCTCCAGCGCGAAGAGGAGACCTGCTGCGCGATGTGTCCGGCAAATCCGAAAAAGTTCACGCTCCCCATCCCGCTCCGCAGGTAGAGTTCGATGATGAACGCGAAGCCCACTCCTCGCGTCTTGCTCATCGCCTGGGACGGTGCGGAATGGGACGTGATCGCGCCCTTGCTCGAGTCGGGCGATCTGCCGAATTGCGAGCGGCTCATCGATCGCGGCGTGATGGGAAAAATGGTGACCTTGCAGTCGGCGCTCGCGCCGCTGGCGTGGAATTCTGTCGCAACCGGCAGACCGCCCGAGGAGCATGGCATCATTGGTTACAAAGAGCCGGCTCCTGACGGACGCAGCGTTCGTCCTTTTAGCAGCGCCGCGCGACGGGCGAGAACGCTTTGGGATATTCTTTCCGAACACGGTTTCAAGACACATGTGATTGGGTGGCCGGCGAGTCATCCGGCGGAGCGGGTGAATGGCCTGACCATCTCCGAGGTCTTCGACGAACCGGTCGGCGAACTGCAAGCACCCTGGCCGGTGCCCGCCGGTTCGGTGGAACCCGCCGATCGGGTGGAAACCTTCGCGGAACTCCGAATGCATCCCGGGGAGATCACGCGCCACGATCTGCGGACGTTCGTGCCCGAGATCGATTCGGTGAACCCGCGCGAGGAGCCGGCGGTGTTGCGGCTCGCCCAGGCGATCGCGCTCGCCGCCAGCCGGCAGGCGCTTACGACCTACGTGATGGAAAATGAGCCGTGGGATTTTTTCGCGCTCTATCAGCCGACCCTCGAACGCGTCTCGCGCGAGTTCCTGCAATTTCATCCGCCGCAACTGGCGGGGATTGGCCAGCGCGAGTTCGAGCGATATCAGGGCGTCGTCAGGGAATCGTATCGCTTTCACGACGCCATGCTCGGGCGTCTGCTCGAACTCGTGGGTGACGACGCGACCATTTTGCTCTGTTCGACGTGCGGCTTTCACACAGGCGCTCTGCGCGCGCCCGTGAAATCCCCGGGTACGGCAAGTTTCGCAGCCCAGCACCGTTCGGCCGGCTGGTTCGTGCTGCACGGACCCGCGGTGCGCGTGGACGAGCTGATCTTCGGGTCCCGTCTCTACGACATCGTTCCGACCGTTCTGACTCTCTTTGGATTACCAGTCGGAAGAGACATGCCAGGTCGCGTCTGGCAGGAAGCCTTTCTTGATCCCCTAACGACAACATTTCTGCCAACATGGGAGACGACAAACGCGCGACCCGCTGGAATGCCGTCCGGCGCTGCGGAGGGACGAGCTTCCGCTCGTCCGGGACCGGCCGAGACACCTCCCTCATCGTTAGTCCCCGATTCGCCCGCCTTCGTCGTGGCGCGGGAGAACCAGTTCAACCTCGCGCGCTGCCTCCAGAGCGCGGGCCGGTCCGGCGGAGGCGCTGCCATTGCTGGAGGAAGTCTGCTCCGACCTGCCGGAGCGTATCGAACCCGTTCAACAACTCTGTGCATGTTACCGCGCGCTGGGGCGCACCGAGGAAGAGTCGCCGTGTCCTGGAAAGACTCGCGCGCCTGGGCGAGTCAATGCGCCGGCGTCACTCCAGCCGTTTCGTTCCGCAACTCGATCTCATGCGCGGCCTGCTCGACCTCGACGACGGAAAGCGCGAGAGCGCGCTGCGCCACTTCGCCAAAGCGCAGGAGGCGGCGCCGCAACTGCCGGGGATGCACCTCCAACTCGGTGGGGTTTATCTCCGGCTGCATTTGTATGACCCGGCCGCGAATGCGTTTCGACGCGCGCTCGAGATCGATCCCGACGCACCGCGGCGCACTATGGCTTGTCTCTCGCGCTCTATCGGCAACGGCGTTTCCCGGAGGCGGGCGAACACGCGATGCAGGCCGCAGCCCGCGCCCCGTGGTTCGCCGCGCATCATCTTCAGCTCGGGCTTTGCCTTGCCCGAACGCAGCGAAAGACGGAGGCGATCGTTGCCCTCACTCATGCGGTCCAGCGCGAGCGTCGATTGCTCCTCGCTCATCGCGTCCTTGCCCGGCTTCACGCCCAACCTCCGCCGAACGGACCCGCCGTCGATTTTCATCGCGCCGCCGTTCGCCAACTGCAACGCGTCCGGCGCGCGCAGAAAATAGGTTGACGCACCGGCGCGCCCTCGGTTAGCACTAGCTCTTATGAAGAAAATGTCTCGCTCTTCAAAGCGCACGCCCACCTTTGCGGCGTACGCGATCGCCTCCGCTGCCGCCGGCCTCGCCACGACGCACCGGGCCGAAGCGGACTTTTCGGGCGATTATGCTCTGACGCCGCCCGCGGCCGGCTCTTACTCGAATGGCAGCGCCATCGGCAACTTCGGCGGCTGGAACGGGAGCTACACCGGCGACTTTTCGAAGGCGGCTCTGACGCTGGACACCTCCGCGGCGCCAACCGCTTTGTCCATCACTGCCACCTCCCTTTCCTCCAATAGGGATGACGTTTTCAGCTACTCCTTCTTCACGATGGCGACTGGCAGCGGGACGGTGTCCTTTGATTATTCGGCGTCTTTCGACGCGCACAATCACGGCTACGCAGAGTATTACGACGGCTCGGACTATAACTTCATACCGGCCGGTTCGGGAATGATCACCTTTATGATCACGGCCGGAGAAACCTTTGGTTTCAAGACGACCGCCTCCTATCTGGGAATGGCCAGCCTCACGATCTCCGACTTCTCCGCGCCCAGCGGTGCGGTCCCGGAGAACGGCTCCGGCCTCGCGCTTCTCGCCCTGGGTTTCGCGGGGCTGATCGCCCGGCGCGAGTTCGCAGCCCGCGCCAAGACACAGCGCTAGGCCACGCATGGCCAGCGCACCTGCCGCGACCGTGCTCGTTGCGGTCTTCAACGGCGCGGACTATTTGCCGGGAAGCCATCGACGAGCGTCTTCGCGCAGACCTTCTCCGATTTTGAGCTGCTCGTCGTGGATGACGGCTCGACCGATCAGACTCAAGAAATACTCCGCAGCTTTCCCGACCCGCGCCTGCGCGCGATTACCCTTTCGCAAAACCGCGGGATCGCCCGGGCGCGAAACGCCGGCCTCGAGGCAGCTCGGGGCGCGTTACATCGCGTTCCTCGATCACGACGACGTGGCACCACCGGAGCGGCTGGAAAAGCAGATCGCCTTTCTCGATCTCCATCCTCAGGTCGGAATGCTCGGCTCTGACGTCGAGTTCATCGATTCACGTGGCGCCACGCTGCAAAAAGTGCACATGCCGGCAAGCGATCTGGAGATTCGCTGGATGAATTTGCTCGACTGCCCGATGCGTCAGTCTTCCCTCACCGCGCGGCGCGACCTCGCGCGACAGCATCATTACGACGAACGCTTTCTCTCGCTCAGCGATTGGGATTTCATCCAGCGCATGCTCGAAAACACCGAAGCCGCCAACCTGCCCGAGGTGCTGGTCCGCTATCGCTCGCATCCGACAAATGTTTCCCACACTCAGTTTCGGCGAGCGGTCGAAACCGGCGCGCTTCTCTCCCATCACGCGATCAAGTCCGCCCTGCCCGATTTTGAAATCACTTTCGAGGATGTGAGGGATCTGCGCTCGGTCGTGCTCGGCGGCGGCAGCGCCGGCGAGGGCAAGTCGCTTGAGAAAACGAAGCGCAGTCTCCGTCTTTACCTCGATCTCTTCGAGGCATTCGAAGCGAAGCATCGCGATCATCCGGCAGTCCCGGCGTTTAACAACCGGCTGCTGTCGTCGCTTCATCCGGCATCTGCGCGGTGAGACCAGTTGTTAGGCGGATGACGCCTGAGACGCTCTTCGAGACGGCGGAGAACTCGGACGCGCCGCCGCGAAAATTCCGGGGAGCGCGCGCGACCCGCGTGCCGGTGATGGCGACCCGCCATCACGAACTTTTCCTGACGCGCAGTTTGCCCAAGGTTTGCGGCGGGTCGCCGCAAACGGCACGCGGGTCGCGTGCGCTCCCCGGAGGAAATTACGTCTGCGCTTTGTTCGGGAGCGCTACGAACGCGTCGCCCGCCGCGGCAGGATGAACGTTTGCCGCGCTACAGACGATTGCAGCACGGCTGGCTCGTAGATTTCCGCGAGCAGCTCTTTGCGAAACAAATCCGGATTGCTCGCCGCGAAATCTTCCCAATTTGCATGGCACCCGCGCAGGCGTCGTTCCGCGATAAGGCGAGAAAGGCAGCCGTGATGGTTTCGTGATACACCTCCGGTCGCCCCGCTTTCGCCGCCAGCCGGCGCAGCCCGCGCGCCAGATGCAGCAGGGCTTCGGGGAAGGCGTGACGCTCCAGCAATTCGTAGCTCACCCGCACATGCTGGCGGTGCGGAAATCGCGCGGGATCGATCCGGTCCTCCTCGAAGTCGGCCAGGAGGCCGGTCGGCTCAATCCCCGACATGATCCTCCTCGACCAAACGATGGCTGTCTCGCGCATTGAGATCGAGACCGTAGATCGTGCGCAGCTTTTTGATGTGGCCGAGCGTTTTGGGGCTGAAGGCAGACTTCCCTTCCAAGGCGTGGAGGGTGATACCCTCGAGCAGATCGCCTAACGAGAGATCGAGATACTCGGCCAGGGCCTTGAGCACCTTGACGAGCGTCTTTTCCATCCGCGCGCCGACCTGGACGCGCTCGACTCTTTTCGGGGCAGGTTGTTGCTTCATTGTGACAATGTTACCAATATCACAAGGCAACGCAAGCTTCCGTGCTCTGATCGGCAGGATGCCCGGACGTGCCACCGGCAACCGCTCAACGGTTGGGTGCCGAACCCATGCTCTCCGGCCAGCGACTACGAGCGCTTCGTGACCCGTCCCCAGAAGAGGAGGATCAGTCCACAGGCGACAAAGATTGCGGTGACCACGAGAAAGCTGCGTATCTCTGGGATGTGGAAGACCTTCTTGTCGTGGCGCACACCGTCGGCCCAGCCGAGCATGAAGCTGAGCAGCGCTCCGCAAAAAAACATGATGCTAAAGGCGAGCATCGATTCGCCATGGGTCCGGCGCGGAGTGGGATCAGAAGAAGTCATGAGAACGGTCTTTGATTGGTAAGCGGCGCCCGCCCCCGCGGTCAAATGATTTTCGTGTCGGAGGTGAAACGGAAAACAATATCGCCGGCGCCAATTTGTACCGCCCCCCGAAACAGCTCGACTTTAGATTCCCGCATCCGGCGCGTGGTTGCGAAACCACGCCATGAAGCAGAGGAGCGGATAGATTTGCTTCCGATGATCGCGCCGTTCCTGGAAGTGTTCGTCGAGGATTTGCCGGACGAAGCCCGGATCGAAGAGACCGGTCTGCGCGAGCGCTGCCGGCGAGCAGAGATCCTCGACCGTTTCGCGCATATTCTGTTTCAGCCAGAGCGCGACCGGCATCATGAAGCCGGCCTTGCGCCGGTTGATAATCTCGTTAGGCAAAAGGCCCCGCACCGCCCGCTTCAAGACATACTTGGTCGTCAGGCCACGCAGCTTGTCCGCCGGCCGGATGCGCGAGGCGTATTCGACCACATCCCGATCGAGGAATGGAGTGCGCACTTCCAACGAATGCGCCATGCTCGCCCGGTCGACCTTGAGCAGGACGTCGTCCTGCAAATACAGCTTCATGGCGAGATATTGCAGGCGCTGGAAGTCTGCCCTTCAATCCGCTCCGCCGGATGTTTGCCGTAATGTCTTCGAAGGCGTCCTCGCGCAACAGGAGTTCCTGAAAACCGGCGGAGAGAAGCTGCTTCTTTTCCGAGTTCCCGTAGCAACCCATCCAGAGGAGAAAGCGCACTTCGGGCGATAACCCGAGACCTTTGACGAACTGCTGCATGAGAACTTCGGCGCTCGCATAACGATGCGAAACCGGCAGGCGCTGCACGACATGACGCAACCCATCGCGCCAACCCGCCGGGAGGAACGACAGGTTCTGCACCAGCTTGTGCGCCTGGAACGCCGCATAGCCCGCGAAGAGTTCGTCGGCGCCGTCTCCACCCAGCACAACCTTGACGTGCTCCGAGGCCAGCCGACTCAGCATGTAGGTGGGCATGATCGAGGCGTCGGCCAGCGGCTCGTGCAGGCCGCGCATGATCTTGGGAAACAAGTCCGCCGCGTGCTGCAAAGTCAGGATCTCTTCGTGATGCTCGGTGCCAAAGATGGCCGCGACACGGCGCGCGTAGGGCGATTCGTCGTGGCTCCGGTCGTCGAAACCGATCGAGAAACTGTGCAGCCGGCTGCTGGATTGTTGTGCGGCGAGCGCGGTGACCGTGCTGGAATCGATTCCGCCTGAGAGAAAGAGGCCGACCGGCACGTCGCTACGCAGCCGTTTCTTGACCGAATCGCGCAGGATGGCGAGCAGATCCTCCGCCCATTCATCGACGTTGCGATCGCTCATGGGATTGTCCTCGAGAGGGATGTCCCAGTAGCGATCAAGGCGCAGTCCGTTGCGATCAGAAGAGATAGGCGCCGGCTTCGAGTTTGTGGATTCCCTCGAAAATCGTGTGCGGCGCGGGGACATAACCGTAGGTGAAATACTTGCTGACCGAGAGCGGCTGAAGCCGCCGTGTGACGCGCGGGTGGGCCAGCAACGCCTTGAGTTCCGAGGCGAAAATCAGTTCGCCATCCCGTACGCAATAGTAGAGCGGCTTCACTCCGATTCGGTCGCGCGCCAGGAAAAGTCGCTCCTCCGCGCGATCCCAGATCGCGAAAGCGAACATGCCGTTACAGAGCTGCAAAGCGGCTACACCATCGAGCGCGAATTGCTGGAGCAGGACTTCGGTGTCGGAGTGAGTCTGAAAAACGCAGCCGCGCTTTTCGAGCCCGGCGCGCAGCTCGACGTAATTATAAATCTCGCCGTTATAGATGATGTGATAACGCCCATCCCGCGTCTGCATCGGCTGGCCACCGGTTTCGAGATCGATGATGCTGAGGCGTCGATGGCCGAGCGCGATGCCTTGCCCAAGGTGAAATCCTTCGCCATCCGGCCCCCGCGGCGTAAGCGGAGCGGTCATGCGCCGGAGCAATTCTTCGGCGTCAACCGTTGGTCCCTTGAGCTGAGTGAATCCGGCAATTCCGCACATCTTATATTTTCCGCTTCGGCCGACTTTAGCCGTGCCAGATAAAGAGCGCGATGCTAACGAGCAGGCGACGCGCAAGGTAATCGAATGACGCTTGATACGACATGGGCCAAAAGTTTCCTGGAGAGCCGGCGCACGGTATGGCTGATCGGCGGCATCGCCATCTGCTTTTTTGCCCTAACGAATCTCCCCTGGAACCTGGACGATTACGATCAGGCGCTCCAGGCCTACACCTCCTTTGAGATGATCAATGCGGGCCACTGGTTCTTTCAGCATACGCCCCACGGATTGATCGCGCAGAAGCCGCCGCTTGTTGGCTGGGCCTCGGCCGCGATGTTCCTTGTCACCCGTTCGTGGAATGTGGCCTGGCGCCTCCCCTGTTTTCTCTCCGCCGTTATAATGGCGGTCGTATTATTCCGCGCCGCGCGAGCCGCCTACGGAGCGGCGCCCGCCCTGATCGCCCTGGGCGCGATCTGCTTCAACCTGCTCAGCCTGCGCCTCGCGACACTGGTGCGGACCGATATGCCGCTCGGACTCTTCCTTTTTCTTCCTGGGCTTTTGATCTGGCACAAGATCCGCCTCCGACAGGCGTGGGAGCGGGGCGATCGCTGGGAAATGTTCGTCCTTTTCGGCGCCTCCATGCTCATCAAAGGACCGATGAATTTCGCCTTCATCCTGCCGGGCATCGTGCTCTTTCAATTACTCGTCGCCAAGCGGAGCGGCACCAGCGCGTGGTGCGGCTGGTGGCCCTGGCTGGCTTCGCTCGGCGTCATCCTGATCTGGACGATCCTTGGCATCAAGTTCGTCCCGGCTTTCTATCACGTCGTCTTCGAGAAGGAATTCTTGGGCCGCTTTGAAAGCACGGTGCATCGCGCGCAGCCGCTCCTCTTCTATCTGCCGCATCTGTTACAAAAGTTCGCCCCGTGGTCGGTGCTCATGATCGTCTTCGCCTACTTCGCCGCGCAGCGAGCCAGCGGCAGTGTGCGCCATTTTCTCCGTGACACCGCCCCGGAAACGCTCTGGTTGCTCTTCTGGAGTATCGGAGGGCTTGTCCTGATGTCGCTCGTCCCCTCCAAGCGGGTCGATCGCATTTATCCGGTGCTGCCTCCGCTCTGCCTGCTGCTCGCGGCGCAGGTTGCCGACCTGTTGCAACATGATGAGACACGCGTGCGAGTTTTGAAATGGAGTGTGGTCGGATTGCTTTTTTCGATCGTTTTCAGCGGTGGCTATGCGGCGAGCAAGATCGCTTCAAATTATCGCGATCACGCTGACAATTTGGAAAACTTCAGCAACCAAGTGAATGCCGAGGTCGCTGCTCATCACTGGCGTTTCGAGGTGATTGAGGGCAAAGGCGGCGGCAGCCAGGGAATGCTTCTTTACCTTCAGAAACTCCATTTCATCCCGGTCAGTCAGGCGATCGAGCAGTGGAACGCCGGCGCGCTTGATGCGCTCGTCGTACCCACGAACCAAATCGACGACCTGCTGCCGCAACTGCAAAACGCGTCGGTCGCGCCCTTCCGAACGGTTAAACGCCCGTCGATTCCGCACGTCGGGTATCTGCTTGTGACGCGGCGAGCGGGATGACTGCTTGAAGAGCCGCGAAGAACGCTCTTACAGACTCAAAAACTTTGGCGGACCACAGATGTACCTGGACCTCTTGCCCGAGATGTCAGGACTTTGGTGTCGAGGATGGTTCTTCGTTTGAGATATCCATCACACAACGCCACTGACCATCTGGTTCGAGACGCCAGATCGATACTCCGCGGGAATGCAAAGTCACGATGCCGCCATTGCCGGTCGGAACGGTCGCTTCGTCCGTCCCACGCATGTAAGCAAATTTGCCGTCCGGCGAGAAAGTCGGCTTCTCTGAGACCCAGTGAATCTTAAAGCCCGGAGTTCCAAAGCAAGCCGCCACGTAAGCACGAATCGCCGCCTTGCCCTCCAGGACCGGCTGTCCCGGAAAGATAAGCACCGCATCGTCGCTCCAGTAGGACACCACCTTATCGATATCTTTGCCGGCGGCGGCCAGATCGGCCCATTCCGCATCGCGGCGCAGTAATTTCTCTCCCTCGCTCGCGGAATCAAAATGGCGTTGCGAGCAACTTAGAAAAAACAATGGAATTATGACAAACGGAACGAGGCTACGTGGCGATATCATAGGCAGGCGATTCGATAGGTCTGATCCAATTCTCTGCTACTCCTACCTCCTTCCGCGGGCCGCGCCGATTGCAACCGCGACGGGCTGCCGCTGGTCGCTGCCGCGCTTGCTTCGACACTGTGTCTTGTCGCGTTCAAGGTTGATCGGGATCGCCAATGCCTTCGTCGGTGATCGAGGGTCCGTGAGCGTCGACCGCGGCGGGACTCTTACCGCCCTCGGAGCCCATCAGCGGCTTGCCGTGTGCCAACCCGACTTTGGTCGTATATATCAGTGCAAGCGGCTTGGCCGCCTGCTTGCCCAGCGATTCAATGCGCGCCTGCATCGCGGCCACCTTGTCCGGATGTGCGGCGGCGACGTTGTTCGTCTCGTAGGGATCATCCGCGAGGTTGTAGAGGTCAACGCTCGAGGGAATCAGCGTGCGCCAGATCAGCTTCCAATCGCCCTCGCGCACGGCGGCACGGAACGGCTCGATGTTATAGACGATTTCCGCGCGTGGCGACGGCTTGCCTTCGCTGATGACAGGCCAGACATCCATGCCGTCGAGCGGCAGGCATTTGGCCGTCGAGGCGCCGGCGAGATTCGCGAGCGTCGGATACATGTCCACGACGTGAATCATACCGGTCGCCGTGGTGCCAGGCTGGATGTGGCCGGGCCAGTTGGCGCAGGCGGCCACGAGGCAGCCGCCTTCGAAGAGCGAGCCTTTGCCGTCGCGATACGGGCCGTTGTCACAGGGAATCTTGGTCTTGGACAAGTCAGCCATCTGGCCGGCGAACATTGCGTTTTTCGTCCCGCCATTGTCGCTTTGGAAGATGATGAGCGTGTTATCGCGCAGACCTTTCTGGTCGAGCGCGGCGACCACGCGACCGATTTCGTCGTCCATGCAGGTTACCATGCCGGCGTAAATGCGACGGGTGGGGTCGTTCGATGTTCTTGTAGCGGTCCACATATTCCTGCGGCGCCTGATACGGCGTGTGCGGGGCGTTGAAAGCGAGGTAGAGATAGAACGGTTTGCCCGCGCTTTGCTCGCTGATGTATTTCACGGCGTCTTTGCCGAGGAGTTGGGTCGTGTAACCTTTTTCGTGGACCGGTTTGTTGTTGCGGAACCAGTCGAGCACGCCGGCGTCGTTGTGCGTGAAATAATCCAGTTCGCCAATGAGCGGGCCGTATTGGTAATCGAAGCCGCGCTGCCTGGGCCAATACTTCAGGTCGGCGTGGCCGAGATGCCACTTGCCGATGATGGCCGTGTTGTACCCGGCGTCCTTAAGGCACTGCGGCATGAGCCATTCGTTGGTGGCCAGGCCGTAATCGCCGGACCGGGAATGACGATCGTCTGCAACCCGTAGCGGAACGGGTAACGTCCCGTCATCAAGGCGGCGCGCGTGGGCGTGCACATCGACTGCGCGTAGAAGTGGGAAAACTTCACGCCGGTTTCGGCGAGCTTGTCGAGGTTCGGCGTCTTGATGTCGGTGCAGCCATTGAAGCCCACATCCTTCCAGCCGAGGTCGTCGGCCACGATGTAAACGATGTTGGGTTTGTCTGCCGCATGAGCGGCGGCACAGGCCAGGGCGAGTGCGGAAAAACAGGAAATGAAGGTCTGTTTCATTCAGGTGTATCGTTGCTTTGGTGCAAAGCGGACGATCAATTTCAGTTGCTCGCCGAATATGGGTCGGGCGTCAACTTTGGACCGCCGAATCGATGGCTACAACTCGTGGCTGTCAAGATTTTGCTGCCTGACCTCTAATTTCTCCTTCATCGAATTACGAGTGTTTCCAGCACCTGGTTAAAGGCGGTCAGACTCGGTTCAAACTGATCGGGACTGCACTTCTCGACGAGCTTGGGGCGGGAGAAGAAGGGGGGTCGACGGGGGTCGAGAGACGGGAGATCGATCCGTGAAGGATGGGTGCCCAGCACCGACTTGACGGACTACCTCGAATGTATAGTTAGGCGTTGCGGTCATGGCTCTTGAGTCACGCGTTGAGAATCTCGCTCCACCAGCTCGATTTCGCCGGGCGCCACGTGTTTATCGAACCACGGCTCCAGCGGCCCGTAGAGGCGCAGGATCATGAACCAGCCTTTGCCGGGCAGGGTCTGCACCCAGTTCTTCTCGTAGCCTTCCGGAGCTTTCGGGCCGAAGAAAACGTCCACGGAGCCGTCGGCGTTTTTCTTCAGGTCTTTCTCTGGCTGGTCACGCTCGGCGCTTTCTGGTTCGTCTGAACCATCGAGCGCGTCTGGTTTTCATAAGACGATCACGGACCAGAAGTCCTTCACCGGCACGTTCGGTGGCAGGTGCATCTTGTAAGTTTTGCCGCCGTCGAAGGGATTGCCATTCGAGTCCTGCAGCGACAAGGATTCTGCGAGCCTTTGCCGACCATCTTCATTTCCATCGCGGGCGTGACGCCGGTGGCGAAGTAGTAGTAGAAGATGTAGCCATCCATGTTCGTCACGCCGGACGCGCTCTCGAACTTGTAGCCACCGAAGAAGGGCAGGCGCCAAGTGCTCTTCGGATAGAAGTAGGCTTCCGGCGAGCGGACTTTGAAGGCGATGCTACGGGCGGTGACGGCACCGATATTGGCGGCGTCGGTGAGAATCTTTTTCATCCGTTCGTCGGGGGCGAAAGGTTGGCCTTTCACGATGCCGATGGAGGCAAAGAGCCCGAGCATGGTCGGATCACTTCCGATTGGAGGTTCCTCCTGGATGACCTTGTTAAGCATCTCCCAAAAGGCGTAATCGCCCGGGGCGACGAAGGTGGACGGGATGCCCGAGGCGTTGGCGAACTTCATCGCCGGCGGTTCGCAGCCTCGGAGAGTTGGTAGATATTGAGGTGCTTCTTCACGAGTTCGACGCCGGGCTTGGTGGAGCCATCGACGACAAAGGCGCGGAAGAAGAGCCAGTTGCCGTAGGTGTTCGGGCGCAGGACGACGTAACCTGGTGGGACCCCGCCTTTGTATTCGGGAGGCAGGACGAGATACTTGCCGCCTTGGCCCCGATCCTCGCCGGTGATGCCAACATCGGCGACCCGAGCGATACCAGAAATCGTTCACGCCGCCGAGGACCTTGGGCGGGACTTCGACAACGAGCGGCCCCTTCTTGGTGTCGATCCAGATGAAGTTGTAAATCGTGTTGTCGTTCGCCGTGAGTTCGACAGAGCGGGGATCAACGAGGCCCTCCCGTAGGACGTCGGTTTGGTTATCCGCGCCGAAACTGGCGGAGCGAGCCACGCATGCCCGCTTGGTTCACGCACCGGGATGGCCATGAGGTAGGCCTGCAAGGCGCGGGAGCGATCGAGGTTGTCGTAGATTCTCTCGACGGTGTCGGCCGAAGGGTAGCCATAGTTGAGGTTCAGCGTGCCGATCGAGCTTTCGATCTTATCGGGCACGGCCACGCCGGGAGCGATGGATGTGGAATAGGTTGAGGTTCGGATCAGCCGGGATCGAGTAGCGATTCTGGGCGAGCAGGCTGAGAGGATTGGCGAGCAGCGCGGTGAGCGTGGCGGCTAGGATGGTTTGTTTATGTTTGGTTATCATTGGTAAATTGTATGTCGTTTCTGTTCCGAGTTAGCAAAGGAAGATGACGCGTAGCAACGCCTAACGAAATGGAGCTGAGCGACCGCCACCGAGAGCGCTCTCTGCTCCAACTGAAACTGTTTTAATCATCTGAAACATAAACACGCGCCGGGTGGCGGTTCGCGCTCAGGCGTTTGGTTACGCGTCATTCTCGGCAGGAAGGATTACTCCGTAATGCTTTCTGGCGCACTCGGCACAAAAGCCGTGTGTGAATTCCACTTGCGATCGGGCACTGATGTAATCTTCCATTTTTTGCCAGGTGCCCTTCTCATCGCGGATTTTCATGCAGAAGCTACAAACCGGCAGCAATCCCCGCAAAGTCTTTACTTCTTCCAAGGCGTTATCTCGCTCTCGTATCGTCCGTTCCAGGGCAGACTCATGTTCCTTCATCTGCGTAACGTCCGCAACGTGGGCCGAAAAACCTCGCACCGCGCCGTCCACAATGTCGGGAGTGTAAGTCGCGATGCTATCCTTGAACCCGCCTTGCGGCAATGGGATACGTCTTTCGAAAACCTGATTTTCCCCTTTCAAGGCCGCCAAAATATAGGGCAAATTCATCTCATATAACGGTCCAAGCAGCTCTTTCATCGACATGCCCTTCATCTCCTCTGGACTCCTTCCGAACCATTGCGGGTAAGCCTCATGGAAAAAACGCATCTTTGATTCGCGTCCAGTAAGCGATCATCGCGGAAATGTGGTTTACGACATTGATCGCGATTTGTGAAAGCTGAGATTCATACCATTCAGCATAAGATTCCTTGGTCACGAAACTCGCCACATTTTGCGGGAAAAGCGGCATTTTTTGCGCGCTGGCCGGGTGGCAGTTGTGTGCGTCTTACCGTTCACCTGCTGACCCACCCCGGCTTCGAGTCAGATCGCCTAAGTAGGTATAGACGAAAGTTCGCAATCAATTGCGAAAAATTGTTCGTCTAACATGGTGCGAGCGGCGGGAGCTTCGGGAATCACGCCGGGGAGGTTTTGCGAGCTTCGGGCGACCACGGCATAAGAAAGGTTCGCCCTCCGGCGACGCAGTGGCACCGGGGGTCGGCAAAAAGGTGGGTGCAATGGGATTCGATCGTCTTGTTCGATACCCCCGCCGGCTTGCGATCTCTTTGGTAGAATTCGCTTTTGCGGTCAGGCGCAGGACTTCGCCCTCGCGCCGCGCAAGGGGAGACGCGCGTGGCTTGCAATAGACGCCTCTCGGATATCCGCGGAAGCGACGGCGCGCTTCCCTCCAATGTGGGCGTATCACGCCTCCTCAGGGATTGACGCGAACTGGCCGGTCCGATAAAACCGGCGCATGGGCACCATCCAAGTCAATCGCGGCGAAACGAAACTCGGTGTTTTTTCGGAAGAAGAAATTCGGGAGGGCCTGAGCAGCGGGCGATTTCTCCCGACCGATCTTTTCTGGCACGAAGGGATGCCGACGTGGCTGACGCTGGCACAATTTCCCGCGGCGGAGAGCGCAGCCGCCGGCGCCGCCGTGCCCGGCGCGGCGGCGTCGGGAGTCGCGATTCTCGCGCAGGGCGGCCTGCCGTGGGATCGCCGCCAGGAGCTTGGATTCTTCCCGGCGTTCTTTGAAACGCTCAAACTGGTGCTGCTCAACCCGACGGTGGCATTTGCGAATATGAAACCGGAGGGCGGCCTGGTGGATCCGTTGATCTACGCGGTCATCGGCGGAAGCGTGGGCTGGGTTTTCTATTTTATCTTCAGCTTCTTCATCGGGTCGCTCGGGGCGCTGGGCAATCACAATATGCTCGGCGGCATGGTCGGGCTCGGGTTTGGCGGCATTTTCGCTCTGATCTTTTTTCCGATCGTTCTCACAATCGGGCTCTTCATCGGGGCAGGGATCGTGCATCTGTGCCTCATGCTGGTGGGTGGGGCGAAACGGAGCTATGAAACCACGCTGCGAGTTTTCTGTTACTCGGTCGGTTCGACTTATCCGCTGATGATCGTGCCGGTTTGCGGCGGGGCGATTGCCAGCATTTGGTGCCTGGTGGTGGAATGCGTGGGCCTCGCTCAAGCGCATGAAACCACGACCGGCAAAGCGGTCCTGGCGGTCTTTCTGCCGCTCCTTGTCTGCTGCGGTGGCGGATTTGTTCTTGTCATGGTGCTGGGCGGAGTCAGCGCCCTCTTGGGCCACCACTAAACGGGGGGCCGATGCAGTATTGCCGCCGTCGACTCGTGCCAGAGGAGCTCGATCACGAGCTTCTCTGGCTCCTGGTGTCGTTAGGCGCTTTTCTCGGGCTCGCGTTTTGGTTGTCGGCGCGATTGCCGACGCCGCAGTGTGCGTTTCATTCTCTCACCGGGCTTCCCTGCCCGACCTGCGGCGCCACGCGCGCAGCCTGGCAATTCCTCCACGGACATTTTGCCGCTTCCCTGCGCTTCAATCCCCTCGCCTTTCTTGCCTACTGCGGAATCGTCGTTTTCGATTTCTACGCCCTGGTTGCGCTCATCCTGCGCGCCCCGCGGCTGCGCCTGATCCACTTTACGCCTAACGAGCGCATCTTTCTTCGCTCCCTCGCCGTCGCGCTCATCGCCGCCAACTGGCTCTACCTGCTGGCGGCGCGACCCTTCTAGGAGGAGGCCGAAACAGCCCGCCGATTTCGCAGATAAACTCAATATCTCCGAGGAAATCTGTGGACGACACCAACCGGAGGTTTTCAATGGTCCGGTTGAACAAGACATGAAACCTGAATCCGAACGCATAAATTGGCGGCTGACGCGCCGCTTGAAATTCAATTTGATTCACAAACGGTGGAAGGAGCGACGGCGCTCCCGGCTGTGGGCGTTCGTAACGATCCTTCTGTTGCTGGCGGCTTCGTTCCATCTCGCCTCAACGCCCAAGCCCTCCCGAGCGGCTCGGCAAGAAGGCAGGCCGAACGACCGGGCGCGCGAGGCCAGGGAAAGCCCACCGGAGGATTGGTTCATCACGCAGCGCGTGACTCACGGCGGTATCCCAGCCGGTGCTCTGGAGAAAGCGGGCGCCCAAGCCGCCTCGCTCGCTGCAGCCGCCGAGAAATCCGAACCCGAATCGAAGACGGGGCGATGGAAGTTCGTCGGGCCGACCAATATCGGAGGCCGTGTCGTGGACATCGCGGTGGATCCAGTCGCCGCCGACACGATTTATGTCGCTGCAGCCACCGGAGGCGTGTGGAAGAGCACCGACCGCGGCACGCGGTTCTCTTCAATCTGGCCGGCGTCGAACCCGCAATCGATGGGTGCGCTGCTCATGACGCCGGGCGGTATACTCTTTGCGGGGACCGGCGAAGCCAACCCGGGCGGGGGAAGCATCACCTACGGAGGGTCGGGCGTCTATCGGTCGGTTGACCGCGGCGCGACCTGGCAACTCGTCGGGTTGACGAACTCGGGCGCGATTGGCCGCCTCGCGGTGGACCCAACCAATTCGCAGCACATCTTTGCCGCCGTTGCCGGACAGCTCTACAACCCCGGCGGCGAGCGCGGCGTCTACGAATCGACGGATGGCGGCTCGAGCTGGATTCAGGTGCTGGCGGGCGACAACGACACCACGGGGGCCGTCGACCTGGCCATCGATCCCTCCAACCCGAACCGCATCTTCGCGGCCATGTGGGATCACTTGCGCGAACCGGACCTGCGGACTTACGGCGGCGTCGGCTCCGGCATCTACCGATCGATCGATGGCGGCTCGACCTGGCAACGCCTAACGAACGGTCTTCCCGCCCCCGCCAGCACGATCGGTCGCATCGGAGTAGCGCTCGCCGCATCGAATCCGCAGCGGCTTTACGCCATCGTTAACCAGACGAACGGGCTGTTCCAGGGCTTCTACACATCCGCCGACGGCGGGGATTCCTGGACCAAGCTGCCCACCAGTTCGACGCTCTCGGGGGCGCAATCGACCTATGGTTGGTGGTTCGGCCGCGTCTGGGTGGACCCTTTCGACACGACGCATGTCTTCGCCGCCGGTGTTTACCTTTGCGAGTCGAAGAACAGTGGTTCGACATTCACCGGAGAGTTCAGCCCGCACGCCGACGACCATGCCATGGCATGGGACCTCAAGGTGTCCGGCCGCGTCTATCTCGGCAACGACGGCGGCACCTACCGCTCGGACGTCAACGGTTCGAACGACCAATGGACGGCCGCGGTCAATCAGCCCTTCACCCAATTTTACAGCGTCGATGTGAGCGAGCAGGATAGCAGCCGGCTGGTCGGCGGAGCCCAGGACAACGGCGTCAACCGCTCCTATGGCGGGACGGGATGGAATACTTACGTCGGTGGCGATGGACTCGAAGCGCTGATCGATCCTGTGGATCAGAACATGGTCTATGGATGCAGCCAATACGGCGATTGCCTTCGCTCGACCAACGGGGGCGACTCCAGCAGTGACTTTACCGGCGCCACCGTCTCCTCGAGGCGGAACTGGCTCACCCCGCTCCAGTTCGATCCTGCCAACCCGGCGGTTCTCTACTACGCGGGGAACCAGGTCAACCGGTCCGTGGACCACGCAGTGCACTGGTCGGTCATTAGCCCGGACCTGACGGGAGGGCCGGGCCGCGATACCAATTATCCATTCGGCACCGTGACCACCGTGGCCGGGGCGAAAACCGATCCCAACCGCGTGTTCGCTGGGACCGATGACGGCCGGCTCTGGTTCACCACCAACCTTGGCGTCAACTGGACTCAAGTGACCGATCCTGACGTGCCTGGCACCTGGGTAACCCGAGTCACGGTCGATCCGGCGAATGCGCAGATCGCGTACGCCACCTTCTCGGGTTTCCGATCCGGCGTGGCCTTGCCCTACGTGCTGAAGACGGCTGACGGCGGGACCACCTGGTCAAGCATCGCCGGTAACCTTCCCGAGGCCCCGGTGAATGACATCGTGGTGGTCGGTTCAACGCTCTATGTCGCCTCCGACGTGGGCGTGTTCAGTTCAGCTAATGGCGGACGAAAATGGCGCGCCGCCGCGACGGGCCTGCCAAACGTCCCGGTCACCGATCTCGAGTATCGCACCGCGTCCAATTCCCTTTACGCCGCAACCTTCGGCCGCGGACTTACATGCTCGCGCTGCCGCACTAAGGCGGCTCGATCAAGAGATTGCGGGACTGTCGGATCAACTTACTCCGATTCGCTCCTTAACCTGCTTCGCCCGGAGGTGGCACGATTTGAAACGACCCTGGCCGCCCGAGCGCTGTCTTGACGTCGGCCCCTGCGAAATGATATAAGCTCGGCCCTCAACTCCAACCAATGCAATTAACACGCTCTTGTGCTCGCGCAGTTGTCGTCCGCAGGACGGCCTTTCTTCCTTTCTTGTTTCTGGCCATGGCATTCTCATCGGAAACGACGTTGGCCCAGACGGGATTTACCGGGATCTTTGGCGGCGGCCCGTTTTATATCAACGCGACAAACAACATCACTGAGATAGAGAACTCCGGCTTCACCGAAGCCATTGTCTGGAGCGTGGAGGTCAAAAGTAACGGCGATTTGAATTTCAATGGAGAGTTTCCTTTGACCTCCAATGGCGCTTACGTAGGCGACCAGACTCATCCCGACTTTGCCGCGAACATGGCGACGTTGAAACAAGGGACGGTAAAGAGAGTTACCTTCAGCATTGGCTCCTCCAACTTCGGAGATTGGCAGGACATCAAGGCCCTGGTCAACTCGCAGGGGACCGGCCAGGACAGCATCCTTTACAAGGACTTTGCGGCTCTGAAAGCCGCCATCCCTGCGCTTGACGCGATTGATTTTGACGACGAAAACAGCTTTGATTCGCCTACCACGATCGCCTTTGGGGTGATGCTGGGCCAACTGGGTTATCACGTGAATCCAGACGCCTTCGATAATAGCAGCTACTGGACAAACGTTGTTGCCCAAATTAACAGCCAGCTGCCGGGAACGGTGGATGGGGTGCACCTGCAGGCCTACGCCGGCGGCAGCGGGAACAACCCGTGCGTCGGATGGAACTTCGGCAGTGTCCCGGTCTGGCCCGGACTGTGGGATCTAGACGATACCCCGAGCCAGGTGCAAAGCATCATGAGCGGCTGGAACACCCAATGCGGGATTGCCGGCGGGTTTATGTGGCTCTATGACGACTTTGTCGGCAACGGACTTGCGGCGCAATACGCCAGCGCGATCAATAATGCGGTCGCCAGCAGTGGTTTTACACTTTCAGGGCCGACCAATGTCTTTCTGAACCAGCGTTCCACAAACACGGCCGTCATCACAATCACGGACTTCGGCGGTTTCAACGGCAAGGTAACCTTGAGCCTATCGAGTCTGCCCAAGGGCGTCCGGGCGATGATTCAAGGCCAGGGGAACAAGCGGAAGGTGTTGCTCAAGGCCACGGCTTCCGCCAGCACTGGATTCACTACGGTAACGGTTACAGGGACGTCCGAGGACATCACCCAAACCCTCTCTTTCACGCTGGCCGTAAGTGCCGCAATCGGAGCGACCGGTGGTGGCACGCAGGTCGACCTCTCGCCGGACTTCAACCTGAACGGCATCTATGAAGATGGGACGATTTATTCGACCGGAGGTCTTGATGGCGTCGGTTATTCCTACTCGGCAAATCTGCTCGGCACGTCGCGCGTCCTTAACAACATCCTTTTTGACTTCGGACCCGCGAACCAACCTGACGCGGTCAGCTGCAATGGCCAGTCGATAACTCTCCCACAAGGTCAGCATTCCAGTCTTATGCTGCTGGGAACCGGCATCCAGGGAAATCAGACATCGCAGACCTTTACCGTCTATTACACTGACGGAACGAGTTCGCAATTTGGGCAAAGCTTGAGTGACTGGTTTACCCCACAAAACTATCCCGCCGAGTCTGAAGCCGTTGCCATGGCCTATCGAAATTCCAGCAATGGAACGAAGGATCAGCGCACCTTCAACCTGTATGCCTACCAGTTTGCCTTGAATCCCGCCAAGGTAGTGCAGAGGGTTAGTCTGCCCAATAACCCAAACGTGGTTGTGCTGGCGGCTACGCTGGCGCCCTAGAATGCCCAACGACAAGAGGAATATCTGGCCAAGCCGCTAGGTTCTCTGCGATCCGTGACTGAAGCGCGGCGAACGGCGGGAATGGCGCTAGTAGCTTTCCACGGGCGAGCGCTTGCCGTCCTCGACGCTGAGTTCATTGGCACGCTCTTCGCCCAGAGTCGCAACACGTAGGTCCCAGATCTCTTGATTGAGCCCGGCGAAGGCTGATTCGGAGAAGTCGCTCGGCGGGGCGAAATGGACTTTAGAGCGGGCGATGTTACTCAGGGCGCGCTCGAGTTCAGCGGCCGGAAGGTTCTCGATGTAGCTGAGGGCTTCTACAATCGCCGGGACGCGGTGGCAGATCAGGGCGAGGTCGTTTCCGGCGCCTATTGCGCGGCGAATCGTTTCTTCGAAGCCGTATTCATTCAGGATCGCACCCATGTCGAGGTCGTCGGTCATGATCAAACCCCGGAAGCCAAGCTCGTCCCGCAGGAGGTCCGTCACGATGCGCCGGGAAAGCGAGGCGGCAGTTTTCTCCGACTCGAAGCAAGGATACCAGCCGTGACAGATCATCATGCTGTCGACGCGACCGGCGAACTGGCGGAAGACGGCCAACTCGTTCGCGTCCAGTTCGGCACGGCTGCGCTCAATGAGCGGCAGATCGTGGTGCGCGTCGATCGTCGCGGCGGAGTAGCCGGGAAAATGTTTGCCACAGCTGGCGATCCCCTCCCCGCGCATGGCGTCGTTAAACGCGCCAGCCAGCCTAACGACTTCTTCAACATCGCGCCCATAGCAGCGTCCGCGCAGCGAGTTGTCGGCCTCGTCGTCGAAAGAAAGATCGAGCACGGGGCACAGATCGAGATTAAAACCAAACAAGCGGAGCAATCGACCGGTGATCTCGCCATGCCGCCTAACGAGTTCGACATCCCCCTTTTCACGGAGCTGTTGCGCGTTGGGTGGTTCCTGGCCGATCAGACGAAGGCGCGAAACACGCCCTCCCTCCTGGTCAATCGTGATGATGGGTTCGATTGCGCTCAAATCGCGCAGGTCGTCGATCAACTTACGCAATTGCGCCGCGCTCTCGATATTCCGACCGAAGATAATGAACCCGCCTGGCTGCACCTTACGGAACAGAGCGGCCGTCTCGCGATCCAGCTCGGTCCCGGGCACGCCGGTAAGGATCAGTTGACCCGTTGAAACGCTCTCCATAACTTCGGAAGTTAAGAGCGATGGAGGGCAGGC
>CAVXDM010000011.1:0-11944 GCA_963760455.1 uncultured Alphaproteobacteria bacterium
GTGCTCAAGATCGCAACCTGGAACGTCAATTCGATCAAGCAGCGCGAGGCGGCCTGCGCGGAATGGCTCAAGCAGGCCGCGCCGGATGTGCTATGCCTGCAGGAGCTGAAATGCCAGACCGAGGGCTTCCCGCGCGGCACGTTCGAGGATCTCGGCTATAATTGCGCGGTGCTAGGCCAGAAGTCGTTCAACGGCGTGGCGATCCTCTCGCAACACCCCATCGACGAGACGGTGACGGCGCTCCCGGGCGACGGCGCGGACGAGCAGGCCCGCTACATCGAGGCCGCGATCTCGCTGCCGGGCGGCAAGGCGATCCGCGTGGTTTCCATCTATGCGCCGAACGGCAACCCCGCGCCCTCGCCCAAGCTCGACTACAAGCTGGCCTGGTTCGACCGCCTCAAGGCGCACGCGCAAACCCTGCTGGCCTACGAGGAAGTGCTGGTGCTGGCGGGCGACTACAACATCATCCCCCGCGCCGTGGACGTCTACAATCCCGCCGCCTGGGCCGAGGACGCGCTGTACCGGCTGGAGTCGCGCCAGGCGTTCCGCCGCGTCCTGCATCTGGGGCTCACCGACGCGGTGCAGAGCCTGCGACAGCCGCGGCGGGCAGTACACCTTCTGGGACTATCAGGCCGGCGCCTGGCCGAAGGATCAAGGCTTGCGCATCGATCACATCCTGCTGTCGCCGCAGGCCCTGGCGCGGCTCGGCAGCGCGCATATAGACCGCAAGCCCCGGGGCTGGGACAAACCCTCCGACCATACACCGGTGGCGGTCTCGCTCGGCCTGTAACGCGAAACCGGCCACCGCCGGCTCACTTCGCCGCCCGCGCCTTGAAGAAGGTGTAGCAGAAGACGCCATCCTCTTCCGCCGTGCGATAAAGATCGGCGACGCCCCGGTCGAAACCGGCGGGCGTCATGAGGCCGGCATCGAGCGCGGTCTGGCGCACAGCCTCGACCATCGCGGTGAAGGTCAGCCGCGTGAAGCCCTCCACCAGCTCCGGCTTGCTCGCATCGGCGTAGACCATGCGCGAGGAGACTTGCACGCCCGTGAAGCCCGCCTGCTTGAGCAGCGGATAAAGCCGCCGTCCGATCATGGCGTCGCCGCCCGCCTTTGCTTGCAGCGTCACCAGGCACTCGATAACCTTGCGGGCATGTTCGCTGTCAGGGTGGAAGTACGCGGAGCCGTGATCCCCCTCGATGACGGTGAGCGTGCCGCCGGGCTTCAGCATGCCGCGCAAGGCCAGGAGCGCGTCCTGGGGCCGGGCAAGGTGCTCAAGCACGAAACACACAAACACATGGCAGAAGGACTGCGGCGGAAACGGCAGGTTGAAGATGTCTGCCTGCCGAAACGTCACGTTTGAAAGGCCCGCCGCTTCTACCGCCGCACGGGCCGCGGCGAGCGACGCCTCCGAAACGTCGATCGAGGTGATCCGCGCCCCGGGGCTCTGCGATGCGAGCGTCACGGTTTGCGCGCCGGTGCCGCATCCCGCTTCGAGCACCATGGAGCCGTCCGGGTACGACGTATCCGTGTGCAAGAGCGCGGCGAGCGTTCCTGCCTGATCCTGCAGCCGCCGCGCCTCCCTGGCGCCGTATCCGTGAACGTATTCTGTTGCCATTTTCGTCCCTCCCAGATGCGAACCGCGCGGCATTGGGAACTACACAAAGCGCGTTACTCTTCACCCCCGCCCTCTCCCAATGGGAGAGGGAGTTCGCTCGCAGCCGTTGTTCAGGCGTCCCTTCTCCCATTGGGAGAAGGACAGGATGAGGGGTAATACCCGTTGGCTAGGCCACAACCTCGCGATAGCCGGTGCCGGTGGCGTTCCGTCAACGTCCCGAGAATGCTCTGAATGGCCGCTTGCGTCTTGAACGGAATTGCGCGTCAGGCGCGGGCGGCTGCGTATCGTGCCGGCGTTATGCCGAAGCACCGGACGAAAGCGCGTGTCATGTGGCTCTGGTCGGCGAAGCCGGCCCCTTGCGCGGCGCTGGCGGGCGTCTCGCCTCCCAGGAGCAGTTGCCTCGCCAGCCGCACGCGGCGCTGGACAACATAGGCGTGGGGCGTCGTTCCCAGCTCGCGGGCGAAGGCGCGCACGAGCTGAAACCGGCCGATGCCGGACAGCGCCGCCAGCTCCGGGAGCGTAACCGGGGAGGCGGGATCGTCATCGATCCGCGCCTTGGCTTTCGCAACGGCGGACGAGACACCTCGCCGTCCGTCCGGAGCTGCGGGGAGCTGGAGTAGCGGAACGGCAAGGCGAACCAGATACTCCTCGGCGGCAAGCGGGTCGCTTTCAAGGGCCACGTGCCGGAAGAGGCTCAGAACGAGCCCGGCCAGCCCCGGATCGTTCAGGCTTGGCGCTTTGAATTCGGCCTCTCCCGGACCTTCGGAAAGCATCGCCCGGTTCAAGCAGGGCGGATCGAAGTAGAGCATGCGCCAGCGCCGGACGCAGCCGCCGGCCGGTACGCCGTCGTGCATCTCGCCGGGGTTGACGGTGATGACGGCGCCCGCCGCCGACTCCACCGGCCCGATGCCGCTCCACGACGCTTGCGCTCCTGAGAGCAGGACGCCGATGCCGTACTGATCGTGGCAATGGCGTGGAAAGGCGCGGCCGGACTCGAACTCGATGGCGTCGATCCCCGGAATTGCGGAGCGGTGCTGCTTGCACGCGATGGACGGTTGCGGACAATGGTCAGCCTCGCGATGCGAACGGTGCTGAGACGGAGAGGAGCAAGGCCATGCGGCGCGAGGATGGCGCGCGCGACGGGGCGTTCGCTTAATGCTGGATGGCGGATGAACTGAGGGAATCTCCCCTCATTCTGTCCTTCTCCCCGCAAGCCCGCCTTGGCGAGCTTGCCATCTTGCGTGTCTGCATCCGCTTGCGGATGCATATGGAGAAGGGACGCCTTCTTAGCGGGCACAGCGGAACTCCCTCTCCGCATCCGCTTGCGGATGCGGACACTTTAAGGTGCAAGCTCGCCAAGGCGAGCCTGCTGGGAGAGGGCTGGGGTGAGGGAAGCGAGCTTGGATCAAGCCGCGCTCTAGCAGCCGCTAGTTCCTACGTCAGCGCTTGCCGGCCTGCACAATCTGCTCCGAGATCAGCCCTAGCGGCACCACCTTGCCGGCCGCACCGCGCTCGATGGCCTCCCTGGGCATTCCGAATACGACCGACGTCGCCTCGTCCTGCGCCACCGTCGCGGCGCCGGCATTGTGCATTTCGAGAAGGCCTTCCGCGCCGTCGTCGCCCATGCCGGTCATTAGGATGCCCGTCGCATTGCCGCCCGCATATTTCGCAGCCGAGCGGAACAGCACGTCCACCGACGGCCTGTGCCGAGACACCAGAGGCCCGTCCTTGATCGAGACGTAATACTGCGCGCCGCTGCGCTGGAGCAGGGTGTGCCGGTTGCCCGGCGCGATAAGCGCCCGCCCGCGAAGAACCTTGTCGCCGTCGGCGGCTTCCTTGACCTCGATCGCGCAAAGCGTGTTGAGGCGCTGGGCGAAGGCTGCAGTGAACTTTTCGGGCATATGCTGCACGATGACGATGCCGGGGCAATCGACAGGCAGCGCTTCAAGCACAACCCGGAGCGATTCGGTGCCGCCCGTGGACGCACCGATGCAGACGACGGTCTCGGTGGTCCGGGCCATGGACTGCCGCGGAATTGGCCCTGGCAGCATGACATCGGCGCTGAGTTTCGCCAGGTTGCCCGCGTGCGGGTTCCTTCGCTCGGGCAGCCGCTTCAAATTGGCCCGGGCGGCGGCTTTCACGGCGTCGCAAATGCGGACGCCCGGATTCGATCAGGCCCTGCTTGGTATCCACGCGCGGCTTGAGGATGACGTCGACCGCGCCCGCTTCAAGCGCCTGCATCAGCGTCGCGGAGCCCTCCTCGGTCAAGCTTGAGCACATAACCACGGGGATCGGGTGCTGCGCCATCAGCTTCCGCAGGAAGGTGATGCCGTCCATGCGCGGCATTTCCACGTCGAGCGTAATCACGTCCGGCGCTTCCTGCGCGATCCTGCGGGCGGCCGCGTAAGGATCGGCGGCCGTGCCGATCACCTCGATGTCCGGATCGGCGTCCAGAATGCTGGCCAGGGTCTGGCGGACCGAGGCCGAGTCGTCGACAATCAAAGCGCGGACAGGATGGCCCATGATTACACCTTCGCACGAAAGACCGATGCGGAAACCTGGGTGAGCGGCATCCCGAACCCGGCCACGGTTTCCGAATGCCCCAGAAACAGATAGCCGCCCGGCCGGAGGTGCTGGCCGATCTGCTTCAGGACGTTCTGCTGGGTTGGCTTGTCGAAGTAGATGAGAATATTCCTGCAGAAGACGATATGCATGTCCCGATCCACACTATAGGGGGTCTCCATTAAATTCAGGCGCTGGAAGCGCACCGTGCGGCGCAGTTCGGGCACGATGCGAATCCTGTCGCGCGCCCCTTGCTTCCCGCGGAGCAGGTAGCGTTTCCTGAGCGCCTCGGGGATGTCGTGCGCCATGATCTCCGGATAGATCGCCTGCATTCCGATCCTGAGCACTTGGGTGCTGATGTCGGTCGCCAGGATGGAAAAGGCCGGGACCGTGTCTCTCTGCTCTGCCAGGACCATGGCCAGCGTATACGGCTCGGCGCCAATCGAGCTGGCGGCGCTCCAGACTTTGAGAGGAGAACGCGACAGCGCCCCCTGCGCGATGAGCGCCGGTATCGCTTGCTCCACAAGGAAATCGAAGTGTTTCGGCTCGCGGAAAAAGTCGGTTTTGTTCGTGGTGACGGCGTCGATCAGGTTGACGGCTTCGCTGTCGAGGCCGCCTTGCTGGAACAGGTAGGAGCAATACTCCTGCAGCGATTGCATGCCCATCGCCTGCGCGCGGCGCCGGAGCCGGCATTCCACCAACGTCTTCTTCGACGGAGGCATTTTGATGCCGCTATAGCTCTCGATGAACTCCGCCAGATACTCGAAGTTGGCCGGGCTCAAATAGTCGAATTGGGCGCCAGCCGCACTCGCACCCGCACCCGCACCCGGCGCGGCCGGCCAAGTGCCGTCCTCGATGGGGGCTGCCTGTTGGGTTGCACTCGCTTGCTTCATTACGCTGCGGCGGGGCAGAGAAGCGCCGCCGTATCCTTTTCCGAGAAAAGACGCGCCAGATTGAAGATGATGACGAAGCGTCCATCGCGGTGGCCAACGCCCAGGATGTAATCGGAGCGCCAGCGCACGCCGATCTCGGGCGCCGGCTCGATCTCGCCCGCGCCAAGCGCCATGACCTCGATGACCCGGTCCGCGACCAGGCCCAGCACGAGCGCCCTGCCGGCTATCGAGACCTCCAGCACGAGAATGCGGGTCGTCTCCGTTGGCGGGATCGCGGGCAGGCCGAGCTTGCCGCGCAGATCGAGCACGGGAATGCTCCGGCCGCGAAGATCGATGAGGCCCAGCATGTACGGCGGCGCCTCCGGAACTCGCGACGGCTGACGCATGTCGAGGATTTCCAGGACGGATTCCACCGGAACGGCGAACACTTCCCGATCGATCGCGAGGGTCACGAATTGGCCCTCGGCGGCGGTTTTCACCGCCGCCTTCGCAATAGCGGCATTCATGTCTCAATACCTTTCGAATTCGCTATCCTGCGAATCGGCGCCCTGATCGCCGAGATTGATCGTATAGCCGTTCTTTTGGTGCACAGCGCCGCTCGCGGGCGCGCCCGCGCCGAGCGTTCTTACGGCAGCTACAAGTTGTTTCGCTTGCACCGGTCCTTTTTTGGCGGAAAAGCGCATCGCGGCTGGTGCGGAGACGCCGGGGGCACGGGTCCTTATCGTCCGTTCTGAAGAAGGCGATGCTGGTTTGCAGCTTCTCGGCCTGCGCGGCAAGTTCCTCCGAGGTCGACGAGATCTCTTCGGCGGCTGACGCATTCTGCTGGATCACCTTGTCGAGCTGCTGGATCGCCTGGTTCATTTGATCCGCGCCCACGTCCTGCTCGCGGCAGGCCGCGCTGATTTCTTCGACAAGCTCGGCGGTTTTCTTGATGTCCGGCACAAGCTTCTCCAGCATGGCGCCGGCCTCTTGGGCGGCTTTCACGGTCTGGCCGGAAAGCCCGCCGATTTCGGCGGCTGCCGTCTGGCTTCGTTCCGCGAGCTTCCGCACCTCGGATGCGACGACCGCAAAGCCCCTGCCATGCTCGCCGGCGCGGGCGGCCTCGACCGCGGCGTTGAGCGCCAGAAGATCGGTCTGCCTTGCGATCTCCTGCACGAAGCCGATCTTTTCGGCAATCGTCTGCATGGCCTGAACCGCCCGGTTGACGGCAGCGCCGCTCGCCTGTGCGTCGAGCGAGGATTGCTGTGCGATCTTTTGAGTTTGAGCGGCGTTGTCGGCGTTCTGCTTGATATTGGCCGCCATCTGTTCCGTGGACGCGGAGGCTTGCTGCGCGGAGGCCGCCTGCTCGCTGGCGCCAGCGGACATTTGCTCCGCCCCCGCCGAAAGCTCCTCGCTGCCCGCCGAGACGTTATCGGATGCGCTCAGCGACTCGCTTACCACGGTTCTGAGACTTCTCGACCATGCTATTCAATGCGCCGGCCAGATCCTTGATTTCGTCGTTGCTGGTCACTTTGAGCTGCTGGGTGAGATCGCCGCCTGCGATGGAGCTTGCCATCGTCACCGCGCTGGAAATGCCCCGGCTAATGCTGAGCGACATCCAGATGGCTCCGGCCACCGCGATCAGCAGCGCCAAGGCGACTGTTCCCAGCAGAACCTGCCTGGCATGGGTGTAGGTGTTCTCCGCTTCAACCTTCGTTTCGTCCAAGGACTTGCGAAGAGTTGCCGTCATGCCATCGATTTGTTTGGTGATCTGTGTGGCGAGCTTTGCGCCCTCGCCCATCGAGAGCTGGCCGGCCTTCGTCTTTGTGTTTTCGGCCGCCAAGGAAACGACCTTCTCGTGCACGGTCATCCACTTGTCGAAGCGCTCGAAGAACTGCTCCGCCAATGCACGATCCTGGGCATCGGGCAAGCGCCGGAACGTTTCGCGCTGCTTGGCGATCGCCGCCACACTCGCCTTGAGCTTCTGCTGGGTTGGGACCATTTCGGCATCCGTGGTGGCAAGCATCAGGTTGCGCTCATCGGTAAGCAGTTGCTCCAGCTCCTTCGCCATCGTCAGCGTTGCGCCGCTGGCGTTCTGGGTCTCCAGCACGGGTTCCCTAGCCGCGAGACGTTCGTGCAGCTGTTGGAGCAGCGCCTCAAGTTCATCCGTTTGGCCCTGCTTTTCGGAGAGCACCGCTGCCTCGGCGTTGGTGTCGTGCCGGCCATCTTCATGGATCTTGTCTTGCACCGTCACGTATTGCGAAAAGAGATGGCGCAGCTCTTCAAGTCTGGATCGATCATCAGCGAGTGTAACTAAGTGAGAATACTCCTCTGCCTTGCTTAGTAGTTCTTGACGCACCTGACGCGCAAGTTCCTCGAATTTCTTTGCTTCATTCAGGTTTCCCGCCATAACGACGTTTTTGTCGTACCTCAGCATGGTATTAAAGAGGATATGGATTTCGTTGATTCTCTCCATGCGGTTGACGGGGCCGTTCAAGACAGCGCTTTCATGCTGTCGTCGATGGTGGCGAGTCCATTCGCACCGACCCAGGCCGCGATGCCCGACAATAGGATGATGGCGGCAAAGGTGCTGGCCAGCTTTTGTTTGATTGTGAAACGCATTCGTTCGTCCCCAGAAGGTTTTGCGGAGCCATTACGTCGCGACGCCCGGAAGCGGGGTCTCTTCCACACGCCCGGCATTGGAGGGCCGGGCAAATGCAAGCGCGCTCCCTCCATGATTGTATCGATAAGGAAGATGCTCGCCTTGATTTAAGATTTGGTTGTGTTGGCTGGTGCTTTTGGGAGCTTCGTCAAGAGTTGCGAAGCGGAGACAGTTGATTTAATGTATTGTATATTTTGGCAATACATGCATTATTCAAAAAAGAAAGAGTCTTGACCGTTTCTGTCATTGCGAGCGAAGCGAAGCAATCCAGGGCCAAGTCTCAGGTGTTATACCAACCGCCATAGGTCTTGACCTTTTTTCGTCATTGCGAGGGGCGAAGCCCCGAAGCAATCCAGGGGCGGGAGGCGCTGCGGCAGTTCCTGGATCGCCACGGCTGCTGCGCCGCCTCGCGATGACGGCGGCTGCATTGCGCGCGGGATGAGGCCAGGGGATGGCGAAGCTATGCCGCGTGCTTCTCGCCGGCGCGGACGTTCAACTCCGGCTTTTTCTGTAACGCCGACGAGAAGATAGCGGCGATGTCCAGGACCACGATGAAATCGTCGTCGCGCTTGCCGATACCGAGGATGTATTCGTGGCGCCAGATCATGCCGATCTTCGGCGTCTCTTCCATCTCAGCCGCGGCGATGGTGGTTACTTCGTGTACTTTCTCGGCCAGAAGGCCAATCGTGGACAGATCCCCATCGAGGTCCGCTTCGATGACGACTATGCGTGTATCGATGGTCGGAGGCCGTTCCTCCATGCCGAGTTTATACCGGAGGTCCGCGAGCGGCACGATCTTGCCGCGCACATTAATCAAGCCCTTGGCGAAGGGGCTGCTGGCTGGAACCTCGGTGACAGGCACGAGGTCCAGGATCTCGCGCACATACGGGGCCTCCAGCGCAAAAGCCTGGCCATTGAGGCTGAAGCTGAGAACTTCTAGAGCGGTTCCGTTTTCCAATTTTGTCATTTCCGGCTTCACTCCGCTGCCCTGAGGTTTTCTTCCCTGATCTGGCCGTATTCGACGAGATGGGGGATATCGAGAATAAGGGCGACGGCGCCGTCCCCAAGGATCGTGGCGCCCGAAAACATTTCGATACCGGAGTGCAGCTTGGTCAGCGACTTGATGACTGTCTGGTGCTCGCCGATAACCTGATCGACCGCCAAGCCGACCTTCATGCCGCTTGAAGACACGATCACGATCTTCTGGTAGCGGTCCGGTGGCACGCTTGTCGCGAACAGGTCCCGCAAGCGCAGGAATGGCACCAGCTCGCCGCGGATATTGAGGAAGCTATGCGACCGGGTGCGGACATCCTCCTCCGACGAAAGCTCGACGCATTCCTCGACCGCTGAAAGCGGCATGACATAGCGGCCCTGTCCGACCCGGACCATCAGTCCGTCGATAATGGCGGTGGTCAGCGGCAGCCTCAGCGTGATTTCGGTTCCGGAGGCTGCCGTGCTCGCCAGATCGATCTTGCCGCGCAAGCCTTCGATGGTGCGCTTGACCACGTCCATGCCAACGCCGCGGCCCGATACGTTCGTCACCTCGGCCGCAGTCGAAAAGCCGGGCAGGAACAGGAGCTGGAACAGCTCGTGGTCGCTCGGAGTGGCGTCCGCCGCGATCAGGCCGCGTTCGGCAGCGCGTGCCCGGATGCGCTCGCGGTTGAGGCCGCGCCCGTCGTCGGCGATGGTGATGAGCACTTCCGTGCCGGCGTGGCGCGCGGACAGCATTATTTGCCCCGCTTGCGGTTTTCCCGCCGCCGCCCGTCCGGCCGGGTCCTCGATGCCGTGGTCGATGCAGTTGCGGATCAGGTGAACGAGCGGGTCGTTGAGCTGCTCGATCATGGTCTTGTCTAGCTCGGTTTCCTCGCCTACCGTCACCAGCTCGACCTGCTTGCCGAGGTCGCGCGAAAGGTCGTGCACAACGCGCCGGAAGCGGCCGAACAGCGAGCCGATCGGCATCATGCGGATGCCCATGGTGGTATCGCGCAGCTCAAGCACCAGCCGCTCGATTTCCTCGGTAACGGCGCGGACCTGGGTGTCCGAACTCGATGCCGCGATTTGGCTCAGGCGGGATTGCGTTATGACCAGCTCGCCGACCCGGTTCATCAGCTCGTCGAGACGCTCGGCGGGCACGCGGACGATGGCGCTGATTTTTGCTGCTTCCGCGCTGCGGCTCCTGGCTTTTGCGGCTGCCGTTGGCGCTTGGCTTGCCGGTGCGGCTGGCTGTCCTGGAACGATGGAGGGCTTTGGCTCTTGCGCCGCCGCCTGGCTGATCGGGGATGCCACCGCGTCCGCCGCGGCGGATGCTACGTCCTGTCCCAATTCGCCGGACTCCAGAGCCTCGATCTCAAGCTGCATCTCGTCGCGGACGAAGATGAAGACGTCCTCTATGGTCTGGCGCGGCTCGGCGCTGGTCAGGATGACCTCCCAACCGATGTAGCAGGATGTTGGATCGAGTTCTTCGAGCGGCGGAATTTCGTCCGTCAGTGCAACGATTGCCGCAGTGCCGAGCGAGCGCAGCTCGTCCAACAGCAGAATGGGGTTCGTGCCGTTCGCCATGACATCGCGGGGCAGGCGCATGCGGATGCGCCATGTGCGTTCGCGCAGGTCTGCGGGGGAAGGCGCGGCACTGGCTGCGCTTGGAGTGGCCGCTTCACCGGAGTCGAGGGCGCGGAGCCCGGCCAAAATCGCTTCTCCCGCCTGGGGATCGGCCTCTTCTGGGCGCTCGATCAGATGCTGGATGTGGTCGCGCGCCCTAAGAGCGAGCGAAATCAATTCGGGGCTCGACTCCGCCTTGCCCTGACGCACCTTGTCGAATGCAGTCTCTACATGATGGGTGAAGGCGGCGGCAACCTCGAAACCGAACATCGCGCCCGAGCCCTTGATCGTGTGAAGCGCCCGGAAGGCGGTGTCGATCAGGGCGCTATCGCCAGGCTCGCGGGCAAGATCGAGCAGAGCCGATTCCAGTTGCGCGAGAAGGTCCTGCGCCTCCTGCTCGAACATTTTCTTGGGGTCTGCCGTGCTCATCAGCCGATTACCTTCTTCAGAGTGTCGAGCAACTGTTGAGGCTGGAATGGCTTGGTGATCCAGCCGGTGGCGCCGGCCGCTTTCGCCTGCGACTTTTTCTGGGCGTCGCTTTCGGTCGTCAGCATCAGGATGGGCACGCCCATATAGGCGGGCAGTTTTCGCACCTCCCGGATGAAGGTCAGGCCGTCCATCACCGGCATGTTCAAATCCGTGATGACCACATCGACCGGCTTGCTGCGCGCCGCGGCCAACCCTTCCGCTCCGTCGGCCGCTTCGATGACGTTGTAGCCGGCGGCGCAGAGCGTGAGCTTGACCATCTGCCGGATGCTGGCGGAATCGTCCACGCTAAGAATGTTCTTCACTGGACGGCCTCGCTATTGAGCCGAAAATCGCGCTCGCTGGCGGGACTATCCGCCCCGGGAAAACCGCCTCGCTTCAGGATGCCGTCAACCACGCCGCCGGCCGGCAAGGCGAGCGTCAGGCTTTTGCCGCACGCCGCCGCCGTCTTCCGAGCCGACAGCAGCAGTTGCACGAGGCTGAGATCGGCCTCCGTAACCTTTGAGCAGTCCACGCTTATCGAGGAAGCGGTACGGAATGCCTCCAGCAACAGGGAGCGGGTCTTTTCCGCAGTCTGGATCGTGCGGGCGCCATCGAGGCTGATTGTCCCGCCGGACAGCTCTTCTTGCGATGCGGCCATGCCGGATTGCCCCTTTCGAACACAACCAGAGGTGGCGGAAAGGTGGCAGACCTCGGTAAACTAACGATAAACAGGAGGCGCGGCGCGCGGTTTTATTTGCGGCGATGAAAGCGAAAGCAGGGCAAAGCGCGGTGGCGGCTTGCGCCATATGGGCGGCTTCTTCAACAAGAAAGAAACCCGCGGCTTTCCCGAAAATGTAAACGAAAGTCTAATGTGACGATCAGACGCTGCGGCATAGCATCGCGGATACAAGGAGCGTTGTTCCGCAGCCTCGTCCGTCATCGCGAGACGGCCACCGGCCGCCGTGGCGATCCAGAATTAGCGTTGCAATTCCGGCCTCTGGATTGCTTCGGGGCTTCGCCCATCGCAATGAGGGGAACGGTCGAAACTAATGGCCGTTGGAATTATAGGGGAAAAGGCGGGCAGCACAGACGAGCAGGCGAGGCAGTTTTCGCGGGACATTCGGGAGGTGTCCCGCGGCAGAGTGAGACGGTGAAAGATGCGCCGT
>CAVXDM010000012.1:0-27807 GCA_963760455.1 uncultured Alphaproteobacteria bacterium
ACGCGGCCATCGAGCATGCCTCGCAGAACGAGCTGAAGGGCATCCTCTCGGCCGTCAAGGATGAACTCGTTTCGATCGATTTCAACCACAATCAGCATTCGTCGAACTTCGACCTGGCGCAAACGCAGATCGTGCAGGGAAAGCTTGTCCGCGTGCTCTCCTGGTACGACAACGAATGGGGCTTCTCCTGCCGCATGGCCGACACGGCCGTTGCGATGGCCAAGCTGATTTAAACCATGGAAGTAAAGCCTTGCGGGCTCATTTCCGTCATCCCGCCCGCTCTGCAGGAGGAGTGGGCGGCAAATTTGACAGGGCTCGCCAGGCTCTTTCGGCCCGCCGCCCTCATTTTTGAAAGCCCCGATCCGGCTGTTTTGGCGCAAGCGATAGCCGGAGCGAAGCCGCTTGAGCTTGCGGTGCTGATTGCCGGAGACGCCGGGGAAGCGGCTGCCGCGGGCGCGAGCGGCGTCTATCTTACTTTGGGTGCGGATGCGAGCCGGGCCAGGACTGTGCTTGGCGGCGATGCTGTCATTGGCGCCGCTTGCGGTCTTAGCCGCCACGCCGCCATGGAATGTGCGGAGGCGGGTGCCGATTTCATCGCCTTCGATGCCTCAAACTTGGATACCTGGGAAGAAGCGGCGGAGCTGTCGCTCTGGTGGGACGAGATGAGCGGCGTGCCTGCGGCGCTGGATTTTGGCACCGGCCGCCCCGATGAAACCGTTCTCGCAAAAGCACGCCCCGATTTTCTTATGATCGAAGAGACGAATCGGGCGGGCGAAAGCCTTACTTTTGCAACAGAGTTCGGCTTGCAAGGCCAGATGTGAGTGTTTCAAGGCTGCAAGAGGCAAGCATGATCCGGCCCGGACTCTTTTTGGCGATTACATTTTGCGCCTGCGCGGCGGTTGCCGGCGCTTTAGATGCGAGCGCGGCGCAAAAGCCCGCCGCTCCTGCTCCAGCGCCTAAGGGCGGCGGCTGGTCTACCACCGAAACCTCCCCAGGCTCCTACGATCCGGCCTACGCCGCTTACGATTCCGGCAACTATGAGAAGGCGCTCAAGCTGGCATCCGAGGCCGCGGCGAAGGGCGATGTCCAGGCCGAGACGCTGCTTGGCAAGCTTTACGCGGAAGGCGCCGGCGTCCGCCAGGACGACGCCAAGGCTGCCGAGTGGTTCACCAAAGGTGCGGTGGCGGGCGACAAGCACGCGCAATTCGAGCTTGGCCTGATGCTGGCCAAGGGGCGCGGCGTGAAGCAGGACGAGAAGAAAGCCGCCGATTTTTTCGAGGCCGCGGCCCAGCAGGGGCATACGCTCGCAGCCTATAATCTCGCTCAAAGCTATGTGCAGGGATGGGCGCGCCCGCAGGATATGCAGAAGGCCGCCTATTGGTTCGAGCAGGCTGCAAAGAAGGACCACGGCCAGGCCGCCTACGATCTCGGCACATTATATAAGAGGGGCGAAGGCGTTCCCCGTGACGAGGCGAAGGCCGCCGCATGGCTGGCAAAGGCTGCTGCCTTGGGCAACGCCGACGCTCAACTCGAATACGCAATCGCGCTTGGCGGCGGCAAGGGCGTGCCGAAAGACGAAGTAGGAGCGGTGGCGCTTTTCCGCCTCGCCGCCGAGCGCGGCAATGCAGTCGCGCAGAACCGGCTCGCCCGCGCCTATTCCGCCGGCGTTGGCTTGGACAAGGATCGCATTCAAGCCGCAAAATGGCACATTCTGGCGCGCCAGGCGGGCGAGTTCGGATTTGAGGCTGGACTTCTTCGTGATGTCGCTCCGCCCGGACGAACGCAAGCAGGCGGAAGCGCTTGCGCAGGAGTGGCGGGAGGAGACGGCAGAGGCTGCCCGTTAAGTGCAACTTAATGCCGTATTAAATTTCACTAAAGGATGAGCCGCGCGCTGCGGTGTTCCGTTGCAATGCGTAAAGAATTAAACGCATACAGAAGCGCGGCATTCGGCCGCGATGTGCGCCAACACCCCAAAAACAAGGAGAACAGCACCATGGCAAGAGCCAAAATCGCACTTATTGGTTCAGGCATGATTGGCGGCACGCTTGCCCATCTGATCGGCCTTAAAGAGCTGGGCGATGTGGTTCTGTTCGACATCATGGAGGGAATGCCGCAGGGCAAGGCGCTCGACATCGCCGAATCCTCGCCGGTCGATGGCTTCGACGCGGCCTACACGGGCGTGAACGATTACGCCGACATCAAGGGCGCCGATGTCGTGATCGTCACCGCCGGCATACCGCGCAAGCCCGGCATGAGCCGCGACGACCTCCTCGAAATCAATCTGAAGGTCATGGAGCAGGTTGGCGCCGGCATCAAGAAATACGCGCCCAACGCCTTCGTGATCTGCGTCACCAATCCGCTCGACGCCATGGTCTGGGCGCTGCAGCGCTTCAGCGGCCTGCCGAAGAACCAGGTCGTCGGCATGGCGGGCGTGCTCGACAGCGCGCGCTTCCGCTATTTCCTCGCCCGCGAGTTCGACGTGTCCGTCGAGGACGTGAGCGCGTTCGTGCTGGGCGGCCACGGCGACACCATGGTGCCGCTGACCCGCTACACCACCGTGGCCGGCATCCCGTTGCCCGACCTCATCAAGATGCGCTGGATCACGCATGAGCGCCTGAACGAGATCGTGCAGCGCACCCGCGACGGCGGCGCCGAGGTCGTGAAGCTTCTGAAGACCGGCTCGGCCTACTATGCTCCTGCGGCGTCGGCGGTCGCGATGGCCGAGTCCTATCTCAAGGACAAGAAGCGCGTGCTGACCTGCGCCGCCTACTTGACCGGCGAATACGGCGTGAACGGCCTCTACGTCGGCGTGCCGGCCGTGATCGGCGCCAAGGGCATGGAGCGCGTGATCGAGATCGAGCTCAACACGCATGAGCGCATCGACTTCAAGCGCTCGGTGGACGCCGTGCAGAACCTCGTCGGAGGTCTGCGCGCGCATTGCGCCGGCCCTTCAGCAGCCGTCTGCTTAAGACGGACAGCAGCCGCCCCTCGCTGGGGCGGCTCCCAAAGCTTCCGGCGGCGCTGCCGCCTTTGCCTTCGCCCCCAATTACGACGAGCGCTCCCATGAATGTGCATGAATATCAGGCCAAAGCGATCCTAAAAGACTATGGCGTGCCGGTTCCACGCGGCGCACGCGGCTTTCGCGCCGGAAGAGGCGGTTGCCATCGCGAAGGAGCTTGGCGGCCCCGTTTCGGTCGTGAAGGCGCAGATCCATGCGGGCGGCCGCGGCAAGGGCCATTTCAAGGAGGCCGGAAGCCGGCGAGAAGGGCGGCGTGCGCCTTGCGAAGTCCCTCGACGATGTGCGGATCTTCGCCGACCAGATGCTGTCGCACACGCTGGTGACGCTGCAGACGGGCGCGGCCGGGCGCGTCGTGAAGCGCCTCCTCGTCGAAGAAGGCGCCGCGATTGCCCGCGAGCTTTACCTCTCGTTCCTGGTGGACCGCGCAACCTCGCGCGTGGCGATCATCGCCTCGACCGAAGGCGGCATGAACATCGAGGACGTGGCCCACAACACGCCCGAGAAAATCTTCACGATGACCATCGACCCGGCAACGGGCTTCTCGCAGTTCCACGGCCGGCAGGTGGCGTTCGCGCTGGGCCTGCAAGGACGATCAGATCAAGCAATGCGTGAAGCTGATCGGCAACCTGTACCGGGCCTTCACCGAGAAGGACATGAGCCTTCTCGAAATCAACCCGCTCATCGTGACGGAAAAGGGCGATCTCGTCTGCCTCGACGCGAAGCTCAATTTCGACGGCAATGCCCTCTACCGCCATCCCGACGTCATGAACATGCGCGACCTCGACGAGGAGGACCCGGCCGAGGTGCTGGCCTCGCGCTACGACCTCTCCTACGTGAAGCTCGACGGCAGTATCGGCTGCCTCGTGAACGGCGCCGGCCTCGCCATGGCGACCATGGATATCATCAAGCTCTATGGCGCGGAGCCCGCGAACTTCCTGGACGTGGGCGGCGGCGCGATCGAAGGAGAAGGTGACGGAAGCCTTCAAGATCATCCTCTCCGACCCGAATGTGAAGGGCATCCTGGTGAACATCTTCGGCGGCATCATGCGCTGCGACATCATCGCCGAGGGCATCATCGCCGCCGCGCGCGAGACCCATCTCAGCGTGCCGCTGGTGGTGCGGCTCGAAGGGACCAATGTCGAGCTGGGCAAGCAGATCCTGAGCGATTCGGGGCTCCCGATCATTCCCGCCGGCGACCTTGGCGAGGCCGCGCAAAAGATCGTTGCCGAGGTGAAGAAGGCCGCTTGACGCTCCACACAGTTACACATAAACTGTGTGGCGTGGGCAGGAGGTTAAACCGATGAAGAATGTCACCCTCTCCGTCGAGGAAGATGTGCTTGCGGCGGTCCGCAAATATGCCGCCTCACGCAATACGACTGTGAATGGCCTGGTTCGCGACTATCTCGGCAAGCTAGCGACCCAGGAGGACCGGGCCGCCCAGGCAAGAAAGGAGCTGGTCGAGTTAGCGAAGGCGTCCACCTTCGATCCTGGCGCGGATTGGAAGTGGAACAGGGAGGAGTTGTATGATCGCGGAGTGTTTTCTCGACACGAACATTCTCCTGTATGCGGCTTCCAGGAACCCGGCGCACCTTTCAAAAAAGACGAGGGCGATTGAGCTGATCGAAGAAAAGCAGTTCGCCCTCTCCGCGCAGGTGCTCCAAGAGTTTTACGTGAACGCGACGAAGAAAGCGGATTTCAGTTTGAAGCCCGATGTTGCCCTCCGATGGATCGAGAACCTTGAGGAGTTCGTGTGCTTGCCAATCGATTCCGGTCTCGTCAAAACGGCGGCCGCCGTGTCGGCGCGGTACGGCATATCCTATTGGGATGGCGCAATCGTCGCGGCCGCGGCAGGCGATGGGCGCGCCGATGTTGTACACCGAAGATCTAAATCACGGGCAGGCTTACGGCACGGTCACCGCGATCAATCCCTTCCTCGATCTCCCGGCGCAACCGGGCTTTCATGAAAACAGACAAACAGCGCTTACAAAGGATTAGGGCATGGCCATCCTCGTCGACAGTAACACCAAAGTGATCTGCCAGGGCTTCACCGGCGCGCAGGGCACGTTCCACTCCGAGCAGGCCATCGCCTATGGCACAAAGATGGTTGGCGGCGTGACGCCCGGCAAAGGCGGCAGCACCCATCTCGGCCTGCCCGTTTTCGACACGGTCCTGGACGCGGTGAAGAAGACCGGCGCGAATGCCACCGCGATCTACGTGCCGCCGCCGTTCGCGGCCGATGCGATCCTCGAAGCCATCGACGCGGAAATCCCGCTGATCGTGGCCATCACCGAAGGCATTCCGGTGATGGACATGGTCAAGGTCAAGCGCGCGCTCGAAGGCTCCAAATCGCGCCTCGTCGGCCCGAACTGCCCAGGCGTCATCACGCCCGGCGAGTGCAAGATCGGCATCATGCCGGGCCACATCCACAAGCGCGGCAGCGTCGGTATTGTTTCGCGCTCGGGCACGCTTACCTATGAAGCTGTGCATCAGACGACGATGGCGGGCCTTGGGCAAACCACCTGCATCGGCATTGGCGGCGACCCAGTGAAAGGCACCGAACACATCGACGTTCTTGAAATGCTTCTGGCCGACGACGAGACCAAGTCGATCGTCATGATCGGCGAAATCGGCGGCTCGGCCGAGGAAGAGGCCGCGGCCTTTTACAAGTCATCGCCGCGCAAGAAACCGATGGTAGGTTTCATCGCAGGGGTCACCGCGCCTCCCGGCCGGAGGATGGGTCATGCTGGCGCAATTATTGCAGGCGGCAAAGGCTCGGCTGGCGACAAGATCGAAGCGATGAAGTCCGCTGGAATTGTAGTGTCTCCGTCGCCGGCGGCTCTCGGAAGCACGCTTGTCGAAGTATTGAAGGGCTGATCCGCCCTATCAGGCGAAGGCGGATTAGGCTTTTGCGGTATTGTCCGCTTTCAGGCCTGGATGGTGATTTAGAGTGAGACGCGAAAAGATCAACGAGGCGTTTGCGTTAACCTCGTTTCTCCACGGCGCCAATGCTGCGTACATCGAAGATCTGTACGAGCGCTTTCAGGAAAATCCGGGGTCGGTCACGGCCGACTGGCGCGCCTTTTTCAGGGATTTGAAGGAGCGCAAGGACGCGGTGCTCTCCGAAACGCACGGCCCCTCCTGGAAGCACAAGGAGGACAGCGCTCCGGCGGACGGCGATCTGCTCAACGCGCTCGGCGCCGACTGGGGCCGCGAAGAGCACGAGATCGGCCGCAAAATCAGACGGGAAGGCCCAGGAGAAGGGCGTCGAGATCAGCCGCGAGGAGGCGTTCCGGGCCACGCGCGAATCCGTCCGCGCCCTGATGCTGATCCGCGCCTACCGCGTGAACGGCCACCTGATCGGCAATCTCGATCCCCTGCACCTGACGCCGCCGCGCCCGCACCCGGAGCTTGAGCCGGCCAGCTACGGCTTCACGCCCGCCGACCTCGATCACCAGATCTATATCGACAACGTGCTGGGCCTCGAAACCGCGTCGCTCAGGCAGATCATCGAGATCCTGCGCCGGACCTATTGCGGCAGCGTCGGCTACGAGTTCATGCACATCTCCTCTCCCGAGCAGAAGCAGTGGATTCAGGAGCGCGTCGAGGGCGTGGACAAGGGAGTCTCCTTCAGCAACCTCGGCAAGAAGGCGATCCTGACCAAGCTCATCCAGGCGGAAGGCATCGAGAAGTTTCTCGACAAGAAATACACGGGCACCAAGCGCTTCGGCATCGAAGGCGCCGAGGCGATGATCCCGGCGCTGGAGCAGATCATCAAGCGCGGCGGCCAGCTCGGGCTCAAGGAGATCGTGCTCGGCATGCCGCATCGCGGGCGGCTGAACGTGCTCACCAACGTGCTGGCCAAGCCCTACCGCGCGCTCTTCCATGAGTTCAAGGGCGGCTCGGCCAACCCGGAGGATGTCGAAGGCTCGGGCGACGTGAAGTACCATCTAGGCGTTTCGAGCGACCGCGACTTCGACGGGAATCAGGTCCACCTCTCGCTCACCGCGAACCCTTCGCATCTGGAAATCGTCGATCCGGTGGTGCTGGGCAAGGTCCGCGCCAAGCAGGACCAGCGCGAGGACCGTAGCCGCACGCAGGTGCTGCCGCTGCTGCTCCACGGCGACGCGGCCTTCGCGGGGCAGGGCGTGGTTGCCGAGTGTTTCGGCCTGTCGGGCCTCAAAGGGCACCGCACCGGCGGCGGCATCCACTTCATCGTCAACAACCAGATCGGCTTTACCACAGCACCCCGCTTCTCGCGCTCCTCGCCCTATCCGTCCGATATCGCGCGCATGATCGAGGCGCCGATTTTCCACGTGAACGGCGACGATCCCGAGGCGGTCGTCTATTGCGCGCGCGTGGCCATCGAGTTCCGGCAGCGCTTCCATAAGTCTGTCGTGATCGACATGATCTGCTACCGCCGCCACGGCCACAACGAAGGCGACGAACCGTCGTTCACCCAGCCGCTGATGTACAAGAAGATCCGCGAGCTTCCGGGCGTGATCGAGACCTATGCCAAGCGCCTCGCCGGCGAAGGCCTTGTGTCCCCCGCGGAAACCGGGAAGATCCGCACCGATTTCTGGAACGAACTCGAAACCGAGTTCGAGGCCTCCGAAGGATTCAAGCCGAACAAAGCGGACTGGCTCGACGGCCGCTGGTCGGGGATTACGCAGGCCGAGGAAGGCCCGCGCCGCGGTGACACCGCCGTCAGTATGGACCGTCTGAAATCGGTTGGCGCGAAGCTTACCGAGGTTCCCAAGGGCTTCACCGTCCACAAGACCATCGACCGGCTGCTCACCAACCGCCGCAGGACGATCGACGAGGGCCGCGGCATCGACTGGTCGATGGCCGAGGCGCTGGCGTTCGGCACGCTGCTGCAGGAAGGTTTCCCCGTGCGGCTCTCGGGCCAGGACGTGGAGCGCGGCACCTTCTCGCAACGTCACGCGGCGCTGACGGACCAGCTCAACGAGAACCAGTTCATCCCGCTGAACCACGTCTCGCCCGGCCAGGCACGCTTCGAGGTCATCAACTCGATGCTGTCCGAGGAGGCGGTGCTGGGCTTCGAATACGGCTACAGCCTCGCCGAGCCTAACTCGCTCGTGCTCTGGGAAGCGCAATTCGGCGACTTCGCCAACGGCGCGCAGGTGGTCATCGACCAGTTCCTGGCCAGCGGCGAGCGCAAATGGCTGCGCATGTCGGGCCTGACGCTGCTTCTGCCGCACGGCTACGAGGGCCAAGGCCCCGAGCATTCCTCGGCGCGTCTCGAACGCTACCTGCAGCTCTCGGCGGAGGATAATTGGCAGGTCGCCAACTGCACCACGCCCGCCAACTACTTCCACATCCTGCGCCGCCAGCTCCATCGCGGCTTCCGCAAACCCCTGATTCTGATGACGCCGAAGTCGCTGCTGCGCCATAAGCGCGTGGTGTCGAAGCTTGAGGATTTCGGCCCCGGCACGACCTTCCATCGCGTGCTTTGGGACCATGCCCAGATCGGCGCGAGCGAGAAGGTCGAGCTTGTGCCGGACGATCAAATCAAGCGCGTCGTGCTCTCTTCGGGCAAGGTCTATTACGACCTGTTTGAGGAGCGCGAGAACCGGGCTGCGAACAACATCTACCTGATGCGCGTCGAGCAGCTCTATCCGTTCCCGGCGCGCGCGCTGATCCAGGAGCTGAGCCGGTTCCCGAACGCCGATTTCGTCTGGTGCCAGGAGGAGCCGAAGAACCAGGGCGCCTGGTCGTTCATCGAAGCGAATATCGAATGGGTGCTCGACCACATCGGCGCCAAGTTCCGCCGTCCGCGCTATGCGGGCCGGCCGGCGAGCGCGTCCACCGCCGCGGGCCTGATGAGCAAGCACACCGCGGAATTGCATGCCTTCCTCGACGATGCTCTGACGCTGCAGGGCTAGGCGAGGGCGTGTACGGAATATTGGCCGTCATTGCGAGGGGCGTCGCCCCGAAGCAATCCATGAGCCGCAAGGGCGGCGTTTGTTTCATGTATCGCCACGGCAGCTTCGCTGCCTCGCGATGACGCCGTCGTCTGGTTTTGACCGGAGCGTATCCGGCCAAGATCGCTACAAAGGACTGAATGCACGCTCTATGGCTGGGTTGGGACAGCCATGGCGGCGGAGAAGTTTCTGCCTCACCTTAGGGAATTCAGATGGCCATCGAAATTGTTGTCCCCACGCTGGGCGAATCCGTTACCGAAGCGACAATTGGCAAGTGGTACAAGAAAGCGGGCGATGCCGTGAAGGCCGACGAGCCCGTGGCCGAGCTTGAGACCGACAAGGTAACGCTTGAGGTCAACGCGCCCGCTGCCGGCGTGATCGCCCATATCGCGGTGAAGGAAGGCGAGACAGTAGCGCCGGGCGCGGTGCTGGGCACGATTGCGGAAGGCCAGACAGCCGGCGCTTCGCCGAAACCCGCGCAAGCCGCCGCGGCACCGCAGCCCAAGGCCGCTCCCGCGCAAGCAACTGCCGCTCCCCAGATGGCCAAGGCCGCACCCGCGGCGCCCCAGCCGCAGCCGGCGCCCGCCTACGCCAGCGCCGCGCCGCAAGCCTCGCAAGCCCGCGCGGCCAACGACGAAATTCTGGCGCCCTCCGTGCGCAGGCTCGCCGAGGAGAGCGGCGTCGATCCGGCCTCCGTCAGCGGCACCGGCAAGGATGGCCGCGTGACCAAGGGCGATATGCTGGCGGTCATCGAGGGCGGCGCATCCAGGCCCCAACCCGCCCCCGCCGCCGCCGCGGTCGCCTTCCCCGCACCCCAGGCGCCGCAGCCGGCCGTGGTCCGCATGCCGGTCCTGCCTTCGGACGAGGGCCGCGAGGAGCGCGTGCGCATGACCAAGCTGCGCCAGACCATCGCGCGCCGTCTCAAGGAAGCGCAGAACAACGCCGCCATGCTCACCACCTTCAACGAGGTGGACATGTCGACGATCATGGCCGTGCGCAATCAATACAAGGACTTGTTCGAGAAGAAGCACGGCGTGAAGCTGGGCTTCATGGGCTTCTTCGTGAAAGCCTGCATCCAGGCACTGCAGGAGATCCCGAACGTCAACGCGGAACTCGACGGCCAGGACATCGTCTACAAGAAATACTGCCATATCGGCATTGCCGTGGGCTCGGACCGCGGGCTGGTCGTGCCTGTGGTGCGCGACGCGGATCAAAAGTCCATTGCGCAGGTCGAGAAGGAGATCGCGAGCTTCGGGAAAAAGGCGCGCGACGGCAAGCTCAGCCTCGAAGAGATGCAGGGCGGCACCTTCACCATCTCGAACGGCGGCGTGTACGGCTCGCTGATGTCCACGCCGATCCTGAACGCGCCGCAGTCGGGCATCCTCGGCATGCACAAGATCCAGGAGCGGCCCGTCGCGGTGAACGGCAAGGTCGAAATCCGGCCGATGATGTACCTGGCGCTTTCCTACGATCACCGCCTGGTCGACGGCAAGGAGGCCGTGACGTTCCTCGTGCGCGTGAAGGAGAGCCTCGAAGACCCGCAGCGGCTCGTGCTGGATTTGTAAGGCGGCTGCAGATGACGGAGGGCTCGCCCGTGTTTGGGCTTTCTTTTTATTGGGGCGGTTCAGGCCGATTTGGACCATCCCGCCGGTGACGAGCACGTCTCCAGCTGGAGGTCTTGCTGAAGTAGAAATTTCGTCTCGCGCAGGGCTTCTGGCCTGTGGATACGCGGTTAGGCGCCGACGCCAGGCGACTTGAAAGCTTGACCGGTGTTCCTCAAACTATTTGGGCCGCGCGTCAAATCGCTTCTTGCCTGGGAGTTGCGATGGGCGGAAGATTGATGGCGGAGAAACGGTGCCATTGGCGATTAGCTTGAACCGCCGAGGTTCCGAATTCCTATAAGTGGCGGCGTTTGCACGAAACACCGGCCTCCATTCCTCCGCACGCCGCTCAAGGGATCTCGCTTGGCCGCGCATTTCGCGGGCGACGATGTGTTGATGAAGGGATCACGACATGCCGGACCGCGCGCTAGGCGTCGCTGCTATCGTCCTGACTTCTCGGCATGGCCGGCTCGGCGCACGCGTTTGGGCCATGGCGCGCTAACGAGGGGAATACGCGCGGCTGGCAGTTGATGTCGCCAAGGAGCGCATCGAGCACCAGGCAAAGATCCGGAGCTTCACGCGCTACGATGAGTGCCACGCTTATCAGGTCGCGCATCACCGGCTGATGCTGGAGCGAGCCGAGCTGATGGGACTGTCCCCGCCCGGGGGCGGCCGCGATTTTTGCGCCCATCTGCTGCCGCCCCAGCAGCAGCCGGATTGATGATGGCGGCATGCCCCATGCGAACCGTTACCCAATATTCGATTCCGATTTTGGCGTTGTCCTTCGTGGGAGGTCTCGTCTTCTGGGCTTATCCCGAGGGCAGCGGCTTGGCCCGGCAAATCGGCATCATCCTGGGCTGGACTGGTTGCGGGCTGCTTCTGGCCAGTCTCTTTTTCGTCTTGCGAGAGCCGCCCCTGGCTTCTCTGCTCGGCGGCCTGGAGCATATGTACTGGTGGCATCATCGCCTGGGCATCGCGGCCTATGCCGTACTGCTGGCCCATCCGCTCATGCTCGCCGGTGCCTCCCTGCCGCATGCGCCCAAGGAAGCCTGGGCGCTTCTCTCGCCTCTTAGCGAAGGCTGGCCGGTATGGACGGGATGGCTTTCGCTGCTGCTCCTCATGGCGGGTCTCGGCGCGACCTTTGCCAGCAGTCTCGCCTATCGGATTCGCCGCCTCGCACATGCCGCCGTGGGCGTAGCCGTGCCGGCCGGTTTGATTTATCTTTATTTATTGGGCATCGACGAACCCGTCGCGCCTATTCTCGCAGCGAGTTCCGCTTTGCTCGCCTGGCGCTTCGTTCGCGAGGACTGGGGCGTGGGAGCGCAGCCCTATGTCGTCCGGTCGGTGGCGCATGTCGCCGCTAACGCCGTCGAAGTCAGCCTTGCGCCCGTCGGCGAGCCGATGAAGCTGCACCCTGGGCAGTTCGCTTTTGTGGCCTTTCAATCCGGCCGGGGTTTCAAGGGCTGCGGGGAATTCCACCCCTTCTCCGTCAGCGTGATCGATGGCGACGATGCCTTTCGGGTCACGGTCAAGGCGCTCGGCGACTGCACGCGCCATATTCAATCCATCGAGCCGGGCGTGCCCGCGCGGGTCCAGGGCGGATTTGGAAATTTCCTCGAGAGCGCCGCCGCGGCTCCGCAATTCTGGATCGCCGGCGAATTGGTCCGACGCCGTTTCTATTCATGTTGCGCTCCGGCCGGCTCGACTCGTCCATCGACCATGATCTATCTCTATCGCGTAGAGGCAGACGCGCTTTTTTTGGACGAGTTGAGGACGATTGCTGAGCGACTGCCCCAACCGACTTTGAGGCTGACCGCGACAGGCGACGACATACCTAATCCCGCGAGCATTCTCGACGGCGCCGGCGAGGTCGCGAAAGGGGAATTCTGGCTTTGCGGCCCTCCGCCGATGATCGAGATATTCACACGCTACCTGCACCGGCGGAGAATTGCCAATCGGCGGGTGCATTTCGAAAACTTTGGATCACTATGATGCGCAAACTCTACATCGGTTCGACGGTGGCGTTCTGGGCAATCGTGGGCGGCCTGTGGCTGGCCGCGATCTCGGCGCCGGACACCCGGGCGCAGAGCCCCTTGCCTGCGAAGAAGGGCTACTCGCTGAATGAAGTCGCGGCGCATGACACGGCTAGCGACTGCTGGATGGCCATTCACGGAAAAGTATACGATGTCAGTATCTATTTGCCGAGTTATCCGTCGCGGCCCGAGGTGATTGAGCGATGGTGCGGCAAGGAGGCGTCCGAGGCTTACGATACCAAGACCAAGGGCCGCCGCCACTCGCAAGGGGCGGATCGCCAGTTGGAAACCTATCTCATCGGCGGGCTGACAGACGCAGGGCGATAGTTCGTTTGTGAAATTCCGCTGCTGCAGGGTCCAGCGGTTGTGCTCTGAAATCCAGCCGGAGTCCGGAATCGACCCAAGGGTGCTTTCTCCTTTCTCCCCCAGCGGGATCGCACGCAGTGGATTCGCACAAGCGCGCCGGCCGCCGTAACAAGCGGCTGCGGCCCGAAATCGAGCCGATGGCGGCTTGCGGCGCAATGTGTGGACCGGCGGGCATTCGGCTAGCCTTCATAGGCGTGTTCGCTTAGAATGCGCGCTCGCAAAACGGGAGCTGCCATGGCATTGGACACAGACCGGATCGACGAGGCCGTGCTGGCGCTCCTCAGCCTCACATTGCATGACGGAAATCGCGCCTGGAAAGGCTTCGCTTGGGACGCGATGGACAGGCTCCACAAGAAGGGCATGATCCACGATCCCATTGGCAAGGCGAAATCGGTCGAGCTTACCGAAGAGGGCTTGCGGCGCTCCGAAGAACTCTTCACCGCGATGTTCACGAAGCCAGGGAAGTGATGCGCGCGGGGCCGGCGAAGTTTGGCTCTGCCGCCGGCGCAATTGCGCGGCTGCTATCTTGTTAAAAAACCGTTCAATTCGCCTGGGGCGCTATAGCGGTTAAGGCAAACATGGTAAACGCGCATATCGCGTGTTCGATTCACGCGCATTTTTGCGTTTTTTTGCTCGATTCAGGCCGTTTTCCGCGTTTCTAAAACCCCGTTAAATATATCCGCGGGTCGTGCGTAAACCATGCCGGGCGGGCTGGATGCAATCCATGCGCAAGAAGTTTATCTCTCAGTATCAATGCGTTGCTAGCTGGACAAGCGCTGCCTGGCGCTAATATAAGGTCGCGTGTGCTGGATCGTATCGGAAAGAAAATAGGGGCTTCAGCGCCAAAACCGGTTAAATTTGAGTGAAGATGGGCTTGGCCAGATGGCCACAAGCGGAGACGGCCACATGCAGGACGCATACGATTTGATTGTCATCGGGACAGGCCCGGGCGGTTACGTCTGCGCGATCCGGGCGGCGCAGCTCGGGCTCAAGACGGCGGTTGTCGAGAAAAGCGCGACCTTCGGCGGCACCTGCCTCAACGTGGGCTGCATCCCATCGAAGGCGCTGCTGCACGCCTCCGAGCTTTACGAGGAAGCGGGCCATGGTTTCGAGGCGATGGGCATCAGGGCCATCGCCGAACTCGATCTGCCGGCGATGATGAAATACAAGGCGGAAGGCGTCGAGGGCAACGTCAAGGGCATCGAGTACCTCTTGAAAAAGAACAAGATCGATAGCCACCGCGGCATCGGGCGCATCGCCGGCCCCGGCCGGGTGGTGGTGCGGCCGGTCAACGGCGGCGAGGAGAAGACGCTTGAGACCAAGGCAATCGTGATCGCGACCGGCTCCGATATCGTGCGGCTGCCCGGCATCGAGATCGACGAGAAGCGCGTGGTTTCGTCCACCGGCGCGCTTGAATTGGAGAAGGTTCCGGAGCGCTTCCTGGTCGTGGGCGCCGGCGTGATCGGCCTGGAGCTTGGCTCGGTCTGGCGGCGGCTCGGGGCGAAAGTCACTGTCGTCGAGTTCCTGGACCGCATCCTGCCCGGCATGGACAACGAGGTCGCCAAGCAGTTCCAGCGCATCCTGCAAAAGCAGGGCATGCAATTCCGGCTCGGGACCAAGGTCACGGCCGTTAAGCCCGATGGCGCGGGGCCGCTCAAGGTGAGCGTGGCGCCGGCGCAGGGCGAAGGCCCGCAAGAGCTGCTCGACGCCGACGTAGTGTTGGTCGCCATCGGCCGCGCGCCCTATACGGAAGGGCTCGGCCTTGAGGAGGCGGGCGTGCGGATCGACAACAAGCGCCGCATCGCGATCGACGATCGTTTCCGCACGAGTGTGCCCGGCATCTACGCCATCGGCGACGTGGTCCGCGGACCGATGCTCGCGCACAAGGCCGAGGACGAGGGGATCGCCGTGGCCGAGATCATCGCGGGCAAGGCGGGCCACGTGAATTACGGCGTGATCCCGGGCGTGATCTACACCTTCCCCGAGGTGGCCAGCATCGGCCAGACCGAGGAGGAGCTGAAGGAGGCCGGGACTGCCTACAACGTTGGCAAATTCCCCTTTACCGCCAACGGGCGCGCGAAGGTGAACCGGCAGACCGAGGGCTTCGTGAAATTCCTGGCCGACGCCAAGACCGATCGCGTGCTGGGCGTGCACATTATCGGGCCGGATGCGGGCAATATGATCGCGGAAGCGGCGGTGCTGATGGAATTCGGCGGCTCGGCCGAGGATCTGGCGCGCACCTGCCACGCACACCCGACCCTGACCGAGGCCTTGAAGGAAGCAGCGCTCGCCGTGGGCAAGCGCGCGATTCATATTTAGGGGCTGGCGTATCATGTGTAATTTACCCCTCTGTCCGCAGCGTCCTCCCATAGGCGGTAACACAAGGCTCGCGTCTCCGTCATTGCGACGGGCGAAACCCCGAAGCAATCCAGAAAGCGAAGGGCGCCGTGCGCTACCCTGGATCGCCACGTCGGCCAAGAGGCCGCCTCGCGATGACGCTGCGGGACCTTATGTTAGCGCGCATGGGTCAAGCCCGGCCATGACAGCACCGGGCGCCAACGATCTCTTTACACGCTCCTTCGCGGGCACGGCGGCTTGGCGGTTAAGGGGGGCAACGGCTCTGCTCGGCGCGGCGCTGATATGCGGTGCCGTCGCTGGCCTTTCGCCGGCGCCGGCGCAGGCCCAAGCCTCCCTGCAGCCCACGCGCAGTCCGCGCGTCGTTCTTGGCAAGAGGCACCCTGGCAACATCACCGGCCTCCTGGAGGAGGGCGTCACCGTCGACCTCAAGGACGGCGGCACGCAGCTTGTGCAGTTCGCCGAGATTTGGCGGATCAGGCGCGCTTTCGTGAGCGGCGAACCGGCGGGCACGACCGTCATCGACTTCGCCGACAACAGGCTGTTCGTCGTGTCGCCGGTGGCAAACGTTGTCGGCGATGTGGGCAAGAAGGTTCCGCTCGCGCAATTCACCGCGCCGAACGGCGAAATCGTCTACATGGCGGCCGGCAAAGTCACCGATATCGCCGCCGCGTTGCCGGGGCTGCATAACCCCGCGAGCAAGGCGGTGATCGGCACCAGGGACGGCACGCAACAGGTTACGGAGCCGGCCGATACGGCGAAGCGCATCGTGGCCGAGGCTCACACGGCGCCGTAGCGGTAAGGGAGGCGGGCATGTGGCGGATCGGCGTCGACCTCGGCGGGACGAAGATCGAAGCGCTCGCCCTTTCGCCGGATGGGGCGGAGCGGTCCCGGATCAGGGTTCCAACGCCCCGCGGCGACTACGGTGCCACGCTCGACGCCATTGTTTCGCTCGCTGGTACGTGCCGCGACGGCCTGGCGGACCAGGACATCGCGGGGATCGGCATCGGCGTTCCGGGCAGCCTCTCGCCCAAGACGGGCCTGGTGCGCAACGCGAACTCCACTTGGCTCAACGGCCGGCCGCTGCTCCACGATCTGGAGGCGCGCTTCCCTTGGCCCGTGGCGATCGAGAACGACGCCAATTGCTTCGCGTTGTCCGAGGCGGCAGACGGGGCGGGGCAGGGGTGCGGCACGGTGTTCGGCGTGATCCTGGGGACGGGCGTCGGCGGCGGCATTGTGCACAGCGGCAAGCCGCTGCTCGGGCACAACGCGGTCGCGGGCGAGTGGGGCCACAATCCCTTGCCTTGGCCGGACGCGGACGAATGGCCGGGGCCGCCGTGCTATTGCGGCAAACGCGGCTGTATCGAGACGTTCCTGAGTGGCCCGGCGCTGGAACGGCAGTATCAGGGCGCTTGCGGGGCAGGCGGCTCCAGCGAAGGCCATAGCGGAGCGCGCGAAAGCAGGCGAGGGCGCGGCGCGATCCGCGCTGGCAACTTATGCGAAGAGACTTGCGAAGTCACTGGCCACGGTAGTCAACGTCGCCGATCCGGATGTGATTGTGTTAGGGGGCGGCGTATCGAACATAGGCGCCATCAGGGACATGACGATTTTAGAACTCCCCGCCTGGGTGTTCTCCGACTGTTTCGATACGCCGCTCGTAGTCAACAAATGGGGGGACTCAGGCGGGGTCAGGGGGGCCGCTCGCCTGATAATCCCCAGGTAACCCGGCAAAGCCGGGTTACCTGTGGTAGTATGCGGCTTCAACATCATTTGGTGCTTAAAGTCTAATCTATATTTCCAAAGTAGCAAAAATGGACGCGGGCCGCATCACCTATTTGAACAAAAATCGCGGATTTTGCGATCCTGGTTGTGAGCGATGCGGTTGTGCAACAGGCGGCTGCGCACGCCACAGAGCGGTAGAGATTTGTCCTGTCAGGATGAGTATGGACCGGCGCCGCGGCGTCCAGGCTGGGGCAGATCGCGGATTGAGGGGCTAACATGAAGAAATTGCTAGGCTTGAGCCTCGTCCTTGGGCTCGCCATCGTCCTGATCCTGACCAAGCCCACGCCGCAGGACATCGCGTCCGCAGCCGCCGGGCAGATGAATTACATCGTTATCAACAGAGAAAAAATGCCGCCCGATTTCGCCGCCGCGGCAGCGGCCGCTGCCTTAATTCAAAGCGTGCAGGACGTGTTCGCCATCGGCGTGCGCGGCGCCAGTCCTGGCGTGCAGTGGCGGACCACCGATTTGGTGCTGCTGCTCTACTCCGATTTGACGGTGTCTCATGTGGGTGCCTTGAAATGCGTCTGGCTGCTGCGCAACGGCTTTTGCTTCTATGTTCCGCGCGAGAGGTGACGCATCGGGCTATTGTGCCTTGGCCTCCGAGTTGACGATGAGGGCCGAGCCGCAACGCCGGCAGGCAACTGCGGAACGCGGCAACTGCGTGGCTCTCCATTTAGGCCTTGCGCTTCGCCGTTCACTCGAATTTATCTAATGTTGCAATGAATATTCTTTATACGATCCTCGATCTTGTCCGCGCGGCGCTGGTTTGGGCCATGGGCTTTGTGCTCGACCGCGAGCCGCAAGGCGGCGAAGCGTTCCGCCTGCTGTTCTTGCTGCTCTTCACCGGCATTGCGACGTGGCTGACTTTCTATTGGCGCGATCTGCTGCTCCGCTGGCGGTTCATACGCAGAAGATTTTTGCCTGGCGAGCGCTTCGCCGGACAATATGTTCAGGCCGTGAAGCGCGGCGAAGCAATCCGCTACGCGATCATCCGCATCGCCTACAATAGCCGGGAAGGGCGCTACGAGGCGGAAGGCCGGAACTACGATACCTCCGGCAGCGAGGTCTCGTCCTTCAGGTCGAACCAGGTGTTCTTGCCCGCAAAGGACGGCGGCGAAATCGAGTTCATCTGGGAGGGTAGCCGGGCTGCGGCGGGATATACCTGCATGATGCTGGATGTGCCAGAAGAGGGCTACGCCGAGGGCGAAGGATACCTTGTCACCTTCGGCCAGGCGCCGAAAAGCTTTCCGCTCCTGTTCAAGCAGTTGGATAGCGAGGGCCTACATGAGGCGCTCGGCGTCGGCGCACCGGGCCGTCTGAAGGACGAGGCGGAATTCGTCAGGAAGTTCCACAAGGAGTTTGGCGATGCGGTGAGCAGCGGTTTCGTGATCGAGGCGGAGGAGGTATCGTGATCGAGAGGATGCCTCGCGGCTCGAAAGCGGTGGAGGCCTGGTGCCGTGGCTTGCAAGATCAGATGGCGAGATTTGGGCGGTGCTCGGAAGGGGGCGCGACCTCATGCAGGGGTGCCTCGATCTGCCAGCTTACGCCTTCGTCGCTCATCCGGTACTCCACGACGCCCAAAAGCGAGTCGGGAACGACGCGATTGAGAACGACATAGCCGAAACCGGCCTTGTGTTCAGCGTTGCGTTCGGAGCCGTGGCTGCGCTCCCTCCAGGCGAGCTTGAACACGTCTCCGGCTTCCTTCAGCTCCACGTCCCAGGCTATATCGATGCTGCCGTCTGTTTGGGCGAGCGCGCCATGCTTCGCCGCGTTGGTCGCAAGCTCATGAAAGGCCAGCCCGAGCGCTTGGGTTGCTGCGGGTCCCAGCATCAGGCTAGGTCCGGATATGCGGATCTGGCGGCAGCCGGCTGCGATAAAGGGCTTGAGCTGAGTGTTCAAATGCTCCTCAAGCAACACCCCCATCCAATTGCTGCTGACGAGCAAATCGTGGGATCTTGAAAGTCCCTGGATACGCTCGCTGAAATCGGCGAGGAAATTCCCGGCGTGCCCATTCCTGGCCGATTGCCGCGCCATCGAGTAGATAACCGTGAGCAGGTTCTTGGTGCGGTGAGACAGCTCTTTCATGACGAATTGCGTGTGGTCCTCCCAACGCCGCCGTTCGTCGACGTCGGTGTTCATTCCGACCCATTCGACGACCTCGCCATTCGTCTTCAGCGGAACCGCTTTGACCGCCGTCCAACGGTAGCCCAATTCAGCATGGTGAAGCCGGTACTCCAGCGAAAAAGCCATCTTGGTTCGCAGCGCTTCCTGCCAGGCGGCCGTCAAGGCGTTCCGATCGCTGGGATGAACAGCCTGTATCCAGCCGCCACACCTGAGGCCTTCAATGCTTTGGCCTGTAAACTCACGCCAGCTCGGACAGTCGCCGATGAGTTCGCCGCGCGGGTCGCGGGTCCACACAATTTGCGCCGATGCCCGGACAAGCGCCTCGAAGCGCGCCTTTGAGTGTTCGAGTTCCTTTGTTCTTTCCGCAACCCGCATCTCAAGCTCGCTTTTCGCCTTTTCAAGTTCGAACAGCGTTGCCCGGTGCGCCGCCACTTCAGTGGCAAGCCCCTCATTCACGATACCGAGCTGGCGCGGGCTGGGGATAGCCAAGGCCTTGGGTATAAGGGGGAAGATTACGGCAGCCGTCGCGACCGAAACGATTGCCGTCGCTACCTTGACATAGCCTTGCGTTTCGTAAACCGGCCACCACAGCGTCAGCCCCTGCACGGCATGCGAAAGCCCGCAAAGGAAAATGAAGGCCGCAAAGAGGATGGCTAGAGGTTTAAGTTCGAGATCGTCGCGCTTCTTAACAAAAAGCCAGATTGCAAAAGGTATTGCCATATAGGCAATAAAGATAAGAAAGTCAGAGCCGGCATGCATGGCAATCAACCATGGCTTCCATAACAGGCAGTAGCCGTGCGCCATATAGGCTGCCTGATCGATCATGTTATGAAGCATTCTCAACCTTTGGCTAAGCACTTCGCGTGCATTAGATTTAGCCTTAGCATACTTTGCTAATGCGAGCGAGATTTTGGCGGCGAACCAAGCCTTCACTTTTCCGGTTTGCGCGCCATGGGAAGCTTGCTTCCGGACACAACTCGCATAACTATGCGCGCTTGGAGAAACGCATCATGAAACGCCAAGCAACCAAAGGCCCGACGCAACGGCAGCTTCGCGCGGGCGAACTTCTGCGGCACGCGCTCGCGGAGATCTTCCGCACCGAGGATATCCAGGACCAAGATCTCAAGGGCGAGATCGTAACCGTCGCCGAGGTTCGCATGAGCCCGGATCTGCAGCACGCGACCGTGTTCGCTAGCTCACTTGCCGGCAAGAATCCCGACGAGCTGGCCCGTGCGCTTAACCGGCATCAGCGATTTTTGCGCGGGGTGCTTGCACGGCGCGTCGAGCTGAAATATGTCCCCGAGCTTCAGTTCCGCGGCGACCACGTCTCGGAGGAGGCCGCGCATATCGACGAGCTGTTGCGCTCGCCCGAAGTGGCCCGCGATTTGAAGGAAACCTAACCGGCTCACGGAGGGACGGTCCCCAATTCTTGGTCCGCCGTCATTCCCGCGAAGGCGGGAATATATATAAGAGCCTGTTCTAGCCTGTGAAATGGTCCTCGCCCGCGCGGGGACGGCGGCCTAACTGGCTGGCGAAGGATAAGCCCAACTTTTAGAACGATAGCGAAGCGAAAAACATGGCACGCCGTAAGGGCAACGAAATTAACGGCTGGCTTATCCTCGATAAGCCGCAAGGCCTCACCTCGAACCAGGCGCTCGGCCGCCTGAAGCGCCTCTTCCACCCCAAGAAGGTGGGCCACGCCGGCACGCTCGACCCGCTGGCGACCGGCATTTTGCCGATCGCTTTCGGTGAGGCGACAAAGACGGTCGCGCATGTGGTCGATTGCGAGAAGACCTACGATTTCACCATCCGCTGGGGCGTCGAGACCGATACCGACGACGCGGAAGGCGTTGCCGTCAAGACCAGCGACGCGCGGCCCTCCCGCGAGGCCATCGAGGCAGCGCTGCCGGGCTTCATCGGCGACATCATGCAAACCCCGCCCTGCTATTCCGCCATCAAGGTGGACGGCGAGCGCGCCTACGATCTGGCGCGCGATGGCGAGACGGTCGAGCTTGAGCCGCGGATGGTCTCGATCTACGAGCTTGAGATTGTGGAGCAACCCTCGCCCGACCTCACGCGGCTGATCTGCGACTGCGGCAAGGGCACCTATGTGCGCTCCATCGCCCGCGATCTGGGCCGGGCGCTCGGCTGCTTCGGGCACATCGCGGCGCTCAGGCGCACTTCGGTGGGGCCTTTCAGCGAGGAGAACGCGATTTCCCTGGAAACGCTGGAAGGTTTGAGCAATAGTGACGGCAGCCAAGACGCTCTTATGAGCGCGGTTATCCCTGTCGAGACGGCGCTGGACGGCATCCCGGCGCTCGCCGTAAGCGGGGACGACGCGGCTAGGCTGAAGCGGGGGCAATCCATCCTCATAAGGGGCGGAAACGCACCAATCCTGAATGGTCCGGTTTATGCGACCTCGCGCGGGGTCCTCATCGCCATTGGCGAGGTGGAGCGCGGCGAGATGCATCCGATCCGGGTGTTCAATATCCCCGCCTGAAGCCTGATTTAACGGCTAACCCTAACGGAGATAACCGATGTCGATTACCGCCGAGCGCAAATCAGCGCTAATTAAGGAATATGGGGCCAAGGAAGGCGATACAGGCTCGCCCGAGGTTCAGGTTGCCGTTCTCACGGAACAAATCATCAACCTCACGGAACACTTCAAGACACATAAGAAAGACAACCATTCGCGCCGCGGGCTTCTGAAGCTCGTCAGCTCCCGCCGCAGTCTGCTCGACTACGTGAAGAGCAAGGACGAAGGCCGCTACCGCGATCTAATCGGACGCCTGGGCATCCGCCGGTAACGCTATCGCGCGGCGCCTCCAATGGGGGCGCCGCAGTGACCGCAAGGCTGCTGAAATAATTAGCAAATCACCCCTTGGCGAGCTCGCTCCTCAGCGTGGCCGCAAGCAGATGCGGCTGGGAGAAGGGACGCTTGCACGACGGTTGCGATGTCGTTCCCCCTCCAGCCGCATCCGCGAGAAGAGGCGGCCCTCCAAGATGGCAAGCTCGCCAAGGCGAGCTTGCGGGGAGAGGGGAGATTCCCTCATTCCTTTCAACCATTCGGCGTCACGGGCGGCCTCGGCGCTCGCGCCTCGGCGAGGCGCAGCTAGCCAAATCGGCCGGTGATGTAGTCCTGCGTGCGCTTGTCGCGCGGGTTGGTGAAAAGCTGCTCCGTTGCCCCAAACTCAATCAGCTCGCCCAGATACATGAACGCGACGTGCTGGGACACGCGGCCGGCCTGCTGCATGTTGTGCGTCACGATGGCGATGGTGAAATCGCTCTTAAGCTCGTCGATCAGCTCCTCGATTTTCGCCGTTGAGATGGGATCGAGCGCCGAGGTTGGCTCGTCGAGAAGAATGACCTCCGGCTGAACCGCGACGGTCCGGGCAATGCAAAGCCGCTGCTGCTGACCGCCCGAGAGGCTTAGGCCGCTCGCGGACAGCTTATCTTTAACCTCGGGCCAGAGCGCTGTTTTCTCCAGCGCCCACTGAACGCGCTCATCCAACTCCGCCTTGGGAAGCTTTTCGTAGAGTCTGACGCCGAATGCGATGTTCTCGTAGATCGTCATAGGAAATGGCGTCGGCTTCTGGAACACCATTCCGATGCGCGAGCGCAGCAGGTTCAAGTCCACGCCGCCGCTGAGAATGTTCTCGCCGTCGAACAGGACCTCGCCTTCCGCGCGCTGGCCCGGATAAAGGTCGTACATCCGGTTCAGAACGCGAAGCAGCGTCGATTTTCCGCAACCGGAGGGGCCGATGAAGGCCGTAACCTCGCGGTCGTAGACGGGCATATTGACGTTCTTGAGGGCCTTCGACTGTCCGTAAAAGAAGTCAAGATTGCTGATCTTGATCCGCGGTTTGCCGACGGCACCATTTGCCTGCGTGTTCATTACTTCACCCTGGGGGAACTGAGCCAGCGAGCCAGAACGCTGAGCGTTAAAACCGCGAACGTAATCAGGAGAGCGCCCGTCCATGCCAGGTTTTGCCACCTTTCATAGGGGCTAAGCGCAAACTGGAAGATGACGGCGGGAAGGCTCGACATGGGGGTGTTGAGATTGGCGCTGAAGAATTGATTGTTCAGCGCCGTGAACAGGAGCGGCGCCGTCTCCCCGCTGATGCGTGCAATCGCAAGCAAAACGCCCGTGATCATTCCCGCCATCGCGGCCTTGTAGGCGACATGCCGGATCACGAGGTAGCGCGGCATGCCGATGGCGCTTGCGGCTTCCCGGAGTTGGTTTGGCACGAGCAGCAGCATGTTCTCGGTCGTTCGCACGACAATGGGGATCACGAGGACTGCAAGCGAGACCGCGCCGGCGATCCCTGAGAAATGCCCCATCGGCTGGACCATGATGCCGTAAACGAAGAGGCCCATCACGATTGAAGGGGCGCTGAGCAGAATGTCGTTGATGAAGCGCACGATGGAGGTGAGGCGCGTATGCCGCCCATACTCGGCCATGTAGGTCCCGGCCAGCATGCCGATGGGGGTGCCGATCACGGTTCCAAGGAAGGTCATGATCAAGCTTCCAACGATCGCATTCCTCAATCCGCCGCCGATGGCGCCAGGAGGCGGCACGTCCTCGGTGAAGACGTGCAAGGACAACGATCCCACGCCGCGGAAGATGAGTGTACCAAGGATGATTAATAAGACTGCGATGCCTATCGCCGACGCCGTCCAGCAGAGCCCCATGACGAAGGTGCTGGTCATGCGGCGGACGCGATACTTTGCTGAATCTTTTGCCATTACGAACCAGCCGATTTCTCAAGGCGCATGAGGAGAAGCCGCGCCAGTGCGAGCACGATGAAAGTGATGATGAACAGGATCAGGCCAAGCGCGATGAGCGAGGAGGTATAGAGGTCGCCTGTCGCCTCGGTGAACTCGTTGGCGATGGTGGCCGAGATGGTGGTGCCCGGTGCCAGGATCGAGGCGGAAATCCGATGCGCGTTACCGATGACGAAGGTGACGGCCATGGTCTCGCCGAGTGCCCGGCCCAGGCCTAGCATGACGCCGCCGAGCAGGCCAACCCTCGTATAGGGAATGACCACGGAGCGGATAACTTCCCAGGTGGTGCAGCCTATGCCGAAAGCGGACTCCTTGAGCATCTGGGGCACGGTTTCGAAGACGTCGCGGCTTACGGCCGTGATGAATGGCAGTACCATGATGGCCAGGATCAAGCCTGCGGTGAACACGCCAATGCCGTAAGGGGGGCCGGCGAACAGGCTCGAAAGGACGGGCACGTTTCCGAATGCGCCGATGAGTGCCGGTTGCACATGCGCCTGCAGGAAGGGGGCGAATACGAACAAACCCCAGATGCCATAGATGATGCTGGGAATGCCTGCGAGCAACTCGATGGCGACGCCGATCGGGCGGCGCAGGGACATTGGGCAAAGCTCGGTCAGGAAGATCGCAGCGCCGAGCCCGATGGGAACAGCGATAAGCATCGCGATAAGCGCGGTGATTAGCGTGCCGCTGATGGGGGCAAGCGCGCCAAACTTTTCCGTAACCGGATTCCACGACTCGGTGACGAAGAAACCGAATCCGAAAGTTTGGAAGGCGAGTGCCGCGCCTATGATGAGCGACACAAAGATGGCGCCAAGCACAATCAGCACACCGACTGCCGACGCTTTGGTCATGGCCATGAATACGGCATCGCCTCGGCCTAGGCGCTTCATAATATCGGCGCGGGCCTCATTGGTGATGGTACTAACCGTCTCGTGCAGGATCACGTCTACCAAGGCCCTAACCCAACTCAAGCAGCCAACAGGTGCAATTTACGCAACTTATAAGATGGGACTGGCGTTTGCCAGTCCCATCCAAGGGCAGTTAGTGCGAGAAGACCTGCTTGCCGTCGGAGCCCTTGATGTCGCTCCAGCGGGTTTCCACGAGCTTCTTCACGCTTTCGGGCATCGCGACATAGTCCAGCTCTTCAGCGGCTTTGTCGCCATTCTTGTAGGCCCAGGAGAAGAACTTGAGCGCTTCGCCAGCGGCGGCGGCGTCCGGCACGCTCTTCGGCATCAGGATGAAGGTCGAAGCCGAGATAGGCCAAGCGCCAGCGCCGGGCTGGTTGGTGATGATCAGGTAGAAGCCGTCCGAGTGCTCCCAGTCCGCGCCAGCGGCGGCAGCCTGAACCGAGGCGCCGTTGGCTTCCACGGTCTTGCCGTCCTTGTTCACCATCTTGGTGGTGGTGAGCTTGTTCTGCTTGGCGTAGGCGGTTTCAACGTAGCCGATCGAGTTCTTGGTCTGCTGGACGTTGTTGGCGACGCCTTCGTTACCCTTGGCGCCGATGCCGGAAGGCCATTCCACAGAGGCGTTCGAACCGACCTTCGACTTCCAATCCTCGCTGACTTTTGCAAGGTAGTCCGTGAAATTGAACGTGGTGCCCGACCCGTCGGAGCGGTGCACAACTGCGATGTCGGCAGACGGCAAAGTAACGCTGGGATTGAGCTTCTTGATCGCCGCGTCGTCCCACTTCTTGATTTCGCCAAGGAAGATCTTCGCGAGCGTGGTGCCGTCGAGGGTGATTTCGTTCGGCTTGATGCCGTCCAGGTTCACGACCGGCACGATACCGCCCATGACCATCGGCCACTGAATGAGATCGCCGCCAGCAGCGCGCTCTTTCTCAGTGAGAGGCTTATCGGACGCGCCGAACGTAACGGTGCGCGCGGTGATCTGCTTGATGCCGCCGCCGGAGCCGATGGACTGGTAGTTGAGACCGTTGCCGGTGTCCTTTTTATAGGTATCGGCCCATTTCGCGTAAATCGGGTAGGGGAAGGTGGCGCCTGCGCCGGAGATGTCGGCTGCGCTGACCGGAGCCGACGCAACCGCAACCGAGATCGCGGCGCCTACCAGAAGCGGCTTGATAGAAAACTGTCACGCTTTTAGCTCCTCTTATTGGGGCAGGAGCCCCGCTAACTAAAGTGCAATCGCCAGGCGAAGCTAGCCCCCGCGTGTAACACTGCAAAGACAGCCTACATGGCTGATGTGAAAAGAAAATTTCAGAAATATGACAAGGTCTCGCCACCCTGGATGACAAAGGCACTAACGCGCTCCCGCGGGGTTGCCTAATGTGCCTCCGCTGCAACGGTCAAGCCCGTGTCTTGAACAGCTCCGCTAAGCCAAACCGAACGGGTTCTTAACTTTCACCGTTGGCTCTGCCGCTGCAACCGCCACTGGCAGGGCGGGGCCGTCCTCCAACTCCTTGACTATTCTCTCCAGCAGCAATTTCAGGGCTTTTGCATCGGCAAGGCCCGCGCGGTCCCTGGTTATGGCCAGCGAGCCGTAGATCGCGACATGGTCCTCGCGGTTCTCGATTTTGAGATTGCCGAGGGTAACGGCGTCGGTCTCGTTCCTGAAGGGTGAAAAGTTCATCGTTTGCCCGTTCTTGACGCTTGCTGCGAGCCTCTGGTGTCTGGAGGCAGCCGCCCGGCTACCGGAGGTGTTGTTCGTTCTTGGCGGAACGAAAGCCGCCGGAGGCGGTGTCCTTTTCGCACATATATGCACCATTTTTGGTATTCCCATAGAAAGGCGAGCTTGCGAAGTGGTAAACCTGAGAGCGTGTATTGATCCAAACCACCGTTTCTCCGGGGCAATGCTTCTTTGCCTCCGTTTCTGAGCCGTATCCCGCCGAACCCGCAGACGTGGTTACACTTGGGGACGCAGGGGCGGATTGCGTCTCCTGCGGACCTTGCCTCGCAGGTGCAGCTTCCGCGGTGTGGAGGCGGCATCCGAAGTGCGCCGTTGGCTTCGGCAGGCTCATGGCGTTCTGCTTTATGCCTGCGCCGAGCGCCGGGAACACGTCGAGGCTTATCTTCTTCTCAAGCTCCGAGATTGAAATGGGTTCCCAGCTCTGGCTTCCGTCGTTGGGCGTGAAATAGGCCGCGGCCTGGCCGCGCGATGGAATGTAGACCGCCTTGAAAACATGGGTTGGCACAAGCACGCGCCCCTTCAGGCTTTGCAACTCCCCGGACAGAAAGGCCGGCCCCGTAACCACGTAGACCTCGCCGTTCGAAAGCGCCAGCTCGCGCACGGCGGACTCGATGCCTTCCCAGAGCACCTCGTTGTTGCACGGATCCTGCGGGATCATATTCGCCAGCGAGAACGATTCCTGCTGTGCGTCTGGCGTGGACATATCTCCGTTCGGTGCCATGTGGCCCCGGTCGAAGCCGCTGCGGCGGTAGTCGGTAAGCTCGGAGCGCAGATCCGCGGGCAGGCCCGGCTCTTCATGGAAGGCATCCGAATGAAGCCGCGGCAGGCCGCGCGCGCGCTGGATGCGGTCCGCGGTCAGGTGCTCGGCGGACCACAGCGGGGTCCGGGCTATGCCCGAATAGAGGAGGGAGATTTCGGAGAAGCAGACGGGGAAGGTCTGCTCGCTTAGCTTCGGGTTCTTGAGGATGGGGGCCGCGCCCAGATAGAGCTGGGACTGGCAGCCTTCCTCCGTTGCCTGGAGCGGCTGGATCGAGGAAACAAGAAGTGTGAATAGCAGCGCACTGAGCCAGGAGAGGCGAGGCATGATCGTGTCCCCAATCGAACTTGTTCATTTGCAGGTCCAACTGAGGTATGCGATTTGGCCCGGCCGGCGAATG
>CAVXDM010000013.1:0-7317 GCA_963760455.1 uncultured Alphaproteobacteria bacterium
TACTGCACGGCGAGATTCGAACGGCGAAGCCGCGTGAAAGGATTGTACATGCCTTCCAGCAAAGACATCGCGGAAGTCCTGAGGACAACACGCGATTTCCTCTTTTTCAGCCCGCCGCACCGAACCTCGAACGCCTTGGCCCGCTCTATCTCGTCATTGGCCTGATTTTCACTTGGGCGTGGGGATCGGCCGCCATTGGGATAACCCGAGGGTGGAGGTGTGGCAGCGTTTCGGCCTTGGATCGGTCGCTTATGTATTCGTGTTCGCGGCGCTGCTCTGGCTGCTGCTGTGGCCGCTGAGACCTAAGAATTGGCAATACTGGAACGTGCTTATATTCGTGACGCTCACCGCGCCGCCGGCCTTTCTCTACGCGTTGCCGGGGCGATTTCTCACAGGAGACGCGATGTCGATGGCCAAGGTTTCGGCTGCTGGCTATCGTCGCGATATGGCGCGTCGCACTCCTGTGGCGCTATTTACGCCGCTCGGCGGCCCTGCATGGAGGCGCGCTCATTACCGCGCTGTTCCTTCCCCTCGTACTTGTGATTACCGCTCTCGTGGTCTTGAACCTCGACCGCGCCGTTTTTTACATCATGGGAGGCGGGACGTTGCACACTGCTAACGACAACGCCTATGCCCTGCTGATCCTGATTGACTACCTCGCCATCCTGTCAGTCCCCGTGCTGCTGCTCCTTTACGCATGGTATTGCTGGCGTGCGTGGCACCCTGCGGCGAGCACGGCGCCGGCGGAATGAAGCTCGGCCTCATCGCCATGAGCGGCATTCGCGTTCAGGATGCGGAATTGATGCGCCTGGGGCTGACACTGCCGGGTGTGGTCGAGCGCAGCCAAATCGTCGCTTCGCTGCCCAGCCTGGGGCTGCTGACGCTGGCCGGGCTGACGCCGCCCGCAATCGAGCTGACCTATCTCGAAGTTCCTGACCTCGCCGCCGTGAACGGCTTGCCGGGGGAATTCGATGCCGTCGCCATTTCGAGCTTCACCGCGCAGATAAAGGATGCGTATCGGCTCGCCGCCCTCTACCGGCAGGAAGGAACGCGGGTAATACTCGGCGGCCTGCATGTCACGGCGTTGCCTGAAGAAGCCCGCTGTCATGCGGACGCCATTGTGCTGGGCGAGGCGGAATGCGTCTGGCCGCAAGTGATGGACGATTTGCTGCACGGGTGCTTGCACAAAGTCTACGGCGCCCGCGGCACAAATTACGATCTCAGCCATTCGCCAGTGCCGCGGTTCGATTTGCTCGGCATCGGCTGTTACAACCGGCTGACGGTGCAGACACAGCGGGGCTGCCCGTTTTCATGCGAATTCTGCGCTTCCTCCATCCGCCTGGCGCCGGCATTCAAGGTCAAGCCGGTGGAGCGCGTAATGGCGGAAATCCGCGCCATCAAGGAGATTTGGCGCAATCCGTTCATCGAGTTCGCCGATGACAACACCTTCGCCAGCAAGGCGCACGGCAAGCGCCTGGCGCGCGCGCTCGCCAAGGAGAACGTCCGCTGGTTTACCGAGACCGACATTTCCGTGGCCGATGACGAAGAACTACTGTCTCTTCTGCGCGATGCAGGCTGTGCCCAACTGCTCATCGGCCTGGAGTCGCCGGGGCGGCGCGGGCTGGAAGGACTTGAAACGAAAACAAACTGGAAGGCTGGACGGGCGGACGATTACTTGGATGCCATTGGGCGCATTCAGCGCCACGGTATCGCCGTCAACGGCTGCTTCGTCCTTGGGCTGGACGGGCAGACGGCTGAAAGCTTCGATGAGGTTGTGCGGTTGGTACGCGACAGCGGGCTCTACGAAGTGCAGGTGACGCTGCAAACGCCATTTCCCGGCACGCCGCTGTATGACCGGCTGGAGGCGGAAGGGCGCCTGCTCACGCCAGGCGCCTGGGAACAATGCACGCTCTTCGATGTCACGTTCCAGCCCCAGACCATGCAAACCGGGGAGTTGCGGCAGCGGTTTCATGGGCTTGTGGCAGAGTTGTATGCGCCGGAGGCTGTCCATCGGCGGCGAATGGCGTTCGCGGCTCAGCGCAAGGCGGGTTCCTGCGGCAAACAGGGAATTTGAACACGAGAATCTTTGTGCATGGGGCGATTGATTTTTCGCAACGAATAGACTTCCCTTGGCCTGAACCTTTGGGGAGAATGCCTATGACCGACCGCACGCCAGGCTTCCACACGCTCGCCATCCACGCCGGCGCCCAGCCCGACCCCGCCACGGGTGCGCGCATCACGCCGATTTATCAAACTGCGTCCTATGTCTTCGACGACGCGGAGCACGCGGCCTCGCTGTTCCACCTCGAAGCGTTCGGCAACATCTACACGCGCATCATGAACCCGACGCAGGCGGTGCTCGAAGCGCGCGTGGCGGCGCTCGAAGGGGGCACGGCGGCGCTGGCGGCCGCCTCGGGCCACGCGGCGCAGCTCCTGGCCTTCCACGTGCTGCTCGAACCTGGCGACGAGTTCATCGCCTCGCGCCAGCTCTATGGCGGCTCGATCAACCAGTTCAACCACGCCTTCAAGAAGTTCGGTTGGAACGTGGTCTGGGCGGACGGCAACGATCCGGCGAGCTTCGAGGCGGCGGTCACGCCCAAAACCAAGCTCATCTTTATCGAGTCCATCGCCAACCCGGGCGGCATCGTCATCGATGTGGCGGCCATCGCGGCGGTGGCCGAAAAGGCCGGCGTTCCGCTGCTCGTCGATAACACGCTGGCGACGCCCTACCTGTTCCGCCCCAAGGAGCACGGCGCCGATATCGTGCTGCACTCGCTGACGAAGTTCATGGGCGGGCAAGGCAACTCGCTCGGCGGCATCCTGGTCGATTGCGGCACCTTCGACTGGATCGAGAGTGGGCGCTACCCCATGCTGTCGCAGCCGAACCCGTCCTATAACGGCATGGTGCTGGCGGAGACCTTCGGCAATTTCGCCTTCGCCATCACCGCGCGCGTGATGTCGCTTCGCGATCTGGGCCGGCCATCGCGCCGCTGAATGCGTTTCTCATCATAAACGGGCTGGAGACGCTGCCCCTGCGCATCGCGCGGCATTGCGAGAATGCGCTGGCCGTGGCGGGCTGGCTGGAGAAGCACCCCAAGGTTGACTGGGTGAACTATGCAGGCCTGCCGGGCAACCGCTATCACGAGCTGGCGAAGCGGCTTATGCCCGAAGGCGCCGGCGCGGTCTTCACCTTCGGGCTCAAGGGCGGCTACGAGGCGGGGCTCAAGCTCGTCGCGGGGGTTAAGCTATTCTCGCATCTGGCGAATATCGGGGATACGCGGAGCCTGATTATCCATCCGGCGTCAACCACGCATAGCCAGCTTACGCCGGAACAGCGCGCGGCTGCGGGCGCGGGCGACGATGTAGTGCGGCTGTCGGTGGGGTTGGAGGATGCCGCGGATATTATAGGGGATCTGGAGCAGGCGCTCAGCGAGGGTTGACAGCAGGGTACACATCCCTTGTCCGTCCCACCCCGGCATGCTCGCCTGCGAGCTTCCAGGCGCCTTTCTTCTTGCAGGAGCGCCGGGACGTTTTGCCGTCGATGGCGACGGCTTCCGCTGGAATACCGGTCATCGCCGCCACCCAGGAAACGAAGCAGCGCTAGGACGTTTCCGCATCCACGGGCTGCGGCAGCACCAATCCCGATTGCCCTGGCTCATCGGCCCGTTGCGGGCACAAGACGGCGCACCGGAATTTCGCACGCGCCGCGTACCTGCGCGAGGTCGAATGCGGCCTGCAGGCGCAGCCACATATCGGCGCTTCCGCCGAAGGCCTTCTCGAACCGCACGGCCATCCCGGGCGAGACGGCGCTCCGCCCGCCGATCACGTTGTGCAACTGCTGGCGGGCGCAACCCGCCAATTCGCCCGCACGGTCACGGCCCAATAATTCTTCAGATCGCCCTTGAGCGGATGCATGTCAATTTACGTTTGTCAATCCCGTGCTCCCGCGGCGCGGACGAATGCACCCGGGTATCGGATGCGGCACGATGCCGTATCTTGAGCGCGATCAAAGCACATACTGTGAGCGCAAGATACATGGACAGGCGCATCGCATTGCTCGCGGAAGCGTGGTTTAAAGAGGGGGAACTGCCGTGAAATTGCGCTATTGGACGGCGGCGGCCGTTTTTCTTGGCAAGCTCCGGCCTGCCGTTCCCGGCCGCGCGCGCCGAAACCGCCTGCGAGAGCGAGGCCGTGCTGGAATATTTGCCGTCCTTGCCGCGAGGGTGTCAAAAGCAACGCATTTCGGCAGCTGGCGCGCTCACCTTCGGTGTCGTCCAGAGCCCCGAAAGGCTCGCGCGGAAGTCGTGGGAGCACCAAGTGATTTTCTTCTTCGGCGAGCGCTATCTGGATTGGGAAAAGGCTGCGTGCAAAAAGGTGTTTTGCGTCCGCGCCAGCTTCGCGGGCTCGCGCCGCTGCAACTATTCCGCCTTCCCTTGCGCGTCGGATACGGACCCGGCGGCGCTGGAGGCCTTGAGCACGCGGCAAATCGCGCCGAGGGAGGTTCGCATCCCGCCGGCCGCCGCGCCCAGGATCGAAGCGCCGGGGCTGGCGGCAAGCGAAGTGCGCGGCATTCCGCTGCCGCCCGCGCCCAGGCCGGAGCCGCCGCAGCGGGCGGCAAGGGAAGTGCCCGGCAGTCCACAAGCGCCGGCGCCGAGGATGGAATCGCCGCAGGCCGGCGACGAGGGAGCCACATAGGAACCAGCCGGCCGCGGCCCGGTCCGATGAGCCCCGCATCGCCGCGAAGGAGGCGCGGGACAGCCAACCGCTAACGGCGGCCGAGATCAGGGAATTGCAGCAGTTTTTGAGGAAGCCGGCTACCGCGTTTGGGCTGACGGTATTCCGGGCGATCAAACCGAGCGGGCGCTGTCCAGATGGCAGCGGATCCGGCGCCTGCCGGACGATGCCCGCTTCGACCGCGCGAGCCTGGAAATTTTGCGCCACGCTTACGTTGCGCGCGGCGGGACGGGGGCGCGCTGACTTCGTAAGGAGTACCCGTCTGCCATGCGACCCCGGCTCTACGCTTCGGGGATCGAGCCGCTTTTCGGATCCGCTCCACGCGGCGGCCCGGCCTCCCAGAAGGCAGCACGGGGTCGATCCGGAAAGTCTCTATGTGAGCATAAGTTGCCCGCAGCAACTCCAATTGCGGACGAGCAAAGCGTACCGCGCGACGCGAACTCTGCACAATTGTTGGGATATCCACGAAGCACCATCCCTGCCCCCGCATGGACCTGTATGCCGCGGCCATGAGCCTCTGGTTTGGCGAGCTAGACTATGAGCTCTGGAGGGTCTTTGCGAGATCTGTCGCTATCTGGGACGATCCGTTAGGGACAACATTTCCAAAGTTGGTAGCACCCGGGTAATGCTTGGCCTGCGCAGCTGCGCGAACCGCCGCCGTGAGAGTTTTCCCCAAAACCTTGTGCTGCTGCCCTTGTTTGCATGCCTCTGCTTGAACCTCTCCATCACCGAATTGTTGCAGCTTTCCCTTTTCTACAGCGCTGATCTTATTCATAATGTCGCGGCGCTTCCGTCGCCGTTCTTCCTGCGCCTTGCCCTCGGCGCACGCGTCAGCAACTGCCTCGTCGAGAAGCAACTGGGCATCGTCTTTCGGGATGCTAAAGTGAGCGGCGATGACGTCCCTCTCGGCCCAGTAGGCCTCGATGTCGGAACACTGAGTGAACGAAAGCCTGTGGCCTGCGTTGCTATATGGCTTTGCAAGCTCGTCAATTTCGCAGGGCATCAGGAAATCGCGATCTCGGTGCAGGACGATCTTAAGATTTGCTCCCATAAGTTTGACAAGCCCCGTCACAACTTCCGGGGTTGGTAACTTTGAAGAGCCATGGAAGGGCCAGATTGCCACCTGGCGATTAAGGTCGGGCCACTGAGCAAGAAGTGACCGGAGCATTTCTGTGTCTTTGTCCTCAGTCATCAGCAACACGCGTCGGTCCAGAAGCCCCCAGCCCATAAGCGCGCGTCCTTCAGTGTCCCCTTTCGCCTGCACCCTTCCCTCCTTCATCCAGATGACTTTAGCATCGGAGGGGAGTGCGCGAATCACGGAAGGACTGTGGGTCGTCAACAGGACTTGCGTGTCAAATCGGCGGGCGGCTTCCGCCAAGACCGCCACTAGCCGTTCTTGGGCAGCGGGGTAAAGGTGCGAATTGGCTCGTCGACCAATAGTATAATTGGGCGGAAATAAACTATATAGGCAAAGATTTGGATGACCTGGAGAAACCCGGTTCCAGCCAGCTCCAGCGGGCCAAAGCGCTTTGCGTCGCCGATCTTCATTTCGGCAGTCTGAAATCGGGCTTCGATGGAATAGTGCCGATCTTCCTCGAAGTTTACTTCGAGCGTCAGATCACCCATGACTTCTCGAAACTAATTCCTGCACCACAGTGAGGCCATCTTGCTGCCCCTCCTGTTTACCCTTAAGTAAATGCAAAACGTTGCGAAGAACCGTGTTCGCGTCGCCTGCTGCCGCGAGACGGTGGACGATAAGTTTCGAGCGCTTCTCCTCACTTAGCGGTATTCCCGCTAAGCCAGGGGGATTTATGCGCTGAATTCGCGATTAGGGTCGCGCAATGTTGGGACAAAGGAGTTCACCGAGGGGACGTGAACGCTCAAGCCCTCATTACGCGCGGATTTTATCCACATGTTGGCGCTTACTTCGGTCCCGTCTTCGGCAACAGCGTCTATGGACATGTCAAGTTGCGATGTACCCTGTTTATTGCCGTACTCATGACCATGGGCCGCGTTTCGATAGTCAGGTGAGGGCATATAGGTCGCATCCTTTTCGGATAGCGTCGCCCCCTTGGACGGCTCCTTGTTAGTTTCAATACTACGGTTGCGCCGAGACTGGAACATCCAGTGCATCGCTTGAAGCACCGAGGTTTTGCCCGAACCATTTGCCCCGACGATGACATTGAAGTCGGTCAGTTCGAGGCTAGTATCCTCGATAGCCTTGAAGTTTCTGATGCTTACTCGCCGCAGTCGCATGCTAAGCTCCGAGCCAGGACGATCTGCTTCGCGGGATAAACGATTTGCGGGCGAGTCCGCAACGCCCCGCTCTCGCCACTGGACCGCCGAACAAAACGAGCTGGCGCTTTGGCTCCTCGCCCGCCAAGGGCCGGAAAAAGATGCGAACTTCAAAAACAATGCAGGTGACGACCAGAGCGAAAACCTGGGAGCGCCGGGCATACCCGGTCCGCCCCAACGAAGAGACGGTTCGGGCCAATAACCCGATGGTCCGCACTCGGCCTTTAGCGGCGGCCGGGAAGGCAGCGCGGGCACGCCATCCAGGTGAACGGCCGAGCAGCGGCAGCT
>CAVXDM010000014.1:0-51500 GCA_963760455.1 uncultured Alphaproteobacteria bacterium
GCCGATCCGGACTTGACGGACTTCAAATCCCGGTCGCGAGAGCACAGCGGCTTACGGATCCTACAGCGGGCAATCTCGCGAAGCGCTCCTGACTAACGTAGTGGACCCAAGCGGACCCAAACTGCCTCTCGCCGCATTCAGTGCTACGCCGTGTCGCGATGCCGCTTCCAAGCCCGCGTGATGGCGGTGTAGACTGGGCTTTTGCGGTTATCGCCTGGCAGCCACCACGTGTAGACGTGGAACGGGCGCGCGCCATGCCGGGTCACAAGGATACAATGCTCAGCTTCCTCGTTTATGTCTTTTAGCCACTCCACGCCGCGGATGTCCCGCCAAGGGATAATCGAGGGACCGTGAGGCCGGTAGAACAGCCCTTCGCTGTCCACCACCACAACGGGCCGCCGGTCGAAGCCCCTCGATAGCACATACAGTCCAATGAGAATTGGAATAAGCCCGAAAAGCGCGAACGGCACTAATGTCAAAATAAGGGCCAGGAAGCCGGTCACTAGAACGGGATTTTCGGCGCCACCGCTGAAGGTACCAATTTCGACGGTGACGCCCAAGGTACCAAAGCGGAGAAAGTGAACAAGCGAGGCGAGAATGGGAAACGTTCCTATCAAGATTCCGATCGAAAGGATTATACTGCCCCACCTAATCGCCCTGGCATTCTCGTAATAGAATTCATTCCGCTCAAAAGCATGCATGGCCATGTCTCCGTCATTCAGGCATCTTTCTCGCGGATGGTCTGGCCAATCCGCGCCATGGCCTGCCGTGCCAGTAGGAACAGCGGTATAACGGTAAGAAAGGCCAAAAATTTCAAGTCCGGATTTTTGGCGTGACTGTCCCCCCGGGAAAGGACGGCTCATTTCCGGTTTGAGATCCAGAACCTGTAGTCGCCTGGGTGTGCAGCCGTTGAAACTGCCATGCCCGGAATCGACCCGTACCGCCCGTCATGGTAACCAGCAGCCGCAGGTCCGGTACGCCATTTTGCCACAGGGGCGCAACAGGCCGATTGCAGAAGAAGTGGCAGTGGAAAAATGCTCAGATGGCGATGCTCGTTTTCGGATCTTATAACGGACAATGTATGTAGGAGCGCTAGCGTCAGCGGCAATTTGGCTCCGCCATGAGGAGATTAAAGCATGACGAAGTACAATGACAGGCCATGTCAAGGAGCAGATTCGCGCGTTTGTGTGGTGACAAGAAAATGCGGATATCTGGTTGCGAAATCAACGGAATATCATGGTTGCCGATGACAAAACAACCAGACCCATATTGGATTTATTTTCATTTCTGGTCATTGCGATACCGGCTGCCATTGTTTTGTACAATTACGTAAGCAGCACAACTACGCCTAAAGTTTTGATTGCCTTAATAAGTCTAGATATTCCCTTAATGATTGCCGCATCGCTTTGGTTTTGGTGGCGCTTTCTCAAACTTCTGCCAGAAGGGGAACGAGGAAAACGCATCATCGATTGGCTCGCGTTGGGACCATTGTCATTAATGCCAGCTTCGATGGTTTGGCTTCATTATTACGGAGATATTAACAATCCGCCAAATATTTGGATGTTACTGATGGTTATTAATATAATGCTTATCCCCCTAATCCCACCGCCTTCAACATGTAGTAGGGAGCGGGCTCATGGCGCGCCGCGATGCCAAGCAGGGTAGCGAAGGCGGCATGGCGGTATTTGCGCCGGTTGAAGCGGAAGACGTATTCATCGAGGTAGGCTTGCAGGTGCTTGCGGCGCAGGCCGTGATAGACGCCAAGCCCCCAGCTTTTCAGGTTGGAAAACAGCCTGTGGATGCCGGGCAGGACGATGTGCGCCGCCATCGGCCCGATGACATGCGGATCGTGGGTAACGTGAGCCACTCCGGTATAGGAGGCAAACCCGTCCGTTTTGGCGGTTGCGCCGGAGATAACGTTGCTCTTCAGGAACGCATGCAGCGTACTGGCGCGATAATCCGCGATTACGCAAAGCCGCGCCCGGCCCAGCACGGGCCTTCCCCTTTTTCCGGCCCTGATTTCGGCGGCACCGGCAATCAGCAGCTTGCCATCGTGGCTGCGGCCCTGGCCGCCCGCGGGCGGATCGTCCTTGGTTCTAAAGCGAATTTCTGTCTCGTCAGCCTCCACCAGGCCGCTCAGCGGCGAGCGTCCGGGCGCCACCATGGCAAGGCGCAGCTTCATCGCCAAAAGCCAGGCGGTCTTATAGGAGCCCAGGCCAAGCTCGCTTTGCAACTGCAAGGCGGACATGCCGTTGGAGTGCGTCGCCATCAGGAAGGCGGCCCAGAACCATACGGTGAGCGGCAGATGCGAACGGTGCATGATCGTGCCGGCGGTGACCGAAGTCTCCTTCCGGCATCCGGCGCACAGGAAGGTGTGCACATTCCGGCTGGGAAGCAGCCAGGCCTTCACTCCGCCGCACTGGGGGCAGCGGAAGCCGTCCGGCCAGCGCTTGGCGGCTAGATAGGCGGCACAGGCCGCATCGTCGGGAAAACGCTTTTGAAATTCGCGCAGGGAATGGGGGAAGTCAGCCATGAACGTGCCCTCCGGCGCCGTATGTTCATGGTATGTTCTTATCGCTGTTCGCCGGCGCTGTCACTACATATTGTGCCTGCCCAGCCCAAGTGGGATTAGGGGGATAAGCATTATTAATATTGTGCCGCAGAGTGCATCAATAGCATGGCTTATTATCCGCAACGAAAAGTTAGAGATTGTTCGCGTACTCAAATGTATCGTGAACAAGCATCCGGTGGTAACGCTTTTGATTGGTCTAGCTTGCATGGTCTTTGGTGCATTCGCTTGGCTCTGTTCCGTCACATTGTAGTTCTATGTTTGTTCCCCTGGGCCGCAACGGGAGGACATCATGGAAGCCAAGGATTTTCAGGTACTTGTCGATCAGCTTGGGGGGGCTGACCAAGGAGCAGCGCGAGGCTTTGATCGAGGCGGTCGAAGTCCGCGCCTCCACCAATGATGCTATTGCGCTGATCGATTGCCGCTTCGCCGCCGCGCCATGCTGTCCCCATTGCAAGTCAGCCGATGTTGGCACGTGGTCGAAGCCAAAACCGCTGACGCGCTACATGTGCCACGCCTGCGGCAGAACGTTCACGGCCCTGACCGGCACGCCGCTGGAGCGCTTGCGCCGCCGCGATGCGTGGCTCGCCTATGGCCAAGCGCTGGCCGATGGGATCAGTCTGCGCAAGGCAGCCAAACGGTGCGGCATCGTGCTCGATACCGCGTTCCGCTGGCGGCATCGTTTCCTCAAGTTGCCGAAGAACAAGAAGGCGGCGGCCATCGGCGGCATTGTTGAAGCCGATGAAACGTATTTTCTCAAATCGCAGAAAGGCGCACGGAAGGTCGAGGGCAGAGAAGCCCGCAAACGCGGCGGAAAAGCTTCGAAGCCCGGCCTCTCGGACGAGCACACCCCGGTGCTGATCGTGCGCGACCGGACTGGGGCGACGACGGACACCATGCTCGAAAAGGTGGATACCGCCAGCATCACGGAGCACCTCGGCCCCATCGTCCAGAAAGACACGCTGCTCATCAGCGACGGCGCCAAGGTTTATGCCGCGTTTGCGGCGGCGCGCGGGTTTCTGCATGTGTGGATTGTCGCCTCCAAAGGCGAACACGTCTGGCAGGGCTACCACATCCAAAACGTCAACGCTTACACCAGCGGGCTGAAGACCTGGATGGTCCGCTTCAAAGGTGTTGCGACCAAGTACCTCGACAGCTATCTGGGATGGCGCCGCCAAATCGACCGCGACGGCAACGATCTCCCCGCAGAGCGCTGGCTGATCGCCGCCGTCGCATGAAAGCTGCTACAGGGTCGCGGAACACAGCCTTCGCTTTGAGCAGTGTGGGGTAAACTGTGGGCATTTCGTTTTCTGGAGTAAGAGTTTTAACAGGTGGCGGCATCGGTAATACTGCCATTAATAATGGTATATCTGGCATAAATGGTGTGAATACGGCAGATCAAATGTACGCCCCTGCCATTCACCCCCTCGCATGCGGCCGCCATCGCCGGCCGCATGCTGACGATCCGGTTCCGCTCGCTTCCGGGCGCGGACAAGATCTCCGCGAGGGCCCGTTTGGGTCACGGGCGGAGTTTTTTCAGCCTTGCCGCAGACAGCAGCAATAAGATCTGGAAGCCGACATAGCCGACACGGGATTGCGAGAACAGCGTGAGGTCCGCAATCGACCCACTGCTGGCGAATGGGTCGTTTGGGCTTGCCGGCCGGCGCCATGCCGCCCATTCGTTGGCGAAGCCGTGAAGCTCTGCTTAGCGGCTAAAATCGCAAGGCCGCCACTCGCGCCATTCTTCGGTTATGTCCGCGCCATCGCGTCGAAGGTCCGCAGCCTCGCGGGAGCCCGGCCCCGGAGGAAATTTCCAGACATCGATTTGCGCGTGCCCCCTCGAAGCGCCACGCCCGCGAGCAAATGTGTCACAATTGTGGTAGGCACCCCTACGGGGCGTGTGCCGTCGCCATAAATGTTAAGAAAACAAGGTTAACGCAGAATCGCGGATGGCCAAAACTGGCGGATTCACGCGGAAATCTGCTCAAACTTGGTCGAATTCGAGCTTTCGAAAACCCCGTTAAATACTGTGACTTTACCATAATCAGGACGTGTGCGTTATAATAATCCCCATATACATCAATGACTTGCGCCGCGTCTTGCGCTTAACCTTTCAGTAAAGCGCTTCTGCTACAATTAGTTCAAATTGGAAAAGCGTCCTCCGGCTATCAAAATGTGTACTTTCAGCGTGCGAGGAGTTTCGATCTGGCGTCAGGTTCGCAGGCTCGCGGCAGTTGTCCGGAAGCCGCACTTTTCCGCGCGGCAGCGTCCTCATCCTACGCGCTATAGCGAAGGCCGCTCACGCTCCGGCGATCTCGCGAAGCTTGGGCGTATCGCAGGAAAAGCGGTTGAGGCTCGTTTCGCGGATCAAGCCTTCGCGCTTCAGCCCCGCCATCACGCGGCTGGCGGTTTCCGTTGTCAGCCCAAGCACCGCGCCAAGGTCCTCCCGGCTGAACAGGCTGCAGCTATTGCCGGCCTCAAGCTCCGAAAGCCAGAGCAGCAGCCGGATAACGCGGCCGCGGGCGGTACCCGTGGAAAGCTCGGTGATCCAGCGATCCGCGTCGCTAAGCGCCCGATACCACTGCGCCATAAGCGTATGAAAAAGCCGTGGATTGCCATGCAGCAGCCGCTTCACCGCGCTCACCGGCAGGCGGCAGACCTCGGCCGGCTGCAGTGCTACTGCCGAATGCTGGTACTCGTCCGCGATCATGCACTCCAGCCCAAGCACATCGGTCTTGCGCAGCAGGCGCACGATGCGCTGGCTGCCGCCGGGCAGGTATTGCGTGAGCTTCACGAGGCCCGTGCGCAGCGTGAAAAGCGAAACCCCCTCGTCGCCCGCCCGGTAGATCGTGGCACCCGCCGCATATTGAAGCTGATCGATGGGGCGGTGGACCTCGCTGAAGCCCTCCTCCCGGAGGCCCGCGAACAGGACAGATTGCCGGATATTGCAGTTCATGCAATCGGCAATGCCTGTCCAGGCCTCGGCGGATGTGATCGGGTTCAAAAGCAAGCCTCAACTCGTCAGCGCGTCCGCCGGCTGGCCACGGCACCCGCCGGCGCGGACGATTGCGCATTCGCAATGACGGCAAAGTTAATCACGCTAACATCGGGGAGGTCAACCAATGGTGCGCGCACGGCCGCGCGAGAAGACTTGCGGCAGGAGAATTCCATGAGGATCGGCGTTACAAGCCAGAATTACCGGACCATCACGGCCCATGCCGGGCGGGCGCGGCGTTTCGTGATTTTCGAGGATTCTCCGGACGGCCAGATACAGGAAACCGGCAAGCTCGATCTGCCCATGGAAATGAGCATTCATGAATATCCCCGCCACAGCGCGCATCCAATCGACGGCCTCGACGTGCTGATTACCGCGAGCTGCGGAGACGGCTTCATGAGGAAGCTTGGCGAGCGCGGCATCCGGGTGGTCGTGACCTCCGAAACCGATCCAATTGCCGCCGTCAAAGCGGTGCTATCGGGCGCGCCGCTTCCGCCGGCGGCGCCAGAAGAAGAGGACGATCACGACGGCTGCGGCTGCAATTGTGCGGGCGGCGGCAAACACTAATACCGGCCGTCGAAAGCACGGGCAGTGCCGGCACACTCCCCGTCATCGCGAGGCGGCCCTGGCCGCCGCGGGCGTCCATAGCAATATCCGCAGCTTGGCTGGATTGCTTCCGGCAGCGCTGCGCGCGCCGTCGCAATGACGGAAAAAGAGTCGAGACTTATGGCCGTCGGTATAACTTGAGGAGCGGGAAAAGCATGGATGCAGTGGCGGATCCGGGCGAAGAAGGCCTGGCGCGGCGCGATTTTATCTACATTGCAACGGGTGCGTTTGCGGCAATTGGAGCGGCCGCCGCGCTGTGGCCGGTCGTCGATCAATGGAACCCCGACGCGGCCACGCTTTCGACGGCAAGCATCGAGGTGGATCTTTCCCCGATTGAAACAGGCCAAGCCGTAACGATCTTGTGGCGGGGCAAGCCGATTTTTATCCGCAACCGGACGGCGGACGACATCGCGAAGGCTAAAGCGGCGCAGCTTACGGACCTCAAGGACCCAATCGCCCGCGTTTCAGGGGCGCCGGACGATCTTCCCGCAACGGACGGAAACAGGACCAAGCCGGGCCAGGAAAACTGGCTGATCATGATCGGCATTTGCACGCATCTGGGCTGCCTGCCGAAGGGGCAGTCGCCCGGCGATCCGAAGGGCGAGTACGGTGGCTGGTTTTGCGTCTGCCACGGCTCCGTCTACGATACGGCGGGCCGCATCCGGTATGGCCCGGCGCCTCGCAACCTCGATATTCCGCCCTATGAGTTCATCGCGGAGAAGAAGATCCGGATTGGGTAGTACGCCGGATCCGCGGGAAATCGCTGTCAGCGCCAGCCGCAAATGGAGCCGGATTTCTCGCGGGGCGTACTGGCATCCAAGCTTCGCGTTTGCCGCTCGTTGCGCTAGAAAAGCCCCTCCTGCCGCCGCGTCATGCTAATGAGGTAGGCGATGAACAGAGCGGTAAAGACAAAGTCGCCGGCGATCACCACGAGGGCAAAGGAGGATGTCATACCGGACAGGTAGGCATTCAGTAAACCTGCGGCGAAAAACATCTTGCCTATCGTGCCAAGAATTACAACGCCGGTGTGTCTGACTGGATTATAAGCAACGAGCAGGTAGCCGAAAAAGTATAGAAATGTTGTACCCCAACTGCCTTTGTAGATCGCCGTCATCAGAGGATCGGTAAGTTCCCGGGCGAACAGCCTGTGAAACATGTTGGCCGTATCGAAATACCCTTGGACCCCACCAGCAAGATTCCACAGTGCGGCAATGACGAACACGACACGGAAGAACGCCAGTTTCTTATCAGACATGCGTCGTCTCCCTTTACTTCAATGAGTGATTATGGCAAGGCTTATCAGCCGGAGCTTTCTTAAGTCACCCGGCTCTTGTTCTGAGCCGGGGACTCCACAAAGTAGGCCGGACGTTCAGTTTTTCGGGCACGTTTGCCCTCTAATACCAGCCGCCAGAAGTCCTGACCGTTCTGCCGCACCATCGTCATGAGGCGGCCCGGCCGCCGCGGCGATCCAGGAACTGCCGCTGCGCCTCCAGCTCCTGGATTGCTTCAGGGCTTCGCACCTCGCAATGACGAAAAAAGGTCGCAACTTATGGCTGCCCGCCAGGCGCCCAGCATGGAAAACCGGGCACCTGGCTCAGCCCGCTACTTCAGCGGCTTGGAGATCGTAAACGCGCCGCGGATGTCGCCCGCCTTGAAACCCGTGGCTTGATCCTGCGGGTAAAGCTGCGCAAGCTTCGCCTTTACCGGCTCGGCAACATTGACGCCGTGGCAGGTCAGGCAAGGCTCGGCCGTTGGGATTGCCTTCATGTAGCGGAAGGTAGGCACGCCGCCCACATCCGCGACTTCCGACCGCTCAAGCTTGGCCACATCGCGCGCCCTTGGCCTTCTCCGCTTCGAAAAACTCCAGCGTCTGCTTTTCCCACGCATCCGGCGCGGCCTTGGCGTTGCGCAGCTTGAGCGAGGTGCGCTTCACGGTCCAGCCGTCCGTGGAGACTTCGCCCGCGATTGCGGGGGCTGCCACGTTGCAGACCTCTATGGCCTTGACCGGGCCGTCAGCCTTCATCGCCGTCATAAGCTCGCCCTTGAGCTTGTCCGCGAACTTTGCGGCGATGCCGCGTGCTTGCGCGGTCAGGGCCTCGTTCGTGCCGGCGTTTTCTGCCATCGCACTTCCGCTAGCGGTGAGCGCCAAGGCAATGCCCGCCGCAATAGCGCCAAATCTCTTCATGCTGGTAATACGCATGGTCCCTCTTTCCGATCCACGTTCGCTCTTCGATATACTTGGCTGCAACAGTAACTCCTCCGTGGCATTTAAAGCTGCTTGCCGTCCTTCCGCGGCGCCATTCCCGCGAAGGCGGGGATCTATTTCTGGCGCGGACACAATGGCTAACATGGGTCTCCGCCTTCGCGCAGACGACGCTGCGGTGAGAACTGCCCCTAATGTCCATACCCGTGGAAACATCAGGGGAAAATCGGGTCGGCATTTGAATAGTGTAGCCGCCACCCCGCCCCGCGCGGGGTGACGGCGCGAGGCTACCGGATAGCCTTGCTCTGCTTCATGGGAACTGCCTTGGTTTCTTCGATGTAGGCTTCCTCGACCTCGGACAGTTCGATCTGGTCGTAGCCGGTAATCATGGTCCGCACGTAGTGGAACACGGTCTTGCCGGTCGTTGTCATGTAGACGTGGATGATGACGAACGCCGCCATGATAAACGCCGCCGCGGTGTGGGCGAATGCCGTGTAGGTCAGCGCATCCCCGGCCCACGAATAGTGGCTCCAGAAATCGTAGAAGAGATAGAAAATCCCTGTCGACCACAGCGCCGGGCCTACGAGAACCATGAAGCTCATATAGGCCAGCGATTGCAGCGCGTTCTGCTTGCGCTGCAGGCTCTTTTTGTAGGGGTGCGGCTCGTTGCGCAGGATGCCCCACGCGTAGAAGCGGATGACGGGCCAGATGCCCTTCTTGAACAGGTACTGCTTCCACTGGCCGGTGGTGAAGTTCCAGAACGTCGTGAAGATCCATAGCAAGATCAGTGCGATGGCCGCGAACGTGTGGACCGTCACGGCGGTGCGGAAGTCGAGCAGGCCGTGCGTCCCATGCAGGCCAAGTCCCGAGAAGAACAGCGTGAAGATCAAGAGGGCCTGCGACCAGTGCCAAAACCTCTCGTAGTACGAGTAGATCATCACGTCGCGCTTCAGGAAGCGCGGCTTTTTCAGATCGACGTACCGGGCGATGCTTTCATCAGTCATGGTTCTGTTCCTTCCGGTAGCGAAGCGTAAGGCCGCGCAGCATCGCGTGCAGCAGCACGCCAACAAAGGTACTAGCCAAGAGCAGGTAGCCTGCCCAATCTAGCAATTGGAAATTATCGCGGCCGGGCATGTAGAAGCCCGCAAGTGCCGCGAGCCGGCCGTTCTTGGCGTGGCATTCGGCACAGGCCAGCGCCTTTTCCTTTGGCGCCACCATGTGCGTCGTGGGCCAATAGGAGACCGTCTCGATGAAGCCGTACTTTCCGCTATAGGGCCTATCGTTCTGCTTCATGCCAGCTTCGATGGCTTTGCCGAAGTCGTAGTTGCCCCAATACGCTTCCTTGTCCTCGCCCCAAAGGTGCATGTACACGAGCGTATTGTTGCCCTTGTCGTAGGGCTGGACCGTGTGCATCCGCTTGAACGGCCAGATCCGCGACTTGGGATCGTTGTAGGAGCCCTGGAACGAGTTGATCGGAATTGGCGCCGTGGCCGGATCGAACGTGGTGTCGATGGTTGTGTAGCGCATCTGGCCGTCGAACCAGGCATAGGTCGGCAGAAGCTCGCGGCCCTTCGCCGGCCAGGTTTCCCCGTAGGTGAAGCTGCCCTTGATCGAGCGGTAGGTGTGGCGATGCTCGCCATTGCCCTGTACGTAGGTTTCTTCGCTGAAGCCCGCGCCGTCCTTGGTCTTGCCGGCCTCGCGCCAGTCCCAATCGACGATGGTCGCGACCCCGCCGCGCGCCAGCGCCGGGATGTGGCAGGTCTGGCAGGCCACCTTCGCCACATGGCCGTTGAGCTTGAAGCCGATGAGCTGCGCTTTCGGGTGCGGCGCGGTGCCGTGGCAGGACTCGCAGCTCGCGACGTCGCGGCGCAGGCCTGGCTTGCCCGTGCCCTCGGTGTCCTTGGCGACGATGTCGTAGCGGCTGCCCGCGACGATGTGCTGCTTCGACAGGTGGCATTGCGTACACGGGAAGTTGCCGCCCTTGACCGCCATGTGCACGTCGAGTTCGCGCGGCGGATTGATGAGCGACGTGTCCAGGTCGCCGTGCTTGACGCCGTCGCCGCCTCCGCCGTTGAAATGGCAGGTGCCGCAATTGGTCCGCTCCGGCCGCCCGACGCTTTGCGCGACCTTGGTCCAATCGATGGGCTGCAGCCCTTCGAACATGATGCTGCAGGCCGCGTTGCCCTTGGTCGGCGGGGTCTTGTAGTAGGTGCCGGTCTGCTCATGACAGACAAGGCAGTCGATATTTTCTTGCTTGGTGAAATCGAAATTCGCGTTCGTCCAGTTATAGCTGGCATGGCACATCGCGCACATGCCTTCGTTGCCACGCGCGTTGGTGCAGAAATTGTTGACCAGATTGCGCTTGCCGAGGGTCTGGCCAGTCTTTTCGTTTTTGTACTCCCAGGTCCAGTGAATGGACTTCTGGAATTGGTGCCCGGCCTTGTTATGGCAGGTCAGGCACGCCTTCGTGACCTCCGAGCCATTGGCGAAGGGACCTTTGAGCGCCTCGTACTTGCTGTGATCCGCCGTGGAATTCGAAGGCCGTGGCGGTAGCGGCGGTGCCTTTTCTGGCTGAGCGGTGCCCGCCTCCCCTTGCATCTCTCCCGCCCGGACCGGCGACATCCCAGGCGCGCACAAGAAAATACCGGCCATCGCCAAGGCGACCGCCGGCAAACGCGCCAACGCGTTCAAGTTCATTCACATCCCTCCCAACTACCGTTCCTACCCTTGCTCTTTTTTGCTTTGCGGCGTTCTTCTCTTATGCCTCAGGCTTCAGCGGCTGCGCCGTTATCAGTGACTGCAGCTTCCGCCTCCGCAACACCCGCCACTCTCAGGGCTTCCCTGCCCGTCGCGGTTGCGCATGTGCTCGGCCATCGCCGTCAGGGCCTCGTCGAGAAGCTCGCGCAAAGCGGCCTCCGGCACAGTATCGGCAAGCGCTTGGCGCGCGCAATCGAGCCAAATGTCACGCTCCTTTGGTCCTATCGGGAATCCCATATGCCGCCGGCGCATCATCGGCGGTCCATAATTTTGCGGATAGACAACAGGGCCGCCCAGCCAGCCGCTTAGGAATGCAGCCAGCCGCGCCTTCACTTCATCCATGTCCTGGGGATGCCACTTCCAGATATATTCGGCTTCGGGCTTACTCGCCATGATATCGTAAAGGCGGGACACAAAGGCGTTGATACCCGGCTCACCGCCGATGAGTTCATAGGCGGTGGTGGAGGGAGCGGCACAGCTCATCCAGTTTCTCCTTAGAGGGATGTTGGGCGGAGCGGCACGGGGAGGTGAGCCGCCCCGCTTGTCCGGGGTGGGAGGACACCCGGAGTCTAGTTTTGGGACAATATTTGAGCACTCCGCAAAAGCGCTCGCGGCTCACTAGAACAAGTTCCGTGCCAAATGACCGCAGCCCTGTTTCTAAAGGGTTTTCCGTTCTTCCCGCTTGACAAGCCCAAGTAAAATGACAAGCTTTGGCAGTTCTTGTGCCAAGATTGGCAGTGAGACGGGCGGAAGTCTGGGCGCATACCCGCCGGCCGTCGTCCCCGCGAAAGCGGGGACCCATGGTAAAATAGCGAAGGCTGTGTGTTTGCCTCCATGGATGCCCGCCTGCGCGGGCATGACGCTCGCCGATGGGTAGCTTACCCGGGCTTTGCCCCTGTTACGATTGGCAGTGTGCGTGGGGGGCGTATGAAGGCGGAAGGTCTGTTCGAGCTGGCTTCGTTTCTGGAGACCTTGCCCGAGCCGCACATACTGTGCGACCGCAACTACCGCATAGTAGCGGCTAACGCGGCCTATCGCGGCAAATGCGCGCACTTCGCCCAGGTGCTGGGCAAGACCTGCTACGAGGTGTCGCACCGCTATACCGCGCCTTGCGATCAGTCCGGCGAAGCATGCCCGCTTGCGCGCAGCCTCGCATCCGGCCAGCGCGAACGCGCCGTTCATTTGCATTACGGCTCAGGCGGCGAGCTTTACGAGAGCATCGACCTCTCGCCGGTCAGGAACCACCAAGGCGAGATAACCCATTTCGTCGAAAGGCTGGAGGAAATGCACGCCGCCAGGGGCCTGGCGCATGCGCAGGGGCTTGTGGGGCGCTCGCCCGCCTTCCAGCGGATGCTTGAGCTTGTATCGCGGGTAGCTAAATCCGATGCGAGCGTGCTCCTCCAGGGCGAATCCGGAACCGGCAAGGAGCTGGTGGCTCAGGCCGTCCACGACGCAAGCCCCCGCTCGCGCGCGCCTTTCGTCGTGCTTGACTGCTCCGGGATGCCGGAACCGCTGTTCGAAAGCGAACTGTTCGGCTACGAGCGCGGGGCCTTTACCGGCGCCTCGGCGAGGCGTGACGGGCTCGTGGAAGCGGCTAGCGGCGGCACGCTCTTTCTGGATGAGGTGGGCGACATCCCGTACCCCATGCAGGTGAAGCTCTTGCGGCTGCTTGAGACCGGAACCTATCGCCGCGTCGGCAGCACGGAACTGCGCAAGACCAATTTCCGGGTCATCGCGGCGACCCACCAGCCCATGCGCCGGCTGGTGGCCGAAGGCAAATTCCGCCAGGATCTCTATTTCCGGCTCAGCACTTTTCCGATCCAGCTCCCGAGCTTGCGCGAGCGCCGCGAGGATATTCCGCTCTTGGCGGAGTCGCTGCTCGCCCGCGTTACGCCCCGCGGCCTCAGCATATCGCTGGAAGCCATGCGGCTGCTCAGTTCCTACGATTACCCCGGCAACATACGGGAGCTGCGCAATCTCTTGGAGCGCGCGAGCCTGCTTTGCGACGGCAGCGAGTTGCAGCCCGAGCACTTGGACGGGGGAGTGCGCTTCGAGCTGAACGATGGCGGTAGCGCCTGGCCTTTCGCCAGCGGCTCGGAAGAGCCTTCCGGCGATGACCGCGTTTCGCTCGAAGAACTGCGGCAGGCGCTTGTCAAAGGCGGCACGCGAAGGGAACTCGCGCGCAAGCTGGGTTTTAGCGAGCGCACACTCTACCGCAGGTTGGCCATGGCGAAAACCGGAGGCGATACATAGCGTTGACGGCGCCACCTGCGGCGCTTTGCCCTTTGCCCTCGCGCTGCCAAAGTGGCAGTACCTCTGCCAGAATGCAGCGGCAGGGTTCCGCCAGGAGGTGACGAAAAGGGCAATTCCCGCCAAAACCGGGGCCGCTAGAGCTTAGCCGGGCTGGCACGGAACTTGCCTTAACGATCGAGGGCGCATCCTAGCGCCCGGCGGCGCCACTTGAAAAGTCCGGCAACGCCGTTACAACCCGGCAAAGAATGCAATCCCCTACCCTCCTTCCGGCGGCGCCAGAAGAGCGGCCGGGATGCCTTTCCACGACTACCTTGGCTTTGGAGCATGTTATGACCGAGATGCCATCCGTAACGCCGCCTACCGGAGAAGCCGCGCCGGGCGTTACCGCTACCAAGACCGGCACAGGGGCTGCAAACGCAAAGAACCCCACCCTCTTCAAGGATCGCGAGGCCGTTCACCCGAAACTCGTTCACGGCAAGTTCCGCAACATCAAGTGGGCGGTCATGATCGTGACGCTGGGCATCTATTACGGCTTGCCGTGGATCAGGCTCGACCGCGGCCCAGGGTTGCCGGACCAAGCCTTCCTGCTCGACTTCGCTCATCAGCGGCTCTATCTGTTCTGGATCGAAATCTGGGCGCAGGAATTCTATTACGTCACCGGCATGCTGGTGCTCTCGGCGTTGGCACTGTTTCTCGCCACGGCCGTTGCGGGCCGCGTCTGGTGCGGCTATGCCTGCCCGCAAACAGTCTGGACCGACCTTATGGTCCTGATGGAGCGCTTCTGGCAGGGCGACCGCAATGCGCGCATCCGGCTCTCCAAGTCGCCGTGGTCGTTCAACAAGCTCTGGCGCCTCACCGGCACACATCTAAGCTGGGTCCTGATCTCGCTTACAACCGGCGGGGCCGCTATTTTCTATTTCGTCGACGCGCCAACGCTGGCCTCCGGGCTCCTGCACGGCGACGCTCCGAGCCTGGCCTACATCTTCATCGGCATCTTCACCGCCACCACCTACCTTCTAGGCGGCCTCTCCCGCGAGCAGGTCTGCACCTATATGTGCCCCTGGCCGCGCATCCAGGGCGCCATGTTCAACTCCAACTCGCTGCTCATCACCTATCGCGGCTTCAGGGGCGAGCCGCGCGGTGCCCTCAGGAAAGGCCAGGGCTGGGAAGGCCGCGGCGACTGCATCGACTGCGGGCAATGCTTCGCCGCCTGCCCGGCCGGCATCGACATCCGCAATGGCGCGCAGCTCGAATGCATCGCCTGCGGGCTTTGCATCGACGCCTGCGACGAGATCATGGACAAGGTCGGCAGGCCCCGGAAGCTCATCGGCTACAACTCCTTCCGCAACCTCAAGGCTGAATCGCATGGCGAACGGGTTCCCGTCCGCCTGATCCGGCCCAGGACCATGCTCTACGGCGGCGCCTTCGCGCTGGTGGGAGCGGTCATGCTGTTCGGCCTGACGCACAAGACCGTGCTTGAGGTGAACGTGGTGCCCGACCGCAATCCGCTGTTCGTGCAGGTGAGCGGCGGCGGCATCCGCAACGGCTTTACCGTGCGCATCCTCAACAAGAAGCACGGCGTGCATAAATTCGACATCGCCGTCACGGGACTGAAGGATGCGAGCGTCTCCTATGTCGGCATCGAAGCGGGCGAACCCCCGGTCGAGGTCAAGTCCGACGACGTCCGCGCGGTGAAGGTCTACGTGACCGTGCCCGCCGAGGTGGCCGCCAAGATGCCCGCCGAGGCCAACATCGCCTTCGTCGTCCACGATACCGGCGACGGGGCAGAGACAATCCGCAATACCAACTTCAGGGGACCGGGGCAATAAGCGCCCAAGGCTCCAGGCATCGCCCCCAGCCCGCAACGGCTGGGGGCTTTTTTATGACCGCCCCGGTCGTTGCGAGCAAAGCGAAGAGCAATCCAGAAGCCGGAATTGCAACGCTAATTCTGGATCGCCGCGGTAGCAAAGAGCTGCCTCGCGGCGACGGACGAAGCTGCGGAACGGTCAAAACTTTAGGCCGCCAGTACTACCCCGAAGCTCGCTCCCCTCACGAATCATCCTAAAAACTGCGGTTGAAGCGGCAAAACGTCCACGCAACACACTAAAAACGCGGGCTATTCCTTGCTCCATGGATGGCCGGTTCTAGGCCCGGCCATGACAGCGTGTGCCTCACCTGCCGGGTGTGCCGGAACTCACCGCGCGTCAGCTTTCCTCACGGGCAGCGATCCGCCGGCCTTGAAGCTGCGCATGGCGAAGCTGGACCGTATGTCGCGAATGGATGGCAGCGCCAGCAAGCGGCGAAGCACCGTCGCCTCGTAGGCGGCCACGTCCGGCACCACTGCCTCGATCAGAAAATCCACGTCGCCCGATATCAGGTGGCAGGCAACCACCTCCGGCATCGCAAGGATCGCGCTGACGAAGGCGTCTGCGTTCTCAAGCGAATGGCGCTCGACGCGGATGCCGGCAAAAACGGTGAGCCCGAGGCCGGCGGCCTTCCGGTTGACGATGGTCCGGTAGCCCTCGATCACGCCGGCCTCTTCCAGAAGCTTCACGCGGCGGGAGCACGGCGATGGCGACAGGCCCACGCGCTCTGCCAGTGCGATGTTCGCAATCCGCGCGTCGGCCTGCAACTCCGCCAGGATTTTCAGGTCGATCGCGTCCAGCTCGAAATTGGCAGGAATCGCCACTCCTCACTCCATATTAATCAGAACCCGCCAAAATCGCCGGGACAGGGCGGACAGTTTGCCACCACTGGAAACGCTTTTTGGCATAAATTCACGAGCTAATCATCCGGGAGGGGAGTTGCAATTGGATAAGCGGAAGCGCCGGCAGGGCTTTTCAACGCGCGCCATACACGAGGGCTACGATCCGCTCGCCTATCACGGCGCGCTCAATCCGCCCGTGTTCCTGACCTCGACCTTCGCCTTCGACAGCACCGAGACCGGCATGGCGCGCTTCGCGGGCACGGCCCCGGGCTATATCTATACGCGCGTCGGCAATCCCACGGCCAGCGTGCTCGAAAGCCGCCTGGCAAGCCTGGAGGAAGGCGAGGCCGCTCTTGCCACATCGTCGGGCATGGGCGCGATCACGGCGGTAATCTGGACGCTGCTCAAGTCCGGCGACGAGATCGTCGCGGACAAGACGCTCTACGGCTGCACCTTCGCCCTGCTCCATCACCAGCTTGAGCGCTTCGGGATCGTCACGCGCTCCGCCGACCTCACCAAGCCGGAGGAGCTTAAGGCCGCGCTCTCGCCCAAGACGCGGCTCGTATTCACCGAGACGCCGTCCAACCCCAACATGCGGGTGATCGATATCGCGGCCATCGCGGACATCTGCCGCAGCGCCGGCGTGCCATTCGCAGTGGACAACACCTATTGCACGCCCTACCTGCAGAAGCCGCTGACGCTTGGCGCCGATATCGTGGTGCATTCGGCGACAAAATATCTGGGCGGACACGGCGATCTTCTGGCTGGCGCCATCGTAGCGCGCAAAGAACTGATCGAGCAGTTCCGCTTCACCGGCGTCAAGGAGCTGAACGGCGCCTGCATTTCCTCCTTCGACGCCTTCCTGGTCCTGCGCGGCCTCAAGACGCTGAGCCTTCGGATGGACCGGCACTGCGAGACGGCGCTCAAGCTCGCCCACGATCTCGAAGCGCACCCCGCGGTTGAGCGCGTCTACTTCCCCGGCCTCGACAGCCACCCGCGGAAAGAGCTGGCGAGCCGCCAGATGCGCGGCTTTGGCGGCATGATCGCCATGGAGCTGAAAGGCGGCCTGCTCGCTGGGCGCGCCTTCATGGATGCGGTGCAACTCGCCACGCGCGCGGTGAGCCTGGGCGACGCGGAGACGCTGGTCCAGCACCCGGCCTCCATGACCCATGCCACCTACGCGCCGGAGGAGCGCGCCAAGCACGGCTTCACCGACGGGCTGATCCGCCTGTCCGTGGGGCTTGAGGACTATGAGGACCTCCGCGCCGATCTCACAGAGGCCCTCGACAGGGCGGCGGGCTAGGGCAACTGGCGCCGGCTGGGGTTCTCTGTCATTGCGAGCGAAGCGAAGCAATCCAGAGGCAACATACGGCGGCGCCTGTGACATCTGGATCGCCACGGCGGCTGAAGCCGCCTCGCGATGACGGCCGCATCCAATTGGCGTGCACGGTTTGCTCAAATTCTAGCTGAAGCCTTTACGGAACGTTCCGAGATAGCGGGCTATCCTGCTTGGCCTTGGGAGTTTGCCATGTTGAATATGAGTATCCCGCTGTCTGGCATGCAAGCCTCCACTCTCAGGCTCAATGCCGCAGCCAGCAACATCGCGAATATGAACTCGGACGGCGCGCTTCCCGCCCCCGGCCAGGCATCCGCCAGCCCCCAGGCATACCAGCCCGTGCAGGTGCAGCAAACCTCCGCTGGCGCAACCGGTGGAACAGCAGCAAGCGTGAGCAACGTCAATCCATCCTCCGTGGCGAAGTACGATCCTTCGGCGAGCTACGCCAACAACAAGGGACAGGTCGCCACGCCGAACGTGGATGTGCTGAACGAAATCCTCAACATCGCCACCTCCAAGGCCGGCTTCACGGCCAACGCAAAAGTTGCCGATGCCGTCAACCAGATGGTGAAACAGCTCTTCGACTTGAAAACCGATAACACGTCCACCTGAGCAGGCTCCGTTCCGGGCGGCGGCCTGTAATGCTGCCGCCACGGCACGGGGCCGTAACAGGTGCCGGCGTTCGTGACAGTCCCGGATCAAGCCTCAGGCAGTTCCGGGACAGCGGCCGGCGCGCCTTGCAGAACGCCTGGGCGCGCCGCCTGCGCCGCTTAAAGTCTTTCGTTTTCGCAGAGTTTTATCGCAAAACCGGGAAGGCCACTTTTGCGAACTCTGCTCAGGTCCAAAATCCGCCGAAGAAGCGCGCGGCGCCGCCATACAGCGCCGGCCAGAACTCCAGCTCCGAATGGCTTTCCGAGGAGCCCGCCCCGTAGACGTAGAAGAACATCAGCACGAGCAGCAACGGAATGCCAACGACGTGCACGAAGCCGAGCAGGCGCTTGATATGTAATCGCTCAACCGCGAACCTGTTGATCCGCAGTATCGCTATAGCGATCATCAAGCTGAATATCATGTAGTTGAACAAGAATATCTTGTCCGAAAGCGTCGACGTATCGGAATCGACTTTGGGCGTGGTAATGTAGAGCGCCACCGCGGACAGGAGCGCCGTAACCTGGATGGTTACGATGAACTCGAAATGCACCGATGGAATGAAGACCGCGAAATAGGCAACGGCCGCGATGAAGATCAACGGCACCACCACCCTGAGATAGAAGTCCGTAGCACTCCGTTTCGCGACCCAGACGAAGCTGTTCTTGTAGAACGGCACGGTATTCGGCTCAAGCTTCCTGGTATCGAGAACGGAGATGGTGTCCCGGTCGTAGCTGACATAGGCATCCCTCGTGTCCCAGCCTTCGGCGTCGAACACCTTCTCGCGCAGCTCCTTTTGCATGGGCTGGACGATAAAGGGGAATTCGCCTTTCTTCGGCCTGAGGTCGATCGAGAAACGCTGAACGTCGAACGGGTAGCTCTTGTAGACGGGATCGAGCAGGAACTTGCCGGAAACCTGGTAGATCTTCATATGTGGTGGGTAGGTGTCGCTCTCACCGCCCTCGTGGAGTGGCTGGACAGTGATCTGCCGTGTGCCGGTCTTGTAGTCGAGAACGGCGTTCGCAAATTCGATCTGGTCGATGCTTGGATTGTTATCGTCGCTCATCGACAGATAGAAATCCGCGCTGAACGTCTTCTCGGTGTCGTCGACCCGGTAGAGGTGGGTCAGATCGACATCCAGGTAGACCGTAGGTATTTTCCGGAACCGCTCACCTTGCAGCGGAACGTATTGGAGCGGCGCGAGCTGCTGCTTGTTGAGACCCTTGGGACGCGCGACGATGAAGGGCGTCCTGACCGCCGTCCTCGACGCCGGCCTGAACGACCAGTCTTCGAGCCCTCCCTTGAACACCCCCTTGCCCGCGGCGTAGCTCGTGGGGATGCCATGCACAATGGCCTTGCGGATAGCCCCGACATCGTCCGGGCTGAGCGCCGGTTTCTGCGCACTCGCCAGATTGACGGCCATTGAGATCATGTCTTTGAATTCGAGCCCCATTCCGATGGCGCGCAGGTTCGAACGGGACAGAACGTCCAATTGCGGCTTGGCCCCCCGTTCCTCGCATTCATTGTCGAGCCGTTCGAACGCCTGCGGGTTGCGCCGGCCGAAGAACGTCCATTCCTCCGGGCGCTCGCGGAAAAGCCTGTAGCGAAGCCTGTTGTTGTAGAGGTTGGGCAACTCGTCCCTGGCGATCTGGTAGGCCTCGCCCCCGTAGGTCACGGACGGCGAGCGGAAGATATCGTCAAGCCGCCCCGAGACGAAAACCGGAACGCTCATCCCGGCCCGCTCCAGTTCCTTGAGAAAAGCCGGCACCCGCCAGCCGCCAACGCTCAAAAAGATGATGTCGGGATTCTTCCACTTTAGCTCTTCCACCGCCTTGGTAATGTCGGCGGGATCGACGGCTGCGTTCATCCGGGCCTTGGGATCTGCCCCTGGAAGCACCAGCAGGCGCTTGTCGGCAAAGCCGGGGAAGTTCCGGGAGGCTTCCAGGCCCTTCATCATCGCTTCCGTATAGGTCGTCCCCTTGAATCCGACAATCGCCGGGCGCACAAAACCCTTCTCGCGCAGGAACTCGGCAATCAGAGGGATGCTTTCCTCCTCCTGCGAGCCTTGCATGGTGAAGACGTTCGGATAGCCGGCAAACATACTGGTCACGGAGATGCTGGAAATCCAGGGGATGCCGCTTTCGGCCAGTCTCGGCCCTAACTGCTTGAAAACCTGGCCCGCCCGGTCCGAACTTTGGAGCCCGATCAACGCGATGGTGCTCGGGTCGGCCAGCGCGTCGCTGACATTGGCAACGGTGCGCCTTGCATCGCCCTCGTCGTCGCGGATTTGTATCTCAACATGGCGGCCGGAGATACCTCCAGCCTTGTTTATGCGATCCCGCTCGCCTCTCGCCAGCTTCTCAATGGCGTCGATGTGATCCGAATAGCAGAAGTCGTTCCGCGGCCCGACTAAAACCGTAATCTTGAGGGGCGGCCGGCCGATACTAAAGGCGCTGGCGGGACCGGCCACTGCCGCGGGGCCGGAAAAAAGTGTAAGCCAGAAGAGCAGAAGAAGGCTGACAGGCAGTAGCGTGCCAGCACTATGTCCGGGAATTGGGCGGAGCCAAACTTGGCCGCTCCGGGGTATCTCGCGCATTTCGGTTCTCATCCCGCTTTGTTTTGGCCTATACAAGCTCGCCTCAAGCTTAGCGTCAACGCAAATGTACACGGATCTTGTAGTGCTTGAATCCGCACGCAGATCTCGCCTTGCGGTTGAAACCGGCTCGTGTTGCGCCCCGTTCTCCGCAAGCTCGCGAAGACATCCACAGACGATGCGATACTGGCAGATTCAAGGTGTTCTTGTGGCTGCTCGATGCGCCGGGGGAATCGCCCCTCACCCCCGCCCTCTTCCCATGGGAGAGGGAGTACCGCTGTGACCGCTGTTAGGGCGTCCCCTCTCCATCTGCATCTGCTTGCGGATGCAGATACGCAAGCTGGCAAGCTCGCCAAGGCGAGCTTAGCTGGGAGAGGGACAGGGTGAGGGGCGATTCGCTCTTAAGGATTGCAGCCGCCAGGCCAACGCCATAGTTCGCCGGAGCCGGTGCGGCCAGCCGCCGCAGGCATGCTAAGCGGCTTCGACCTCGTACAGGAAGCGCTCGATCCGCGACTTGAGGTCATGCGCGGCGGTGTTGACGAGGCTGCTCGCATTGAGCACCTGCTGAGCCGAGGCGGTGGTATCGCCCGCAGCCTCGGTCACGCCGACGATGTTCTCGGTGACATGGGCCGTGCCGCCGGCCGCCCGGTGGATGTTGCCGCTGATTTCGGTTGTGGCGCTTTGCTGCTCCTCCACCGCGGCGGCAATCGACCCCGCGAAAGCATTCACCTCCCCGATCATGGCGGCAATCTCGCTGATGGCTGCCGCCGTCTCGCCGGCCGAGCTTTGAACCTCGGCGATCTTCTCCGCTATGGCCACGGTAGCCTTCGCGGTCTGCTGCGCCAGATTTTTGACCTCCGACGCCACCACCGAGAATCCGCGTCCGGCCTCCCCTGCCCGGGCCGCCTCGATGGAGGCGTTCAAAGCCAACAGATTGGTTTGCGAAGCAATTTCCTGAATTAGGGTCACGACCTCGCCAATGTGCTGGGCGGCGGCGGAAAGTTGAGTCACCTTTGCGTTGGTCTGTTCAGCGCGCTCGTTGGCCCGGTTGATGTTCTCCGAGGTTCGCCCGATCTGCTGCCCGATTTCCGCAATCGACTTCGCCACCTCCTCTGTGGCAGCGGCAACGACCAGAACGTTTCCGGAGGTTTCCTCCGAAAACGACGCGGCCGAACGCGCCTTTTCCGAGGTTCCCGTGGCGATCCCGGTCAGATGGGCGGCCGTTTCCGCCAACTCGCCAGCGTTGGCTGCCAAGAGCTTCAGCGCTTCCTCCGCCTCTGAGCGGAAGCCGTCAACGAGGCGCTCCACATTGCCGTGCCGGCTCAGGCTTTTATGGCGCTCGCATTCCTGCTCCGCTTCGAGGGCGGCGCGGGCGATGGCGTTGGTGCGGAATACCTCCACCGCCCGGCACATATCTCCCATCTCATCGTCGCGCGCGGATGTGGCCGGGTTCACCGACAAGTCCCCGCTGGCGAGCCTGCGCATGTCCCGGACGAGCCCGGTGATGGGAAGGACCACCCTTTGCCTGAAGGCAAACGCCAGGCCGCCAAGCGAGAGCAGCGCCAGGAGCGTCACCGAGCCGATGCGCCTCAGATTGCTGTTCAGCATCTCCTCGAACGTGTGCCGGTCCGCGCCGAAAACCGCCACGGCCACGGTCTTGCCCTCGAAGTCGCGGATCGGCGCGTACCGCATTGCCAGCGTGCTGTCTCCAACGCTGACCGCGGACTCGGACTGGGCGGCATTGGCTGCAGCGGCCATGAGCCCGGCCGGGGGCCTGAAGGATGGCGGAAAAGTCGTTCCCAGCACATCGAAACGGCCGTCGTGCGCAAGGTAGATGGCGGCGCTCGTTCGCGTCGCGGCGGCGAGCTTGCGGACCATGGCATCGCCGAATGCGGCGCCGTATTCGAACGTCCCGATAAAGCTGCCGTCCTTGCTCACCGGCACCACCGCCCGGAAGCCCAGGCCACCCTGCCCCATCTCGACGCCCCGCACGGGCAGGTGCGTCCGGTTGGCAAGAACCACGGTCTTGCGGGTGGAGGTTAAATCGTCGCCGAACGTCTCAGGCTTGTGCAGTCGCAGAAACGATGTCGCGGGGGGCAGGTGAAAATGACCTTGCTCGATGCCGTGCGCGCTGCGCAGTTCCTTGAAGGACGCGCCGAGGCGTCCCAGCAGGCGTGCCCGGTCTTTCGCGGCAAAGGCATCGGCAATCTCGGGGTCGCGGGCGACGATCTCGGCCATCGAGAACGCCCTGAGCGATTCCCCCTCGATAGTCGAGGCGAACGACAACTCGACCGCATCGAGCCTCGCGGAAAGAGCGGCGCTAGCCAAATCGTTGGCCTTCATAAGCGAAATCGCGGCCACGGCCACGATCAGGAAGCTCAGAAAAGTGCATCCGGCCACGAAAAGGGATTGCAGCGTCTTAAACATTTTTCTCCCCGCACAAGCATTGCGAAGGATAGGGCGGCAAACTCAATGGAGGATTAAACGGCGGGCGGATTTGCTCGGGATCGGATCGGATCGGAGATGGCCGGAGCTTAAGGAGAGGCATCTTTGGCGTAAGGCGCCGTCGTGTTTAATGACGGCCTGATAAACGCGCGCTCCGCGTATGCTCCGCCGCAGCGCAAATCCCGCCCAAGGACCCGCTATACGGCTACAAACCCGAATGGGCCGCCGCGACGCGCGAAGACCCGCGAGTTCGATACTGTTATTGGAGGCGTTCCGGTTGCGAACGGGGGACAATCCACCCGGCTACCGCACTTAGCGTATGGCGAAGGTATCTACTTGCTACAATGCGGGCAACGCTGGCGGAGAGAGTGGGATTCGAACCCACGGTACGCTTTCACGCACACACGCGTTCCAGGCGTGCGCCTTCAACCACTCGGCCACCTCTCCACAGCGCCCTCGCGGGAGGTGCGCAGGCACGCACTATACCCAACACCGTTCCCGCTGCAAGCCCCTACCGATCCGCGCAAACGATTTCCCTCAAGTCCGTGATAAGCTGGCGGCCGGAGCGGCACCTTCGAGAGGCAGGCCGCGCGCGAGGAGGCCCCATGCAGCGGATTACGATCACTATCGATGACGACCTAATGGCCGAGGTCGACGGCTTCATGCAAGCACGCGGCTACGAGGCACGCTCGGAGGTATTCAGGGATTTCCTGCGCGCTGGGCTGGAACGAGCCAATGAGGACAGCGGCGGCGAAGGCGAATGCGTCGCGGCGCTCACCTATGTTTACGACCACGAGATGCGCGGGCTCGCCAAGCGGCTCTGCGACACCGGGCACGAGCACCACGACCTAGTGCAGACCACCGTGCATGTTCACCTCAATCACGAAAGCTGCATGGAGGTCGCGATCCTGAAGGGGAAAACCTCCGATGTGCGGCATTATGCCGGCCACCTCATTGCCGAGCGCGGCGTGCGGCATGGCAGGCTTGTGACCGTGCCGGTTGAGATGCCGGATGAAGCCCATGTTCACGGCGAGGAAGCCGCCGGGGCGCACAAGCACATCCGCGTGCGCCAAGCCGGCGAACTTGAACGGCTCACGCACCGCGGGGCAGACAGCCATTCAGTGGGCGCGATTGCCGTCGTGCGCCGTCTTCGCCATCGGTTCGAGACTGATGCGCAAGCGATGGCCCGTGGCTTCGGCATAGCCGCGCAGGGTTTTGAGCGAGGCCCGGTGCGCGCGCGCTTCGAGCCGGGCTATGACCGATTGCGTGGTGTTCATCCGTTTGGCGATCCATGATGGCAAACTCTTCGTCAAGGGCATCGTAAGCTTCCGCGTAGCCGGGTTCCTTGTGCCACTCGGCGAAGACCTCCCCGGCAGGGATAAGCTTCGCCTTACGGGGCAGGGTTTTCTTCGGGCTAGTCATGTCACACTTTCGCCGGCGGCGCGGCGCTGCCGCTTTTCGCCGCGGCCTTCTGCTCCGCGATGGCGCGTTGAGTGAGTTCGTCCGCGCGCTCGTTACCGGCGTTGCCCGCGTGGCCGCGCACCCAGTGCCAGTTCACCTCATGCCGCCGCCGGGCCTCGTCGAGGCGCTGCCACAGATCGGCATTCTTGACCGGATCGTTTTGCGCCGTCCGCCAGCCCCTGGCCTTCCAGCCGCCGATCCACTGGGTGATGCCATTCCGCACATATTGCGAGTCGGTGTAGAGGTCGACTTGGCAGGGCCGCTTCAGGGTTTCGAGCGCGACAATCGCCGCCATCAGCTCCATGCGGTTGTTGGTGGTATGCGGCTCGCCGCCCCAGATATCGCGCTCGCGCCCATTATACATCAGCACCGCGCCCCAGCCGCCTGGGCCTGGATTGCCGTGACAGCCGCCGTCGGTATAAATGGTTACGGCGCCGGATTGCGCCTTCCCGACCTCGCTAGAAGCCATAGGCGCCGGGCGTCCTGACGCCCTGATGAAATTTGAGCTTGCGCCAATATTCCATTGGGTCCTTGCGCTTCACAAATGCCGATTGCGGGGTGTTGAACCAGTCGTAAAGGCGGGTCAACAGAAATCGAAGCGCCGAGCCCCTGGCCAGAATCGGCAGGGCCGCGGTTTCATCGGCCCCAAGCGGCCGCACAGCGTTATAGCCGCCCAAAAGCGCGCGGGCCTTCGTAACGTTGAACTCATGGCTGGGCTCGAAACACCAGGCGTTCATGCAAATGGCCAGGTCGTAGGCGAGCAGATCGTTGCAGGCGAAATAGAAGTCGATCAGCCCGGATATGCGGCCTTCGAGGAAGAAAACGTTGTCGGGAAACAGATCGGCGTGGATGACGCCCTTGGCCAAATCTGCCGGCCATTCCTCGCGTAGCGCCTCAAGTTCCGCGCCGATTTCCTGCGCCATGCCGGGCACGAGCTTGCCAGCCGAACCCTCTATTGCCTCGTAGAGCTTCTCCCAGCCCGCGATGGAAAGTGCGTTCTGGCGCTTGAGCGGAAAGCTCAGGCCCGCTTCGTGCAGCGTGGCCAGCGCCGAGCCAAGCTCGCGGCAATGCGCCGGCTGCGGCTTGCGCAACGAGTACCCCGAAAGGAATGTCACGATTGCCGCGGGCCGCCCCGCGACGGTTTGCAGCACCCTCCCCTCCCGGTCGTGGACCGGCGTCGGGCAAGTCACACCGTTTTTCGCAAGGTGTTCCATGAGCCCGAGGAAAAACGGCAGATCCTCCGGGTGAACCCGCTTCTCGTAAAGCGTCAGGATGAACTGCGCACGATCCGTGCCCAGCAGGAAGTTGCTGTTCTCGACCCCCTCGGCGATGCCCTTGCAGGAGGCTAGCTCGCCGATGGCATAGCGCTCCAACAGCGCATCGAGTTCCTCGGCCGCGACTTCGGTATAGACCGCCATGCGCCTTACTGCGCCGCCGCTTGCTGCAAGGCCCGCGGGATCTTGAAGATCACATCCTCGTTCGCCGTTCTGACGGCCTCGATGGCCACTTCGTAGCGGGCTTTGAACTGTTCGATGATCTCTTCCACCAGCACTTCGGGTGCCGAGGCACCGGCCGTGAGGCCCAGCGTCCCGATGTCACGCAAATCCTCCCACGGGATTTCAGAAGCCTTTTGAACCAGCATCGCCTTCGGACAGCCGGACCGAAGCGCTACCTCAACCAGCCGCTTGGAGTTCGAGCTGTTCGGCGCGCCAACGACAAGGATCGCGTCGCAGCGCATCGCGATGGCCTTGACAGCGCTTTGCCGGTTGGTCGTGGCGTAGCAAATATCGTTCTTATGCGGACCCTGGATACGCGGGAACCGCGCCTTCAGGGCCTCCACGATTTCAATCGTGTCGTCCACGGAGAGCGTGGTCTGGGTGATGTAGGCGAGCCGCGCAGGATCGCGCGGCATGAGGGCCGGTACGTCCTCCACCCTTTCGAGGAGTGCGATCGCGCCCGGCGGAAGCTGGCCCAGCGTGCCGATGACCTCAGGATGGCCGGAATGGCCGATCAGAACGATCTCAAGACCGTTTGCGTAATGCCGCGCGGCCTCCGAATGCACCTTCGAGACCAGCGGGCAGGTCGCATCCAGATAAAGGAAGTTCCTTTGGTGTGCCTCCTCCGGAACAATTTTGGGAACGCCATGAGCGGAAAAAATTACCGGCGCCCCGGTGTCGGGAATTCTCGCTCAGCTCCTCGACGAAAATCGCTCCCTTGGCGACGAGGGCTTCGACCACCGTCCGGTTATGCACAATCTCGTGCCGGACATAAACCGGCGCGCCGTATTTCTCTATGGCAAGCTCGACGATATGAATGGCCCTGTCGACCCCGGCGCAAAATCCTCGCGGTGCCGCGAGAAGCACGTCAAGGTGTGGTTTCATCGTCATCAAGACCACCTCCAGCGCGGCTGAAATGCAAATGCCAAGCGGGCTTCCGCAAAAAGGTCGAATTTGGCGGGGAAGGGAGCGTTCAAGCTTGCGGCCCTTTCTGCGGACCGTTAGGTTCGCCATGAGCGCGTTCGAAGACGTTGCCCCGTTGTAACAAGGATGTGCCCGGCAGACCATAAAAAAGCGAGGGCAACTAAAGTCGCGGGGGTTGGGGCATTCGCAGGCGCTGGAGTATGATAAAGTGAGACTGGAAGGTCAGATGAGGCGATTCGAACCGGCGGTTTTAAGGATTATCGGCCTCGGACTTATAGCCGCGGGTCTAAGCGGCTGCGGGCTCTCCGTGCCTTCGCTTGGCGATGGCGCCCTCTTCTCCAGCAGGAAGGCCGAAGTCTGGACGCCGATCCTCACCGAGGAAAGCATGATGACTGCCGCACGCACCAACTCCGACGGCGCGATTGAAATGGCCGCGGCGAATGGCTGCCCCACCATTCAGGTTGAAGCAGGCCAGCGCGACCTCACCCTCTACGAAGGCAACCGCGTCGGCAACAGCAAGGCCGTCATCCATCACAGCGAAATCACCAAGACCGCGCGGGAATGCAAGCTTGCGGGCGGCATGGTCCAGGTGAAGTACGGCATCGCGGGCCGGGTTCTGCTCGGCCCCAAAGGCAAGCCTGGTCCGGTCGTCCTGCCAGCCACGATGCAGGTTCTCGATAAGTCCAAAGGCAGGGTCACGTCCGAGCCCTTCACGCTCAACGTGACGATCACCAGGGAAAACCCGATATCCTATTTCGCGGTGGTTCGCGATGTGACGATCCCGGTCAGGGAAGGCACGCAGCCCGGCGATTACAGCATCACCATCGCCTTCGAGAAGAGCAAGCCCGGCGCCGCGTGATACGAATTCCGGCCGAATAGTCCCGCAACGTCATTGCGAGGCCGGAACGCGCCGTAGCGATCCAGAGCAGCCTGCACCCATGCTCACGCCTCTTGCCGGTAGATTGCTTAGGGGCTTATGCCCCTCGCAATGACGGCCAAGGGGAAACTGGCGCCCAGCCGCTCCGCCCGGCTCACCCCGGCAGCCGGCTTGGCCTGCCATCCTTGCCCACAAATGGGAAAATGCCGGACTGGAAGCATGCCGCCATGTGCCGGGCCTTCTCGATGGCTTTGTCCGCGAGCGCCGGGCTCAACGTTTCCTTCGCCGTGCTCTCGAACAAGGCCAGCCACCGCTGGAAGTGCTCCGGCTCGACGGGAAGCCGCATGTGCGGCGGGAACGGGAAACCCTCGTAGCGCTCCGTTCCCAGCAGGGCGCGCGACCAGAAATCGTGAATTTTGCCGATGTGGTGCTCCCAATCCGGGACACTGACCTCGAATATGCGGGCGAGCATGGGATCTTTTTGCGCCCGCTCGTAAAACCGCCGGACGCACAGGCCGATGGCCTCTTCGTTCGCGCTCGACTCAGACGCCTGTGCTTGAATTTCAACCGTCATGCCGTGGCTTACCTCACCCTGATATATTCCCACTCATATAGCACGGTCCTGTATTCCGCGGCAATCCGCCGTGCCGCGCGCGAACCGCTTGCGCTTGCATGAAATTTGCAGATAGCTTGCCTGAACATGCTTAAACCTGGCAAGCCAAGTCATGCCCCGGATATCCACCACTCTCAACGCCCGCGTCCTGCATCATAGTCCGGAAATCGGCCTCTCGACCCTTTTTTTCGAGGATGGCGAGCTGCGCGTGCCCAAGGTCGATGCACCGCCAGGCGCGGGCGTGGCCGTCGAGATCGACGCGAGCGACGTTTCCATCGCCTTGTCGCGGCCCATGGACGTATCCATCACCAACCGCCTGCCCGGTACGATTGCCGAAGTCGAATACCTGAACGCGCCCTATGCCTGCGTAACCTTCGACCTGGGCGCCACCCGCATTCACTCGCTCGTCACCTGGGAATCGGTCGAGCGCCTCGGCCTCCAGCCGGGCCTACGCGCCTGGGTAATGGTCAAAACGGTGGCCATCTCGAAAATGGACCTCAAGCCTCATGAGCTTCCGGAACCGCGGCCGGCGCTTGCGCCTCGAAATCCCACGCAAGAGAAGCCGTAAGCTCGCCGATTGCGGCGGCGGCACCGCTTGCCGCGCGCCGTTCCACCGAGCGGAACAGTGCCACAAGCCGCTCGCCGAACACCGTGACCTCCGCGCCCGCGCCCCGGCGGCCGGGGAACGTGTCGATAACCTTCGATTCGAAGGTACGGTTTAGCGCGTCGGTCATGAGCCAGGTCTTGCGGTATGACAGGCCCATGAGCTTGCTCGTACCCAGAATGGAGCGGCAGCGCTTGATCGTCTCGATCAAGGCGATGTCGCTTTCGTCAAGACTTCCGCCGTTCGGGAAGGAGAGACGCACGTGAGCCTGCGCGTGGGGCTTATCGCTATGGGTCATTGTGGATCGGCTCCGGCATCGGCCATAATGCCCCAAGCTTCGGGGTCGGGGCTGTATCGGCTAAAATGAATAGTTATGACGCCGGGATTTTTTGACGTGGTGAACCAGACGGCGCAGGCTGTACTGGACGTACAGTCAAGCCGTCCGGTTTTTGCCACGGCGAAAAAGACCAAGTCAGAACTGCTCATTTTAGCCGATATAGGCCACTAGCCCTATGCATACCTCATAACTTATTCCCACGGAAGCGCTGGAACTGCCGCAGATGCCGCAAGACTATCCCCAAGCCGGAGCCTCGGCCGCCATATTCAAGGGAAGCGAAGTCCTCCTCGTCCGCCGCGGCAAGGGCATCTATCGCGGTGCCTGGTCGCTGCCGGGAGGCAAAGTCGAGCTGGGCGAAACCTCGCTCGAAGCCGCGCGCCGGGAGCTGCTGGAAGAAACCGGACTGCTTGCTTTGAATCTGACTTTAAGCGATGTTGCCGACGCAATCGTTCGGGACTCAAGCGGCGCCGTTAAAACGCACTACACGATTGCCGTCTATGCTTCGGACCGGTTTTCCGGAACGGTTGCGGCGGGTACGGACGCCTTGGAGGCCGGCTGGTTCAGCGCGGAGGCTGCCCAAAGCCTTGAGCGCACGCCCGGCCTGGAGGCGGCAATCGAAAAGGCCAGATCGGCCTTGGAGAGGGACAAAGGATGACGTTGGGCCGGTGGCACAATGCGAAGGCAGCCATTGCGGCGGGTATGGCCGCGGTGACGGTGCTTGCCGCCACCCCCGCGCCTGCGCAATTCCCATTTTTCGGCGAGAGACGGCACACCGCACCGGCGCAGCCCCCGGTCCCGAAACAGCCCCCTGCCCCCGCTCCCGCGCCGCTGCCGGCGCCTTCGGACGACAAGCCTTACGATACCCAGCTTTTCAGGCTTGGCGAAATCTTGGGCACCCTGCACTACCTCCGCGAGCTTTGCGGGGCGAATGAAGGCCAGGTCTGGCGCGAGCAAATGCGCGAGCTTGCCCAGTCCGAGGGCACAAGCGCGCTTAGACGGGCCAGGCTTGTGGAAAGCTTCAACCGCGGCTACCGCGACTATTCCCGCACCTACCGCACCTGCACGCAGCCAGCCATGGTCGCGATCCATCGCTTCATGGATCAGGCGTCCACGATCTCGGACGGGCTAATCTCCAACGACAAATAATACCGAAGCCGGCCGGCTGCACGCTCGAAGGCGTCATGAGCCCAGGGGCGGTGTCCGTAACGCAAAGTGGCATGGCGGCACAAGGCCAAAAGCGGCCATCAGGGCGGCCAGCGAGGCAAGGCAAGGGGAGCTTTGCCCCCGGACCCAATCCGACTTACTCACTAAAGCGTTAAAGATTAAGCACATATCGTCCTGGCAACCCGCATCCCGACATCTAGGAAACGGTCGCCCCGTGAGTTGACGAGGCGGCGCGACGGGCGGAGGGTGTCCGGACCGCCTGCCCAGGAGCCGCCGCGAAGAACTCGGTACTTACCCTCTCCCGCTGTCCATGCCGAGCCATCGGCGGGTGCATTATGGTAATTGCTGTTCCAGCAATCCTGGCACCATTCCCAGACGTTGCCATGAACCTGATATAGCCCCCAGGGATTTGGCCGGAAGCTGTTCACTGGCAGCGAATTATGGCTGTTTTCGCCTTTGGCGCCCTCTCCAAAAGTGCAATTGCCGTCGTAGTTCGCCCGCTCCGTCGAAATCTCGTCGCCCCACCAGAATTGCGTCTCTGTCCCCGCCCGGCAGCAATATTCCCACTCCGCCTCGCTGAGCAGCCGGTAGGGCTGGCCCGTCTTGGACCATAGCCATTCGATATAAGCCTGCGCGTCGTCCCAGCTAACATCGACGACGGGCCAGCGCCCGCGTCTCCGAACCGGACAGGAAGGGTTGTGCAAAACGCCGCTGGCGACTCTGGCGGCATCCCATTCGTTGAAGGTCACGGCATAACGGCCAACCGCGAAGGGCTTGGCAATCGTAACTTTATGGCGCGGGCGCTCATCCTCATTCCCCTCGCCGTCCTTCGATCCCATCCAGAACTCGCCCGCCGGCACAACAACCATCTCCGGCGCGCTTTCCGCGTCCTTGAAGATTTCCCTCCTGCCCGCGCCCGGTGTGAACCAGTCGAGCCCGGCAGGGCGCGTGATTTGGGGGGCGACCCGGATGCGTCCCCCGGCACGCTGGCGCGCCTCCCGCGCCTGCTCCGCCGCGGCCTTTTCCATGAGCGCCGCCGTGACATACGATAGCCGCTTCTTGGCCCTGCCCGCCCAGCGCGGCTCGCTGGCCCCGTAACGCTTGATGTAGGCTTCTATGGCGCCGGCATCGAAGGTCTCCCCTATGCCGAAGTGCTCCCAATCCCGGCCGGCTCGCGTCTCCGGATGGATTGGCGCTCGCACGCGCGGAGCTGGAGGCTTCGGGCCGAAGCGCTTGGTTTCCGCCCGCTCCAGCGCCTTTTTCAAAGCGGCATCCTTGGGCGGGTGCCGCCCGGGGCGCCGTTCCGGATGCATTGGCGCTGGCGCGGCTGGAAGCGGCGGCTTCAGGCCGAAGCGCTTGGTTTCCGGCTCCTCCAGCGCCTTTTTCAAGGCGAAAGCCCTGGGCTTGTGCGAACCGGCGCGCCACCACGCGTCCTCGTACTCAATCAGCGACTTGCGGGCTATCACGGCGTCGCGGCCGATAAGTTTTTCCAGCGCATCGATCAGTGGGTCGAGCGCCGCGCTGCGCGGGCCGCCGTCCCAAGCCGAAAGGTCGATAGTCCGGACGAGCCGGCTGCCGACTGGGGGATGGCAAAACTCGATCTTCACCGGCGCCAGGATGCCCAGTTCGCGGGCGAGTTGGACCTCCTCGCGGACCCACCGCGAGGCAACCGACAGCGAGCACCACATCGCCACCAGCGCCTTCGCCTCGCGGATCTCGCGCTCGACCTGGGCGGCGAAATCCTCGCCCATCGCCAGCTCGTAGTCGAACCAGACCGTGTAGCCGTAGCGCTTCAGCACCTCGGCGAAATGCTCCGCGGCCGCTCGCCGCTCGCTCTTATGGGAAATGAAAATATCGGCCATGCCGTCCCGCCTGTACCGCGCAATATGGGTAAAGTACATAGCAGCATCGGGCGGCGGGAGGAAGTTGTCAAACCCAAGGATGCGACAACCCAAGGATGCGACAGGAGGGCTGTTGGCGCGGGCGATGCGCCTTTTGGCCGGCCGTGCGGCATGTGCGTGGATGCCTGTCGCGGGGCTCACGCTTTTCTGCTTAGATACTGGCGCATTTCGGATGACGAAGCAATGGGGCCGGCGGATGGCGCAGCCAGCGGATGTTTTCATCTCATATTCCAGCAAGGATGTGGAGCACGCCGAAGCGCTGGAGGCGCTGTTAGAGAAGGCGGGGCTGACGGTCTGGCGCGACAAGAAGCGGCTCGTGCCCGGCGGCAATTACGTATTCTCGATCCATGACGGCATCGAGCAAGCCAAGCGCGTGGCTTGTGCTCTGGTCGCGCAACTCGATTGCGTCGGACTACGTGACGGCCGAGGCCGAATATGCGCGCGGCAAGAAAAAGCTCGTGCCCGTCGATATCGAGCCCTGCGAGCCGAAGGTGCCGTTCAACATCGACCACCGGCTGCCGCTGAGCCATCGTTACCACCGCGGCCGGAAATCCTGCTGCGGGCGCTTTCCGGCGAAAAGCAACGCGATGGCACTTACCGCATCCACAGCATCGCGCCGGCGGACATCGACACCTCGCGCCTGCCGCAGACCTTCTCGCCCGAGCTATTCGGCCGCGAAGACCGAAATGGCTCGGCTCTTCGACGCCTGGGACAGCGCCCGCACGCACATCGTCGCCCTCGACGCCATCGGCGGCGCCGGCAAGACCGCGCTCGTGCGCGCTTTTCATCCAGATGCTGGAGGAAGGCGGCTGGCGCGGCGCGCAGCGCGTGTTCGTCTGGTCGTTCTACAGCCAGGGCACCGACGAAAACCGCCAGGGCGACGCCGACCCGTTCTATATCGCGGCGCTGACCTTCTTCGGCTTCGAGCGCGAGGCGGCGGAGGCCGAGGCGCGCAAAGCCGCGGGCCGGGCGCCCACGCAAAAGGAGATCGAGGACGCGCAGCGCGCGCTGATCCGCCGCGAACTGCCCTCGCCCGCCGAGAAAGGCCGCGCGCTCGCCCGCCTCGTCCGCGACGCGCCGCACGCTGCTGTTCCTCGACGGCCTGGAGCCGCTGCAATATCCGGCCGGGCGCAATTCCGGCGGCAACGAGGAGCAGCGCCGGCATCTCCGGCACGCTGAAGGACAAAGGCATGGCCCTGCTGCTGCGCGAGCTGGCGGCGGACAATCCGGGGCTGGTCATCGTCACCACGCGCATCAAGCTCAAGGATTTGAAGGAGTTCCACGCGCCGGCCGTGCTGCCCATCGCGCTCACGGCGCTTAAGGCGAGACGCCCGCGGTCGAGTTGCTGAACGCGCGCGGCGTCACCGGCAGCGGCAAGCACCTCGCCAAGCTCGCGCACGACCTGCGCGGCCACGCCCTGGCCCTCAACCTCGTCGCGCGCTACCTCGTCATCCACCACGGCGGCGATGCGCGGCGCGCCGATCTCATGCCCGATCTCGTCCATGTGGGCGGCGATGACGAGCGCGATCCCTACCGCGTCTTGAGCGCCTACGAAATCGAATTCACCAAGGAGATCGAACGCCAGCTCGCGCGCGCCTCGCACAAATGGCTGCGGCGGCTGAAGCTCGCCCGGCTGTTCAAGCTCGATCACTTCAAAGCTTTCGACGACAGGCGCTATCGACGGCGGCGGGCAAGCAGCTCGCGCTGCTCTATATGCTCGGCCTGTTCGACCAGCCCGTGCCGCGCGAGGTGTTCGACGCGCTGATCGCGCCGCCCGCCATTCCGGGCCTCACCGACGGCATCGCCGCCGCCGACGTGCGCGCTACGCAATGGAACGAGGCCATCGCGCGGCTGCGCGAGCAAGGGCTGATCTCGCCTGCCGATGCGGATGCGCCCGGTACGCTCGACTGCCACCCGCTGGTGCGCGAATATTTCGGCCAGCGCCTCGCGCAGATCGACCGGACTCGCGTTCAAGGCCGCGCATTCGCGGCTTTACGACCATTACCGCTATGCGGGCCTGCCGCAGGACTTCCGCGAGCCGGTGGCTTATGGCGTGCTTGCGGCAGTTGCGTCCTATCCACCTATAAAAGACGAAGTCGCAATTGCCGCGAAGCAGAAGCAATGGCCTAAAAGCTGGAAGGAAGCCTTTTCCCCAAACTTGGTGACCGCACCGTGGGATAATGTGCAAAAGGCGGCGGCGCTGATCGGCGGGGCAGAGTGGGACAAGGCGCTGAAGTCCTTTCTGCCCAAGGACGAGGCGGGGATGAACCCGCTGTTTTCTGCCATCGGCCATGGCTGCGCGGCGGAGCGCGAGGCCGAGACCTTCGCTGAGGTCTATTGGCCGCGCATCGCGCGGGGCAATGAGGACTTTCGCTGCGACAAAGCTCGGGCTTTACGGCCAGGAGCTGGCGACGCTGGCGAGCTTTTTCGAGGCGCCGTTTGCAAAGCCGTCGCCGCGCCTCTCCGCAGCGCGCCGCGCCCTAGCGCTGAACCTCGCAGGCTTTCGCTTGCGCGCACTCGGGCGGCTCTCGGACGCCGCCGCGCCCATGCGCGCCGCCGTGGAGGCTACGTGGCAAGGCAGAGAACTGGAAAGCGGGCCGCAATTAACTCGGGCAATCTCAGCGAGTTGCTGGTCACCATCGGCCGTCTTCCCGGCGAGGATGGCGCGGTGGCGGCGGGCGAAGCTGCCGTTGCCTTCGCGGACCGCTCCGGCGATGCCTTCGCAGCGCATGGGCAGGCGCACCGCCCACGCCGACGCGCTGTTCCAGGCGGGCAGCCTCGCCCGCGCCGGGGTGCTGTTCCGCGAGGCCGAAGCGCTGCAAAAGGAGGATCAGCCCAATCTGCCGCGCCTTTATTCGCTGTCAGGCTATCGGTATTGCGATCTGCTGCTCGCCCGTGGCCGCGCCGCCGAAGCCGCCGCCCGCGCCGCTTGGACGCTCAATCAGTACCAAGCGGCACGAGCATGATGCGCTGCTCGACATTGCCCTGACACGCTGACCAAGACCCGCGCGGCGTTGGCGGACGCTCCCGCTTGGCCAGCCCGCGCCGCAAGACTGCGCCACGCGTTCCGCCAAAGCTCTCGCCGCCCTGCGCCGCGCCAACCAGGAAGCGTATGTCGTGCCCGGCCTCCTCGCCCATGCCGAAGCGCTCTGGCGCTGCGGCGATGCGGACGCCGCCGGCGAACCGCTCAGCGAGGCCGAAGACATCGCCGCGCGCGGTCCCATGCCGCTGTTCCTGACGCAAGCGCATCTGCTCCGCGCCCGCATCGCGCTCGCCGGACAGGGCGCAGCCGATGCCCGCCCCTATCGCGATCGAGCCGCCGCGCTCATCGGGAAACATGGCTATGGCCGCGCCGTGCCCGAGCTTGCCGTGCTCGACGCCGAAATTGCCTGCGCCGCAAACGCGCCCGCGCGGGAAGCCGCTATCGCCGCAGCACTCGCCGCCGTCGCCGGCGAACCCTACCACGACGACCGCACCGGCCGGACCATCTCCGGCGGCTGGTTCGGCCTGCTGCCGCGCCTCGAAGCGATCCTGCCCGCGGGCCACGCGGGCCTCGCCGCAGCTCCAAGCCGCCCGCGACGCCTACAACGCCGAGCGCGACGATTATCTCCGCTCGACCCTCGCCAAGGATGTGGAAGGCTACGACCCCGCCAACGACCCCATCGCCGCCTACCTCGCCAGGCGTTGAGGCGGGTGGAAGTCCCCCCTCACTCTGTCTCTCTCCCCGAGGGGAGAGAGGACCCTGGAATTGTCCTCCTACCTTGACGAAAGGCCACGGCGGACTTCCTCCTCCCCTTGGGGAGAGGGCTGGGGTGAGGGGGTCTCATTTGCACCCTCCGCCAAAGGTTAAGAAACCGCCTACATCGCCTACATCGCCTACATCGCCTACATCGCCTAATCGCAATCGCCTACATCGCCTACATCGCCAGCATGGTAACCCGGCCATGGTAAATTAAGAATCCGGGTGTCTGAATTGCGCGGTTTTTTGCGAAAATTTGCTCGATTTAGGTCGATTTCCGCATTTCAAAAAACCCGTTAAATACAATCGCATGAGCGCAATTAACCCAAAAATGCGCCGTCCCGCCGCCGCGCGCTCCGAGGAGCGCCAGAAATAACATTCGCAATATCAATGCCTTATGGCGCATTAAATCTCCGGAAAGAACTTTTTCGTACAATTGCACCGTTGAGAAAAACCGCGGTGAAAGCCCTTGCGCATGAACCAAATTTACCTATAGTGCCGAAATCGTCCGGTTTGAGGCTGAACGGAAGCGGCTTGCTATTCCCGCAAGGGATGCACGCCGTGGTGCGCAAGCGCCCTCGTTCCCGTGTCTCTGCTCTGCTTAAGATCCTTCAACGCCTTTCCGAGGCTTGACGGGGGCTCTGCGCCGGATTTCGTTAGACCATGGGAAAGGCCGATATGCCACTTTACGAGCATACCTTTCTTGCGCGCCAGGATGTTACCCAGCAGCAAGTTACAGGGCTTATGAACACCTACAAGGCCGTCATCGAAGAGCTTGGCGGCAAGGTCGGTAAGACCGAATATTGGGGTCTCAAGTCCACCGCCTACAAGATCAAGAAGAACCGCCGCGCGCATTATGCGTTCTTCAACATCGACGCGCCGCACGCAGCCGTGGCCGAGATGGAGCGGCAGATGCAGATTTCGACCGACATCCTGCGCTTCCTGACTGTTCGCGTCGACGAGCTGGACGAGAAGCCGTCCATCCAGATGCGCAAGCAGGACGAGCGCGGCGACCGTGACGGCCGCCCGGATCGCGGCGACCGTGGCGATAGAGGCGATCGCGGCGGACGGCCCCCGCGGCGCGACCGTGACGACCGCGGCTTCGGCGGCGGCGGCGGGTTCCGCGACGGCGAGGGCGGCGGCAGCCGTTTTGGTTCGCGCCCACCCCGGACAGAGACGCCGGCACCGGCACCAGTTACGACGGCGGGAGGTGAAGAATGAGCATGCAAGGAACATCGGGCGGCGGAGCGCGCCGGCCCTTCTATCGCCGCCGCAAGACATGCCCCTTCACGGGCGACAACGCGCCGGTCATCGATTACAAGGACGTGCGGCTCCTGCAGCGCTTTATTTCCGAGCGCGGCAAGATCGTACCCTCGCGCATCACGGCGGTTTCCGCCAAGAAGCAGCGCGAGCTGTCCAAGGCCATCAAGCGCGCGCGCTTCCTGGGCCTCCTCCCCTACGTGCTGAGATAGGAGGCACCCATGCAGGTTATTCTCATGGAACGGATTGGCCGCTTGGGCCAGATGGGCGACATCGTCAAGGTGCGCCCGGGGTTCGCGCGTAATTTCCTCCTGCCGCAAGGCAAGGCGATGCGCGCCACCAAAGACAACATGCAGCATTTCGAGAAGCAGCGTTCGCAGCTCGAAGCCAACAATCTCCAGCGCAAGCAGGAGGCCGAGGCCGTAGCGGTGAAGCTTAACGGCCAGCGCTTCCGGGTTATCCGGCAGGCGGGCGACACCGGCCAGCTTTATGGCTCTGTGTCGACGCGCGATGTGTCCGACGCCGTAACGGCGGGCGGTTTCACCATCGACCGCGTGCAGGTTCTGCTCGACAAGCCGATCAAGAATCTCGGGCTGCACAGCGTTCGCGTCAGCCTCCATCCGGAGGTCGAAATAAGGGTCCAGGTCAACGTCGCGCGCACCGAGGAAGAAGCGGATCGCCAGGCCGCGGGCGAGGACGTGACCAAGGTCAAGGACGACTACGCCGCCGACTATGCCGCCGAGCAGGCCGCGATTGCCGCGGAAGCCCTGTTCGAAGGCGAGGTGGAGCACGAGGAATAGCCCCCTTTCGCCCATCCAATCGGAATAGCAAAAGCCCCGCCACCGCGGGGCTTTTTCGTTGATGCAACACTTAAGTCCCGCCATTGGCGGCCCGAGCAATGCAAAAAAGGCATAGCTGGATCGCGCGAGGACTGGAATCGCCGCCGTGCGCTTGAACGGCTCCGCTTCATTGCATAGGCTCGTGCAACATCTTGGCCTAAGCAACAATTGGAAAGGGAGCGGAACGTGAGCGGATCGCGTGTGCTTTGTCCTGCGCTGAAGAGCAAGATTATGACCTCGGAGGAAGCGGCGGCGCTCATCCCCGCCGGTGCCAATGTGGGCATGAGCGGCTTCACAGGCGCTGGCTATCCCAAGGTGGTTCCGGAAGCGCTCGCCCAGCGGATCGCGGCACTGCATGCGGCTGGCGAAACCTTCAAGATCGGGGTTTGGACCGGCGCTTCCACCGCGCCCGAACTCGACGGTGCGCTCGCCGAGGCCGATGGCATCGAGCTTCGCCTGCCCTATCAATCCGACCCCACCTGCCGCAAGCGCATCAACGCGGGCGAGATGGACTACATCGACATTCACCTGAGCCAGGTGGCGCAATTCGTCTGGTTCGGCTTTTTCGGCAAGCTCGACGTTTCCGTTGTCGAGGTGGCGGGCGTTCTGGAGGACAGCCGGCTGATCCCCTCCTCCTCCATCGGCAACAACAAGACTTGGCTCAAGGGCTCGCCTGGCTGCAACGGCATCTTGACCGCTGTATCCTGCCGCTGCTTGGCGAGCGCTATATCATCGATATCGATACGACGGTGAAGCTGCTCTACGGGCACCAGGAAGGCGCTGTGGTCAGCTACAATCCAAAAAAGCCAGGGCGCCCCTCGCATGTGCATCACACTTATATGCTGGCGGGCCTCCGGCTGGTGATGGGCGTGGAGACGGCACCCGGTAACGAGCACACTGGCGCCCATTGTACGCCAGGGTTGTGGCGGCTGATCGATGGTCTTCCGCGCGATTGCTGGCCCGCGCTGCTGCGCGGCGATAGCGGCATGACCTCCGAAAAGACGATGTGGGAAGCGGAAAAGCGCAGCATCGATTATCTGTTCAAGCTGCGGCAGACCAAGAACGTCAAGGCCTTGATCGAGCGTGCCTTTCAGAAAGGCGGCTGGCACAATGCGGGCCAAGGCTGGCAAGGCAAGCCCGAGAGCTTGCGGCTTATGGGCTGGAGCCGCTCCCGGCGCGTGATCGTCCTGCGCCGGCGCCTGAAGGGCAGCATAGCGGCCAGCATGCCCGGCGATGGCAACCAGTTGCGGCTCAGCTTCGCAGAGATCGGCGAGGATACCGCGCTCTGGGAGTATGCGGTGCTTGTGACCTCGCTCGATGAAGAGGTGCTCAGCATCGCCCAGCTCTACCGGGACCGCGCCGATTGCGAGAATGCCTTCGACGAACTCAAGAACCAGTGGGGTTGGGGCGGCTTCACCACCAAAGACCTGGCCCGCTGCCAGCTTACAGCCAGGATGGTGGCGCTGGTCTACAACTGGTGGCACATCTTCGTGCGGCTGGCCGAGCCTGACAAGCATCTGGAGGCGATCACCAGCCGTCCGCTGCTGCTGGCCGGCATCGCCGAACGCACCCGCCACGGCCGCCAAACCACGCTCCGTATCGCTTCGGCTCACAGCCGGGCGCAATGGGCCGAGCACGTACTGACCGGCGTTGCACGCTTTCTGCGCGGGCTGGCCAAGGCTGCGGAGCAGTTGACTGACAGCCAGCGGTGGGCGCGGATTCTGGCTCATGCTTTCCGTTCCTGGCTCGGCGGGCGCCATTTGCGCTCTCCGCCGCGCCTTATGGCACCGGCCTGACCGGCAAACCCTGCATCAATAGGTTGAGCGGACGCGGCGAAATTACGCTGCGTGGAGGTCAACTGCCGTTTTTAGGTTCATGCAATGGCTTTTTCCCGCCATCGCCCGCTTTCCCCGCAGCGCCCCACCACATCATTGCGAGCCCCAGCAATCTGCCGGTTCGGCATTAGCATCTTGTTCACTTGAGCGTTGGTAACAGATACGTTACTATTATGGCTGTTAAAGTTGTCGAATATTTGGGCGAGGATGGCAGCGGCTCCTTCCACCGCTGGTTCCTCACGCTAGAGGCGCGGGCTGCGGCGAAAGTGCGCGTTTACATCGCCCGCTTGGAGCAAGGCAACTTCTCCAATGTGGAAGGTGTTGGGGAGGGTGTCTTTGAGTGCAAGATCGATTATGGCCCCGGCTACCGGTTCTATTTCGGCAAGGACGGCGAGAAATTGGTGATCCTGCTCAACGGCGGCCACAAGAAGACCCAACCTGGCGACATCAAAGCAGCCAAGGCAATCTGGCGGGAGTATAACTTGCGCAAGAAGAAGGAAGCGAGAAAATGCCATTGACCCGAGACTTCAAGGAGACTGTCAAGGCAAGGGCGGAAACCGATGCGGAGTTCAGGCGCGCCCTTTTCGTTGAGGCCATCGACCTGCTGATCTCAGGGGATTTCGAGACGGGGAAGATACTTCTGCGCGATTACGTCAACGCGACGATTGGGTTCAACCAGCTCGGCACACTTACAAATAAGAGCCCTAAAAGTCTCATGCGTATGCTGTCTCCAAAAGGAAACCCCAAGGCTGACAATATGTTTGCGGTGATCGCCAGCCTGCAAGAGCAAGAAGGTGCAAGGTTCAGTGTCCGGGTGGAGAATAAAACCAAATCCCGTTGATTGCTTCACGGGCCGCGAAAAAGCGCAGGTAGTTACGTTGCGGGGCGAATCTCTTTACTATCTCTGAAAACTCCGGAGGTCGCGCCATGCAGGAAGACATCACCGTGAGCGCCAAGGGTGCGCTGATCGAGAAGGCCCGCGCGCGTGCCGAGGCTTGGGGCACGACGCTTGAGGACGAGTTGCAGCGCTGGCTGGAGAGCTACGCCAGCGAGGAAACCGAGGCTCAGGCGTGGATGGCGCAGCAGTTGGAGACGATGGAAAAGCTCCGGCATATGAGCGCGTGAGGCTTGCGGCGGGGCGGGCGGGCCGGAAGCTTGCGCCGTAACGTCATTGCGAGCGTAGCGAAGCAATCCAGTGGCAACTAGCACCGTGGATATTACTTCTGGGTCGGCGCGGGGCTAAAGTCCCTCGCGATGACGTTGCGCACAATATCGCGGTGGGCGGAACCGCAACCAGGCCACTTCAAAATAGAGTATCGTAGAGATCCGCCCAATCGGGGTTGAGGCGTTCGATGAGCGCGAGTTTTTTGTCTCGCGATCCAGCCTTGATCTGCTTTTCGCGGACGATAGCGTCTTCCATCCGCTCAATCACCTCGTAATAGACGAGGAGTTTGCAACCATACTTGGCGGAGAAGCCTTCCACGGCGCCGGACTTGTGCTGGTAGACGCGCTGGATGAGGTTCGAGGTAACACCCGTGTAGAGAGTGCCGTTGCGCTTGTTCGCCATTATGTATATGGCCGGTTGCTTCATACTGCGGTTCTGTCATTGCGAGCGCAGCGAAGCAATCCAGAAAAACGGCAAACTCAGTGCGAGTTTCACTGGATTGCCGCGGCGGCCAAGGGCCGCCTCGCAATGACGTTGTGCATTGCACCAAGCGTCTGCGGCTAGGTGCCTCCCACTCCTCAACACACCGGGGTCCAGGGGGCCAGCCCCCTGGCCTTCCCTTTTTTCCCCCTGGCCTTTCCCTTTCCCCCTTTGCCCCATTTGAGTCCCTGGCTGCGCTTTCGCATCAGTCAAGGCCGGCGCGCTGCCCTTTAACGTTTATTCCAATGGAATCATTCGCCTGTGCACGCCCCTGCAATCGCAACCTTGGGCTTGTTCGGCGAATCGCTCGAAATCGGCTCTAAGTCCCGGTCATGAGACACGCCCGCGCACTTTCCGCCCTCCCCGCCCAGCCTTCGCTTGAAGAAAGCCTGGACGCCCTGCCCTTCCGGCAAGCCCCGCACAACATCGAAGCCGAGCAGGCTCTGCTTGGCGCGATCCTCATCAACAACGAATCGTTCGACCGCGTTTCGGCTTTCTGCAGGCCGCCTCATTTCTTCGAGCCGCTGCACGCCAAGCTGTTCGAGATCATGGGCAAGCTGATCGGCATGGGCAAGCACGCCTCGCCGGTGACGCTGAAGACGTTCTTCGATTCGGAGCCGCCGATTGGCGAGCTGACGGTGCCGCAATATCTCGGCCGGCTGGCGGCTGCGGCGACGACCATCATCAACGCGGCGGCCTATGGGCGGGTGATCTACGATCTGGCCGTGCGGCGCGAGCTGATCGTCATCGGCGGGGACCTGGTGAACGTGGCCTACGATTCGCCGGTCGAGGCGCCGCCGGAGACGCAGATCGAGGAGGCCGAGCAGCGGCTGTTCGACCTGGCCGACAAGGGCAAGTACGGCTCGGGCTTCATGGCGTTCGGCGATGCCACGGCCGAGGCGGTCGAGATGGCGGCCAAGGCGTATGAGCGCGATGGTGGGCTGTCGGGGCTTTCGACGGGCTTGACCGACCTCGACGCCATGATGGGCGGGTTGCAAAATTCCGACCTCATCATTCTTGCGGGCCGCCCATCGATGGGCAAGACGGCGCTGGCGACCAACATCGCCTTCAACATCGCCAAGGCCTACAAGACGGCAGCAGAAGGACGACGGCACTCTGGAGAGCGGTGGACGGCGCGATTGTGGGCTTCTTCAGCCTCGAAATGTCGTCCGAGCAGCTCGCAACCCGTATTCTCGCCGAGCAGGCGCAGCTTCCGTCGGAGAAGATCCGGCGCGGCCAGATCACGGACGAGGAGTTCAACCGCCTGCAGGCCGCGGCGATGCAACTCCAGACCCTGCCGCTTTATATCGACCATACCGGCGGCATATCCATCGCGCAGCTTGCCGCCCGCGCGCGCCGGCTGAAGCGGCAGAAGGGGCTGGGCGTCCTGGTGGTGGACTACCTGCAACTGTTGACGGGCTCGGCGAAGCGCTCGCAGGAAGGCCGCGTGCAGGAGGTGTCCGAGATCACGGTGGGTCTCAAGGCGCTGGCCAAGGAGCTGGCCGTGCCGATTGTCGCGCTGTCGCAGCTCTCGCGACAGGTCGAGAACCGCGAGGACAAGCGGCCGCAACTGTCGGACTTGCGTGAGTCGGGCTCTATCGAGCAGGATGCCGACGTGGTGATGTTCGTGTTCCGCGAGGAGTATTATGTTACGCGCAAGGAGCCGTCGCTCACCAAGGTGGAAGAGCATCAGAAATGGCAGGACGAGATGGATCAGGTCCAGGGTCTCGCCGAAGTGGTGATCGGCAAGCAGCGCCACGGCCCCACGGGCACGGTGCGGCTGCAGTTCCAGGCCGATATCACGCGCTTCGGGGACCTCGCCGACGACCGCCGCCTGCCGGAACGGTATGAGTAATGTCCGAGGCATGGCAGCCTGCAACAAAGCGCACAACCCCTCACCCTGTCCCTCTCCCTATGGGAGAGGGGACGGTGTTGCACGCTCAGAGCGATATTCTGGCGTTCCTTCTCCCAGTGGGAGAAGGACAGGATGAGGGGATGTGCGCCCGGTATTGCTCCTCATGGCTGACCCCTTTGCCGCGCGCATTGCCCAGGAGCTAGCGGACGCCCCCCCGCAAGCGACCGGCGTCGCCGTCATCCGCCTGGGCGCCATCCGCCGCAATTACGCCAAGCTGCGCGCACTGGCAGCACCCGCTGAGACGGCGGCGGTCGTTAAGGCCAACGCCTATGGCCTTGGCGTGGCGCAAGTTTTTCCGGCACTCCTGGCCGAAGGCTGCCGCACCGCATTCGTGGCCACGCTTTCCGAAGCGCAAGCTTTGCGCGGCATCTCGCCCGCGCCCGCGATCTATGCGCTTAGCGGCCTTCTTCCGGGCACGGCGCCGCTGTTCGAGGAAGCCAACGTCGCGCCCGGTGCTGAGCAGCCTGGACGAGGTGGCCGAATGGGCCGCCCATGCCAAGGCGCGCGGGCTAGCCGCTGCCCGCCGCCATTCATATCGACACCGGCATGTCGCGGCTGGGCCTGCCGGAGGAGCAGACGCGCCAGCTCGCGCGGACGCCGGAGCTGCGATCCGCTTTCAACCTGTGCCTCATCGTCAGCCATCTGGCGAGCGGCGACTGCGCGGACCATCCCAAGAACGAAGACCAGCTCAAGCGGTTCACGGAACTGACGGCGCTGTTTCCAGGCGTACCGCGCAGCCTCGCCAATTCGGCCGGCATCCTGCTCGGGCCACAGTTTCACTTCGAGCTGACGCGGCCCGGCATCGGGCTATACGGCGGGCGGCCGCAGTCCGAGGGCGCGAACCCGATGGAGCCGGTGCTCTGGCTGTTCGGCCGCGTCGCCGAGGTAAGCTGGGCCGAGGCCGGGCAGACGGTCGGCTATAGCGCCACGCAGACGCTCAAGCGCCGCACCAGGATCGCGACCGTGGCAGCGGGCTATGCCGACGGCTACTTCCGCACGCTGTCCGCAAGCGACGCGCGCGAGGGTGCGCCTGCCTACGCCGGCCCGCATCGCCTGCCGCTGCTTGGCCGCGTTTCGATGGACCTGATCACCTTCGATGCCACCGATGCGCCGGAGGAAGCTGTGCGGCGCGGCGGGTTTGTCGAGCTTCTCGGCGCGCGCGTCACCGTGGACGATCTCGCGGAGCGCGCCGGCACCATCGGCTACGAGGTGCTGACCTCGCTCGGCCGCCGCTACCACCGGGTTTATGTGGATGAGTAGGGCCGCTTTGCGCCGTTGAGCGTTGCCGGCAATTGCGCTAAAAACTGTATAGACCGGGTCATTGGCGGCGCGGGCAGGCGCTGAAGGCGGGGTGAGCTTTGGCCGACATTTTCCTAAGCTATGCGCAGAAGGCGCCGGAACCCACGCAAACGCTGGCGGCCGAGCTTGCCGCGCTCAAATATTCGGTGTGGTTCGATCAGCGGCTGCTGCCCATCGACACCTTCATCGAGGTCATCAACACCGAGCTGGACGCCTCGAAAGCCGTCATCACCATCTGGACGCCGCCAGCCTTCGAATCGCGGTGGGTCAAGGCGGAAGCGCTGCGCGCGTTCGACCAGAACAAGCTCCTGAACCTGCACACGCCGGACGCGAAGCCGGATCGGATTCCGGTGCCGTTCAATGTCGCGCACATTTCCCCCATCGCCGACAGGAAGGCGATGTTCGAGGCGCTGGCGAAGCTTGGCGTGCATCCGGGCGGGGCGGCGCCGGTGGAGAAGGCGGCGCGGGACGCGAGCGAGGCGGCGCTGGCCTTCGAGCACATCAAGACCTCGGCGGATATCGAGGATTTCGAGGCGTTCCTCGCGGATTTCGCGGACGGCAAGCAGTTCTATATCCGGCTGGCGCGGAAGAAGATCGCGGAGCTGTCGGCGGGGCGCGGCGGCGTGGTGGTGGCGAAGCCGGCGGAGGTGCCGCTGCCGCAGGCGGGCGATGTGTTCCTGCGCATCGAGCCGGGCATGCATACGGCGCCGATCAGCCGCATCGGCGTGGATGCGGCCTGCACGCTGATGGTGACGGGCTCGCACGACAAGACGGCGCGGCTCTGGGCGCTGCCGGAAGGCGGGCGCGGCGAGGCGCGGCTGTTGCGCACGCTGCGCGTGCCCATCGGCGAGGGCAATGACGGCAAGGTCTATGCCGTGGCGCTGTCGCCGGACGGCCAATGGGTGGCGGCGGGCGGCTGGGATGCGGCGCATAGCAATCGCTAGGATACGACTCCGTCTACATCTTCGAAGCCGCCACGGGCCGGCTCGTCACCCGCCTCGGCCGCCTCGGCAATGTCATCAACCATCTCGCCTTCTCGCCCGATGGCAGCCGCCTTGCCGCAACACTGGCGGCGGCGAAGGCATGCGGCTCTGGGAGGCGGGAAGCTGGCGGCTGCTCGCCGAAGACAAGGACTATGGCGGCAAGGACAGCTACGGCGCGGCTTTCGACGGCGCGAACCGGCTGTTCACCGTGGCCGATGACGGGCAGATCCGCCGCTATGGCGCGGATGGGCGGCTTGAGGCCAAGGCGAAGGCGGCGGGCGGGGCCGAGCCTTACAGCGTCGCGGTGCACCCCAAGGGCGGCAAGCTCGCGGTGGGCTTCGACGATACAACGGCGGTGGAGGTCTATGACGCGGCCTCGCTCAAGCGGCTCTACGCCGCCAATACGGACGGCATTTCCGGCGGCAATCTCAGCAACGTGGCCTGGTCCGCCGATGGCGCGCGGCTTTATGCGGGGGGACGTTATCGGTCGAGCGGCAACGTTCGCCGTCTTAATCTGGCAAGACGAAGGCCGGGGCAAGCGCGCGGAAGCGCCGCTGTCGCAGAACACCATCATGCAGCTTCTGCCCTGCGGCGCCGGCATCGCGGCGGGGGCGAGCGATCCCGCCTTCGGGCTGATCGCGGCGGACGGCGGCAAGCGCGTCTGGCGGGAGGGCGTCACCGCCGATATGCGGGGCAAGAAGCGCGACGCGTTCGCCATCGCGGCGGACGGCAGGAGCGTGCGCTTCGGCTTGGGGTATGGCGCGAAAGACCCCGTGCTGTTCGATCTCGCCGCCTTCCGCCTCGCCGATGCGCCGCAAACGCCGGCCGGCTTCGCGCCGCCCAAAACCTCCGGCCTCGCCGTCAGCGATTGGGAGAACAACACCGCGCCGAAGCTGAACGGCAAGCCCATCGCGCTTCAGGATTACGAGATGTCGCGCGCGCTCGCCATCGCGCCGGACGCCTCCCGCTTCGTGCTCGGCACGGAATGGTGGCTGCGCGCCTATCGCGCCGATGGCGGCGAGCTGTGGCAGAAGCCCGTTCCCGGCGTCGCCTTTGGCGTGAACATCGCCGGCAATGGCAAGCTCGCCGTGGCCGCCTATGGCGACGGCACCATCCGCTGGCACCGGCTCGCGGACGGGCAGGAACTGCTCGCGCTGTTCGTGCACGCCAAGGACCGCCGCTACATCGCCTGGACGCCGCAAGGCTATTACGCCGCCTCGCCCGGCGGCGAAGACCTCATCGGCTGGCATGTGAATCGCGGCTTCGACACGGCGCCGGACTTCTACCCCGCCTCGACCTTCGCCAGCACCTATAGCAAGCCCGATATCGTCAAAGCCGCGCTGGAATGTTGAGCGCGGTGGACGGGGCGGGCCTCGATAAGGTCGGAAGTGGCGTAATGGAGGGCTGGATGGCGCGATGAACGGGGATCTCCCTCACCCCAGCCCTCTCCCCATGGGAGAGGGGGCAGGCCGCAGCCGTTGAGAAGGCGTTCCTTCTCCCATGGGGAGAAGGACAGGATGAGGGGAGATTCCCTTAGTTCATTCCGCTATGGTGGGGTCGATGCGCCTTCGCGCGGGGAGGGAGGCCCGGTCATGGTGAAAAGCTCTCAAGACTACGTCTGCCAGTCCTGCGGGGCGGCTTCCACGAAGTGGCAGGGCAAGTGCCCGGCTTGCGGGGCGTGGAACAGCCTGAGCCAGGAAGGCAGCGCGATCAGCCTCGCAGGACCGGCCGGGCTCAAGGCGCGGCGCAAGGCCAAGGCCGCCCAGATCGAAACCCTCGCCCATGAGGAAAAGCCGCTTAGCCGCATCGTCTCCGGCATCGGCGAACTCGACCGCGCGGCGGGCGACGGCTTCGCGCAAGGCTCGGCCGTGCTGCTCAGCGGCGAGCCCGGTATCGGCAAGTCCACGCTTTTGCTACAAGCCGCGGCGGCCATCGCCAGCCAGGGACACAGCGCGCTCTACTTCTCGGGCGAAGAGGCAACCGGCCAGATCCGTATGCGCGCCGCACGCCTGGGCCTCACGCAAGCGCCGCTAGGGCTCGCCGCCGAAACCTGCGTCGAGCGCATCCTGGCCACCGTGGAGCAGGCGGGCGCGCCGGACTTCATCGTGGTCGAATTCGATCCAAACGCTCTGGACCGAAACCATCGAATCCGCGCCCGGCACCGTGAGCCAGGTCCGCGCCAGCATGCAGGCGCTGATCGCGCTGGCGAAATCGCGCGGCCCCGTGCTCGTGGTCGTGGGCCACGTCACCAAGGACGGCCAGATCGCCGGCCCCAAGGTGATCGAGCACATGGTCGATACGGTCCTCACCTTCGAGGGCGAGAGCCACCACAATCTGCGGCTTTTGCGCGCAACCAAGAACCGCTTCGGGCCGGCCAACGAGATCGGCGTCTTCGACATGCACGGCGACGGCCTGCGCGAGGTCGCCAACCCGTCGCAGCTCTTCATGACCCACGATGCCGAGGGCACGGCGGGCAGCGCCATCTTCGCCGGCATCGAGGGCACGCGGCCGATCCTCGTTGAAATCCAGGCGCTGCTGGCACCCTCCCCCTACGCCGCCCCCCGCCGCTCCGTGGTGGGCTGGGACCAGAACCGGCTGGCCATGATTCTCGCGGTTCTCGAAGCCCGCTGCGGCGTAAAGCTTGGCGTCCAGGACGTTTACCTTAACGTGGCCGGAGGACTGCGCATTGCCGAGCCTGCCGCCGACCTGGCCGTTGCCGCGGCACTGCTTTCGGCGCTCACGGGCATTGCGCTTCCAAGGAATTGCGTCTATTTCGGTGAGGCTGGATTATCCGGTGCGCTGAGGCCCGTCCAACAAATGGCCATACGGCTGAAGGAAGCCCAGAAGCTCGGGTTCAGCACCGCATTTCTGCCGGCGGCGGGCGAGGACTTGAAGGGCGGCTTTGCCGGCAAGCTTACGCGCCTCGCCCAGTTGAAGGATTTGGCTGCGCTCTTCGGCTGATCCCATTGGGGGACGCTGGGGGCGTGAACGTGTCGCGCGATCCGCATGGAAGGGTGAATCAATGCCGGTTCAGGTGCTCGACATCATACTTGTCGCCATCATGATTTTCTCGGGGCTGCTCGCCATGTTGCGGGGGCTGACGCGGGAAATGCTCTCCATCATGTCGTGGGCGCTGTCCGCGCTCGTGACGCTCTTGGCCTTTACTAATTTCCGGGCTTCGATCGAGAGCCAAGTCGAGCCGAAGATGCTGGCCGACGCTCTCCTCATCGGTGTGACCTTCATCGTCAGCCTGGTTCTGTTCAGCCTTCTGACCGCGAATATATCCGAGCGTGTGCTCGATAGCCGCGTTGGCGCCATAGACCGGACGCTCGGCTTCGTCTATGGGCTCGTGCGCGGGCTGATCCTGGTCGTCATCGCCTATCTGATTGTCGGCCAGATCGTTGAGCGGCAGAACATGCCCAGGTGGGTGACGGGCGCTCGCTCGCTTCCTCTGATTGAAAGCGCCGGGGATACCATTAAATCCTTGGTGCCGGACAATCCGGATTGGTTGTTCAATAAGCGTGAGCGGCAGCCGTCTTCGCCTGCGGGCTAATATCGCGGGCGGCCGTGCCGTGTTACGGAGAGGTGGGCATGTGCATGGCGGCGTCTTTGCGAAGGGCATCGCGCGCGCCGGGCAATCCAGAGGCAAGGTCCGCCGGCGCTAATGCTTTGGATCGCCTCGGCGCCTCTGGCGCTTCGCGATGACGTAGAGAGCTATTCAGGGCGATTCCCTGCGGCCGCAGGGCAGCGGGGACTGGTGGAGAACCAAAGGTTGGACGCGATTTCTGGCATAGGCGCCGCGGAGGCCGCACTTCTGGACCTCGATGGCGATAAGCTGCACGAAGAATGCGGCGTTTTTGGCGTCTTCAATCACCCCGATGCCGCCGCCCTCACCGCTCTGGGTCTGCACGCCCTCCAGCACAGGGGGCAGGAAGCGGCAGGCATCGTATCCTTCGACGGCGAGCGGTTCCACGCCGAGCGCCGCCTGGGCCTCGTCGGCGACCATTTCAACAAAAGGTCCATCATCGAGCGCCTGCCCGGCACCGCGGCCCTCGGCCATGTGCGCTACGCGACCGTCGGCGAAACCGCGCTCCGGAACGTGCAGCCGCTGTTCGCCGACGTCGACACCGGCGGCCTGGCGCTCTCCCACAACGGCAACCTTACCAACGCGCTGACGCTCAGGCGCGAGCTGGTATCCTCGGGCGCGATCTTCCAATCGACCTCCGATACGGAGGTTATCGTGCATCTGATCGCGCGCAGCGCCGAGCGCAAGCGCGGCTTCACCATGCGCCTGATCGACGCACTCATGCGGATCGAGGGCGCCTATGCGCTCGGGCTTTTGACGATGAAAAAACTTATCGGCATCCGCGACCCGCTGGGCATCCGCCCGCTGGTCATCGGCAAGCTCGGCGACGCGACCATCCTGGCCTCGGAAACCTGCGCGCTCGACATCATCGGCGCCCGCTTCGTGAGAGAGGTCGAGAACGGCGAGATCGTCGTCATCTCGGAGGACGGGATCGAGAGCCACAAGCCCTTCCCGCCCTGCCCGGCCCGGCCCTGCATCTTCGAATATATCTATTTCGCCCGCCCGGATTCCATCATGGGCGGGCGCTGCGTTTACGATGTGCGCAAGGCATTCGGCCGCGAGCTTGCCCTGGAATCCCCGGCGGATGCGGATGTGGTCATTCCGGTGCCCGACTCGGGCGTGCCGGCGGCAATCGGCTATGCGACCCAGTGCGGCCTGCCCTTCGAGCTTGGCATCATCCGCAACCACTATGTCGGCCGGACGTTCATCGAGCCCGAGCAGCGCATCCGCAAGCTTGGCGTGAAACTGAAGCACAACCCGACACCGAGCCTGTCGGTGGCCGGCAAGCGTATCGTGCTGATCGACGACAGTATCGTGCGCGGCACGACCTCGACCAAGATCGTCAGCATGATGCGCGAGCATGGCGCCCGCGAGGTGCATATGCGCATCGCCTGCCCGCCGATCAAACATCCCGATTACTACGGCATCGACACGCCCGACACGAGCGCCCTGCTCGCAGCCAATCACGACCTCGAAAGCATGCGGAAGATCCTCGAATGCGATAGCCTTGCGTTCCTTTCGGTGGACGGCACCTACCGGGCGCTTGGGTATCCGGAACGCAACGCGGCCTATCCGCAGTTCACCGATCACTGCTTCACCGGCAATTATCCGACGCGGCTGCAGGATTGGGACGGCCCGGAGCCAGGCCAGCAGCACCGGCTCTCGCTCATGGCAGTTTAGGTTTCGCGTCATCCCGTGCTTGACGCAGCGGCAAAAGCCCCCCTCATCCTATCCTTCTCCCCGCAAGCTCGCCTTGGCGAGCTGCAACTTCCGGTTTCCGCATCCGCGGCGGATGCGGATGGGAGAAGGGACGCCCGTATAGCCGCAGCGGAAATTCTGGGGTTCCCTCGCCCCAACGGGGAGAGGGAAGAGGGTGAGGGGGGACCTCGCCCCGGCTCTAAGTAGTCCAC